>NZ_JAPZLB010000003.1:0-598510 GCF_033804635.1 Mycobacterium sp. RTGN4 | reverse complement strand
GCTAGCGCGCCAGTAGACAACACCAAACCCACCCGGTAGACCTACACCGAGGCCCACCGGGTGGCGGAATTACGTGACGGACACCCCGGGGGAATTACGCGACGGTCGACAGGTAGCGACGGATGATCTCCGCTTGGTCAGCATTAGGTCGCTGCAGCTCGGCCTCTGCGAGAAGTATCAGGGCCGTGTGTCCTGCGGCGACTTCGGAGATCGCCGCGGCGACAGAGCCCGCAGCTGCGGACAGACGCCCGTAATAGTCTGCCCCTCCCGCGGCCGCGATCTCAGCTTGCTTCATTTTGAGGTGTCCGATCTCAAATCCCGTTGAGCGAGCGGCGGTTTCACGTGTTCGGTTATCGACACGGAGCTGCTCTGCTGAAGCTTCCAGTCGTGCTGCTGTCGCCGCGTGCGCCGCTGCGAGCTGCGTGAAAGAGTCTGGATCAGGCATTTCGATGTCGCGTGTAACGATCAGTCCCGCTATGCCGCTGCCAGCATGAGCCACCGCTGCCATAGAGCTACCAGCCGTCAAAGGTGGCTGACGGCAGTCAGCGCTTGAGCGTTGTCGGCGTCGATGTGCATGAGCGTTGCAATTGCTTGCCGATGGGCGGAGTAACCAGACGTCAGCCTTTGATCTAGGGCTGCTACCAGGGTCGCGCCCTGATGCGCGGCCAGTTCGAGGTCAGCTACAACCTTTGACAGCGCAGGGGCCGCCGCGGTGTTGGACTCAGTGGGAGCGCCCACTTCCGGCGCGTCTGCGTTGGCGGATTGCGCCATCGCAGCGTCAAGGTCAATACGCCGCATGTTCATTCTCCTTTGCAAAAGGTGGTGATCTTTCGTGCCGCCGCCGACGCGCGGTCAGATGCTGCGTTGGAAATGGCGGCGGGCAGCCGCCGGGTATCAGCGTCAAGCGTGTCCAGGATTCCGCTGCGGTACGACGCAATGGCCTCAGCGAGTTGGGCCGGCGTAGAAGGTCCGACCGCAGCCCCCATTGCCTCGAGTTCGACGAGCGCCGAGGCTTGCGCACGGGTGAGAGCCGCAGCGGTGACTGGATCGTCCCACTGCGGGGGTGCCTCCAAGAACGGACGTCGGTCACGGGCAATCGCCTCTGTGGCTGTCACCGCGACACTGCACGCATCAGCTCCTCTGGCGGTCTTCTGTTCGGTAGGCGGTGCGAGTGGTGTCATTTCCGCCGATCGCGCTGACGGCGCGTCCGGCGCTGGTGAACCGAACAGAGCAAGCGCACCGAGAACCACTGCCACCGCTCCCAACAGAAGCGCTAGCCAGGAAACCCAACTCCGCGACGTACCTGCGGCTGGTGGCGTGCCCACACTCATGTGACTCACCGTAACCTCGTCCGCCGACATCCACCACTCCGCGAGCACATTCACTTCAACCGCATATGCGCACGTCATGTTGCCTATAAGCAACACGATGGCAAATGTCAAAGCGCGCTCCTCGTCCTCTGGCTAACCGGCGAAAGACCGGCATCAAGACAGTCTTGATATTCAGTCATGCTCCGTCTAGCATCAAGACAGTCTTGATGGACGAGCTCGGAGGTCCTGGTATGGATGGCTACGAAGCATCGAGTGGTCGCGGTGAATTGGTGGTGTCAATTGGAGTCGATGGGGGCGCACTTGGGGTGCGGCTGAGTCCGGCAGTGATGGATCTGCCGGCGGAGGAGTTGGCGATGCGGATTGTGCGGCTGCATACGCTGGCGCGTCTGCGCTTTCAGTTGGCTATCGATCAGCGGGTGCGAAGCGATGACGGAGACCGGTGCGCCCTTCGGTCAGCGGCGCAAGTCGCGGCGTACGCGCGGACCATCGATTTCTGAGAGGGCTGGAGCCATGGACTATGAAGCAGCTATAGCCACGCAGGTCGCGGATCGCATCGGACGCATTCGGACCGCGGTGAACGAACTTCAACGGCGGTCGCCGAGCACGGAAGTCCGAGTATCGAGCGCCGGCGGCGAGGTAGTGGTGTCAGTCGATCGCCATGGCCGGCTAATATCACTGAAGCTTACGTCAGGCTCGACAGTTCACTTCACCTACGAAGCTTTAGAACGTCTAATCAATGACACGCTGCACGCGGCGGTGGAGCTCGCAGCGCGGCCCGATCGACAGCTGGTCTCTGCATAGGACGATCCGGCAGGGCAGTGGGAACCCATCAAGTCACTCTGGAATAATCCGGAATACCGGATTACGGCTACACATCTGACGATTGAAGCGAGCCCTAGGGTGGATGAGAGCAGCGCAGTCGAGGAGCTGCTCGCGGCGCATGCCGAGATGGAGAGGTTGACGACCGCCCTAGCCGATGCCCGAGAGCGTCGACGGGCCGCGGCAAGGCGACTGATTGAACTTGGTCGGGGATTCCCGTGGATTGCAGCGCAACTGGGTGTGACCCCGCAGGCGGTCGACGGATTTGTGAAGTACAAGGACCGCAATCAACGCACCTAAGGTCGTGACGCTGCACCCCGTGGGAGGCGGCGATCGCCGAAACCCCTACCCCGTCCACGCTCCCGGGCACTCCCCTGACCGGCTCGCGTGACGGCAGGAGGCCAAGCCCACCCGTGGCGTGTAGAACACATATGTACGACACTGGCTGTGTGAGTGAAGTATCCATACGAGTGCTCAACCAAGAGACGTCAAAGGTGTTGGCCCGCGTGAAGCGTGGCGAGGAGATCACCCTCACTGAGCGCGGAGAGGTGATCGCCCGAATAATCCCGGCTTCCGCCGGCCCGCTTGACGCGTTGATCAGTTCAGGCAGGGTTCAACCGGCGACAGCGCGCGGCCGGGCGCCTCGTCCCACCATTCCTATGCAGGGCGGTCTCGACGCGAGCATGCTGCTGCAGCAAATGCGCGCCGAGGAACGGTACTAGCCCCGTCATCTACCTCGATACCTCGACCCTGGTAAAGCTGATTCGAATAGGAGCCGAGTCCGACCAACTAGGTGACTGGCTCGACGGACGCACCGAATACGTTGGATAACATCTGCTTTGGCTGAAGTTGAGCTACCCAGAGTCATCCGGGCGGTGGCCCCAGAAGGGTTATCCGCGGTGTCGTCCGTGCTGACCAGGGTGAACCGGTTCGACATTGACCCGCTCATTCGCTCTACCGCTGCGGCCTATCCGGACCCCGCACTGCGCAGCATGCTCGCCGCGGTCGCCCTTCGTCGGTCCTACGTCGCTAATCGTCCTATCGTGGACACCATGGATGCAGCCGAGCACTTGCGTAGCGGCCTACACGCGTACACAACCCGGGCCGCGCCGGCGCTCGGCATCGACGCCTACGCCCAGCAAGTCTATGAGGCCAACCTGGAAACGCTCAAGGATCCGCTCTCAGCTGGCGACGATCACGACAATCCGTGACGGCGCCGCAATTCCTCTCCGCTGACCGTGTTTCCGGAAGCATAGTCGGCGTCGGCCGCAGCCAACTCGGCGCGCATATCGACTAGAAGCGCACGTACTTCGGCCTCCCCGTACGTGCGGCCGGCCGCAATGTCTTCGTCGGACTGCGCCAATGACTCCCGAATCCCAAGCACCGACAACCAATACTCCGTCTCGCCCTCACCGCTCACGTTTCCCATTGTGCCGAAGCGATGCGGCCATCGCCATTTAGGAAACGCTGCGGCGCCCCAAAAGGGACGTCGTCCCTGCCCTGGAATTCGCTGTGCATCAACGACGGCCGAAGACAAACGACGAATTCCCGTATCCTCCCGGCCCAATGTGGCTCAGGTGGTGGACTGCGTTCCAAGTGTCGGCATACGTTCTGCCTCATGCGAGATCACTTACAAAACATGCCGATTCGTCGCCATGATGTGACGTGGGTAAGGACAGCGCCACTTGTTCGTTTCAGACTTGAGGTGTCAGCCAATCCCCGTCCGCGACTCGATTCCATCCCTTCCTAGCCGATGAGCTGGAAGGCCCTCGACTGGGCGACTGATATCAACGTCGGTTCGCCGACGATGAGGCTCATCCTCATTCTCCTTGCGAACAAAGCAGATGAGCAGTTTTCTTGCTACCCGTCAGTCCGAACGCTCATGGCAGAGTCGTGCGCCGCGCGAAGCACAGTCCTCAACGCCCTAAACAGACTTGAGCGCGAAGGGCTTATCACGCGAGTCGCTCAGTATCACGAATCAGGGGCCCAGCGATGCAGTCGGTACTTCCTCCATCATCCAGATGCGGCTCACCTCAAGGCCGGTCCAAATCCAGGACCCCCCGGTCCGCAGGCGGGACGGGCGGGGTCTCCCACCGAGACCGGGAGGGTCCAAGATCTGGACCCCCCGGGGGTCCGACGTACAGACGCCTTGAATCCTCCAGAAGAATCCCCATCCGAACCGTCGCGCTTTCTACGATCCATGCCAGAGCCTTGGCGGCTCAGCGACCGGGAAGCGGCGAAGCTCTCGCCGGCAATTGAGCGCGCCCTGGCGTCGGGATGGACCGCGCAGAGTCTCAAGGCTCACCTGTCACGAAGTCCAGAGGGAGTCCGGTACCCGGCCGCAGTCCTTGCACGCCACCTTGCTGAGCTCCCAACGCCACCGAACTCGTCGCTCCGACGTGGCATCTCTTGGTGCGGCGAGTGCGAAGACGATCAGTCGCGGACCATCACCATCACTCTGCCGAACGGAACCGAGGCGGCGACATTCTGTCCCCGCTGCAGTCCTCAAATGCGGCCAGGCTCGGTCGGCCGGCATATTTCCGAATTCGATTCAAGAGGAGGTGAAACAATTGGAGAACAACGTCTTTGACCAATTGCCGCTGCTCCTTGCCGTCCCCCGGGCCGCGGAAATCCTGGGCATCAGCCGCGCGGCGGCGTATCGACTCGCCGCTTCGGGCGAACTTCCAGTGCGCAGGTTCGGCGGTCGTGTCTACATCGTGACCGCTCAGCTTCGAGAGTTGGTCGCATAGTGAAAGGCACTGTCTACCAGCGTGGTAAGACATGGACGTACCGCTTCCGCAGCCCTGAACAGGATCCGTCGACCGGCGTCTACCCTTGGATCAGCAAGGGCGGCTTCGCCACTAAGAAGGAAGCATGGACCGCCTGCCGCGACGCGATGCGCGAAGCTGACCGCGGCCGCGTCGTAAGGCCCGCGACTCGCACAGTCGCCCAATTCCTCAACGAATGGTTCACGGCTATCGAACCGTCGATCGACGCCACAACGTGGCAGAACTGGAAGGACTACGCCCGGGCATACGTCATTCCCCGGATCGGCGGCCAACGCCTCCAGAGCCTCGACGAACCCCAACTGTTGAAGCTTTACGGGAAGCTGCTCGCGGAAGGACGCGTCAAGCGCGACCGCAACAGCGAGATGTACGTCTACTGGTCGGATCGGGTCATCAAGGGCGAAAACCCCACGGCTCGTGAGGTTTCCGACGCATGTAAGACGACGATCCACGCAGCACGAGCGGCGGTTCGGCGGTACAGATCCGGCATCATCGCCAAACCGATGACCAGTGGCCTTGCACCCAAAACGGTACGCAACATCCATGCGATGATCCACCGCGCGCTCGTTGATGCCGTCGCCTGGAAGTACATCGCTTACAACCCGGCAAGCAACATCAAACCACCCAAACGGCCTCGAAAGCGTCGCATGGTGTGGACGCCCGACCAGATCCAAGCCTTCCTCCTGTCGGTGCAGCACGACCGGTTCGCACCGCTCTTCCTCCTCGAACTGACAACCGGGATCCGACGGGGCCAGATTTGTGGTCTCAAGTGGTCAGCCGTCGACCTCGACGCCGGCGAGATCACCGTGCACGACAACCGGGTCGTCGTCGCTGGCCACGCGCGGGACAAAGCGGGTGGCAAAACCGAGAATGCCGACCAGACGATATCGATCGATCGGGCCACCGTCGCGGCACTGCGCAGATGGCGCGAACATCAAGACGGCGAGAGCGAATTCTTCGGCGCCGACTATCACCCCGGCGATTACGTGTTCACCTTCGAGGACGGCCGCCCACCACATCCGGACACGATCAGACAGCGATTCGACCGCCTCGCCGCCGCCGCGGGGCTCTCGCGGATCACGTTCCACGATCTGCGCCACTCGTATGCCACCGGCGCACTGAAAGCCGGTGTCAGCCCGAAGATTCTCAGCGAACGAATCGGACACGCGGACGTCGGATTCTTCCTCCAGACCTACGCCCACGTGATCACGAACGACGACCGTGAGGCGGCCCAGCAGGCCGCGTCCTTCCTCATCGGGGACGGTTGGGACCCCGACCCAGATGATGAGCAAGGCTAATGTTCACAAATCCGTTCACAAGCGGCATGAAAACGGCCCCCGGAGGCATCTCCGGGGGCCGTTTTACCTGGTAGCGGGGACAGGATTCGAACCTGCGACCTCTGGGTTATGAGCCCAGCGAGCTACCGAGCTGCTCCACCCCGCGTTGGTGAACACAACGTTACCGACTACACCGTTGCAGTCCAAATCGCGTGCTCAACAGGGGTGACGAGGTCTCACTTCTTCCCCGGATCTGGGGTGCACGGCGCCAGAAACGCCTTGCCGTCCCGGGCGGCAGCTTCGGTCTCGGTGAGCCAACCCACGCCCTGAAACCCGTAGGTGTCGACGGGATGCTGTGGTGAATCGTTCACGACGTCAGACATATTCGCGGTCCCCGGAAAGCCCCCTGGTGCCGAAAGCACTTCGATGGAGATCTCCTTGGCCGTGCGCCAGTCGAAGCTCTCCGGCAGCGCGGTGGTCACTCGTAGCCTGAGGATCCAACGAGGTCAACACAAGCTTCGGGTCATAGTCGTCGAACCACAGCGTCAGCTTGGTGACGTAGTTGCACCCCGGGCCGATCATGATCTGCAGCTTGTCGTCGGTGACCCGCACGCCAAATGTCGGCAAGCGAGGGGACAAGACGGATGCCAGCCCCCGTCGTCGCCTCCGGGGCCGAGCCAAGCACCTGCGACGCCGTCAGCGGTATCCCCGCTCCCTCCCCGGGTCCGCCACTCAATTGTGCGGCCTCTGACAGGGAGCATCAGTTCAGCAACTTCCCAGCACCGACGGCCTACTTGGCCGCCCGATACTTGTTCATCGCGTCGTCCAGCTGCTGCAGCGCCTGCCCGTAGTCTGCGAAGTTGCCGCTCTTCTGGGTCTGCTGGACGTTGTCCAGCGCAGAGGTAACCTCTTGCAGCGCTGCTGCTTTCGCTGCCGAGATCTGCTGGGGACCGCCCGGCGGAACTACCGCGATGGGAGTCGGCACCTCCGGCGCCTTACCCGGCGCTGCGGCCGGTGGCACCTGTTGGCCCTGCGGCACCGCTGGCGACTGCCCAGCGGGCGCGTCAGTCGGCTCGGGCCCGGTGGCCGTCGCCCCGGCACCCGGACCGAACAACTCGGTCAGCGCCGCGCTCACCGTCGGCCCGTAGCCGACCTTGTCGTTGTACATCATCGCCACGCGGATGAGACGCGGGTACGACGACTGCGCGTCGCTGGCCCCTGGCGAGGCGTAGACGGGCTCCACGTAGAGCAGCCCGCCTTGGGCCACCGGCAACGTCAGCAGGTTGCCCCACCGGATGCGGTTCTGGTTGTCGCGACCGATGACGCCGAGGTCCTGACTGACCGCGGTGTCGGTGGTGATCGCGTTGTTGGCCAGCTTGGGCCCGTTGACTTGGCCTGGGATGGTCAGCACGGTGATCTTGCCGTACGTCCCCGGGTCCGAGCTCGCGCTGATGTAGGCCGCCAGGAAGTCCCGGCGGAACCTGTTCATCGCACTGGTGAGCTGGAAGGACGCCGAATTGTCGTTCTGTGCAATGTCCTTCGCGACGATGTAGTACGGCGGCTGGAAGCTGCTGGCCGTCGGGTTCGGATCAAGGGGCACGTCCCAGAAGTCCGACGTGGAGAAGAACGTCACCGGATCGTTGACGTGATACTTGGCCAACAGCGCCCGCTGCACCTTGAACAGGTCCTCGGGGTAGCGCAGGTGCGCCTGAAGTTCGGGGCTGATGTCACTCTTGGGCTTGACGGTGCCGGGGAAGACGGACTCCCACGCCTTGAGCACCGGGTCGTTCTCGTCCTGCGCGTACAGCGTGACGGTCCCGTCGTACGCGTCGACGGTGGCCTTCACCGAGTTGCGGATGTAGTTCACCTGCTTGTCCAGCGGAAGCCGGTTGAGCCCAACCTCGTTGGAGTCGGCGGTGGCCGACGACAGACTGGTCAGCTCGGAGTACGGGAAGTTGTCCAGGGTGGTGTACCCGTCGACGATCCACACCATCCGCTTGTTGACGATCGCGGGGTACGCCCCGGTGTCGGTGGTCAACCACGGCGCCACCGCCTCCACGCGTTTGGTTGGGTCACGGTTGAACAGGATCTTGCTGTTCGGCCCGATGACGTCGGAGAACAAGAAGTTGCGCTCGGCGAACTTGGCTGCGAACACCGTCTTCGTCAGCCAATTACCGATCGGAACGCCGCCCGTACCCGCGTAGGTGTAGTTCTTGGTCTCGGTGTTGGTTTCGTAGTCGTATTCGCGGTCGTTGCCGTTCTTGCCGACGATCGCGTAGTCGGCCGCCGTATTCGAGATGACGGGCCCAAAGTAGACGCGCGGCTGGTCCAGCGGAGCCGGACCCGGTTGCACCACAGTGCCATTGGCGCCGACGACGCTGGCAAGGAACTCCGGATACCCACCGTTCTGGTTGGGATCGTTGGCCACGCCCCGCACCGTGTTGGCCGGCGAGGCGATGAAGCCGTTGCCATGGGTGTAGACGGTGTGCCGGTTGATCCAGTCGCGCTGGTTGTCGATCAGCCGGTCCGGGTTGAGTTCGCGCGCCGCGACGACGAAGTCACGCAGGTTGCCGTCGGGGCCGTTGTAGCGGTCGATGGCCAGCTGGTCGGGGAAGTAGTAAAAGTTCTTGCCCTGCTGGAACTGCGTGAACGCCGGAGCGACGATGGTGGGGTCGAGGAGCCGGATGTTGGAGGTCGTCGCACGGTCAGCTGCGACCTGTTGCGCAGTGGTCTGCGCGTCGCCGCTGTAGTCGCGGTAGGTCACGACGTCGTCGGTCAGGCCGTAAGCCTGTCTGGTAGCCGTGATACTTCGACTGATGTATTCGCTTTCCTTCTGCGCGGCATTGGGTTTCACGCTGAACTGCTCGACGATCAGTGGCCAGCCCGCACCAACGATGAGGGACGACAGCAGCAGCAGCACCACGCCGATCGCGGGAATCCGCAAGTCTTGCAGCACTATCGCGGAGAACACGGCGACCGCACAGATCACCGCGATGGCCAACAGGATCAGCTTGGCGGGCAACACCGCGTTGATGTCGGTGTACCCCGCGCCGGTGAACGGCTTGCCGCCGCGGGTGTGGCTCAGCAGCTCGTAGCGGTCGAGCCAGTACGCAAATGCCTTGAGCAGTACCAGCGTTCCGACCAGGGTGACCAGCTGGATGCGCGCCGACTTGCTCAGCGCGCCGCTGCGCCCCGCCAGCCGGATGCCCCCGAACAGATAGTGGCCCAACAGGTTCGCGATGAACGCGAGGAACGTGGCCGTGAACAGATAGGTCAGCACCATTCGGTAGAACGGCAGGTCGAACGCGTAGAAGCCAAGATCCATGCCGAACTGGGGGTCGGCTATGCCGAAGGTTCCCCCGTGCAGGAAGAGTTGCACCCGAATCCAGTCGAGCTGCGCGATGGCGCCGGCAATCACCCCGATGAACACCGGGATGCCGAAGCCGAAGAGCTTGAGCCGCGACATCGCGATGGTGCGGTAGCGCGCGATCGGGTCGTTGGGCCCTGCGGTCGGGACGAAGACCGGTCGGGTGCGGTACGCCAACGCAAGCGCGGCAAAGACGACCGCGCCGATCAGCACGCCCACCACCAGAAAGACGATCAGCTTGGTGAAGAGCGTGGTGGTGAACACCGAGCGGTAGCCGAGCTCACCGAACCACAGCCAGTTGACGTAGGCGTCGATCAGCTTCGGTCCGATCAGCAAAAGCAGCACGGCGGCGAGCGCGATCGCGATCAGTATCCGGCTCCGCCGGGTTAGCTTCGGCATCTTCGCCGCGGGCCGCATCCCCACTCGTCAACTCCAGTCCAGGTGTCCAGTACTCATGACGTCAGGCTCGATCATCGCGTCGACGTGGCACAACTCTACGCAACGGTCGCGCAGGGACCGCTCAGCATCCGGGAGGTTCGCCACCGGCGGAATAGGTCTTCAGCCCTGATACCGCGTCGGCAAGGGTGTCCACCTTGATCAGCCGCAAGTCGTCGTCGTGGGCCGACTTCGCCTCGGCACAGTTGTCCGCGGGCACCAGGAACACCGTCGCACCCGCTTCGACCGCGGCCTCCATCTTGTGGGTGATGCCGCCGATCGGGCCCACCTTGCCATCGCTGGTGATCGTGCCCGTGCCCGCGACGAACTTGCCGCCGTTGACGTCTCCAGTGGTGAGCTTGTCGACCACGGCGAGGCTGAACATCAACCCGGCGGAGGGGCCGCCGATGTTCGCGAGGTTGAAGTCGATGGTGAACGGTGCCCACGGCGCGTCCAGCACGCCGATGCCAAGAAATCCGTAGTCACGGTCCGGGTTGTCCCCCAACGTGATCGTCGCGGTGCCCAACTCTCCGCTCTTGCGCCGATAGTCGACGACGAACGTGTCACCTGGCTTGGTGGCCTTGAGCACCGAGGTGAACTCGTCGAGGTTCGCCACCGGTTTGTTGTTCACCAAGTCGATGGCATCCCCTGGCTTCAGAAGGCCAGTCGACGGGCCCTTGTCGGTCACCGTCTGGACCGTCACTGCCGAGGGATACTTCCCCAGAAATGACAGGGCGGCGTACTCCGCGCTGTCCTCGGACTGCTTGAAATCCGTCGAATTGGCCTTGTCGATCTCGTCCTTCGACTTGTCCGGCGGATAGACCAGATCGCGCGGCACCAGCTGATCGCGGCCCGACAACCACAGCGTCAGCGCCTGACCGAGCGTCAGCCCGTCACTTTGGGACACCGTGGTCATGTTGAGGTGCCCGGACGTCGGATGCACCGGAGTCCCCTGGATGTCCACGACCTGCTTGCCGTCGACCTCACCGAGCGTGTCGAACGTCGGGCCCGGGCCCAACGCCACGAACGGCACCGTCACTGCCGACAGCAGTACGCCGAAGGCCAATATCGGCACGAGGGCCACCAGCACGGTCAAGATCCGCCTGTTCACGACGCCCACACTAAGGCTCGATGCAACCGATTCCCCGGTCACGGGGTTCGGCCCGCCGGTGGGTTCACTCACAGCGTGACCCGCAACCCCACCGCCGGCGCGTGCGGTGAGTACCGTTGAAGCATGGCTGACCTGCCCTTCGGCTTCTCCCCGGGAGATGACCCCGATCGAGACAAGCGCAAGAAGGACCCAGACTCCGGTTCGGGTTCGGATCCCTTCGGTATCGGCGGGGGCGATTTCGACATGGCCGACCTCGGCCAGATCTTTGCCAAGCTTGGCGAGATGTTCAGCGGTGCAGGCAACGTCATGGGCGGTGGCCAACAGTCCGGACCGGTCAACTACGACCTTGCCCGGCAACTGGCGGGAAGCTCGATCGGGTTCGTCAATCCCGTTTCCGAGCAGACCAGCAGCGCCGTGGCCGACGCCGTCCGGCTGGCCGAAACCTGGCTGGACGGCGTCACCGCGCTGCCTGCCGGGACGACGCAATCGGTCGCGTGGACCCCAAGCGACTGGGTCGACAACACGATGAACACCTGGAAGCGACTGTGCGACCCGGTGGCCGAGCAGATCTCGACGGTCTGGGCGTCGACGCTGCCCGAAGAGGCCAAGAGCATGGCCGGTCCCCTGCTGGCGATGATGTCGCAGATGGGCGGTATGGCATTCGGTTCGCAATTGGGCCAGGCGCTCGGCAAGCTGTCGCGAGAAGTGTTGACCTCCACCGACATTGGGATTCCGCTCGGCCCCAAGGGGGTGGCCGCCCTGATGCCGGAGGCCATCGAGGCGCTCGGTGAAGACCTCGAGCAGCCACGCAGTGAGATCCTGATATTCCTGGCCGCCAGGGAAGCCGCGCACCACCGCCTGTTCAGCCACGTGCCGTGGTTGTCCAGCCAACTGCTCAGCGCCATCGAGGCGTTCGCCAAGGGCATGAAGGTCGACACGAGCGGCATCGAGGGTCTGGCCCAGGGTTTCAATCCCGAGATGCTTGGCGATCCGGCCGCTATGGAGCAACTGCTCAATCAGGGCATCTTCGAGCCAAAGGCCACTCCGGAGCAGGTCGCGGCCCTCGAACGGCTCGAGACGCTGCTCGCCCTGATCGACGGGTGGGTGCAGACCGTGGTTGGCGAGGCGCTCGGCGACCGCATCCCCGGCACGTCCGCCCTCAGCGAAACGCTGCGGCGCCGCCGCGCCACGGGCGGACCCGCCGAGCAGACCTTCGCCACGCTCGTCGGGCTCGAACTGCGGCCCCGCAAGCTGCGCGAGGCCGCGGTGTTGTGGGAGCGGCTGACCGCAGCGGTCGGCTCCGATGCCCGCGACGCGGTGTGGCAGCACCCCGATCTGCTCCCCGGCGCCGAGGATCTCGACGAACCCGCGGCGTTCATCGATCGCATCGTCGGCGGCGACACCAGCGGCTTCGACGAGGCAATCGCCGACCTCGAGCGCGAGCAAGACGGCAACTAACTCGGTCTACGCGGGCCTGTGGATAACTAATTCGTCGGCCCGCGCTTTCGTGGCACAGTCGAGTCGTGTTGCGGCATACGCTCAACCCGGCGCTGCCGGTGCTGATCCGACCGGACGGCGTTGTTCAGGTGGGTTGGGATCCGCGGCGCGCAAAGTTGGTCCGCCCGCCCGAGGGGCTGAGCGCACCCGCGCTGGCCGACCTGCTGCGGGCCATGCAATCGGGCGTCGTCGTCTCCGAGCTCTGCACGCTGGCACTCGATCGGGGCATCGCAGCGTCGGCTGCGATGTCCGACCTCGTCGCATCGCTGACCGCGGCGGGATTGGTCACCATCGACCGTCCACGGAAGCGTTCGGCCTCCGTCCGCATCCACGGCCGCGGGCCGCTATCGGATCTCATGACCAGCGGGCTGCGATGCTCGGGAGCCAGGGTCCGTCACAGCAACCTCGGCCACGCCGTGGTCACGCCTGCCACGGCGGACCTCGTGGTCCTGACGGACTTCCTGGTATCCGACCCGCGCCTGGTGCGTGACCTGCATGAGGCCGAGGTCGCGCACCTGCCGGTCCGCGTGCGTGACGGCATCGGATTGATCGGCCCCCTCGTCATTCCGGGCGTGACGAGTTGTTTGCGCTGTGCAGACCTCCACCGAAGCGACCGTGACGCCGACTGGCCTGCCGTGGCCGCCCAGCTACGGGGCGCGGTGGGCAACGCCGACAGGGCCACCGTGCTCGCCACCGCAGCCTTGGCGCTCAACCAGGTCCATCGGGTCATCAGCGCAATCGGCGATGGGCACGACGCTCGAGCCAGCGGGCCACTGCCGACCCTGGACACCACACTCGAGTTCGACGTCGATGCAGGCACGACCACCGCCAGACGATGGTCACGGCATCCGCGATGCGAGTGTTGACGCCCGACTGCAATGACTTACGTGCAGTTCGGCACGCCAGATGGGGCCACCCAGGGTGGTCGTGGACAATGGTCGGGTGGCAGACATCAGGCGCGGCCAAGCCGCCCGCAATGCGAAGTTGGCGAGCTTGCCCGTCGGCTTCGCGGGGCGCGCGGCGCTCGGCTTCGGCAAACGGCTGACCGGCAAGTCCAGGGACGACGTCAACGCCGAATTGATTGAAAAGGCGGCCAACCAGCTCTTCACGGTGCTCGGTGAGCTCAAGGGCGGCGCGATGAAGGTCGGGCAGGCGCTCTCCGTCATGGAGGCCGCCGTACCCGATCAGTTCGCTGCGCCCTACCGCGAGGCGCTGACGAAGCTACAGAAGGACGCGCCACCGCTGCCCGCGGCCAAGGTGCATCGCGTGCTGGACGCTCAGCTCGGCACCAAGTGGCGCGACCGATTCAGCTCGTTCGACGACGAACCGGTCGCGTCGGCCAGCATCGGCCAGGTTCACAAGGGCGTGTGGAACGACGGCCGTGAGGTCGCCGTCAAGATCCAGTACCCCGGCGCAGACGAGGCGCTTCGCGCCGATCTGAAGACGATGAAGCGCATGGTGTCGGTGTTCAAGCAACTCGCCCCTGGCGCCGACATCCAGGGCGTCGTCGACGAACTGATCGAACGCACCGAGATGGAGCTGGACTACCGACTCGAGGCCGAGAATCAACGCGCCTTCGCGAAGGCCTACAAGGACCACCCGCACTTCGTCGTGCCCGCCATCGTCGCCAGCGCCCCGAAGGTCGTCATCGCGGAGTGGATGGAAGGCGTCCCGCTGGCGAAGATCATCCGCGAGGGCACCGTTGAAGAGCGCGACCTCATGGGCACCCGGCTGTTCGAGCTCACCTACGACGCGCCGCGCCGGCTCGAAATGATGCACGGCGACGCGCATCCCGGGAACTTCATGCTGCTGCCCGACGACAAGATGGGCGTCATCGACTTCGGTGCCGTCGCCCCCATGCCCGGTGGCATTCCCGTCGAACTGGGCCTGACCGTCCGCTACGCGCAGGAGAAGGACTACGACAACCTGCTGCCGACGATGGAGCGGGTCGGCTTCATTCAGAAGGGCCAACAGGTGTCGATCACCGAGATCGACGACATGCTGCGCCAGTACGTGGAACCGCTTGAGGTCGAGGTGTTCCACTACACCCGCAAGTGGCTTCAGCGGATGGCGGCCGGCCACGTGGACAGCATGTCGGCCGACACGATCAGGACGGCCAGGCAGATGGACATCCCGGCCAAGTTGGCCATCCCGATGCGGGTCATCGCGTCCAACGTCGCGATCTCATGTCAGCTGGACGCGCACATCCCCACCAAAGCCCTTGCCACCGAACTGATTCCAGGCTTCGCGCCGTGAGGTTGCCGCCTGACGCTCAATACGGCGTCAGGCGGCCCCTCGATCACGCTGCCGCCGGCTGCGAATTCTTCCTGGGCCGGCCACGGGGCCGCTTGCGGGCGACGATCACACCACGCTCGACGATCTCGCCACCCCAGACGCCCCACGGCTCTTCCCGCTCCAGCGCGGCGGTCAAGCACTCCCGCCGAATCGGGCAGTCCGCGCATAAGGCCTTGGCCTGCTCGAGCTCGGAGGGGTTCTCGGCGAACCACAGGTCGGGTTCGCCGCTGTGACACGGCAGTTCCGGCAGTTCGGCTGTCTGGCAAGCGTTCCGGCACGTCTCGACCGACATGTCGACTTCCCTGCTTCCTGGTCGTTGTTCGTTCTGAGCCATCTGTTCGTCTTCTGATGGATCTGAGACCAGGTTCCTTCGGGCTTCCGAAAAAACTATGGCCACGGATCCGGTGGTGTCGGGTCCGTGGCCATTTGGCTTGTCGAGGCTTACCTAGGTGGAGCCTCTATTCACGGACGCGACGGTGGCGGCTGCGGCGTGGCGCTTGGGTCGCGGAAACGCGTGCAGCGCCGTAATAGCGGAGCGAGCCGCCGGAGCGGCGGTGCCGGCGGCGTGGAAGGTCCACGACATACCGACAACGCCTACTCCGCTGAGCGTGTTCGAATTCTTCATGTTGGTGACCCTCCTTTCGTCGTCGAGATGTGTGCCCTAATGGGCGCATCTGACAATAAAGCTAACACCCAAAACCCACAAGCGATTTTCTGACCTGCAGTTTTGGCACGATTTTTGCGACAGTTGACCGTATTTGTCTTTGCCGCCGCATTTACGTGCGGGCCCGGACGAGTTCGATCACGTCGGGCCCGAACTGCTCCAGCTTGCGCGCCCCGATGCCGGGGATCGCAACGAGCGCCGCGTCGTCGGTGGGCAACGTCTCGGCGATGGCGATCAACGTGTTGTCGGTGAACACCACGTAGGCAGGCACTTTGAGTTCTTTCGACGTGGCAAGGCGCCACTCCTTGAGCTGCGCGAGCAGTTCCTCGTCGAGGTCCGACGGGCAGGTTTCGCAGCGGCGCAACATGATGGCCGTCGGGGTGGCCAGCGTCCCGTTGCAGACACGGCAGCGTGGGGTGGGACCGCGCTGCCGCCGCGGCTTGCTCGGCGCGGCTTCACCGGAGGCCTGCGGTGCCACGCCGTTGAGGAAGCGCGACGGGCGACGGCCTTGCCGGCCGCCCGGCTGCCGGGCCAGCGCCCAACTCAACGCCAAATGTATTCGGGCCCTGGTGATTCCGACATAGAGCAGCCGGCGCTCCTCCTCGACGGGCTCACTGTCGGCGCCATGGGAGAGCGCGTGCGAGATGGGCAGTGTGCCGTCGGCCAGCCCGACCAGGAACACTGCGTCCCACTCGAGCCCCTTCGCAGCGTGCAGCGAGGCCAACGTGACACCCTGCACGACCGGCGGGTGCCGCGAGTCGGCGCGCTGGCGCAGTTCGGTCAACAGGGCGCGGAAGTCCAGCGTCGGCCGCGCAGCAACTTCCTCGTCGACGAGTTCGGCCAGTGCGGTCAGCGCCTCCCACCGTTCGCGGGCCTTGGTGCCCGTCGGCGCCTGGGCCGTGAGCCCCAGCGGCTCGAGCACCGCCCGCACCACGTCCGGCAGTTCGCCATGGGGTTCTGCTTCGGCGGCGCGCTCGCTCGCGCGTTGCAACGCGACCAGCGCCTGCCGGATCTCCTGACGGCTGAAGAACCCCTCACCGCCGCGCACCTGGAAGGCGATGCCCGCCTCGGTGAGCGCCTCCTCGTAGACCTCCGACTGCGCGTTGATGCGATAGAGCACCGCGATCTCGGACGGCGTCGTACCCGCCTCGATCAGCTTCCGGATGGCCTTGGCTACCGAGGTCGCCTCAGCTACCTCGTCGGGATGCTCGGCGAACGTGGGTACGGGCCCGGGCTCCCGCTGCCCGACGAGGTGCAGCTTGCTGCCCGCCATTCGCCCGCGCGCCGCCGCGATGACGCGGTTGGCCAGCGACACCACCTGGGGAGTGGACCGGTAGTCACGTTCGAGCCGAACCACCGCGGCATCGGGGAAGCGGCGCGAGAAGTCCAGCAGGTAGCCCGGCGTCGCGCCGGTGAACGAGTAGATGGTCTGGTTGGCGTCCCCGACGACGGTGAGGTCGTCGCGCTCACCAAGCCACGCGTTGAGCACCCGCTGCTGAAGCGGCGTGACGTCCTGGTATTCGTCGACGACGAAACAGCGGTAGCGGTCGCGGAACTCCTGAGCGACCGCCGCATCGTTCTCGATGGCCGCCGCGGTGTGCAGCAGCAGATCGTCGAAGTCCAGTAACGTCGTGCCGTCGCGGCGAGCCTTGGCGGCCTCGTAACCCGCGTACACGGTCGCGATCTTGGCGGCGTCGAGCGGAATGTCACGGCCGACCTTCGTGACGGCCGCCGCGTAGCCCTCCGGGCTTATCAGCGACGACTTCGCCCACTCGATCTCACCGGCGAGGTCGCGGACGTCGTCGGTGCTGACCTGGATGGCCGCCCGATTGGCCGCCTGGGCCACCACGCCGAACTTGCTGTCGAGCAGTTCCCACCTGGTGTCGCCGACCACCCGCGGCCAGAAGTAGTGCAACTGCCTGCGCGCGGCGGCGTGAAACGTCATCGCCTGGATGGCGCCGGTGCCCGCACCCGCCTCGTTGTCCATGGCGCGCAACCTGGCCCGCATTTCACCCGCGGCGCGCGACGTGAACGTCACCGCCAGCACCTGACCCGGCGCGACGTGACCGGCAGCCACCAGGTACGCGATGCGGCGGGTGATGGTGCGGGTCTTGCCGGTGCCTGCACCGGCGAGCACGCACACCGGGCCGCGGGGGGCCGTCACCGCCTCCCGCTGCTCGTCGTCCAGCTCGCCGATGAGGGCGCGCAACGCCGCCGCCGGGGCCTCGAGGGACATGGCGTCCATCTTGGCAGTGTCCGGCGACAAACGACGGCTGGGGACGGGGCATGTTGGGGCGGTCGGATATGTTGAACCCGCTATGAGTGACCAATTGACCATGTACACCACCTCGTGGTGTGGCTACTGCTTTCGGCTCAAGACCGCACTGAAGTCCGAAGGCATCGCCTGGACCGAGGTCGACATCGAGGCCGACCCCGCGGCTGCCGAATTCGTCGGATCCGTGAACGGGGGCAACCACGTGGTGCCCACCGTGAAGTTCGCCGACGGCTCGACGCTGACCAACCCCAGCATCAAGGCCGTGAAGGCGAAGCTCGCCAATTAGGCCGACGCCACCCAGGATTCGATGATCTCGCGCGCGATGGAGATCGATCCGGGCAGCAGCAGTCGCGACGGTGAATCACTGCTCCAGTCGCCGTCCTCCAACGCGGCCTGCACCTCGGCGCGAGTGAACCAATCCGCCTCGGCGATCTCGCCGTCGCTGAACACGAACTCCTGCTCGGGGTCCCCGATCGCGTGGAAGCCCACCATCAGGGAACGCGGAAACGGCCACGGCTGACTGCCCAGATAGCGGACGTCACTGACGGCCAGCCCGATCTCCTCGGCGACCTCCCGCACGACGCACGACTCGAACGATTCGCCGGCCTCCACGAAGCCCGCGATCAACGAGAAGAGCCGCTCCGGCCACATCGTCTGGCGCGCCAGCACCGCGCGATCGTGCCCGTCGTGAATCAGACAGATGACCGCTGGGTCTATGCGGGGGAACTCCTCGTGACCGTTCGTGGCGTTGACGCGCGACCACCCGCTCTTGAACGACTTGGTCGGCGCTCCGTCGATCGCGCTAAAACGTGCGCTGTCATGCCAATTCAGCAGCGCGGTCGCGGTTGCCACCAGCTGTGCGCTCACGTCGTCGAAGACCGGGCCGGCCCGGCGCAGGTCGAGCACCTCCGATTCGACGGCGGGATCGTCGGGGCCCTCCAGGGCGCTGCGGACCGCCCACACGTGCCTGCCGTCGTCCAGGCGGCCGAGGAACACCGCGTGCTCGTCGGGGGTCTTGGAGTGCTTGGCCGCGCTACCGAGCACCACGCTCCCCTGCGAGATCAGCACCTGATTGCGCCGGTCCACGCGCAGGAGCAGTGCATCGTCCCAACCGGCGACGGCGGCATCGGTGTCGGTGCGCAGCACGTCGGCGCGGTCGGCGCCCACCCGGGATAGCAGCGGGACGTTCCGCAGCTGGAAATCCGCCATCTAGTTCAGTGCTCCGAATCCGCGCTCTTGATGTACAGCAGTTGGTCGCCCAACTCGACGGCATCGGCCCCTGGCGAGTCGGCGCGTAGCAGTTCACCGTTGCGTACGACGCCGAGCACGATGTCGTGCAGATGCCGGGCCGAACCGCCGACCTCGCGCGGTTCGACCGCACGCTGCGCAAGCCCGAACCCGGCATCGGGGGTCAACAGGTCCTCCATGACCTCGACGACGGTTGGGGTCTTTCTGGCGATGCCAAGCAGCCGGCCTGCCGTCTCCGAGGTCACGACCGTGGTGTTGGCACCCGACTGGCGCAGCAGATGCTGATTTTCGGCTTCCCGGACCGCCGCGATGATCTGGGCGTCGGGTGCGAGTTCACGCGCCGTCAGCGTGACGAGCACCGCGGTGTCGTCGCGGTTGGTCGCGACGATGATCGCCTTGGCGTGCTGCGCGCTGGCCAGCCGCAGCACGTCGGAATCGGTCGCGCTCCCCTGCACGGTCACCAGCCCCGCGCTCTTCGCGCGCTCCAGCGCTGCTGGGTTCTCGTCGACGACGACGATCTCTGCGGGCGCGACTTCGTCACTGATCATCGCGGCGACGGCCGTCCTGCCCTTCGTCCCGTATCCCACGACGATGGTGTGGTTGCGCACGTTCTTCCTCCATCGCTGAATCTTGAGCGCCTGTCGCGACTGGGTCGTCAGCGTCTCGACGGTGGTACCGATGAGCACGATCAGGAACGCGATCCGCAACGGGGTGATCACCAGGACGTTGACCAGCCTGGCCGACGGGCTGACCGGGGTGATGTCACCGTAACCCGTCGTCGACAGCGACACCGTCGCGTAGTACAGGCAGTCCAGGAACGACAGCGGATTGTTGGGATCAGGGGCGCTCTCGATGTCGCGGTAGCCGTTGCGGTCGAAGTAGACGATCAGCACCGCGGCGAACAGCGCGGTCAGGGCGTAGACCACGCGCATGGCGATCCTGCGCGCCGGGCTGACGAACGGCTCGGGGATAGTGAGGATGTCGACCAGGTCAGCGTCCGGGCGATCCGTCAGATCTTGGTCGAGCCGGTCCAACCGCCGACGCAACCTACCCTTGGCCACGAGGGCCCATCATTCGCCTCTGGCGCAGCACAGCACAATGTAACCATGACCTCCTCCACACCATCAGGCGACAGCGTCTCCTCGGCATCGAGCCAACGGCCCGCCCAGCGCATGGGCGCCGTGCTCGTCGGTATGGGCGTCCTGCACTTCGTCGCGCCGAAGCCGTTCGACTCGATCGCGCCCACCGAACTGCCGGGCACCCCGCGGTTCTACACCTTGGCCTCGGGTGTCGGGGAGGTCGCGACGGGCGCATTGCTGCTGGCGCCCCGCACGCGTCGTCTCGGGGCGCTGGCCGCCGTGGCACTGTTCGTCGCCGTGTTCCCGGCCAACGTCAACTCCGTGCGGCTGTGGTGGAACAAGGGCTGGCCCGCCCGCATCGCGGGGATCGCCCGGCTACCCCTGCAGTACCCGATGATCACGTCCGCGCTCAAGATCTACCGCAACGCCCCGCACTAGGCGTAGTCCAAAAGCGCAGCGAGTTCGGCGGCACCGGGCAGCGCCGAGGGGGTGACGGTGCGACCACTGCGCACGTAGTGGAATGCTGCGCGCACCGCGCCGACCTGAACTCCGTGCGTCTCCGCCCAGGCCAGCCGATAGACGGCCAGCTGAATCGCGTTCTCCTGCAATGCTTCCTCGGTGGCCGGCGGATCGCCGGTCTTCCAGTCCACCACCGTGAACCCGCCGTCGGAGTCCGCGAAGACCGCATCGATGCGGCCGCGCACCACGGTGTTTCCGATCATCATGTCGAAGGGCACTTCGACGTCGGTCGGGGTACGCGCCGACCACGGCGATACGACGAACGCAGCCTGCAGGTCGGCGAGCCGGTCCGCATCCGCGCGGCGCAGCTCGCCGTCGACCGCACCAGGTAGATCCTCGAGATCGAAGAGCCGCTCCGCACGGAAGAACCGCTGTACCCAGTCGTGGAACGCCGTGCCCAACAACGCATATGGGTCGGGCCGCGCGGGAAGTCGACGCCGAAGCCGGGCGGCTGCGCCATCGGGGTCACGGCCGATGTCCACCAGCGCGCTGACGGACAGTTGCGGGGGCAGCGCGACGGGCTGGGGTGCCTTGGCGCGCTCACGTTCGGCGAGCAACGCGTCGACGTCGGCGACAAGGCCGTCGACGTCGTCGAATTCGAGGCCCACGTCATCTGCCATGGCCGCGGCCACCAGTGCCGCTCCCGCGCCGACGCCGCCACGAGTCCCACCGGCCGGGTCGACGGGCCAGCTGCGCTCGATCACTTGATTGCGCAACGGATTCAGCTCGCCGTCGGCGGGCTCGGTGGCCCACACGTCGACGACTCCGCACGGTGCGCCCGCCGCGGTCGAGGTGTCGATGACGTCCCGGATCTCGAGCAGGAAGTCCGACGGCCCGCGCGGCCGTGACTCGGTGGCGCCCCAGTGGTGGCCGGACAGGAGCAGCGTGTCCTCGGCCCGGGTGATCGCCACGTAGAGCAGCCGGCGTTCCTCGTCGATGCGACGCTGGTCGAGACTGCGCTTGTGCTCGTTGAGCTTGTCGGACAGCGCCTTTCGATCATTCACGTCCGACGTGTCGAGCACTGGTACCCCATGCTCCGACACCGTGGCGCGGTCGCCACGCAGCAGCGGAGGCAGGTCGCCTGCGTCGGTGAGCCACGACCTGCGGGCTGCCGTCGACGGGAACACCCGTCCACTCAGGTGGGGAACCGCCACGACCTGCCATTCCAGCCCCTTGGCAGCGTGCACGGTGAGGATCTGCACCCGGTCCTTCGCGACTGCGACCTCGGCGGGCGCGAGGCCATGCTCAACGTCCATGGCCGCGTCCAGAAAGGCGAGCAGGCCAGCGACCGTCGCCGCCGGACGCGCGGCGAAGTCGGCCACCACGTCGGCGAACGCGTCGAGATGCTCAGTGCCCGCCCATCCGGCCGAAACTGATTGCGCTGCACGCACTTCAGTATCGACGCCTAGCGTCCGGCGCACTTCGGCGACGAGCTCAGGCAACGGGTGGTGCAGCTGCGCGCGCAATGTGGTCAATTCCCGGCTCAGGCCGACGATCCTGGTGTGACCGAGCCGCGAGTAGCGGTCTGAGCGCCCGGGATCACAGATCGCGTCGGCCAGGCATGCGGCGTCGGCGTCACGCGCGGCAGATGCCACGACGCCTTCGGCCGAAGTCCGGTCGGCGCCGGGTCCGTCCAGTTCCCTGGCGCGGCGCCACAAGGCCGCCACGTCGGAAGCGCCCAGGCGCCAACGCGGTCCGGTGAGCACCCGTATCGCGGCCACTCCCGCCGTTGGGTCGGCGGCCAGCCGCAGCATCGCGACCACGTCGGCGACCTCGGGCATGGTCAATAGCCCGGCCACCCCGACGACCTCGACGGGGACACCACGCGCGGTGAGCGCTTCGGCCATCGGGGCCGCATCCGCGTTGCGCCGCACCAGGACTGCCGTCGTGGGAACCTGCCCACCCGATGCGCGGGCGGCTTCGTACCTGGCGGCGACGTGGTCGGCGACCCAATCACGTTCGGTCGATACGTCGGTCAACAACGCACATCGCACCTCGCCGGGCGGCGCGTCCGGTCGGGGAAGCAATTCGCGTACCGCGACCGACCGACGGCGGGCCTGCATGGACACCGCATTGGCCAGATGCAGTGTCCGGGGCGGGTTGCGCCAGCTGGTGCGCAGTTCGAGCGTGGGTGCGGGGGTACCGTCCGAAAGGCAGAAGTCGGTGGTGAACCGCGGCAGGTTGGTCGCCGAGGCGCCGCGCCAGCCGTAGATCGACTGGATGGGATCCCCAACCGCGGTCAGGGCCAGTTCGTCGTCCACTCCCCCGCCGAACAGCGACGACAGCGCGATGCGTTGGGCATGGCCGGTGTCCTGATACTCGTCCAGCAGCACCACCCGGTAGCGCTGGCGCAGCTGGGCGCCCACCGTGGGAAACCCCGAGGCAAGGCGCGCCGCCGCGGCCATCTGCAGGCCGAAGTCCATCACGTTGTCCTGCCGCATCCGGCGGTGCAGCGCGTCGACGAGCGGGATCAGCTCGGTGCGCTCGGTCTGGGCGGCCAGCACGCCGAGCAGGTCGCGGGTGGGTCCGTGGTCGCGTTGCCGGGGCCCCGCGGGCAGCGTGTGCACGAGGCGTTCTAGTTCGATCTGGGTGTCGCGCAACTGTTCGGTGTCGACCAGGTGCTCGGCGAGTTGGCCCGCGAGCCTCAGCACCATCGCGGTGAGCGCACCGGGGGTCTTCTCGGTGTGCAACTCTCCCGGGTGATCGCAGACCACGCGAAACGCCAACTGCCACAACTCGGTTTCGCTCATCAACCGGGTGGCCGGCTCGACCGGCAGGAGCAGCCCGTGCTCACGCAGCAGGGTGCCCGCGAAGGCGTGGTAGGTACCGATGGCCGGGTGCTCGTCGAAGGTGGTGTCACCGCCGGGGAGCAGGCCCGCGCCCGCGAGCCGGGCCAACCTGGTCCGTACGCGTCGCATCAGCTGACCTGCCGCCTTGCGCGTGAACGTCAGCCCGAGCACCTGACCGGGGTGCGCGTAGCCGTTGGCCACCAGCCAGACGACGCGGGCGGCCATGGTCTCCGTCTTGCCTGCGCCCGCACCCGCCACGACCACCAGCGGCCCTGGCGGCGCGGCGATCACGGCGGCTTGCTCGTCCGTTGGCGTGAACAGCCCAAGCGCATCGGCCAATTCGGCCGGGCCGTACCGGGCCGTCACGACCGACCACCGAGTGCGGCCTGGGCGGGGCACATCGCCCGCACCGGGCAGTGCACGCAGCCGTCGTTGATGCGCGCCACGAACTGCGGACCCTGACTGGCCACCGCGGCTTCCCGCACGCTGGCCCGCCAGTCCTCACAGGCCTGCGGCGTCAACGCGTCCTGATCCCTTTGCGTAGCACCGGATGCGCCGGGCTTGCCCAGGTAGACGAGGCGCCCACCGCCCGCCTCGTCGCCGTCCGGCAACAGCCCTTCGGCGATGGCCAGTTGGTACATCGCCAGCTGCGCGTGACGTTGGGCATCGTCCTTGCTGACTGGGCTCTTCCCGGTCTTGAGGTCGACGACGACCAACCTGCCCTCGGCGTCCCGCTCCAACCGGTCGACCCGCCCACGCACCCGCACGCCCGGCCCGTCGCCGTCGGGCGACAACACCCCGTCGACGTCGAGTTCCGAGCCGACCTCGGTGAATTCGTGACGCGTCTGCGCGTGCCACTGCGCGAACGTCGACAGCATGGCCCGGTGGCGTTCGAGCTCGTTGGCCGAATACCACTGCGATTCGAAAGGCAGTTCCGCCCACACCCGTTCGAGCTCGGCGTGCATCTGTTCCTCGGTGGCGCCGGGGCGGGACACCAGCGCGTGCACCAAGGATCCGAGTGCCGACCGCACGTCGCGGGCGTCGCTACCGCCGTGGCGTTCCATCAGCCAGCGCAGCGGGCAGTCGGTAAGCGTCTGCAACGTCGACGGCGACATCGTCACTACGTGATCGTCGCCCGACCAGAGCGGCTCGTCCGTGGACGATGTCGTCGCGACATGCCACTGCGCCGGACTGGCACCGGCCACGCCCGCGGCGGCCAGGCGCGCCAGTTGTGCTGCTGCACAGGCACGTACGTCTTCGGAGCCGGATTCGTCAGGCGCGCACACCAGCGCACGTAGCCGCCCCACCACCGCGGCGGGGGCAAGCACTCGTGGCGCGCGGACGGGCTCGACGTCGCTTGGGTCTGTAGCCGGCTCGGTGGCCAGCGCAGCGAGCTCGTCGCAGAATGTCGACGGCAGGTCCGCGTCGTCACCGGCGCCGTCGACCGCAGTCACCAGCACGTGCCTACGCGCCCGGCCCAGAGCCGACAAGAGCAACCGGCGTTCCTCGGCAACTAGCGGCGCCCTGGTCGACACGCCCGCCTCGGCCACGCCGTCGATGACGTCGATCAACTGCTGGGTCGCCAGCACCCCGCCACGCGGAACAGTGTTGGGCCACAAGCCTTCCTGCACCCCAGCGATCACGACGAAGTCCCATTCGCGGCCCAACGCGGCATGGGCGGACAACACCGTCACCGCGTCTGCGACCGACCGGTCGCCACGGCCCGCCGTGGGCAACACCATCGCGCGCACGTGATCGACGGCACCGGTCAGCGTGGCCCCTGTGGTCCGCGCGACGTACTGCTCGACGACGTCGAACAGCGCGGTCACGGCGTCGAGGTCGCGCCCGGCCTGCGTGCCTGCCGACCCACCGCGCTCGACGGCATTCGACAACCTGCGCTGCAAGCCGGAATGGTGCCATGCCTGCCACAACGTGAAGCGCGGGTCTTCGCCGGATGCGGCGCTGCGACGGGCGGCGCTGACCACTGCGCGCACGCGCTTCAGCGGACGAGCCAGCTGGTCCGGGAGCTCGACGGCGTCCCCCTCCAGCACGCCGACCACCAGCTCGCCGAACTCCCGTGTGCCGGCGTCGGCGCGGCGCAACGTCCGGCGCAGCTGACGAAGTGACACCGGGTCGACGCGTCCGATGGGACCGGTCAGCAGGGTCAGTGCCCGTTCGTCCGACAGCCCGCCCGACGCCACGTCGAGCACCGTCAGCAGCGCGGCGACCGTCGGGTGATCGGCCGGTGCCACGTCGGGTGATGGCTGGTCGACGGGCACCCCGGCGGCCATCAGGGCACGACCGATTGCGGCACCCGTCCGGGGCACCGAGCGCACGATGACGGCCATCTGCGACCACGGCACACCGTCGGCGAGGTGTGCGCGGCGCACCGCATCGGTGATCAACGCGGACTCGGCGTGCGGGGACGCCGCGAGCCGCACGCTGACCGATCCGGCCCGGTCGGTGGCGCTGCCAAGCGTCCGGGTGACGTCGGCCCCCGGCAGTCGACTCCCGATGCCCGTGATGGCCCGCGCCACCGCCGGCGCACAGCGATGCGACTCCGACAGCACGACGAGCGGCCCGTCGTCGCCGCGTAGCAGCGCGGGGTCTGCACCGCGATAGCCGAACACCGATTGGCTTGGGTCTCCGGCGATCACGGTGAGTTCAGCGCCGGAGGCCAGCACGCGCACCAGGCGCGCGGCCTGCGGGTCGAGCTGCTGCGCGTCGTCGACCAACAACAGCGCAAGCCGGGCTCGTTCGGCGGCGAGCAGGTCGGGGTCGGCGGCGAAGGCTTCAAGCGCTGCGCCGACGAGTTCGGCGGCACCCAGCGCGGGCACCGTCGCCTGCGGAGCCGCCATGCCGACCGACGAGCGCAACAGCATGACCTGCTCGTAGACGTGTGCGAACTGGCCTGCCGCCACCCATTCGGGCCGTCCCGCCCGCCGGCCAACGCGTTGCAGCGCAATGGGATCCACTCCCCGTTCGGCGCAGCGGGCCAGGAGATCGCGGAGTTCGGTGGCGAATCCGACCGTACTGAGCGCTGGACGCAGCTGGACGGGCCAGCTGACCGAGGCGTGGTCACCATCCTCGAGGTCACCGGCCAGCAGCTCGCGAATGATGCCGTCCTGCTCGGCTGTGGTGATCAGCCGCGGCGGAGGATCGCCGTTGCGCTGAGCCGCAAGGCGCAGGACCGCGAACGCGTAGGAATGGACGGTACGCACGAGCGGTTCGCGCACCGCGACGCGGCCTTCGCTCAGCACCGCCGCCGTGATGGCCGCCCTGGCGTTGACACCCAGCTTGGCCGAACCCGTCAGCAGCAGAACTGATTCCGGGTCGATTCCGCTGGCGACGTGGGCCGCGGCGGCGCGAATCAGCAGTGCCGACTTGCCGGTGCCTGGGCCACCGAGCACGCGTACGGTGCCCCGCAACCCCGGTCCGGCCAGTGCATCGGGCGAGAGCGCGGCGTGGGGGGCGGACATGGAAGAAATGACACCACGGGGGTCCGACAAAGAATGTCGGCGCGCAAGCTGGCAGCATCGTGGACGTGACCCGAGTTACCAGTCCGCTGAACGTAAACCGCTTCGGCCCGGCGCGGCCAGCGCAGATATTGGCCATCCACGGCTTGACCGGCCATGGCCTCCGCTGGGCGAACCTCGCTGACGACCTTCCGGAGCTCGCCATCGTCGCTCCCGACCTGTTGGGCCACGGCCGATCGTCGTGGGAGGCGCCGTGGAGCATCGATGCCAACGTCGCAGCGCTGGCTGCACTACTCGAGGCCGAAGCGACGGGTCCGGTGCTCGTCGTCGGGCATTCCTTCGGCGGTGCGATCGCGCTGAACCTCGCGGCGGCGCGGCCCGACTTGGTCGCCGAGTTGGTGCTGCTCGATCCGGCCGTCGGACTCGACGGAGGTTGGATGCGCGACATCGCCGACCAGATGCTGGGCTCTCCCGACTATCCCGATCGCGCCGAGGCCCGCGCCGAGAAGGTCGACGGGTCGTGGGGCGAGGTGGACGCCAGTGAGCTCGAACGCGACCTCGACGAACATCTGATCACCCTGCCGAATGGCCGAATGGGTTGGCGCATAAGCATTCCAGCGATGATGTCGTACTGGAGCGAGTTGGCCCGCCCGATCGCGGTGCCTGCCGTAGGCACCCCGACGACCCTGGTCCGGGCCAGCCGCACCCAGCCGCCCTACGTGTCGGATGAACTGGTGGCCCGACTGTGCGACCGGCTCGGGTCCGACTTCACCCTGCTGGACTTCGATTGCAATCACATGGTCGGGCAGGCCAAACCCGCCGAGACCGCCGCGCTGATCCGAACCAGGGTGGCCGCGAGTTAGCGATGGCCCAGGTCACCGAGGAACAGGTCGAAGCCGTCCGCGCGCTCGTCGCGTCGATACCGGCGGGCCGGGTGTCCACCTACGGCGACATCGCCGATGCGGCAGGGCTTTCCAGCCCGCGCATCGTCGGCTGGATCATGCGCACAGACTCGTCGGACCTACCGTGGCACCGGGTGATCGGCGCGTCCGGGCGGCCCGCCCCGCACCTGGCCACCAGGCAACTCGAACTGCTGCGGGCCGAAGGCGTGCTCGCACGCGACGGCCGGGTGCCGTTGCGTGAGGTGCGGCACCAGTTCTGACGCCGAGCAGACACGGCGCCCTACAGCACCAGCCGGACCAGCGCGGCCGTGCGCGCCAAACCCGGAAACGCCGCCGCCGTAGAACGTGGATGCAGCGCGTGTACCGCCAAGCGGAACATCAACGCGCGCAACAACATCTGGGGCCATTCGGGTAACGATGACCACCGCTCGACCAGGCCGTCGTCGGCCTCGCCCCAGGCCAGCGCGTCCACGACCACGACCCCGGCCGCCCACGGGGCAGGCCGCCAGTACGGCGTGATGTCGGTGATGCCTGGTGCGGCCGTACCGGCGAACAGGACGGTGCCGTAGAGATCGCCGTGCACCAGCTGACTGGGCCCCCTGGTGGGCCGACGCAACGTAGCGAGTTGGCCGATGAGTTCCACCGAGCGCGCGCCATCAGCCGAGCCGGGGGCGACGCGTGCGCCCGGTGGCAGCGCGTGCAGTGGTCGGTCCTCCCAGGCCGCACGGTCGGCGGCGATGAAGACGTCCACGTCAGACCACGGCACCCCTGGCGGCTGCGTAAGGAATCTGGGCCTTTCGAGTTTTGCGGTCGCTTCGTGCAGGCGCACCGCGGCCGAAACCACTTCGTCGTGACGAGGTTCTGGCGTTCCAGTGACGAACGTGTCGGCCCGCCAGCCCGCGACGACGTACCGTCCGTCGGTTGAGCGGACCGGTCTGGCCAGCCGAACTCCGTCGACGAAGAGCGTCTCGCGGACCTTGGCCGACCAAGCGGCGCGGGCGTGATCTCCCACCATGGACACCACGACTTCGCCGCAGCGCCAGCCACCTTCCCAACTCGAACCGAGCAGCACCGGTGTGAGACCGGTGAGGCCGAACGCCACCAGCACATGATCAGGTGGCCGGTCGACAGTCACAGAGCTCAGCCTAAGCGGTGGCCCGGCTAACAAGCGCTCAGTACATGACCATGTCGGGCTCGAGTTGTTTGGCCCACGCCACGATGCCGCCCTGCAGGTGCAGGGCGTCGGAGAATCCGGCCTTCTTCACCGCGACCAGGGCCTCGGCGGAGCGCACGCCCGTCTTGCAGTACAGGACCGGCGTGCGGTCGTGAGGCAGCTTCGCCAATCCGTCGCCCAACTCGAGCGTCGACTTGGGGATCAACTCGGCGCCGTCGATGTGGTTGATGTCCCACTCCACGGGCTCACGGACGTCGATGAGCGCGACTTTCCGGCCGGCATCCAGCATGTCGCGCAACTCGCGCGGAGTGATCGTCGAATCCACGGCCGCTTCGGCGGCAGCGTCGGACACCACGCCGCAGAACGCGTCGTAGTCGATGAGCTCCGTGATCTTCGGAGTCGACGGATCCTTGCGAATCTTGATGGTGCGGTAGGTCATGTCGAGCGCGTCGTAGACCATCAGGCGCCCCAGCAGTGGATCGCCGATGCCGGTGATCAACTTGATGGCCTCGGTGCCCATCACCGACGCGATCGAAGCGCACAGAATGCCCAGCACCCCGCCCTCGGCGCACGACGGCACCATTCCCGGCGGCGGCGGTTCGGGATACAAGTCGCGGTAGTTGAGGCCGAGCCCGTCGGGTGCGTCCTCCCAAAAGACCGACACCTGGCCCTCGAACCGGTAGATGGAGCCCCACACGTAGGGCTTGCCAGCCAGCACGGCGGCGTCGTTCACCAGGTAACGCGTCGCGAAGTTGTCGGTGCCGTCGAGAATCAGGTCGTACTGCTCGAACAGTTCCACGGCGTTGTCGGGTTCGAGGCGCACCTCGTGCAACTGGACGTCGACCAGCGGATTGATCTCCTTGATCGAGTCGCGTGCGCTCTCGGCCTTGCTGCGGCCGATGTCGGACTGACCATGGATGATCTGGCGCTGCAGGTTGGATTCGTCGACGACGTCGAACTCGACGATTCCGATGGTCCCCACCCCCGCAGCGGCCAGGTATAGCAGCGTCGGCGAACCCAGTCCACCTGCACCGATGACCAGCACGCGCGCGTTCTTGAGCCGCTTCTGCCCGTCCACCCCCAGGTCGGGAATGATCAGGTGGCGGCTGTAGCGGGCAACCTCTTCGCGCGTGAGTGAGCCGGCGGGCTCGACCAATGGCGGTAACGGTGACACCGGTTCGCTCCTCGATTGTGGATCTTCACGTCAACGGCCCGGCCTCGACCACACCAGGCCAGTGGTTCAACGGTAATCGTCGCGCATAGCTTCCCCGTCGGGACCGGGCGGAAGACGGCCTTGCTCAGGCGATCGGGTACGGCCACGAGTTGACGCGGCAGGTCTTGCCGTCCGGCTTGACCGACTCGGGGTCGAACCTGGCGTCGTCGTCGTTGCTGGTGGAGAACGTTTGCTGCATCATCACCGGAGCGAGCGCCCCGTTCTCGCCGCACGGCTCGTGCTCTCGGTAACCGATGGCGTGCCCGACCTCGTGGTTGATCAGGTACTGACGGTAGGAACCGATGTCCCCCTGGAACGGCACCGCGCCGCGCACCCAGCGGGCCTCGTTGACGAACACCCGGGATTGGTCGCCGTCGTAGGCGGGGTTGTAACACGATGATTCGAGCGGGATGTCGTAGCCGCATCCCTCGCGCACCGTCATCGGTGACGTCAGTGAGACGCGGAAGTCCGGTTGGCCCTGCGTGGCAGGGTCGTCGACGCGGGTGAACGCGAACTGCGGGTTGTGCGTCCAACTCTTGGGATTGGACAGCGTCTCGCTGACCATTCGCGCAAAGGCTTCGTCGCCGCCGAACGCGGTGGTGTCGACCCCGTCCTCCACCTCGACCGTGTACCTGAACGACGACGTGGTGCCCTGTCCGATCTTGGGTGACGTACCGGGCACGATGTGCCAGGTCTTGGCGCCGTTCTCGGTGATGGGCCCGCCGTCCGGGAGAATGCCGGTGGGCAGGTTGGCGTCGAATTGCGTCATGCCCTTCGGGGGCGCCCCGACGATCGCTGTGCTTGGCGCACCGATGGTCGGCGGCCCCTGAATCGGTGCGGCCGCATCGACGGGGTGCGAAACCCCGGTGCCGGTGAACGTTTGGTACAGCACCAGGCCCGTGATCACGACGAGCACCGGCAAGGCGTACGCGCGCCAGCCATAGGTGGATACGAAACGGCCAAGCCCGGTCTGCTTGCGAAACTGGCGCCTGTCGTCGCGGTTGGCCCGTAACCGGCCCTCGTCCTCCGCCAGCGGGTCGCGCTGCGCGCGTAGCGGCTCGCGCCATTCGTTGCGCAGCACCGGCGCGCGGTTCCCCCCACGGCGCCCCGGGTCGTAGGTCACCGGTCCAGAATGGCATAGACCGCAGCGTGGACCGGTCCTGACGCGCCACCGGGCCTGTCGATGGCGCGCACCCACAGACGCGAGTAGTACTGTCAAAACGATGAGCGAGCTAGCCAATACCGCCGAGCGGAGGGGTCCGAAAACCTCCAACGGTGACGCGGCTCCAAGTAACAACCGACGGGGAAATCGGCTGCCCCGAGACGAGCGCCGCGGGCAGTTGCTTGCCGCGGCCAGCGAGGTGTTCGTCGACCGCGGCTACCACGCGGCGGGCATGGACGAGATCGCCGACCGTGCAGGTGTCAGTAAACCCGTTTTGTACCAACACTTCTCATCGAAGCTCGAGCTGTATCTGGCGGTGCTGCAACGCCACGTCGACAACTTGGTGTCCGGGGTGCGCCAGGCCCTGCGGACGACCACCGACAACCGGCAGCGGCTGCGCGCCGCGGTGGGTGCCTTCTTCGACTTCATCGAGCACGACGGCCAGGGCTATCGACTCATCTTCGAGAACGACTACGTCACCGAGCCGCAGGTTTCCGCGCAGGTGAAGGTCGCCACCGAGTCGTGCACGGATGCGGTGTTCGAACTCATCAGCAGCGATTCTGGGCTGGAGGCCCACCGCGCCAGGATGATTGCCGTGGGGCTGGTGTCCACCAGCGTCGACTGCGCCAGGTACTGGCTCAACAACGAGCGCCCGATCACCAAGGAAGACGCGATCGAGGGCACGGTGCAGTTCGCCTGGGGCGGCCTGTCACACGTGCCGCTCGCGCGGTCTTAGCCGACTCCGCGTTACCCGGTCTTTGCCGACGACGCGCTGACCCCGAAGCCGACGCGACGTCCGTCGGCCGCTCCGATCTCGACGTAGGCGATGCGGATGGCCTGCACCAGGAACCGACGGCCCTTGTCGTCGTTGAGCGCCAGCACGCCTGAATCCTTGCTCAACGCGTCGGTGATCGCGGCCTCAACCTCGGCGGGTGTCTGCGCGCTGTTGAAGACCAGCTCTCGGGGACTGTCGGTGATGCCGATCTTGACCTCCACGCTGTGCACCCCTTTCGGTTCGTGTGCGATGTGTTGCAGTGTCTCGGCCAACGCTAGTGGACGCACGCACCGACGCGCCGAGCCGGGCGCTACGCGGATGGCGAACACCGACTTTCGGTCGCCCAAGCGCGTACCCAACCGAGTCCTGACCGTGACCAAGTACCCAGCGCGTCAACCTCATCCGTCACTTCTGCCCCGATAGCATCGGGTTCATTCACAGCCAAGACGACTCTGGGGCAACGGCATGAACAGGCCATACTCGTACTCCTCCTCGACTTCGCGGCGCACTGCGTCCGACGACTACCACGCAGACGGCCTCGTCGAGGACTACGACGATTACGAAGCGGACGACGACTACGAGGACTACGACGCGGACGAGGTCTACGCGTACACCGAGCCGCTCGACCGACGTTGGATCTGGGTGGCCGGAGTGGCGGGCGCGGTCCTGCTGGTAGCGGTGATCTGCACGGTGGTCATCCTCGGCGGAGGCGACAGCGGCTCGGTCAAGGCGACCTATGCCCCACCGACGGCAACGTCGGCCCCCGCCACCACTCAGAAGGCGCCACCGCGGACGCCGTCGATGCCGGCGCCCGTACCGCTACCCACCACGCCGCTGACGCCGGAGACCGTCACCACGCTGTCGCCCGCACCGACTGCCGAAGCCGTGCCAACCGTGGTCGCACCCGCGCCGCGCACGGTCACGTATCAAGTGACGGGCAATCGCCAGCTCATCGACCTCGTCACCGTGATCTACACCGACCAGCAGGGCGCGCTGCAGACGGACGTCAACGTCGCGCTGCCGTGGATCAAGCAGGTGGTGCTCAATCCGGGTGTCGACCTGAGCTCAGTGACGGCGACCAGCATGCTGGGTCAGCTGAACTGCTCGATCACCGACGCCTCTGGCGCGACGCTGGCGGCGCAGAACAACAATTCGATGATCGCCACCTGCACCAAGTAGCGGGGGCGGCTAACCGAGCCCGAGTTCGCGCATCCGGGTGCTGTGGGTGTGCTGCAGCCGATCGAAGAACTCGGTGAGCCGGCCCAACCCCTCACCACTGGACACCACGAGATCGACCAACTCATCGCGGTCCGCCAGCACGAACTGCGCCTGCGTGATGGCCTCGCCGAGCAACCGGCGTGACCACAGCGCCAGCCGATGGCGCTGCTTGTCGCTGGCCGTGACCGCGGCCTTGACCTCCGCGACGACGAACTGGGAATGCCCGGTCTCCGACAGCACGGCACGCACCACGTCGGCCGCCTCATCAGGCAGCGTGTCGGCGATCTCGAGGTAGAAGTCGGCGGCGAGCGCGTCACCGACGTACGTCTTCACCAAGGCCTCCAGCCAGGTGCTGGGCGTGGTCAGCCGGTGGTAGTTCTCCAGCGCGGAGGCGTATTTCGTCATCGCGGGAACCACGTCGACGCCGCGCTTGTCCAATGCGTCGCGCAGCAACTCGTAGTGATTCATCTCGGCTGCGGCCATGCTGGCCATGTTGATCCGACCCGCCAGATTGGGCGCCATCCGCGCTTCTTCGGTGAGCCGGTAGAACGCCGCCACCTCGCCGTAGGCCAACAATGCGAACAGTTCGGCGATGCCGGGATGGTCGATCGACACACCGCACTCAACGGGCTTTACCGACGGTTCGGGAGAGGCCGCACCGGGCGTCGGAGTCATGGCCCAACTGTAGACGGCGGGCGGTACCCACCGGCGACATGAGGTCGACCAGCTATGATGGCTGTGGCCGCGGCTCGCGTTGAGTTCGTTTTTCCCGTCTTGAGCCTGCCGCGATCGCAGAAATGTGCGTGCACGTGTTGGCCCGCCTCCCGCAGACCTCAATCCGTAGGCCGGGGCCGATGTGCTCTTTCGCGAAACTCGTGCGCGCGTGACGCCACCGAGGAATGACATCGAAAGGCCATTTGGCAACGCATGACTTCACCCATTACTGAACCAACCACCGAGGCTTCGGCCGACGAGCCCGTATCCGCACCCGTCATCGAACCCACCGCAACCTTTGCCGAGCTCGGCGTGCGCGAAGAGATCGTCCGCGCACTCGCCGACAACGGCATCGAACACACCTTCGCCATTCAGGAGCTAACGCTCCCGCTCGCCCTGGCCGGCGACGATCTGATCGGCCAGGCCCGTACCGGAATGGGCAAGACCTTCGCCTTCGGCGTGCCACTGCTGCAGCGGATCACCACCGACACCGAACGGCCGCTGAGCGGTATCCCCCGCGCACTCATCGTGGTCCCCACGCGCGAACTGTGCCTGCAGGTCTTCGGGGATCTTGCGGCTGCGTCCAAGCACCTCGCCGCAGGCGACCGTAAGTTGACCGTGACCTCCATCTACGGCGGCCGCCCATACGAGGCGCAGATCGAAGCCCTGCAGAACGGCGTCGACGTCGTCGTCGGCACGCCCGGTCGCCTGCTCGACCTGGCCCAGCAGGGCCACCTGCAGCTCGGCGGACTGTCCGTGCTGGTGCTGGACGAGGCCGACGAGATGCTCGACCTGGGCTTCCTGCCCGACATCGAGCGCATCCTCAAGCAGATCCCCACCGACCGTCAGGCGATGCTGTTCTCGGCGACCATGCCGGATCCGATCATCACGCTGGCCCGCACGTTCATGAACCAGCCGACGCACATCCGTGCCGAGGCGCCGCAATCCTCCGCCACCCACGAGAACACCACGCAGCACGCGTATCGCGCGCACGCGCTCGACAAGGTCGAGATGGTGGCCCGCATCCTGCAGGCCGACGGGCGCGGCGCGACCATGATCTTCACCCGCACCAAGCGCACCGCCCAGAAGGTCGCCGACGAGCTCGCCGAGCGCGGCTTCAAGGTCGGCGCCGTCCACGGCGACCTGGGCCAGGGCGCGCGCGAGAAGGCACTCAAGGCTTTCCGCACCGGTGAGGTCGACGTACTGGTCGCCACCGACGTCGCAGCCCGCGGTATCGACATCGACGACATCACCCACGTCATCAACTACCAGATCCCCGAGGACGAGCAGGCCTACGTGCACCGCATCGGCCGCACCGGCCGCGCGGGCAAGACGGGCATCGCGGTCACCCTCGTCGACTGGGACGAACTGCCCCGCTGGACGATGATCGACAAGGCCCTCGGGCTGAACAACCCCAATCCCGTCGAGACGTACTCGAGCTCACCGCACCTCTACGCCGAGATGGCCATCCCGGCCGAGGCAGGCGGATCGATCGGCAAGGCCACCCGCACCGCCGACAGGCCGAAGCGCGAGGGCCGCGACGGCGAGAAGCGCGAGTCGCGCGACCGCGACACCGAGCGTCCAGCCCGCACCCGCAACCGGTCCCGTCAGCGGACCCGCGGCGGCAGCTCTGCGAGCGGCCACGTGGAGGCCGCCGAATCCAACGCAACCGGTAGCGAGTCCTCCGAGGGTGGCGATTCGGCCAGCCCGGCCCGCAAGCGCCGTCGGCGTCGTCGTCCGAGCACCGCTGCGACCAACGCCGGCTAGCGGGCCGACCACTAGCCAATGGTCAAGCGCTGGCCCATGTCCGGGTTCAAGCCCTGGAGCTCAACTCCTCCGGAGCGCCGTACCAAGGGTGACGTGCTCGCGGCGGTTGCGATCGTCGCCGTCATCGCCGTCGCTGCCACGTTGATCTGGTGGACCAGCGATGCGCGTGCCACGGTCAGCCGCCCGGCCGCCTCACCGGTGCCTGCACTCAAGCTGGCCAAGGCCGTACCGACCTCGCTCAAGCAGCTCTGGACCGCGCCAAGCCCCAAGACGACCCGACCGGTGGTCGTGGCGGGCAGCGTCGTGACGGGCGACGGGCACCAGGTCTACGGCCGCGACCCCGGCACGGGAGCGGTGCTGTGGAGCTACGCCCGTGACGCCGACCTGTGCGGGTTGACCTCCGTCTACGAGGACGCCGTCGCGGTCTACCCCGACGCGAGGGGCTGCGGTCAGGTCAGCACCATCGATGCGAAGACGGGCCGCCGCGACGCCACCCGGACGTCCTACTCCGACGCCGCGGTGCACCTGTCGACTGACGGCACCACCGTGCTGTCCTACGGAGCCACCCGACTCGAACAGTGGCGCTCCGACATGGTCCGCATGTTGAGTTGGGGCGCGCTGGATGCCCGCATCAAACCCAAGGTGCCCGTCCAGCCGCTGTGCCGGCTGGTCTCGGCGAAGGCAAGCCCGTCGGCGGTGTCGGTGCTGGAATCCTGCCCCGGACAGACCGCGCCGCGGCTGACGCTGCTGCGCGCCGGCAAGGACGAAGACGAGCCGCTGGTCAAGTACGTGCAGCTACCCGGAGTGCCCAACGACGACAGTGCGCGCGTGATCGCCGTCAACGGCACCACCACGGCCATCTACGTGCCGAAGCCTCAACCGGTCGTCAATGTCATCGACGAATCCGGCACGCTCACCGTCAGCACGCTGATGCCCAAACCCGCGTCCCCACTTGCGGTCCCGTCGCATCCGGACGACGACCTGGTCACCTGGTGGACCGGCGACAGCGTCATGGTGTTCGAGGCCAACGGGCTGCGCTACAAGTACACGGTCAGCCCGACCGGAGGGCAGGCACCGGTGGGCCCGGCGACGATCATGGCCGGGAAGTTGCTGGTCCCCGTCTCCACCGGTTACGACGTGTTCGATCCCGAGACCGGAGCAGGGGTAGGCCACCTGCCGGTCACCCGCCCGCCGAGTGCGGCGGCCGTCGTGCCCGCGGTCGCCGGCAGCACCGTGCTCGAACAGCGTGGCGACACGCTGGTCGCGCTGGGCTAGGCCTCGGGGGCGAACGTCGGCAGCGCCTTGCCGGCCTTCCAGTACCTGAGCAGCGAATTCGCCAGCTCACGATAAGCGTTGGCGCCCTTGTTCTTTCGGCCCGCAAGCACCGATGCACCTGACGCACTGGCCTCGGCGAAGCGCACGGTTCGCGGGATCGGCGGCGACAAGACCGCCAAGTCGTACCGGTCGGCGACGTCCAGCAGCACGTCCCGGCTGTGCGTGGTGCGCGAGTCGTAGAGCGTGGGCAGTGCGCCAAGCATCGTCAGGTCGGCGTTCGTGATCTGCTGGACGTCGGTGACGGTGCGCAGGAACTGTCCGACACCGCGGTGGGCGAGCGTCTCGCACTGCAGCGGCACCATCACGTCGTTGGCCGCGGTCAACCCGTTGAGCGTCAAAACCCCCAGCGAGGGCGGGCAGTCGATGATCACGACATCGAAAGGGTCGGTATTTGCAATTTTGGCGAGCGCCCGCTTCAGCGCGTACTCCCGCCCCGCACGCATCAACAGCATCGCCTCAGCCCCGGCCAGGTCGATGTTGGCGGGCAGCAGCGTCATGCCCTCCGCCGTCGACACCAGCGCCGCGTCGGGTTCGACGTCGCCGAGGAGCACTTCGTGTATCGACACCCCCAGCTTGTCTGGATCCTGCCCAAGCGAGAACGTCAGACAGCCCTGCGGATCGAGGTCGACCAGCAGTACTCGCTTGCCCTTCTCCGTCATAGCCGCGCCCAGGGACGCGACCGTCGTCGTTTTGGCGACCCCACCCTTTTGATTGGCGACCGCAAGTACCCGCGTCACGTGTTCATCCTGGCACGCGCAACTGTTAAACGGGCGTGCGGCACAATCTCGAGTGTGAGTGTCGAACGGTATCGGCTGCTGTTGCTGCGGCACGGCGAGACCGAGTGGTCGAAGAGCGGCAAGCACACCGGCCGCACCGACCTCGAACTCACCGCGGAGGGTCGCGAGCAGGCCACATTGGCCGCCGAGGCGCTGGCCGACCTCGCCCTACGCGACCCGTTCGTGGTGAGCAGCCCCCGCCACCGGGCATTGGTCACCGCCGAACTCGCCGGCCTTTCCGTCGACGAGGTGTCACCGATCCTGGCGGAGTGGGACTACGGGGACTACGAGGGGCTCACCACACCCGAGATCCGCGAGACGGTGCCCGACTGGACGGTGTGGGCCTACGGGTGTCCGAACGGCGAGAGCGTCGACGCCGTGACCGTGCGCGCCGACCGCGCCGTCAGCCTGGCCCTGTCCCACATGGAATCGCGCGACGTGGTGTTCGTCGGCCACGGACACTTCTCGCGGGCGGTGATGTCGCGCTGGGTCGAACTGCCGCTGTCCGAGGGCATCCGGGTGTCGATGGCGGCGGCCTCCATCTCGGTGTGTGGATTCGAGCACGGTGTGCGCCAGCTCGCCGCATTGGGCCTCACCGGTCACACGAACCCCTGTCTGCCTCAATGACGGGCGCTCCGTCGTTCGTACTCACCGGGCCCGACGGCGTGATCGTCGCGGAGGGCATCACGACCGCGTACTCCCGATTGGCGGACGCCCGGGCCGCACTGGCCGACGGGACTGCGCCGATCATCGTGGGCGCCTTGCCGTTCGACGTCTCCGGTGCGACCGCACTGATGCAGCCGGAGGTCATGCGCCACTACGACGCGCTGCCAGACTGGCCAGTGCGCACCCTGCCGACCGTGCGAATCGACGGGATGCTGCCCCCGCCGGACGTGCACCGGGCCCGCATCGCGACTGCGCTTGCGGCCCTCAACGATCCGCACAGCGGACTGCACAAGGTAGTGCTTGCGCGCGCGCTCCACCTGGTCGTCGACGGCACACTCGACGACGCGACCATCATCCGACGACTTACCGAAGATACCGCCGCCAGAACGTATTTCGTCGACCTCAGCGCCGCGGACGGCGAACACACCGGGACGGCGCTCGTCGGGGCCAGTCCCGAACTGCTCGTCGCGCGCCGCGGCGAACTGGTCACCTGCCGCCCGTTCGCCGGGTCGGCCCCCAGGTCCGCAGATCCGGCAGTCGACCGGGCGAACGGATTGGCCTTGGCGGAGTCGGCGAAGAACCGACACGAACATCAATTGGTCGTCGACGAGGTGCGCAAGGCACTCGAGCCGCTGTGCGTCGACCTGCAGATCGCGCCGGAACCCGAACTGAGCAGCACGTCGACGGTGTGGCATCTCAGCACGCCGATATCGGGATACGTGCGCCAATCATCCACCACTGCACTTGATCTCGCGGTAGCACTGCACCCCACCCCCGCCGTCGGCGGCGTGCCCCGCGGGCCAGCAGGAGAACTCATCAACGCACTCGAAGGGGACCGCGGCTTCTACGCGGGCGCGGTCGGCTGGTGCGATGCGACCGGCGACGGAACGTGGGTGGTATCCATCCGGTGCGCCGTGCTCTCGGCGGACCGGCGCAGCGCCGTCGCACGATCGGGTGGCGGCATCGTCGCCGAATCGGATCCCGATGAAGAAGTGGCCGAGACCACGACCAAGTTCAAAACCGTACTTTCCACATTGGGGGTAGCAGAGTGACCGTCGACATCCGTCCCGCCCGCCAGGGCGACGAAGCCGAATTGACCGCTATGGTGCGCGAACTCGCCGAATTCGAGCACGCCGCCGACCAGTGCACGCTCACCCCGGAGCTGTTGACCACAGCGCTGTTCGGGCCCTCACCTACCGCGTGGGCGCACGTCGCCGAGGTGGATGGCAAGCCCGCAGGCTGTGCGCTGTGGTACCGCACCTTCTCCACGTGGGATGGCGTCGCGGGCCTGTACCTGGAAGATCTGTTCGTACGGCCGGAGTTTCGCCGTCACGGGTTGGCCCGCAGGCTGCTGTCCACGCTCGCGGGCGTGTGCACGGCCTCCGGCTATACGCGCCTCGAATGGGCAGTGCTCGACTGGAACGTCAACGCGATCGCCCTGTACGACGCCGTCGGCGGCCGACCTCAGAGCGAGTGGATCACCTATCGAGTGTCGGGCCCCGAGCTATCCGAACTCGCAGCCCCGCCGGACGCCTGAGCGGCCCATTGCAGCGCGGACGGGCTGAACAGCAGGACCAGCACCGCCACGGCCACGATGGCGACCGGTACCCCGTATCCCCACTGCGCCGAGCCGACTGCCATGTACCAGGCCACGGGTAACAGCAGCAGCTGCGCGAATACCGCCAACCCGCGGCCCCAGCGTCGGCCGGTCCACAACGCCCACCCCGCAGCGAGCACCGCGGTGCCCATGATCGCGAACCAGGCGGCCGTGCCGAACCCGCTGAGCCACGGCGGATCTTCGGTGCCTGCCAGATGCCGCACCACCAGCACGACGGCGACCAGCACGGCCGCCGCCCCCTCGAGGGCCACGACGGCACCAGCCTGACGCACGGTCGCCGGTGATGGAACGATCACGACGGCCAGCGTAGAGGTTGGCCCGCAGGCTTTGGCTAGGCTCGAGTCCCGTGCGAGCCGTGCTGATCGTGAATCCCAATGCCACGTCGACGACTGCGGCCGGTCGCGACCTGCTCGCCCACGCCCTGGAGAGCAGGGTCGAGTTGAACGTGGTGCACACCGACCACCGCGGCCACGCCATCGAGATCGGCAGGGACGCCAAGCGTGACGGCATCGACGTCGTGATCGTGCACGGCGGAGACGGCACGGTCAACGAGGTGGTCAACGGCATCCTCGGCGAGTGCGGAGCAGGCCTTCCGGCCGGACCGGCACCGGCCGTCGGCGTGGTGCCAGGAGGGTCGGCAAACGTGTTCGCGCGGGCGCTCGGCATCAGTCCCGACCCCATCGAGGCGACCAACCAACTCATCGACCTGCTGACCGCCTACCGCAGTGGCACCCCGTGGCGACGCATTGGCCTGATGGACTGCGGCGAGCGGTGGGGCGTATTCACCGCCGGAATGGGCGTCGACGGAGCCGTGGTGGCTGCCGTGGAGGCCCAGCGGGAGAAGGGCCGCAAGGTGACCGCGGCGCGCTACATCAGGGTCGCCATCCGCGAGATGCTGGCCAGCGCCCGAAGGGATCCGATGCTGACGTTGCACCTGCCCGACCGGGAGCCGATCGGTGGCGTGCACTTCGCCTTCGTGTCGAACTCGAGCCCGTGGACCTACGCGAACGCCAGGCCAGTGTGGACGAACCCCACGACGACGTTCGAGACGGGACTGGGGTTGTTTGCCACCACGAGCATGAACGTGTGGGCGAACCTGAAGCTGGTGCGACGGATGAACGCTCGCAAACCGAAGATCGAAGCGCGCCACCTCGTACGCGACGACGATCTGCGCTGGCTGCGTGTAACCAGTGACAACCCCGTGGCCTGCCAGATCGACGGAGATTACGTCGGATTGCGCGAAACCATGACGTTCACGTCAGTACCGGATGCGCTGGGCGTGGTTGCACCGCCCGCAAACTCCCTTGACCTGTGATTCGGCTATCACTCTGTCAGATTTAGGGCGCAAGTGGTCTGAGTGTAGTACAAACGGTTGAGGGTGCTGCCAACGCGGTACCAGCTAAAGACGAAGTGAGATTGCACACGTGTTAACGCGCCGCTATTGACATCTGTTCAGCCTGTGGAAACCTTAGATGCAACAGTGCAGAAACATTTCGTGTGCACGCGTTAACAGCCGAAGAAAAGCTCGTGCGCGTTGCTGCGCACATAGTGAGGAGTTGGGACCATGGATTGGCGGCACAAGGCGGTCTGTCGTGACGAAGATCCGGAACTGTTCTTCCCGGTAGGGAACAGCGGACCGGCACTTGCGCAGATTGCTGACGCAAGACTGGTGTGCAACCGCTGCCCGGTCACCACCGAGTGCTTGACCTGGGCATTGGACTCCGGCCAGGACGCCGGCGTCTGGGGCGGGATGAGCGAAGACGAGCGCCGTGCGCTCAAGCGACGCAATGCGCGCACGAAAGCACGCACCGGCGTCTAGCTCGCAGACAATTAGCAGATTGACGGCCTCGGAGAAATCCGGGGCCGTAAGTCTGTGCGCATTCAAGCAATTAACGACGGCGTTACTGGGGCAACCGCGTCTTGCGACCCAGCGGAACGCGCAGGACCACGTCCGTGCCCCCGCCCGCTACGTCGTGCATGCCCAGCGAGCCGTCCAATTCGGCCGCCACCAGGGTGCGCACGATCTGCAGGCCGAGCCGGTCCGACTTCTCCAGACTGAAGCCCTCCGGTAGCCCGCGGCCGTCGTCGTGGACCACGACGTCGAGCCAGCGCGCCGAACGCTCGGCCCTGATGGACACACAACCCTGATCGGCGACGGGGTCGTAGGCGTGTTCGAGGGCGTTCTGAACCAGTTCGGTGATCACCATGATCAGCGCGGTGGCTCGGTCGGCGTCGAGCACGCCGAGGTCGCCCTCCCGCACGATCCTGATGGGATGGTCGACCGACGCCACGTCGTTCATGATCGGCAGGATCCGGTCCACCACCTGGTCGAGGTTGACCTCTTCGTCGACCGACATCGACAGCGCGTCGTGGACGAGCGCGATCGACGACACCCGGCGCACCGACTCGATGAGCGCCTCCCGGCCCTCGGCGTTGTTGGTGCGACGGGCCTGCAGCCGCAGCAGTGCCGCCACCGTCTGCAGGTTGTTCTTCACCCTGTGGTGAATCTCACGGATGGTCGCATCCTTCGACAACAGCGCCCGGTCCCGCCGCTTCACCTCGGTCACGTCGCGGATCAGCACGCCTGCACCCGCCGCGCTGCCGTGCACCACCAGCGGCAGCGTCCGAAGCAACACCGCTGCGCCGCCCGCGTCGACCTCCATGCGCATGCTCGAGCCTCCGGCCAGGGAATCCCTGACGTGGTTGGCGAGTTCCTGCGCCTCGAATGGGTCCGAAATCAGTGGCCGCGTGATGGCGACCAGGTCATGGCCCTCGAGTTCGGCGGCGAGTCCCATGCGGTGATAGGCCGAGATGGCGTTAGGGCTGGCGAAGACGACAGACCCGTCTACGGCCAGCCGAATGAATCCGTCACCCACCCGGGGGCTCGACCGCGACATCGCCAAATCGCCAACGTTGGGAAAAGTGCCCTCCGACAGCATGTGCAGCAGATTGCGCGCACAGTCCAGATAGGCGCGTTCCAGCGGACTGGCCTTACGCCGGTCGGCCAAGGCCGTCTGATGCGTGAGTACCGCCACCACCTGACTGCCGTGCCGCACCGGTACGGCCTCTACGTTGAGCCAGCTACCATCGCGCGAATCACCTTGTCCGACATCGCTTTCCCGGCCGATGTGGCCGGACGTGAACGCAGAGGTCACAACCGGCATGTCGTCGGCGGTGTTGAGCGTGCCGACGGCGTCGGCCAAGAGCACGGTTGGCGCGGTATTGGGTCGCACCTGCGCGACACAGACGAGTTCACCGTCGTCGCGGCGCACCCACATCAGATAGTCGGCGAACGAAAGGTCGGCCAGCAGTTGCCATTCCCCCACCACGGCATGGAGGTGGTCTACGGCAGTGCCGGGCAGCACTGTGTGCTCGGCGAGCAGGTCACCGAGCGTCGACATGGTTGCTCCGCCAGGCCTTCAAAGGGAGCGGCAGATGCCTAGCTGATGACGGCGATGAGATCGCCGGCCTGGATCACGTCGCCGACGGCGACACTGACGGTGGTCACGGTGCCTCCCACTTCGGCGAGCACGGGAATCTCCATCTTCATGGACTCCAACAGAACGACGGTGTCACCCTCGCCGATCTGATCGCCCTCGCTGACCACGACCTCGAGCACACTGGCCACGATCTCGGCGCGAACGTCCTCGGGCATACTCACTCCACTCGTCACTAGGTACTCGCGGCCGGCGCACACCTGCCTGCCCGGTACATCGAACCACACCACCGCGTTGGTGATGCACCGCCGCGGCCATGAGATACTGGTGGACAAGCTACTCAATCATTTCGGATCCATTCGGATCATTTCGGACGTACTGGAGGACCTCATGGCCAAGCGTGGCCGCAAGAAGCGTGACCGCAAGCACACCAAGGCAAACCACGGCAAGCGCCCCAACTGCGGCTCGAAGGCAGTGAAGTAAGCGCCCTGCGCTAGCCGCCTCTAATGATGGTGGTGCGGCTGATCTCGATGCGCAGCCGCGCCCTCAGCGTGTCCGGCGCCTTCTCCCCACTGCACTTGGTGGCGATCAGGCGCTTCACCCGCTCCTCGACGCCGTAGTGCCGTAGGCAGGCCGGGCATTCCTCGAGGTGATGCTTGAGCTTGTCCCTGGACTCCGACGAGCATTCACCGTCGAGCAACGTCCATACCTCGGCGATGACGGCGGCACACTCGGGATGCTCGGGATCTACTGGGCCGACCGGCGGGCGGAATTCGTCGTCGCTCATGAGGACACCTCCTCGGGGGTCGCTGCGCTTCGATTGAACCCGCGCTCGCGTGCGACGTCGCCCAACAGCTCGCGCAGTTGCTTGCGGCCTCGATGCAGCCGGGACATCACCGTTCCGATGGGTGTTTCCATGATCTCGGCGATCTCCTTGTACGGGAAGCCTTCGACGTCGGCGTAGTAGACCGCCATCCGGAAGTCTTCTGGCAGTGCCTGCAGCGCCGCCTTGATCTCGGTGTCGGGCAACGCTTCCAATGCCTCCACCTCGGCCGACCGCAACCCGGTCGACGTGTGCTGGGCGTTGGCCGCGAGCTGCCAGTCGGTGATCTCCTCAGTGGGGTACTCGGCTGGCTGGCGCTGCTTCTTGCGGTAGCTGTTGATGTAGGTGTTGGTCAGGATGCGGTACAGCCAGGCTTTGAGATTGGTGCCCGCCCGGAACGACCGGAAGCCGGAGTAGGCCTTGACCATGGTCTCCTGGACCAGGTCCTCGGCATCCGCGGGATTGCGGGTCATGCGCAGTGCGCCACCGTAGAGCTGGTCGATGAGCGGAATCGCGTCACGTTCGAATCGCGCCGTGAGTTCCGCGTCGCTTTCCCTGGCCTCGTCCGTAGCCTCGGCGAGCGCTGGTCCATCGACGTCGGTCATCTGACTCGACACCGTCCCTTCGGTAGCGGCTCCGTCGAACAGCACCGGAAACATCACCGGGTGTTCCAAGCAGGCCGTGGGCACCACAGTCCCCTTCCCAATCCTAGAGGTAGCGACCGACAACTTGCCTGACCGCACTGACTGCACCGAATAACAGCGTGCGTGGGGCGCCTTGTTCCCATCCGTGCTCCCACGGCGCCCAACGCCCCCGGTCGACGGCTATGCAGGCCCTTTGCTGGTGTCAGACGATCGGCGGCCGCCGTGCCGACCGGTGTCGGAGTTGGTTGGCTTGGCGACGCCACGGGTCGACGGCGCGACAGCCGAATGCCGCGGCGTGGCGCCGTTGGACCGACTTCCATGCAAGCGCGGTTGGTGCACCGACCTGCTGTGACGAGGCCCGGCGGCGGCATGGCGCGACGGGACGGTGAAACGCTCGAGGTCGGTCAGATTCGCCGTGGCATGGATGCCGATTCTGTGCCGGGGAGCCACTCGATGGATGGCCGCGCCGGTGACCGACGCGACGCGAGAAGCAGTGTTCACCACGGCCTGGAGCGCCTTCTGCCCTGCGGCCGTGTACGCCGAGTCGATGACGCGCTGCAACGGGACTTGGACGGCGTCGAGCAGACGCTCGTCGACGCCGAGATCCTGGAATGGCCGCAGGATCGGAAGCAGCCCCGTGTTGGGAATCAGGTACGTGGTCGTCGTCGCGCCCAACGAGTTGGTCGTCGTCGTCACGTTGCCGGCGGGAAGACTGGCCAAATCCCCGGCATAGTTGGGCTGGTCGTGCAGGTAGAACGCACCGAGCACCGCATTGACGTCCGCCAGGACGTTGAGTTGCCGTGCAGGCCAGTCGGCGATGCCGTCGTACTGCCGGGTGATGTAGACGGTGTCGAAAGGTGTCTCTGGGGCGCTGACGAACGTCAGTCCTGGCAGGCGCAGGCCGGCGTTGCGCCCCATGATGCCGGTCGGGGAGGTCGGATCCGCAACCCGAACGACGGTGATGTCTGTGTTGGCGGGCAGATTGGCCATCAGCGCGCGCAGCTCGACGCTGAGCACGACGTCGCCCTGTGACACTCCGACGAGTTGGATCGGCTCCCCGGCGGGAACGGCGCGAATCGCCGCATCTAACGCCGAAACACCCTGTGCGACAGACTTATCCAGCGCGATGGTGCCCGCGAATGGAGCGAACGAGGCCGGGTATCCGATCTGCTGGGCTTCGGTCGCGAACCGGGTCAACCCCGGATCGAGCGACGACAGGTCGACGGGTCCCGATTTCTGCGGCGTTTGTGCAGTGCCCGGCACGTAGAAGGTAGTGGTTGCATGAGCAGTTGCCGCGATTACCGTCACCGCCACGACAGACGCGGTTGCCGCCGTCGCCAGTCCGCCAACGACGTGTACGGCGCGCTTGCCGCTGCACGAATTTCCCCCCATTGCCCGACTCCCGTTGGGACAAAAACTTATTGACGTGTGCGTTAGCAGCAATGTATCCGACCAATCGCGGATCGGCCACCGGTGTGGAGGTACAGGTGCCAGCGAGCTCCCCGTAGGGTGAACCGGTGGCACGTGCAGCAACGCCTGCGATCGCGGCGCTCGTCGCTGCGGGCGTGCCCCACGAGGTGCTGGCCTACCACCACGATCCGCGCAACGAGTCGTTCGGGGACGAGGCCGTCACCGCATTGGCCGCCACCATGGACGTGTCGGCCGAACAGGTCTTCAAGACGCTGATCGTCGCCGTGCCAAAGGGGCTCGCCGTCGCGGTGCTGCCGGTGCCGTACAAGCTGTCATTTAAGGCCGCGGCCGCAGCACTAGGCGTTCCGAAGGCCGAAATGGCCGACCGAGCGGCCGCCGAGCGGTCGACCGGCTACGTCATCGGCGGTATCTCGCCCCTTGGCCAGCGCAAGCCGTTGCGGACCGTCGTCGACGACTCGGTGCTCGCATGGGACCGAGTGCTGTGCAGCGCCGGGAAACGAGGCCTACAGGTAGCCCTGGCGCCGGACGATCTGGTCCGACTCACCAAGGCGGTGACCGCCGACATCCTGGCGGGCTGACAGTTCTATGGTGAGGTCATGTCGCTCTCTGGGAAGACCATGTTCATCTCCGGCGCCAGCCGCGGTATCGGGCTGGCGATCGCCAAGCGGGTCGCCGCCGACGGCGCCAACGTCGCGCTGGTCGCCAAGACCGCCGAGCCGCACCCCAAACTCGACGGCACCATCTACACGGCGGCCAAGGAGATCGAGGACGCCGGCGGCCAAGCACTGCCGATCCTCGGCGACGTCCGCGACGGCGAATCAGTGGAATCCGCAGTGGCACAGGCGGTTGCGCAGTTCGGTGGCATCGACATCTGTGTGAACAACGCCTCGGCGATCAACCTCGGATCCATCACCGAGGTGCCACTGAAGCGGTTCGACCTGATGAACGGCATCAACGTCCGCGGCACCTACGCGGTGTCCCAAGCCTGTATTCCGCACATGAAGGGCCGGGCCAACCCGCACATCCTCACGTTGTCGCCGCCGCTGCTGCTCGAGTCGAAATGGCTCAAGCCGACGGCGTACATGATGGCCAAGTACGGCATGACGCTGTGCGGGCTAGGCATTGCCGAGGAGTTGCGGGCCGACGGGATCGCGTCGAACACGTTGTGGCCCAGGACCATGGTGGCCACCGCAGCGGTGCAGAACTTACTCGGCGGCCCCGAGGCGATGGCGCGGGCCCGCAAGCCAGAGGTGTACTCGGACGCCGCCTACGTGATCTTCAACAAGCCCGCGACCGAATACACCGGCAATGCGGTGCTGTGCGAGGACGTGCTGGTCGACTCCGGGGTGACCGACCTGTCGGTGTACGACTGCGTGCCCGGTTCTGAACTCGGCGTCGACCTGTGGGTCGAGACACCGAACCCGCCCGGCTACACAGGCCCCTAACCTCTCCCGCCGAACTCGATGATGCCCCGGATGTTTCGGCCCTCGCGCATGTCGATGATCGCGTCGTTGAGCTGGTCGAGGTGGTAACGCCGCGTCACCAACTCATCGAGTTTGAGGTGGCCGTTGCGGTACATCGACAACAGCATCGGCGTGCTTGCGCGCGGATTCATGCCGCCGTACAGCAGTCCCTTGAGCGTCTTGCAGGACTGCAGCATCTCGGCGAGCACGAGCGGGACCATGCCCACCTCCAGCTTCGAGGCCGCGGTGATCAGGCACGTGCCCCCCTTGCTGGTCAGCATCAGTGCGGGTAACAGCATTTCGGGGCGAAGCACGCCTGGCGTCAACACCACCCGGTCGGCCATCACTCCCCTGGTGAGTTCGTGCACCAGCGGAAACGCTGCCTCGATCGACGGACTGGTATCCGTTGCACCGAAGAACTTGGCCGTATCCCGTTTGAATTCAACGGGATCCACCGCGATGACGTTGTTGGCACCCGCGGCGCGTGCACCCTGGACCGCGTTGATGCCCACCCCGCCGGTGCCGATCACCACCACCGTGTCACCGACTTGCGTCCCCACGCCGACGGTTCCCGAGCCCCAGCCGGTCGTCACGCCGCACGACACAAGAGACGCTGCCTCGAACGGTATCGACTCGTCGATCTTGACCACCGACTCTTCGGCCACGACGGCGTATTCGGCGAACGTGCCCGTGTTCGTCATCGCCATCAGATCCTCGTCGCCGAGGTGACGCCGTCGGGTGCCGTCGGACACCATCTCCTTGGACAAGATCATGGCGCCGTTGTCGCACAGGTAGGTCTTGCCCGAAACGCACCACCGACACGAACCGCACGCCGCGATGAACGACATCGCGACGTGATCGCCCGGCTGCACCGACCGCACGCCGGGACCGACCTCCGCAACGACGCCAGCGCCTTCGTGCCCGCCGAGCAGGGGGAAGTAGTCCACTGGTGGCACACCGCTGGCTTCCATGACCGCCGCAAGGTCCGGTGTGGGAACCATGTCGCCGGTGGTGAAGTGATCGTCCGAGTGGCACACGCCGGCCACGGCCATCTTGACGAGCACCTCGCCCTCGCGCGGCGGATCCAGCGTGATCTCCTCGACCGCCCAGTCCTGGCCGACCCCTCGCAGGACGGCCCCCTGACACTTCACCGCCGGTCTCCTCGCGGCGTAATGCCGATGCGGCGCAAGCCGTGGGCAGCCCCCGCGCGCACGACGCCAAGCGCGACCCGGAACTTGCGCCGCGAGTACGGATACCAGAGCACTTCCTTTTCCTGGGTGGGTACCCGCGGCACCGTAATCGCTTGCTGCCGACAATATTTCAGCAACCCGTCGGCGCCACCGTTGCGCGACCCGATGCCGGAGTGCTTCCACCCTGGCATCGGCAGCGCGAAGCTGAACCCATTGACCAAGGCGTCGTTGACGTTGACGGCGCCTGCCTCGAGGCGACGCGCCACCCGCTGACCGCGCTCGAGGTCGCGGGTCCATACCGTTGCGGACAAACCGTATTTCGAGTCGTTGGCCAACCGGATGGCCTCGTCCTCGTCGGCGACCTTGACCACCGGCAGCGTCGGGCCGAACGTTTCCTCGGTCATGCAGGACATCGACTGCTCGACGTCGGCCAGCACGGTGGGCTGGAAGAAGGTGCCGATGCCGGTCGGCTTTCCGCCGACGGTGACGCGGGCCCCGGCGTCGACGGCCTGGTCGACGTGGCGGGTCACGATGTCGCGTTGCGCCGCAGTGGCCATCGCCCCGACGTCGAACCGGTAGCCGTGGTCGTCCTGACCCTGTCGCAGCCGGCCCACCTTCTCGGTGAGCTTGGCGACGAACTCGTCGTACACCGGTGCCTCCACGTAGACGCGCTCGATGGAGATGCACACCTGGCCCGAGTTGAACATCCCGCCCCACGCGATGCCATTCGCGGCCCGCTCGAGGTCGGCGTCGGCGAGCACCAGCGCGGGATCCTTGCCCCCGAGTTCGAGGCTGTACGGGATCAAGCGCTCCGCGCAGGCCATCGCCACCTTGCGACCGGTCGCCGTCGAACCCGTGAAGTGCACGTAGTCGGAGTTGGCGATCACGGCCGCCCCGGTTTCCGCGTACCCCGTCGTCAGCGCGAGTACCGGCGGCGCCCCAATCTCGGCCCACCCGCGGGCGAACTCAACGGCGCTGAGCGGCGTGACCTCCGACGGCTTCAGCAACAGCGCGGCGCCCGCCGCTAGCGGGGCTACGCCGTCAAGCGTCGCATTCATGAACGGGAAGTTCCATGGAATGATCAGGCCGACAACGGGATACGGCCGATGGACGGTGGTCAATCGCTTGGTCTTGCCCAGCGGGCTGTGCGCCTTCGGATGGCGATCCGCAAGGAAGGTCTCGGCATTGCCCGCCCAGTAGTTCAGCAGGTCTGCGGACATCGGCGCCTCCATGGAGGCTTCGGCCCTCGGCTTGCCGGTCTCCGACTGCAACACGTCGGTGATGCGTTCGGCGTTGTCGAACACCCAGTCCTGGAACTTGAGCAGCCATGGCTTGCGGCCGTTGGCGCCCATCGCCTCCCACTCGGGCTGGAACAGCCGTAGCTCGCGGGCTTTCGCGGCAACGGTCTCGGCGGTGTCGATGGGTACTTCGCCGACGACGGTGCCGTCGGCCGGATTGCGCACTTCGATACTGGTCAATCGTGGTTGGGCATGCAGATCCGTCATGGAGAAATGGTGCGCTTCCAAGCACACCGCACACTGAGTATTCGACTACTCAGGTCGGCGAAGTTCCCGGTCCGCGGCCCGCTACAGCAGCGTCGCCTGCTCCGGCTCCGGCTCCGCCGGCTCGATGAGCTCAGGGCCGTTGTTGCGAACGCTGTTGACCAGCCGGGATACCTCCCGGATCTCGATGCGGTCGAGGTCGCCGTGGCCGCGCAGCAGTCCCTCGTCGATGGGGGCGTCGGGATCCAGCCAGCGGTCCCAGTCGCCCTTGCTGATGGTCAACGGCATCCGGTCGTGGATCTCGGCCAAGGGACCCGCCGAGTCGGTGGTGATGATGGTGCAACTGAGCAGCGGCGGCGTGTCCTTGGGGGACTCCTTGGGCCGCCACGTCGACCACAGACCCGCCATGAACAGCAGTTCGCCGTCCCCGCCGTACATGTAGAACGGCGTCTTGGCGCCCTTCTGCCCGCGCCACTCGTACCAGCCGTCCATCGGTACCAGGCAGCGTTTGCCCTTCGCGGACGTGCGGAAGGCATTCGAGGTGGTGACGGTCTCGGCGCGGGCGTTGATCAACAACGGCCCCTTCTTGGTGTCCGGTCCACCGTCATCGGCCGTCTTCACCCACGGCGGGACGAGGCCCCAACGCATCAGCCGCACGCGGCGCGTGGACTCGTCGTCGGGCTCGCTGTGGCGCTTCACGACAGTGGTGACAGTGGTGGTCGGGGCGACGTTGTAGTTCGGCTGCGGCGGGTCCTTTTCGGCAGGCGTCGCTTCATCGATGGCCTTGATCTTCTCGGCCAGCAGCGCCGGGTCGGTGGTCACCGCGAATCGCCCACACATGCAGTCCATGGTTCCAGATGCACCCGACAAGGCAGGATGGGCTCCGTGAACCTGTGGCCCGCTCCGTCCACCGCTGCTCCCGTGCGCGCGACGGTCACGGTGCCTGGCTCGAAGTCGCAGACCAACCGCGCCATGGTGCTAGGCGCCTTGGCCGCGCCGCAGGGCACGTCGACGCTTCGCGGGGCGCTGCGCAGCCGCGACACCGACTTGATGATCGGCGCGTTGCGCACCCTCGGCCTGGAGGTCGAGGGGTCCGACACCGAGCTATCGATCAGCGGGACCGTGGCCCCACGGGCCGACGCGCGCATCGACTGCGGGTTGGCGGGCACGGTGCTGAGATTCGTGCCGCCGGTCGCCGCGCTCGGCGCCGAGGTCGTCACCTTCGACGGCGACGAGCAGGCCCGCATCAGACCCATCGCTCCCCTGCTCGACGCGTTGCGTGGACTCGGCGTGGCACTCGAAGGCGACACATTGCCGTTCCAGGTGCGCGGCACCGGTTCGGTGGCGGGCGGCACGGTGGAAATCGACGCGTCGGCGTCGTCGCAGTTCGTCTCGGGACTGCTGCTGTCCGGAGCCACGTTCGCCGACGGCTTGACCGTCGTCCACACGGGCACCGCCGTACCTTCGGCGCCGCACGTCGCCATGACGGTCGCCATGCTCCGCGACGCAGGGGTGGCCGTCGACGACTCGAAGGCCAACCGCTGGCGCGTGGAACCCGGGCCAATCGCGGCGCGCCACTGGGACATCGAACCCGACCTTTCCAACGCGGTGCCGTTCCTGGCCGCCGCGCTCGTCACCGGCGGGCGGGTGCGGGTGACGGGCTGGCCACGGGACAGCGTGCAACCCGCCGACACCATCACCGCGTTGCTGGAGCAGGTGGGTGCCGTTGTCCGGCATGAGGATTCGTACCTAGAGGTGACGGGCCCGCCGAGGTATTCGGGGTTCGATGCCGAGTTACGCGACGTGGGTGAACTCGCACCGTCGGTCGCCGCGCTCGCGGCGTTGGCCGAACCGGGCACGGTCTCGAAGCTCACCGGCATCGCACACCTGCGCGGACACGAAACCGACCGGCTGGCCGCATTGTCCACCGAGCTCAATGGATTGGGCGGCCAGTGCGAGGAGACCTCCGACGGGCTGGTCATCACGGCTCGGCCGCTGCATGCCGGGGTGTGGCGCTCGTACGCCGACCACCGGATGGCGACCGCGGGTGCCATCGTCGGGTTGCAAGTACCCGGCGTCGAGGTCGAGGACATCGGAACCACCGCCAAGACGCTGCCCGACTTTCCGCAAATGTGGGCCGACATGCTGAGCGGGGTCCACGAAAGCCCTTGAACGCGAACGACTATGACGAGTCCGACGTCCGGGTGCGCTCCGGGCGCGGCTCGCGGCCGCGAACCAAGACGCGCCCCGAACACGCCGATGCTTCCGATGCGATGGTCGTGACGGTCGACCGCGGACGGTGGGGTTGTGCGCTCGGCGGCGACCCGGCGCAGGTTGTCACTGCCATGCGCGCACGCGAGCTCGGCCGGACGCCGATCGTCGTCGGCGACGACGTGGGCATCGTGGGCGACGTGTCGGGCCGACCCGACACACTTGCGCGCATCGTGCGCCGGGGTGAGCGGCGAACGGTGTTGCGCCGCACCGCCGATGACACCGATCCGACGGAACGCGTCGTCGTCGCCAACGCCGACCAGCTCCTGATCGTGGTGGCGCTTGCCGATCCACCCCCACGCACCGGATTCGTCGAACGGTCCCTAATCGCCGCCTACGTCGGCGGATTGGACCCGATCCTGTGCCTGACGAAGTCGGACCTGGCCGCCCCAGAGTCGTTCGCCGCGCAGTTCGCCGGCCTCGAGCTCACGGTCGTGACTGCCGGGCGCACCGATCCGCTGGAGACGATCAAGGGTTTGGTCACCGGCAAGGTCACGGTGTTCCTCGGCCATTCCGGCGTCGGCAAGTCGACGCTGGTGAACCGCCTGGTTCCAGACGCCGACAGGGCCGTCGGGGTCGTGTCGGGGGTCGGAAAGGGCAGGCACACGTCGACGCAATCGGTGGCGCTGCCGCTGCCGGGGTCGGGCTGGGTGATCGACACACCGGGCATCCGGTCGTTCGGGTTGGCTCACGTCAAGGCCAACGACGTCATGCTCGCGTTCTCGGATCTGGCCGTGGCCATCGAGGATTGTCCCCGCGGCTGCGGCCACCTCGGTCCGCCCGCCGATCCGGAATGCGCGCTCGACGGGCTTACCGGTGCGGCTGCCGACCGGGTAATCGCCGCGCGCCGACTGCTCGCCGCGCTTGCCGAAGGCGCCGCGTACTAGCCCATGGACTACCTCGAGCGCACCCGCGACGGCTATGACGCCACCGCCGTCGAGTACGCGCGACGCTTCCACCGCCACCTCGACGACAAGCCGGTCGAGCTTGCGATGCTGTCGGCGTTCGCAGGGCTGGTGAAGGCGACGGGCCGGCCCGCGGTCGCCGACGTCGGATGTGGCACCGGTGCGACGACGGCGATACTCCATCAGCTCGGCACGTCGCCAACGGGAATCGACTTGTCCTCCAACATGATCGCCGAGGCTCGTCGACTGAACCCGCAGTTGCCGTTCCACGTTGGCACGATGACGGGGCTCGACCTCGCCGAAGGCAGCGTCGGTGGCGTATGCGCGTGGTACTCCACGATTCACGTACCGGACGACGACCTGGCACAGGTCTTCGCCGAGTTCGGCCGGGTGCTGATACCCGGTGGCATCGCACTGCTCGCGTTTCAGGTCGGCGACCATCCGCTTCATTTGACCGAGGCGTTCGGGGTGTCCGTCGACGTGGAGTACCACCGGCGACGGCCGGAGTCGGTCGAGGCCATGCTGAGCGCAGCGGGACTGCTCCCTTACGTACGCACCGTGCGCGACGCCGACGACGACGGGCTTGAGTCCACGCCTCAGGCCTTCCTGCTCGCACGCAAGGGGTCCGCCTTGAGCGTCCCGGCGCCAAGGGGCACGCTGTATTCGTGAGCAACGTACCCAACATCGAATTGAACGACGGCAACACCATCCCTCAGTTGGGGTTCGGCGTCTTCCAGATCAAGCCTGACGAGACCGCAGACGCGGTGAAGGCCGCGCTGGGCGTCGGCTACCGGCACATCGACACCGCGGAGATGTACCAGAACGAGAAGGGTGTCGGCCAGGGCATCCAGGAAGCTGGTGTGGACCGCGGCGACGTGTTCGTCACGAGCAAGCTCAACAACGGGCTTCACGAACCGGACGATGCGCGCCGCGCGTTCGACAAGACGTTGGCGGCGCTCGGCTTCGACTACGTGGACCTCTTCCTGATCCACTGGCCGCTGCCCACGCTGTACGGCGGCGACTTCGTCTCGACCTGGCGCGCCCTGGAAGAGTTCAAGGCCGACGGCCGCGCCCGCAGCATCGGGGTGTCGAACTTTCAGGTCGCCCACCTCGAGCGGTTGGCGGAGGAGACCGACACCGTGCCTGCGGTCAATCAGATCGAGGTGCACCCGTACTTCGGCAACGAGGACGTCCGCGGCTTCGACGCCAGGAAGGGCATTGCGACCGAAGCCTGGTCACCGATCGCCCAGGGCAAGGTGCTCGGCGACCCCGTGATCACCCGGATCGCCGAATCGGTCGGGCGCTCTCCCGCCCAGGTGGTGTTGCGCTGGCACCTCCAGCGCGGTGACATCGTGTTCCCGAAATCCGTTACCTTGCAACGGGTCAAGGAGAACTTCGAACTCTTCGACTTCGAACTGAGCTCGGTCGACGTCAACGCCATCAACGAACTCGACAAGGGTGAGGCCGGTCGCACCGGCCCGAACCCCGACAAGTTCGACTACATCCCGAAGTAGGCCCCGTTGAGATAGCGCTTAGGCGGCCAACGCCTTGCGCTCGGCGCGCTTGCCACGGCGGCGTGCGCGTACCGCGGCGATCGACGACTTCAGCCCACGCCGCTGGCCGGACTCAGTGGAACCAACGCCCGATTCCAACTCGAGGAACATCCGCTCGCTGCGAGTCTCAGGGGCATCGTCGGACGTGTCGCGCAGCCAGGTGTTGGGCAGGGACAGCTTTGCGATGGTCCGCCACGTCTTTCCGTACTGAAGCAGGAAAGAGCCAGTGGTGTAAGGCAAGTCGTACTTGTCGCACAACTCCCGAACCCGGAACGAGATCTCGTGCAGCCGGCTGCTTGGCAGGTCCGGGTACAGGTGATGCTCGATCTGGTGGCAGAGGTTGCCGCTCATGAATCGCAGCAGCCAGCCACCCTCGAAGTTCGCGCTGCCAAGCATCTGCCGCAGGTACCACTGTCCCTTGGTCTCGCCCACCATGTCGGTCTTGGTGAACTTCTCTGCGCCATCGGGGAAGTGCCCGCAGAAGATCACGGCGTTGGCCCAGACGTTGCGGATGACGTTGGCCACCGCGTTGGCCTTGAGTGTCGACGTGAACGTCGCTCCTGGCGACAGTGACGTGAGCGCCGGGTAGGCGACGTAGTCCTTGACCACCTGGTGGGCGGCCTTGATCCCGAACTCGCGCACGCGCACCAGCGTGGCGGCGCGGTCGTCGCGGCCCTTGGAGATCTTGCCGAGCTCCAGGTGCTGCAACCCGACTCCCCACTCGAACCCGATGGCGAGCAGCGTGTTGAAGAGCAGGTTGCCAACGACGTTGAACGGCTTCCAGCGCTGGTCGCGGGTGACGCGAATGACGCCGTAGCCGACGTCGTCGTCCATCCCGAGGATGTTGGTGTACTTGTGGTGCATGAAGTTGTGGGTGAAGCGCCAGTGCTTGGACGACCCGCTCATGTCCCACTCCCATGTCGAGGAGTGAATCTCGGGATCGTTCATCCAGTCCCACTGGCCGTGCATGACGTTGTGGCCGATCTCCATGTTCTCGATGATCTTGGCCACGCCGAGCGTCGTCGTGCCTGCCCACCAGGCAGAACGGCGCGAACTAGCGGCGAGCATCAGCCGGCCGGCCACTTCGAGCGCACGTTGGGTGGCGATGGCGCGGCGGATGTAGCGCGCGTCGCGGTCACCGCGGGAGTCCTCGATGTCTTGGCGGATCGCGTCGAGTTCGATCGCCAGAGCGTCAATGTCGGAGTCGGTCAGATGCGTGAACTCCGGTACGTCGGTAATCGCCATCGGTCACCCTCCTTTCGTCACCTACGTTAGCGTAACCTACGACTACGTAGGTTACCGGTCAGTAAAGGTCAGACGTCCAGCACGCAATCGCCGGAAGCTGCGGAAATACACGTCTGTATCCGACTTCCCGGTTCGTGTTCGACACCGGTCCGCAAATCGCGTACGTGACCTTCGACGAGCGGCACCACACACGACTGGCAGATCCCCATCCGACAGCCAAACGGCATCCGCACACCCACCTGCTCCCCCGCATCCATAAGCGAGGTCGCGGCGTCGGCGGTAGCCGTCTTGCCGCTGCGTTCGAACGTGACGGTGCCACCTGCGCCGTGCACGGCCCCGCGCGATGCGGCGAACCGCTCCAGGTGCAAGCGTTCGCCGATTCCGGCCGCCGACCACAGTCGATCAGCGTCGGTGAGCATGCCCTCTGGCCCGCACGCCCACGTTTGACGCATCCGCCAGTCCGGCACTTCGTCGGCCAACTGCGACAGGTCCAGCCTGCCGTCGGTCCTGGTGGCCCGCACCCGCAGCCGGTAGCCGTCGTGCGCGGCGGCCAGCCCCGCGAGTTCACTCGCGAATAGCACATCGGATTCCGTTGGGGCCGAATGCAAGTGGACGACATCACCGACCTGGTCGCGCCGCTCCAAGGTGCGCAACATCGACATCACCGGCGTGATCCCCGATCCGGCCGTGAGGAACAGCACCGATGCAGGCGCCGGATCCGACATGACGAAGTTGCCTTGCGGCGCGGCCAACCGAACGATGGTTCCTGGCGCGACTCCGCCGACCAGGTGCGTGGACAGGAAGCCCTCCGGCATGGCCTTCACGGTGATGGTGATGGTTCGCGCGCCCCTTACCGGGCTAGAGGTCAGCGAGTACGACCTCCACCGCCAGCGCCCGTCGATGAGCACCCCGATGCCGACGTACTGGCCTGGGTCGTAGTCGAAGGAGAAGCCCCACCCCGGCTTGATCACCAGCGTCGCGGAGTCGACGGTCTCCCGCCGCACGTCCAGCACCCGGCCACGGAGTTCGCGCGCCGACCACAACGGATTGGCCAGTTTCAGGTAGTCGTCGGGCAGCAGCGGTGTGGTGACGCGGCCGACGACGGTGCGCAAGGCGTGCCAGGCAGGATGATCCTTCGCGCCTGCTATCGCAGGTCGCTGGGTATCGACGACGTTGGCGGCGATCTTGATTTCGTGCTTCGCCATGAACGGCTCCTGATCAGCTGTCGCGATTGTCCACGGACCGGAGTCTGGGGCCCACTGGATCAAACCTACGGTACCGTAACTTACGGTGGCGTTTCCAGCGCTCAGAGCAATTCGAGTAGAAACGGCAGCTCCTGGGTGGCATACCAGGCCAGGTCGTGATCTTGAGCGTCGCCGACCGTGAGTTCGGCGTCCTCGTCACCCATGTCCGCGGCGTCGACGACGTCGACCGCAGCCAGTACCGCCTGCTCCGCCGACCCGTTGTCGACGTACGCAGCGATGACGTCGGCGAGCGTTAACGGCCCCGCCAGCCGCACCACCGCATCGTCGAGATCGGGCCTCGGCTTCGCTTCGGCCACTTCGGCCACCAGCACCACCCGGCGCGGGGGCAAGTCCGGATCTGGGCCTTCAGCCCCCAGTAACCGCAGTGACGCCAGCGCCGCCTCGCGAAGTGCCACCTCGGAGAGTTCGTCCTCGTCGCCTTCTGCGTAGGACTCCCGCAGCGTCGGTGTCACCGCGAACGCGGTTCCGCTCAACGCGTGCATCGACGCGTCGGCGACGAACCGCTGCAACATGGCCAAGGTCGCCGGGATGTAGACACGCACAAGGCCGAGCGTAGCGGCCCTACTCAACATCACCGATCAACGTGGCGACGTGGTCGTCGACGTAGGTCGACAGCGTGCGCGAAGGTCGCTCATAGGAGTGGCTCAGGATCGGTCGCTCCGGCAACTCCACCTTCGGATGCTCGACGTCGTGATAGTCGATGGTGGATAGCAAGTGCGACATCATGTTCAGCCGGGCGTACTTCTTTATGTCGGACTCGACGACGTACCAGGGACTCTGCGGGATGTCGGTGTGCACCATCATCTGATCCTTGGCCCGCGAATAGTCCTCCCAGCGGTACACCGACTCCAAGTCCATCGGACTCAGTTTCCACTGCCGCACCGGATCGTTCATCCTCGACTTGAACCTGCGCAACTGCTCGTCGTCGGACACCGAGAACCAGTACTTGCGCAAGAGGATCCCGTCCTCCAGCAGCATTTGCTCGAACACCGGTGTCTGCCTCAGAAACTGCGTATGTTCCTGCGGCGTACAGAATCCCATGACCTGCTCGACGCCGGCCCGGTTGTACCAGGACCGGTCGAACAGCACGAGTTCGCCCTTCGCGGGCAGGTGCGCGATGTAGCGCTGGTAGTACCACTGGCCCCGCTCCCGCTCGGTCGGCGCGGGCAGCGCGGCGATCCTGGCCACGCGAGGGCTGAGGTACTCCGTGATGCGTTTGATGGTGCCGCCCTTGCCAGCGGCGTCGCGGCCCTCGAAGATCACCGCGATGCGCGCGCCGGTATGACGGGCCCACTCTTGTAACTTCACGAATTCCGTTTGGAGCCGGAACAGTTCAGCCTCGTAGACGTCCTTGGGCAGCTTGTTCTTCGGCTTCTTGGAGCCTTTGGCCGACTTGCTCTTGCTCATCGGCGAATCCTAGTGCGATCCGACTTACTGCGCTGACTCGAGCAACTCGTCGAGCGACTCGCGCAGCAGCAACGGGAACATGTCGACGTCGCTCATCGCATCACGGTCGGCGTTGATGCCGAAGTACAGCATCCCGTTGTAGGACGTCACGCCGATCGCGAGCACCTGCTTGTTCAGCAGCGGCGGAACCGAGTACGTCTCGAGCAGTTTGGTGCCCGCGACGTACATCTGCTTCTGCGCCCCCGGCACGTTGGTGATCAGCAGGTTGAACTGTCGCGCCGAGAAGCTCGTCGCCACCCGAATTCCCATGGCGTGCAACGTCGGTGGCGCAAATCCAGACAGCGTGACGATGGTCCTGGCGTCGACCAGGCTGGCCGCGGTCGAGTGCGACTCCGTGGCATGGGCGATCTGAGACAGCCGCACGACGGCGTTGCCCTCCCCAACCGGCAGGTCGACCAGGAACGGCGCCACCTCATTGATCGCCTGTCCCGGAAAACTCGCATCCGGCTCCGAATCGGGATACACCGACGTCGGCGCCATCGCGCGCACCGTCGTCGTCGAGGTCACCGGCTCACCGCGCGACAGCAGCCAGTTTCGCAACGCGCCTGCCACCACCGCGAGCACGACGTCGTTGACGTCGCAGTCGTAGCGCGCGCGTAACGACCGGTAGTCCTCGAGCTTGTGGCCCGCCACCGTGAATCGGCGATTGCGCGACACGGTGGCGTTGAGCGGACTGTTGGGCGCGGTGCCACGCGCGAACGTGCGCGCGACGTCGGCGAATCTGCGCCCGGCCTCGACCAGCTGGTCGGAATTGGTGGCGACCTCGGTGACTGCCGAGCGGACGGCAGCCAGCTGCACGGTCGGACGTGCGATCCACTCTCCGACGGCACCCAACAGCAGCCCGGCGTCGCTCGGCTCGCGCCCCGGGATCCAGATGTCTTCGCCGAAGTCGGGGGCCTTCTGCGTGCGATCGGCGATGACGTGCCCGATCTCCACCGCCGACATGCCGTTGACCAGGGCCTGGTGCGTCTTGGTGTAGATGGCGATGCGGTTCTTGGCCAAGCCCTCGACGAGGTACATCTCCCACAGCGGCCTGGACTTGTCCAGCGGCCGGGACCCGAGCCGCGCGACCAAGTCGTGCAGCTGAGCGTCACTACCCGGCGAGGGCAGCGCGGACCGCCGGATGTGATAGGTGATGTCGAAGTCGCGATCGTCGACCCACACCGGTCGCGCGAGGCTCCACGCGAGCTCCCGCACCTTCTGCCGGTAGCGCGGAATCTGCGCTATCCGCTGCTCGACGGTGGCCAGCAGCGTCTCATAGCTCAGCCCGTTGCGCGGCTTTCGCAAGATCGACAATGACCCGACGTACATGGGCGTCGACGAGTTCTCCAGGTGATAGAACGACGCATCCGACGCCGACAACCTGGTCACCATGACGGCGTCGCCCTCCCCTACCCGAATTCCCCTTCACCGGACCCCGTCACGGTAACCGCAGATTCGTACCCCCCGCATCACGGGTGCGTTGGAGTGTCCTTGGAGCGTGCGATCATAAAAACGTCTGACCCTCTCCAGCAGATGCCGTCCCGTCCGTATCGAGCCCGCTGGAGTAGCTGTGACCTCAGCACACCTCACGTCGTCCAATCTCATCTCGCCGATCGTCGACTACGAACCACCCCCGCTCGGCCCGGTGCCGCCACCGTGCCCGCAGCCGTCGCCCGCTGCGCTGCGTCGCCGGGTTTCCCGTCACCTTCGGCCGGGTCTCGTGGTGCGCGAGTTGCCACCGCCGAGGGCCGCAGCGGTGTTCGCCGACGCCGCGTTGCGCTGCGTGCTCGAGGTCTCGGACCGGCGCAGGCCGATCGCCGCGCTGCGGACCTTGCTGACGGCCCCATTGATCGATGCCGTCGTCGCCCTGGGCCGGACGCCGTCGAAGGAAGGTACGGCCGTGCTGCGCCGGGTACGTGCCCGCACCGCCGAGGTCGTCGACGGGGAGGCCACGGCTGCGGAGGTGTTCGGCACCTACACGCGTGGCAACCGGGTACATGCACTGGCCGCCCGCATCGAGCTGAACGACGGGCGCTGGCGTGTGGTGGCGCTGCAGCTCGGTTGAGTTATCCGCGACGCGCCTTCGGACCACCGCGCGGCTGCTTGCGAGCGGCCTCGCGACGCTCTCTCCGGGACGGGGCGGCGTGCCTGCCCGCGCCTTGCGCCTGCCCTTGACCCTGCCGCTGCACCTGAGCCGAGCCATCCTCCGATGGCCCGCTGTAGGTGAGCTGCGGTCCGTCTTCGAGGTCCCCGATGCCCTTGACGCGCAACGCCGCCGGAGCCTGTGGCTGGCGGTCCTGCGTGGCCACCGAGCCACCCGAGTCGACCTGCTGCGCCTTGGCCGCGGCGTCCGCCGCGAACTGGGCCAGGTTCGGCGGTGCGGCGATCGGCGCTACCGTCGGCTGCGGAGCCCCCTGGACCTGCGCGTTGAACAGCAGCCCGACCGACTCCTCCTTCACCGCGTCCATCATGCCGACGAACATGTCGAAGCCTTCGCGCTGATACTCGACCACGGGATCCCGCTGCGCGTGCGCACGCAGGTTGATGCCCTCTCTGAGGTAGTCCATCTCATAGAGGTGCTCACGCCACTTGCGGTCGACGGTCGTAAGCAGCACCGTGCGCTCCAACTGACGCATCGCGGTGTCGCCGCCAAGCTCGGTCAATTCGGCTTCGCGCACCGCGTACGCCTTTTCGGCGTCGGCGACCAGCGCGGCGAGCAGTTCCTCGCGGGTCAGTTCGCCCGGCTCGCCGACCGCGTCGGTGTCGACGAGGTCGTGGTGGTCGATGCCGACGGGATAGAGCAGCTTGAGCGCCGACCACAGCGACTCCAGATCCCAGTCCTCGGCGTAGCCGTCCGCAGTGGCGCCGTCGACATAGGCGGTGATGACGTCGACGAGCATGGCGTGTGCCTGATCGGCGAGGTCCTCCCCCTCCAGAATGCGTTTGCGCTCCGCGTAGACGACCTTGCGCTGCTGGTTCATCACCTCGTCGTACTTGAGCACGTACTTGCGGATCTCGAAGTTCTGCTGCTCGACCTGGGTCTGCGCGCTCTTGATCGCGCGGGTCACCATCTTGGCTTCGATCGGCACGTCGTCGGGCAGATTCAGCCGGGTCAGCAGCGACTCCAGGGTCGCGCCGTTGAACCGCTTCATCAAGTCGTCGGCCAGCGACAGGTAGAAGCGTGACTCGCCGGGATCACCCTGGCGGCCGGAGCGGCCGCGCAACTGGTTGTCGATGCGCCGTGATTCGTGCCGCTCGGTGCCGAGCACGTACAGCCCGCCGAGGTCGCGAACTTCCTCGGCCTCGGCCTCCACCTCGGCCTTGACCACCGGCAGCACCTGGTCCCAGGCCGCCTCGTAGTCCTCGGGGGTCTCGACGGGATCGAGGCCGCGATCCCGCAGCCGGACGTCCGCGATGAAGTCGACGTTGCCGCCGAGCACGATGTCGGTACCGCGGCCTGCCATGTTGGTGGCGACCGTGATCGCGCCCCGCCGGCCCGCTTCGGCGATGATGTTCGCCTCCTGCTCGTGGAACTTGGCGTTCAGCACGTTGTGCGGGATGCGGCGCTTGGTGAACTGCTTGGACAGGTACTCCGAGCGCTCGACGCTGGTGGTACCGATCAGGACGGGCTGCCCCTTTTCGTACCGCTCGGACACGTCGTCGACGACGGCGATGTACTTGGCTTCCTCGGTCTTGTAGATGAGGTCGGACTGGTCGGCGCGGACCATCTCCCGGTTGGTCGGGATGCTGACGACGCCGAGCTTGTAGATCTCGTGAAGTTCGGCGGCCTCGGTCTGGGCCGTGCCCGTCATGCCCGAGAGCTTGTCGTAGAGCCGGAAGTAGTTCTGCAGCGTGATGGTGGCCAGGGTCTGGTTCTCGGCCTTGATCTCGACCTGCTCCTTGGCCTCGATGGCCTGGTGCATGCCTTCGTTGTAGCGGCGGCCCAACAGCACGCGACCGGTGAACTCGTCGACGATCAGCACTTCGCCGTCGCGAACGATGTAGTCCTTGTCCCGGGCGAACAGTTCCTTGGCCTTCAGCGAGTTGTTGAGGTAGCCGACCAGGGGCGAGTTGGCCGCCTCGTACAGGTTGTCGACACCGAGTTGATCTTCGACGAACTCCACGCCGACCTCATGCACACCGATGGTGCGCTTCTTGATGTCGACCTCGTAGTGGACGTCCTTCTCCATGAGCGGAGCGAGTCGCGCGAATTCCACGTACCAGTTCGACGCACCGTCGGCCGGACCCGAGATGATGAGTGGCGTGCGGGCCTCGTCGATGAGGATCGAGTCGACCTCGTCCACGACGCCGAAGTTGTGCCCGCGCTGCACCATTTCGGTTTCCGAGTGCGCCATGTTGTCGCGCAGATAGTCGAAGCCGAACTCGTTATTGGTGCCGTAGGTGATGTCGGCGGCGTAAGCCACTCGCCGCTCGTCTGGCGTCATCTGCGCAAGGATGACTCCGACCTCGAGCCCGAGGAACCGGTGCACACGGCCCATCCACTCGCTGTCGCGTTTGGCCAGGTAGTCGTTGACCGTGACCACGTGGACGCCGTTGCCGCTCAACGCGTTGAGGTAGGCGGGCAACACGCACGTAAGCGTCTTGCCTTCACCGGTCTTCATCTCGGCGACGTTGCCGAAGTGCAGGGCGGCGGCGCCCATCACCTGGACGTCGAAGGGGCGCTGGTCCAGCACCCGCCAGGCGGCCTCGCGGGCTACCGCGTACGCCTCAGGCATTATGTCGTCGAGCGTTGCGCCATCGGCGATGCGCTGCTTGAACTCGTCGGTCTTGGCCCGGAGCTCGGCGTCGGACAGCGCCTCGACGTCATCGGCCAAGCTGTTGACATAGTCGGCGACCTTCTTGAGCCGCTTGACCATGCGGCCTTCGCCGATGCGGAGCACTTTGGACAGCACGTTGATTACCTCTATTTATACGAAGATGTGTATGACGTCGTGAAGTGCCCCCATCCTAGGTGACGGGTCGGTTGAGCCGGTCGAAGCCACAGGTCGCCGAGGTCATGGCACCGCCTGACACGCCGTAGTAGGCGCGCCAGGCGATGTGCTCTTCAGGGTCGTGCAGGTGGGATGCTCAGGCGAGCCGGATCAGCCCGTAGTCGTACGCGTGGCGCCGGTAGACCACGCTGGGCCTGTCTGATTCCTTGTCGTGAAACAGGAAGAAGTCGTGACCGACGAGCTCCATCTCGTAGAGCGCATCGTCGACCGTCATCGGAAGGGCCGGATGTTCCTTCGTGCGCACGATCCGTCCGGGTTCGTGCTCGTTGCCGTCGACGGCCGCACTGGTGTCGACGGCGGCAGGCACCTCAGGCGGGAGCGCGATCGCGGTGGCCTCGTGCAGGGATACCGGCGTCTTGTCGCCGTAGTGGATCTTGCGCCGGTCCTTGCTGCGGCGAAGCCTGCTTTCGAGTTTGCTTATCGCAGACTCCAGCGCGGCGTAGAAGCTGTCCGCGCAGCCCTCCCCACGAACGACCGGGCCGCGACCGCGGGCGGTGATCTCCACATGCTGACAGTTCTTCCGCTGGCGGCGGTTGCGTTCGTGGTCGAGTTCGACGTCGAACAGGTAGATGGAGCGATCAAAGCGCTCGGTGCGCGCCAGCTTCTCTGCGACGTAGATACGGAAGTGGTCGGGAATCTCGACATTGCGACCCTTCACGACGACCTCGGCACGCGATGTCGTTTCAGGCTCATCCTCGACGTCCACCATCGTCGAACGATTGGTGTCCACGGATTGTATTGACATACTTGGCAACTCGCTTCCTCTTCGGCGTCGCACGCGCGCAGCGTGCCCGGCTTGGATCAGAAACGCGCCGAGGGCCCGAAATCTCGTCGGCCAGCGGCGCAAGGTGTCGAGCACTCACCTCCTACCGCTGTTCAGGCGATGTGGCGCCATTGGTGCTTGGGCGCCGCCGTGAGTCGTTCACGGGTGGTTGGCCCCAAGGTAGTCCGTGTTCACCCACCTGTGCCACATATTCCGCAGACCTGATTCGAGTTCTTCATTTCGGTTTGATATAGCGGTAATCGCCACTCGCGTGGACACGCACGTTCACGCGTGCGCCACCGCCAAGACCGCGGCCACCCGGGCGCCTGCAGTTTGCAGGACCCGGACCGATTCGCAGGCGGTCGCGCCCGTAGTCACGACGTCGTCGATGAGCACCACCTCACCGGAGACGGGCTTGCGCACGCGTACCCGTCCCGCGATGTTGGCCTGGCGCGCCCCAGCTGAGAGCCCGACGGAATCGCGGGTGAACGCGCGCATCCGCAAGGCCTGGACGACGACGGCGCCCGCGGGCGGCGCGCTCTGCGCCATCCGGGTCACCGGATCGCCGCCGCGTCGGCGGGCGGCCGAACGTCGGGTTGGCCCAGGGACGAGCGTCACCGGGGTCTCGACGATGCCCCACGCGACGAGGTGGCGCAGCCCGACGCCGAGGGCCGCCCCCAGTGGGCGAGCGAGTTCGCTGCGCCCGTGTTCCTTCACCGCGATGATCGCGGCCCGACGCACGCCGGCATGTCGGCCCAGCGAGAAGACCGGTACGCCGGGGTCGAGGCGCGGCGTGATCAGCACGGGATAGTCGGCCCGGACCGCCAACGCCTGCGCGCACGCGTCGCACCACCTGGTCGACGGTGCTCCGCAGCCGCCGCACTCGAGCGGCAGGACGAGGTCGAGCGGCATGGGACCACTGTGGTGACGCCCTCCGACAATCGACTCCGAGCGCGGCGCCAATTCGCGTGACAAAACTCGACACTCGGCCGTTCTGGGTATGCCGAGTCGCTTACAGTTGCGTCGTAAGTTGTAAAGAACTCATCGTGGAGGCTTCAGTGGCGGAGAACGGAAGCGGTCGCTCGGCGCTCGTCATCGGCGGCGCATCGGGCATCGGTTGGGCGACGGCGAAGGCGCTCGTCGGCGACGGCTATCGCGTCATCGTGGCCGACCTCAACGGCGAGGGTGCCGCCGCCCGGGCCGCCGAGCTCGGTACGCCGCACACGAGTGCCGAGGTGAACGTCACCGACGAGGCCTCGGTGGCCACCCTGTTCGAGCAGGCCGGGACCCTCGATGTCGTGGTGACGACGGCCGGCTTCAGCAACATCTCCTACATCGTCGACATGCCGGTCGATCAGTTCCGCTCGGTCATCGACGTGTGCCTCACCGGGTCGCTCATCGTCGCCAAGTACGCGGGCAAGCAGCTGTGCGACGGTGGTGCGCTGGTGTGGATTTCATCGCTCAACGGCCGTCAGCCCGCGGCGGGCATGAGTGCCTACTGCGCAGCCAAGGCCGGGCTGTCGATGCTCACCCAGGTGGCGGCGATGGAGTTCGCCTCGCGCGGCATCCGCGTCAACGCCGTCGCACCCGGCTTCGTCCACACCCCGTTGACCGAAGGCGCGGCCATGATCCCCGGCACCGTCGAGGAGTACGCCGAGAACACTGCGCTCGGCCGGCTCGGCACCCCCGAGGACATCGCAGAAGCGGTGCTGTTCATGACGAAGGCGCCGTGGCTGACCGGCGAGGTGATGGACCTCAACGGCGGCGCGCACATGAAGCGCTACCCCGACGTCATGGGTCATCTGCACAAGTTGATGGGAACTGCGTGAGGTTCGCCGGCGGGCAGGAGCGAAGCGACCGGGGGTTCTGGCACGCCAAGAAAGCCATCGTCACCGGCGCAGGCTCAGGCATCGGCGCGGCACTCTGCCGGGCGCTCGCAGCCGAAGGTGCCGACGTGGTGTGCACCGACGTCGACGGCGACGCCGCGGCACGCACCGCCGAACCACTCGGCGCACGCTCCGCGCGCCTCGACGTGACCGATGCCGCCGCGGTGCAGGGCTGCGTCGACGAGGTCGTCGACCGGACCGGGCGGCTGGACCTGATGTTCAACAACGCAGGCATCACCTGGGGCGGCGACACCGAACTGCTCACGCTGGATCAGTGGAACGCGATCATCGACGTCAACGTCCGCGGCGTCGTACACGGCGTGGCGGCGGCCTATCCGCTGATGGTCAGGCAGGGCCACGGGCACATCGTCAACACCGCCTCGATGGCAGGCCTTGCGGCGGCGGGGCAGATCACCAGCTACGTCATGAGCAAGCACGCCATCGTCGGGCTGTCGTTGGCGTTGCGTTCGGAGGCGGCCGGACGCGGCGTCGGCGTGCTCGCGATATGTCCGACCGCCGTCGAAACCCCGATCCTCGACAAGGGGGCGATCGGCGGGTTCGTCGGCCGTGACTTCTACCGGATGGGCCAGCGCAGCCCGGAGTTCTCGTCGGCCGACGCGTTGGCGAAGGACACGCTGCGGGCCATCGAGCGCAACAAGGCGCTGCTGGTGTGGCCGCGGCAGGCCCGCACCGCGTGGCTGTTCGCCCGCCTCGCCCCGGGTTTGCTCCAGCGAATGTCGATCCGGTTCGTCGCCCAGCAACGCGCGGCTCAGGCTGCCCACTCGCCCAGGCCCTGACCGCCGAACGTGGGTTAGCCCGACAGCACGGGTATTGCACCGGGCACCATCAGCGGCCGAACCTCGACCCACGTCAGGTCGTCCTCGGCCGCGGAGCCCGAAAGTTGAAGTACCCCACGCTGATCGGCGACGTAGACCGTTGACGGGTTGGCGGCCACCGTCGACACCGGCGCGAGCAGATTACGGCTGGGCCCATCCGAGTTCACGCCGTCGAGGTTGACGTACGACACCGGATGCTGCGAGTCGGTCCGACTTACCACGATGTCGTCACCGGTGCGCCAGGACAATGAAACGGCGGTGTTGCCGAGCCCGAAGCCCAGCCTGCGTGGGTAGGTCAGCGCGTACTGGCCGCCTGCCACCTGCTCGACGCTGGTCAGGATGACCTGGCCCCCGATGACCATCGCTGCCCGCGTGCCGTCCCGCGACAACTGGAGCTCGTCGATCGGACCGGGAAACCGCGTCTGAACCGCGGTCGAGTCGATGGGAATCCGGGCAGGCTGTCCCGACGCGGCCTCCTGGATGACCCGAACGACGTTGTTTCCGTCGACCACGATCCAGATCGCGTCTTCGAGCGACCAACTCGGGCGCGAGAGTGTGCGTCCATCAAGCGCCTGGGCCGCGTCCCCGCCAAGCGGGCCAACCCACAGGGACGACGCCATGTCGGGCGCACCCGGCCGCAGCGTCACCACCGAAGCGGCCTCCTGCCCGCTACGCGACAGGGTCGCAGACGTCTGGCCCGGCATCTGGCCGAACGCGCCCGTGACGCGGGGCGCCTTCAGTCCGTCCAACGACACCAACGATCCACCGATCAACGCGTGCAGGCCGGCGGCGGCCCCGGCGTCGGTGCCAGGGTCGGTGGCCGCCACGTCGGAGGTGTTCCAGCCCTCGGCGAACCGGTCATCGAGCGCCGCTCCATCCGCGTTGATGATGTACGGACCGTTGATTCCTGCCCGGTTCAGTGTCCAAATGATCTGGGCCGCAAGCAATTGCCTACTGTGCGGGTCGGTGGTAGTGAGGCTGTCGAGCTCGATGCGCGCTCCGCCGTAGCCGCGCCCGACGCCAGTCTTGCCGCCGTCGGCGCGCGTGACGGGACCTCGCAATCGAAGGGGCGAACTGAGCAGGTTGCGCACGGTGTTGGCCATCTCCGGCCGAGGGCCCGAAACCAGTTTGGTCACCAGTTCGGTCGCCAACTGGTCGGAGTCGGACACCGCGACATACCGAGGGTCGGGCACCACGGTCTTGCCGGTGGGGTCCACGAAGTACAGGGTGTTGCGCTTGTAGGTCGACTGGAACTGCTGCCAATCCAGAAACACCCCGTTGGGCAGCCGATCGATGCGCCAACCGCCCGGCGTCTTCACCAGGTCGATGGTGCCCGGGTCGGGAAGCGCGCCCTCGCCCGTCTCGAACACGCCGATGTCGGACAGCGAGCCGAGGATGTCGGCCTTCATGGTCACCGAAACCCGGTCGGGGCCACGCGTTTCGACGAAGACGACGCGGTCGATGAGCAGCGCGCTGCCCGCATCGTCCCAGGACCGTGACGCCGACTCGGTCAGGAACTGCCGGGCGGCGAGGTGCCGGTTCGCGGGGTCCGCCGTCGCCTTGAGGAATTCGCGGAGCAAGACGTCGGGGTCCATCGCAGGGGTAGGCGTCGGCAGGCTCGGCGGTGCCGGCCGGTCGACGGTGCCGATCGCCTGGGGCGCAGACGAACTCGGCACACCTGCGCATCCGGCCAGTGCCGCGACGATCACGAACAGCCACGTCAGGATCAGTGCGCGTCTCACGCGCGCTCCCCCGCGGGTTCACGTGGCCGAGTCGACTTGCGCGGCGCGCGGTCGTTTCCCGGCGGCTTGAGCGGAAGCGGACTCGTCGTCACCTTGTGGCCGCGCACCAGCGGAAGGGTGAGCCGGAAACAGGCCCCCTTGCCCGGTTCGCCCCAGGCCTCGAGTCGGCCTTGGTGCAGCCGAGCGTCTTCGATGCTGATCGCCAGGCCGAGGCCGGTACCGCCCGAGCGCCGTACCCGGGACGGATCGGATCGCCAAAAGCGGCTGAAGACGAGCTTCTCTTCGCCGGGACGAAGGCCGACGCCGTAGTCGCGCACCGTCACCGCGACGGTATCCACGTCGGCAGCCATCTTGATGCGCACGGGTTTGTGCTCGGCGTGGTCGATGGCGTTGGCGATGAGGTTGCGCAGAATTCGCTCGACGCGGCGCTGGTCGACCTCGGCGATCACCGGCTCCGCGGGCATCTCGACGATGAGGTCGCTGCCGGCGTCCTTGGCCAGGTGCCCGACGTTGTCCAGCGCACTTTCCACCACCGAACGCAGGTCCTCGGACTCGACCGACAACTCGGCGACGCCCGCGTCGTGACGGGAAATCTCGAGCAAGTCGGCCAGCAGCGTCTCGAACCTGTCCAATTCGTTGATCATCAATTCGGTGGACCTGCGGAGCGCGGGCTCGAGTTGCTCGCTGTGGTCGTAGATCAGGTCCGCCGCCATGCGGACGGTGGTGAGCGGGGTGCGCAGTTCGTGGCTGACGTCAGAAGTGAAGCGGCGCTGCAGGTTTCCGAATTCCTCGAGCTGGGTGATCTGACGCGAGAGACTCTCGGCCATGTCGTTGAACGACACTGCGAGGCGGGCCATGTCGTCTTCGCCGCGGACCGGCATCCGCTCGGTCAGGTGCCCCTCGGCGAACCGCTCGGCGATTCGGGAGGCCGAGCGCACCGGAAGCACGATCTGACGGGCCACCAGCAGCGCGATGGCGGCGAGCAGTCCGAGCAGCACGATGCCGCCGGTGGCCATCGTGCCGCGCACCAGCGAGATGGTGCTCTCCTCGTTGTTCAGCGGGAAGATCAGGTAGAGCTCGAGATTGGTCACTGGCGAGGACGTAGGGCTGCCCACGATCAGGGCGGGTCCGTCGAAGGCATCGGTGTGCACGGTCGCGTACTGATAGCTGACCTGGCCGGCCTTGATGAAATCGCGCAACGCATTGGGCACCTCGGAGGAAGGCCCGGCCGCGGTGGCTGCGCGTGGGCCGTCGCCCGGCACCATCAGCACTGCGTCGAACGCGCCGGCCAGCCCAGCCCCGGTGTCGGCCTTGCGGTCGATCAACGTGTTGCGGGCCAACTGCAGGCTGCTGTCGAGCGAGCGTGACTCCTCGCCGCCGACGATGCCGCTGACGGTGTTGCGGGCCCGTTCGATCTCCTCGGTCGCCGCGCGCACCTTCACCTCGAGGATGCGGTCGGTGATCTGGCTCGTCAGCACGAAACCAAGGACGAGGATGACGGCCAGGGACAGCCCGAGAGTCAGCGTCACGACCCGAAGCTGTAGCGATCGACGCCACGCGAAGCCCAGCGCTCGACCTAGCGCTCCGAGCCCGCGCAACATCGGCGCCGAGCGACTGCGGATGCGCCGCCTCGAGCTCCAGATCACGGAGGTCCGGCCTTGTATCCCACTCCTCGAACGGTGAGCACCACCTGCGGGTTCTCCGGATCCTTCTCGACCTTGGCACGCAACCGCTGGACGTGCACGTTCACCAAGCGTGTATCGGCGGGATGCCGGTAGCCCCAGACCTGTTCGAGCAGCACATCCCGAGTAAACACCTGCCGCGGTTTACGCGCCAACGCCACCAAGAGGTCGAACTCCAGCGGGGTGAGCGAGATCTGCTCTCCCATGCGGGTGACCTTGTGGGCCGGCACGTCGATCTCGATGTCGTGGATCGAGATCAGCTCGGCCGGGCCGTCGTCGTTACGACGCAACCGGGCCCGCACGCGCGCCACCAGTTCCTTCTGCTTGAACGGCTTCATCACGTAGTCGTCGGCGCCCGACTCCAGCCCGAGCACCACGTCGACGGTGTCGGTCTTGGCGGTCAGCATGACGATCGGCACACCCGAGTCGGCACGCAAAACGCGGCACACGTCGATGCCGTTCATGCCGGGCAGCATGAGGTCGAGCAGCACCAGATCGGGCCGCAGCTCGCGCACAGCCGTCAACGCCTGACTGCCGTCGCCGACGACCGCGGTGTCGAACCCCTCACCGCGCAGCACGATCGTCAGCATCTCGGCCAGCGATGGGTCGTCGTCGATGACCAGAATCCTTTGCCTCATGGTGACCATCGTGTCACCAGATCGCGATAAAGCCCGGTTACCACACCGGGCGTTTTGCCTGTAAATCAGCCCGTCAGGGCCTGCGCGAGGTCGTGCGCCACGATGTCGGGTCCTGCTACCAGCCACCGTCCGCCCCAGTCTGCTGCGGCGAGCGCGGCGTAGGCCGCATTGGTACGACGTTGCAGTCCGTCGTCGCGTTCGTAGGCATCGCGGGCCCGGTCGACTTCCGTCGCCGCGCGGTGCTCTGCCCGTTGCGCGGCCAATTCGGTGGGGACCGCCAGCAGCACCTGCCAGTCCGGGGCAGGCATGGCGAAGCGGTCGAACTCGAGTTCCCGTACCCAGCCGACCACTTCGCCGTCGACGTCCTGATGGAGCCGGGCCGCGCTGTAGGCGGCGTTGGACGCCACGTAGCGGTCGAGGATGACGACGTCGTTGGCGGCAATCAGCCCTTCGATGTCGGCTCGGGCTACGGCCCGGTCGAGGGCGAACAACACCGCCATCGCGTAGACGGATTCGGCGAGGTCGCCGTGTTCGCCGTGCAGTGCCTCCGCGGCGAGGTCGGCGTGCACGGACTGGTGGTATCGGGGGAAGGCCAGCTGGGCGACGGAGCGACCGGCCGCTTCGAACGACGACCGCAGACCTTCGGTGAGCGTGCGCTTGCCCGCGCCGTCGACGCCTTCGATCGCGATGAGCACCCGGCGAGCGTAACTGGTGCGCTGCAGCCCCTTTTGCTGTCGATAGGGTGGATCGGCTGGCCGAATTGAGTGGAGGTCTCGCATGGGACAGTCGGTCGACGTCGTCGTTTCGGAGTTGCACACCGCCGCAGCACGGCTGGCAGACGCAGGGCAGCGGATGCAGGACGGGCTGTCGAGCGTGGATGCCGAGACCACGCAGTTGCTCGGCTCCGGGTGGAAGGGCCAGGCCGCATCGGCGTACGGGCCTGCGTGGGAGCAGTGGCACAACGGTGCGGAGCAGGTCGTCAAAAGCCTGCAGCGGATGTCGGAGTTGTTGACGATTGCAGGCAAGGAGTACGCGAAGACCGACGAGCAGGCCGCCGGGGCGCTCGGTTCGTCGATGCAGGGTTCGGGTGGTTCCGGCGGTGGCGGATCGGGTGGCGGTACGGGTGCCCCGGGCGCCGGCCAGAGTGCCGGCGGCACTTCCAATGACCTGGCGCAGCCGTTGACGGACCGGCCCAACACCGAGACACAAAGCGGAGATCAAGCATGACGTCGGACCTTTCATCCACGATTTGGCACAGGCCTCTGTCCGAGTACGAAGGGCAACGGCTCATGAGCAACGACGTGGATGCACGTCTCGGCGGCCTCCCCGATGTCATCAACGGGTCAGTCACACCTGCGGCCTATATTGCCCGTCTTCATGGTTCGTCGTCGTATTACGAGGCGCTCGGATTGAACTATGCCGGCACGCTATTCGCACCCGACAGGGCACTCTTCTCGTTCAGGTTCAAGCTGTCGTACGCCGCGAGCATCCAAGCGACTGATGGCCCCCTTGCTCGCTCAATCGGCAAGAGCGACGGGGCCGATCTGGGATACCCGATGCCATACACCGGCAACGGATTCACCGCCCCCGGTTACGCAATTCCGGAGTACTGGATCGTCGCGGGCGTCCTCGATGGTGGAGAGTTGTGGCACGTACCCGTGCAAGGCGAGGAGGTCTTGTCGGCCGTGCTGACGGACAAAAACGAGTGGTCCGCGGTTAGGCAGCCCGCGTGACCATCAAGCGACCTCGAGCTACAGGATATTATGCCGTCTTCCGCGGTCGCGAGTATCACTCAACGACCAACGGCGCCAACGTAATTCTACGATCGTACGAGGGCGAGCCAGCCGCGGACGGGTTGGCGCCCTCACGCGTTCCTGGGATTCAAGGGCTTCGAGTCGTGCAGCGGTCCGAGCTAGAACAGCTGTCTTTCGTGAGGACCGTGTGCAATTGGCAAGGGGAGCCCTTCGCCATCGTGGGAGTAGCCGGTCAATTCATCAATGTCTTCTACGTCGGCTCCCGGGGTGAATGGGCCGTTCAACAGCCCGGAATGGTCCGGACCGGCAAGCTGGAGACACATGGCCGCCTCGAGCTTTCCGAGGTTGATGGCATATACGAATTCGTGGATCCGCTATCCCTGTGATCGATTCGTGCCGCGCCAGGTTCCCACCGCCCCACGGATCGATCGCACTCCGCGCCTGAGTCGCTCCCTACTCAGCGACGAAATCTGCCAGCTTCGCCTCAAGGGCGCCAATGTCAGGCGAACCGTACACCTTTGGAGAGTTGGGATCGATCGTCGTGACGACCGGACAGCCGTCCGTCCGACCGCTCACGGTGCCGAGCTTTTTGATGCTCTCACCGGTTTTCGCTTCGCGTAGCTCGACGTCGTACTCGACCGCATAGTGATCGATCGTGACCGGGCCGCGGCTGGAGTCGTAATCACAGCTGCGCGACTTGACCTCGCTACCGGTCATCATCGACATGCAGGCGACGACGTTGATCGACGACGTGTCACCGGGGTCCGCACGGTATTTGGCCTTGTAGTCGAGTGTGAACTCGCTCCAATCATCGGCTCGCGACCCGCGATTGAACACGACGATCTTGTACGGCTTGCGATAGGCCGCAGCATTGCTCACCGAGCCTCTTCCGCACACGACTTTGAAGTCGGAGTTGGACTCGGCGGTGCTGGCGTTCGCCAAGCGCTCCCGCGCAGTGACGTTGTCGCCGTCGCTCGACGTGGGCTTCAGGACCGTGAATCCGACGATCGTCACTGTGACGAGCACGGCGATAGCCGCAATCGAAGTAACCACTCCGATGAGTATTCCGCGATTTGAGGACTTGGACCCAACAGGCCGCGGCCATTGCGGCGGCCGTCCCTGAGGCGGTGGCCAATGGCCTTGCGGCGGCGGCCAATACGGTGGCGGACCTTGCGGTGGCGGCCATTGTCCCGGCGGTCCAGATGGTGGCGGCGGACCTCCCGGTGGCACTGTCACTTTTGAGTCGCTCCTCGTCGGCGAGCCTTGGCGTTTAGCTGGCTACGTTCCACGTCAGCATCGTGGCCCATCGAATTCAGCATATTTCAGCCGGATGACTGGACCACACACCATTTCGGCTCGCCCCTAGAACTCCCCACAGTTCGGCGTCGTCGGTAAACCGTTGAACCGGTCGGCAATCCACTGCATCGCGGCCTCGCCGTCGACGAGCATCGGCAGCGCATGGTTGATCACCAACTTGTTGAGGAACGGCGGCTCCTCGTTGGTGCGGAACTCCACGTCGGCACTTTGGGCACACCAGTCCCGGCCCAACTGGTTGGCCGCGGTCCATGGCACCAGCGGGTCATACCGGTTGCTGTTGATCAGCACCGGCGCGTTCGGTTTCAGCCTGCCGATGCGCTGCATGTCGAACAGCGACTTGAACGGCTCCTCGTTCACCAGCTGGTTGATGTCCTCGGTGAAGTAGGGCTGCAGGTGCCGGAACATGAACTTGGCGATGGTCTCCGCGATGCATTGGTCCTGGACCTTGTCGAGCATGTCCTCGCCGCGCGGCGTGAGCTTCGAGTGGATGAGGTCCGCGAACTCCGGATAGGAGGTGATGACGGAGTTCAGCGCGTAGCCGACGACTCCTACCAGCGCACTGCCGTCGGCGTACGGGAACAATTCCTTCAAGTCGGCAGGCGGCGCTCCCGCGTAGGAACCGACCACGTGCAGGTCCGGCGCGTACGTCGACGCCAGCTCGGCGGCGCTCGCGGCGGCCCCCCCACCCTGTGAGTAACCCCAAAAGGCCAGCGGCCCATGCGGATCCAACGACGTGTCGGGCAGTTTCATCGCCGCCCTGCCCGCGTCGATCATGGCGTCACCCTCGGCGACGCGGTTGACGTAAGTGTGCAGGCCTGGCGTGCCGAGTCCCTGGTAGTCGGTCATGACGATGGCGAAGCCACGGGCCACCATGGTCGCGACGAACAGTTCCTCGTAGTTGAATGCGAGGTCCAGGTAGGGCGACCAATGGATGCCCTGGTTGAACTGCCGCGATGGCGCGCACTGATCGCCTTGCCCCTGGGTGCCGGGTCCGTAGACGATCAGCGGACGCGGGCCCTGGCCCGGCCAGTCGTTTTCCGGCTCGAAGTATGTGCCCGTCACCGCCATCGGATTTCCCCGAGCGTCCGTGCTGCGGTACATGATTCGCGTTCCGGTCGCCATGATGGCGCCGAGCTGACCCGACGGCTCGAGCACCAGCCGCGACGGCTCGGTGCGGATCAGGTCGCCGGGTCGGCCAGGCGGCAACGGCTCGGGCGGGGTGTAGAACTCCGCGTATTCGTCCTCGTTGAAGTACGGATCATGCGCGTCGTGCGTGGGATCCGGGTCCGCATGAGCCGCGACTGGCGCGAAACCCGTTGAAAACAAAGCTAATACGACGACAAGTAGCCTCAACACCCCGGTCATTACTCGACAGTAACATACGGGAAGCAACGTTCTTCCAAAATGGAAATTAGCTTCTCGGAGCAATCACGATCCGCACAACGCCGAAGCGATCAGCATCATCGGCCACAGCAAAGTCGTCACGCCGAAGGCCGCCACCTCGGCTCCAGCGGGGAGCAGCGGCCGCAGTCCGTCCTCCAACCGAGTGACCGTCTCGAAGTGGAGGAACGACCAGACGAGTCCGATCAGGACGTGCACCAGACCGACCCACAGCGCGAACTCGAGCATCGACTCGACACTGACCTTGCGGCTCAGCAATCGTCGCACCGCGGTCACACCAGCTTCTCCTTGCTTCGAACTCGCCTTCGCACGTCGGCCAGCAGTACGTAGCTGCCGCCCTGCCGGAGGAACACCGGCACGAAACGGTTCACGAAGGCGACGACGAGGAAAAGCCATTCGAACAACCGCTGCCTCGTCGGACCCCACTTCACCCCGAGCGCCTGGCGGAAGACCGGGGCAAGGAATCCGACCGTCAAGAACTTAAGCAGCGGCCGAAATGGGATGCGCAGCAGTGGATTGACCATCTTCAAGCCAACGAGGTCGAACAAATACCGGCGCACGGTGTCGTCGATGCTGACCCGGGCGCATGCGGCGGTCCAGTAGGCGTCGAACTCGGCGCGGGTGGCCGGCCACTGGTCCTCGGTGACCTGCAGGGTGGTACCCAGCGTCCATGCGGAGCGGTAGAACTGCTCGGCCTGCTCGGCGGTCATTGCGCCGCGCAGCAGTTGATAGGTGTCCTCCAGTCCGACGAACAGGCAGGCCGCCACCCACATCTGCAGGTCACGATCGAAGGCGTTGTAGCGCACCGGACTATCGGCGGTGGACTTGACCTGCCGGTGGGCGCCGTCGACCGCCGCGCGGAAGGCCAGTCGGTCCTCGGGGGTGCCGAGTATCGCCACGGCGATGTACTGGAACGTCGTCCGCGCCCGCTTCCACGGATGTTTCAGGAGGTTGCCGGAGTCAACCTTGCTCTCCACCACGCCATGGCCGACCTGCGGCCAGGACAGTTGCATGACGACGTTGGCCGCTCCTGCGGCGAACGACCAGAAGTCCAAGGCCTCGGCTGCGGTCACGTCGTCGTCGCTCCAACGCGACGTGCGCCTACCCACCGTAATTCGACAGTCCTGCAACGTCATTGGCGAGCTCATTGGGCGCACACGTTCGGCAGCCAGAGTACGGGCCAGGCGAGCACCGAGCCCACGACCGCGAGTGCGCGATCGACCCCGTGCACGCCATCGAACCGCTCCGCGTTGGCAATTGACCAGACGATCCCCAACGCGACATGAGGCAGGCTGAGCAGCAGTCCGGTGCCTATCCATTCGGCGATGGTCATCTGCGATGACAGCAGTTTTCGCAGCGTTGCGAGCATATGCCGTTGCACCCCTCCCCGACCGCGTGCCGTGACACGCTGCTGACCCCCGGGGCATATGTTAATGACCATTCTGGATTGCGGGGCGCGTTTGACCCAAGAACGGCGAACGGCCCCCGACACGTCGCCGTCGTGTCGGGGGCCGTCGCACTGCGAAAACTCAGTAGCGGTAGTGCTCCGGCTTGTACGGGCCGTCAACGTCGACGTTGATGTACTCGGCCTGCTCCTTGGTGAGCCGGGTCAGCGAACCGCCGAGGGCCTCGACGTGGATCTTGGCGACCTTCTCGTCGAGGTGCTTGGCGAGCCGGTAGACCTCGTTGTCGTATTCGTCGTTCTTGGTCCACAGTTCGATCTGCGCGATCACCTGGTTGGAGAAGCTGTTGCTCATCACGAACGACGGATGGCCCGTCGCATTGCCCAGGTTCAGCAACCGGCCCTCGGACAGCACGATGATCGAGTGCCCGTCCTCGAAGACGAACTCGTCGACCTGCGGCTTGATGTTGATCCGGCGGATCTTGGGATCGCGCTCCAGCCGGGCCATCTCGATCTCGTCGTCGAAGTGACCGATGTTGCCCAGGATCGCCTGGTGCTTCATCGCCTTCATGTGCTCGAGGGTGATGATGCCCTGGTTACCTGTGGCGGTGATGACGATGTCGGCCCAACCGATGGCCTCTTCGACGGTCTTGACCTCGAAGCCGTCCATCAGCGCCTGCAGCGCGTTGATCGGATCGATTTCGGTGACCGCGACGCGGGCACCCTGGGCCTTGAGCGCCTCCGCGCAGCCCTTGCCGACGTCGCCGTAGCCGCACACCAGCGCGGCCTTGCCGCCGATGAGCACGTCGGTGCCGCGGTTGATGCCGTCGATCAACGAGTGCCGGGTGCCGTACTTGTTGTCGAACTTGGACTTGGTGACCGAGTCGTTGACGTTGATGGCCGGGAACGCCAGCTCACCGGCAGCAGCGAACTGGTAGAGCCGCAGCACGCCGGTGGTGGTCTCCTCGGTGACGCCCTGGACGGACTCGGCGATCTTGGTCCACTTGGTCTTGTCGGTCTCGAAGCGCGCCCGGACCAGCGCCAGGAACACCTTCCACTCGTCGGAGTCGTCATCCTCGGTGGGGGGCACGACGCCGGCCTTTTCGTACTGCGCGCCGCGCAGCACCAGCATCGTGGCGTCGCCGCCGTCGTCGAGGATCATGTTGGCGGGCTCGCCCGGCCAGGTCAGCATCTGCTCGGCTGCCCACCAGTACTCCTCCAGCGACTCGCCCTTCCAGGCGAAGACGGGCACGCCCTTGGGCTCCTCGGGAGTTCCGTGGGGGCCGACGACGGTCGCGGCGGCGGCGTGGTCCTGCGTGGAGAAGATGTTGCAGGATGCCCAGCGGACTTCGGCGCCGAGCGCGACGAGCGTCTCGATCAGCACAGCCGTCTGCACGGTCATGTGCAGCGAACCGGACACCCGGGCGCCCTTCAGCGGCAGCACGTCGGCGTACTCGCGACGCAGCGTCATCAGGCCAGGCATCTCGTGCTCGGCCAGCCGAATTTCCTTGCGGCCGAACTCGGCCAGTCCGAGGTCGGCCACCTTGTAGTCGATGCCGTTGCGGACATCAGCGGTCAGTGTCGGTGCAGTCATGTAGAGCCCCTACTTCGTTGGTCATTGCCTGTGAGCGCACACACGTGCGCCGGCGACACCCGTAGCCTGCGGGCTCGCGGGACAGGCGCGTCGGCGCTCTGCCAGCTAGGTGGTGTCTATGACACCGTATCGCTCGGCAAACGGCGTCATCAAACGGGCCAGGTCACGGGCCACATCGTGGTCGGCCTCCGGAGGCATCGACACGTAGCTCATCGCCAATCGGACGATGGCACGGGCCAGAACTCCCGAGTCCTCTTCACTGGCCCGCACCCAGCTGTGCATGAACGTCGCCGTCAACCGCTCCGAGCATCGCGTGATGATCGGCGCACTGTCGGTGGTGATGATCTGGAGCAGGTCGGGCTTGGCGGCGCCGGTGAGCAGTGAGATGACGAGCGGATCGGAGGCCGACTCGAGAAAGAACGCCCGGAACCCCTCGAGGAACGCCGCGTAGATGTTGCCGACGTTCGCGACGATGGCGTTGTCGACCGCGTCGACCAGCCGGTCCGCCAGCCGCAGCGCGTACCCCTCGGCAAGGCCCTGGCGCGAACCGAATTCGTTGTAGATCGTCTGCCGGCTGATGCCCGCCGCCTTGGCGACGTCGGACAAAGTTATCGACGACCAGTCGCGGACCAGCAACATGTCCCGCATGCCGTCGAGGATCGCATCGCGCAGCAGCACCCGTGACGCCTCGGCGTACGGCACGCGCGGTGCCGTACGTCGGTCGCCAGGAGTGCCCATGTGCGCGAGCGTAACGCTCACGGACGCGCTACTTCGACCATCTCGAAGTCGACCTTCGCCGCGCCGCAGTCGGGGCAGCTCCAGTCATCCGGGATGTCGTCCCAGCGAGTGCCGGGAGCGATGCCGTCCTCCGGCCACCCCTTCTCCTCGTCGTACTCGAACCCGCACTGCACGCACACGAACAGTTTCCAGTTCACTTGCTCACTCCCAACTCTTCGAAATCGACCTTCTCGCGGACTGCACAGTCCGGGCAGCACCACTCGTCGGGAACCTGGTCCCACGTGGTGCCTGCCGGGAACCCCTCGCGTGGGACGCCCGTCGCCTCGTCGTAGACGTAGTCGCAGCCCGGGCATTTGAAGGACACCATGATCAAGCCCCCTGCTCTTCGCGCGAGCGCTCATCGCCAGCTCCGTACTTGGCGAGCACCTTGTTCCGCATGCGGGGGTGGATGTTCACCCGGCTGATGTCCCCCTCGTAGTGCGCCATGACGCGGTGGTCCATCACCCGGCGCCACAGCGGCGGGAAGTAGGTCAGCCCGATCATCGAGGCGTAGCCGCTCGGCAGGTTCGGCGCGCTCTGCATGCTGCGCAGCGTCTGGTATCGGCGCGTCGGATTGGCGTGATGGTCGCTGTGGCGCTGCAGGTGGTACAGGAACAGGTTGGTCACCAAATGGTCGGAGTTCCAACTGTGTTCGGGTGCGCAGCGTTCGTACCGTCCATTGGCGGGCCTGCCTTCTCTTCGCGCAAGCGGCTCATCGACCTTCTGCCGGAGCAGCCCGTAGTGCTCCAGATAGTTGACGGTCTCCAGCAGCGTGAATCCGAACACCGCCGAGATCACCACGTACGGGATCAGGGCGAGGCCGAAGATCGCGATGAGCGCGCCGTAGAACACCACCGACATCGCCCACGCATTCAGCACGTCGTTGGACGGATGCCACGGGCTCTTGTTCATCCGGCGCATCCGCTGCGCCTCCAATTCCCACGACGACTTCAAGCTGCCAAAGACGCTGCGGGGCAAGAACTCCCAGAACGTCTCGCCGAAGCGGGCCGAGGCCGGGTCCTCGGGGGTGGCGACGCGCACGTGGTGACCGCGGTTGTGCTCGATGTAGAAGTGGCCGTAGCACGTCTGGGCCAACGTGATCTTGCTCAGCCAGCGCTCGAGCGTGTCCTTCTTGTGGCCGAGCTCGTGCGCGGTGTTGATGCCGACGCCGCCCATCATGCCGACCGAGAGCGCCAGCCCGATCTTCGCCGGCCACGCGAGTGAGCCGTCGAATCCGAGCCAGCTGAGGTCCGAGGCGGTGAACAGGTAGGCGCCGAGGATGACCGTCGCGTACTGGAACGGAATGAAGCTGTAGGTGCAGTAGCGGTAGTACTTGTCACGCTCCAACCGCTCCATGGCCTCGTCGGGCGGGTTCTGGCCGTCGGGCCCGTATCGCCAGTCCAGTAGGGGCAACACGATGTACACCAGGATCGGGCCGATCCAGAACGGCGCTTGCGCGGCGGCATGCCAACCGAACTGGTTGAGCGCCCAGACAATCGGCAGCATCACCAGCACCGCGGTGGGCACGATCAAGCCCATCAGCCAGAGATACCGCTTCTTGTCTCGCCACTGCTCGGCGTTGCCACCACCGACGCCGCCTGGGACTTCCGAAAGCTCCGTTGCCACGACTAGCCACCTCCTGTGAGTGCCATCACTGCCTTGACTTGACTATAGCGACTGATTTGTCTGTCGTCTAGACACAGAGGCATGTTTTGTACAATCGATGCTTCGGGGAACCGCTCATGACGGGCCTGTGACGGCCGCGTTCGACACGGGTTGGGCGGGCACACCCCTGGGTAAGTTCCCGCCATGGGCAACCACGCGGTCGTCATCGGCGCCAGCCTCGCGGGCATGTGTGCTGCGCGGGTGCTGTCGGACCACTACGACAAGGTGACCGTATTCGAGCGCGACGACCTCCCCGCAGGGCCGGCCAACAGGTCTGCGGTACCGCAGGGCAGGCACGTCCACCTCTTGATGGCCCGCGGCGCCGCCGAATTCGAGGGGCTCTTCCCCGGACTACTCGACGACATGGTGGCCGCAGGTGTCCCGAAGCTGGCGAACCGGCCCGACTGCATCCACTTCGGCGCGGCCGGTCACGTGCTCGGCACCAACACCACGCTGAAACGGGAGTTCACCGCATACGTGCCGAGCCGCCCGCACCTGGAGTGGCAGATCCGACGCCGCGCGCTGGCCATCCCGAACGTCGAACTGGTGCGCACTTCGGTGGCCGAGCCCGTGTTCGAACCCGCCCAGGAGCGGGTGACGGGCGTGCTGCTCGACTCGAATGACGACTCGAGCGAGGTGCCCGCCGACCTGGTCGTCGACGCGACCGGCAGAGGCACCCGGCTGCCCGCTTGGCTGGAGCAGTGGGGCTACGAGCGCCCGAAGGAGCTCACCGTCGACGTCGGCATCGACTATGCGACCCATCGACTACACATCCCGGACGGCCTCATCAAGGAAAAGGTGGTAGTTGCCGGGGCGTCCCGCGAACACCCGGTCGGGCTTGGCATGTTGTTCTACGAGGACGGCAACTGGGGCCTGACGACCTTCGGCACCGGCGATGTCGCTCCCCCACAGAACTTCGCCGAAATGTGTGCGCTCGCAGACGAACTGCTGCCACCGCACCTCAGCGCGGCAGTGCGCAGCGGGACACCGCTAGGCGACGTGGCGTTCCACAAGTATCCGATGAGCAGGTGGCGCCGCTACGACGAGATGAAGCGCTTCCCGTCGGGGATCATCCCGTTCGGCGACGCCGTGGTGAGCTTCAACCCGACCTACGGCCAGGGCATGACGATGACGGCGCTCCAGGCCGGAAACCTACGCGCCGCGCTGCAGTCCGGAGCCCCCGACATCGCGAGCCAGCTGTCGCGCGCGACGAAGAAGACCACCTGGCCGGTATGGACCATGAACGCCATCGGCGATCTCGCGCTGCACAATGCGGCTGCAGATGACGTGCCGTGGTGGTACCTCAAGGTCGGCAAGCTCTTCGACCAATTCCTCGGCGCGGCGGAGACGCAAGCCGAACTGGCCGAATGGTTTCTGCGTCGCTTCAGCCTGTTGGACAGCCTCTACATGGTTCCGGACGCGCAGACGCTGACACGCGCCATCAACCACAACATGGGTCTGCTGATCGCCGAGAAGCTCAGGACTCGACAGTCAGCGCGCGATCGAGATCCGGTTCCAAGTAGATGACCGTGGCCGCGGGCACCGCGGCCCGGACGGCACGCTCTGCCGCGTCGATCGCGGCCGCTACCGTGGCGAGTTCGGTCTCTGGCGCAAGGGCGATCTTCGCGCCCACCAGAAGTTCGTCGGGGCTCAGGTATTGCGTGCGCAGGTGAATCACCCGGTCCACGTGCTCGGTCTGCTCGAGCGCGGCGCGGATGGCGTCACCCTCGGCGGGCGTCGCGCCCTCACCGATGAGCGCACTGTGCATCTCGACCATCAAGATGACGGCGATCACTGCAAGAAGGAAGCCAATGCAGAGCGTGCCGATGCCATCCCAGATCGGGTTTCCCGTCCCCATCGTCAAGCCGACGCCTGCGAGCGCGAACACCAGTCCGATCAACGCGCCGGTGTCCTCGAGCAGCACCACCGGCAGCTCCGGGTTCCGTGACGCCCGGATGAACCGCCACCAGCTTCCGGAGCCCTTCAGCGGTCTGGACTCGACCATTGCGGTGCGAAAGCTGAAGCCCTCCAAGCCGATTGCCACCACCAGGATGGCGATTGCCACGTACGGAGAAGTCAACGGATGGGGATGGACGATCTTCTGGTAACCCTCGTACAGCGCGAAGGCCGCGCCGAGCGAGAACAACACCAATGCGACGACGAACGAGTAGAAGTAGCGGCTGCGGCCGTACCCGAACTGGTGCAGTGCGTCGGGCGCCTTGCCCGCCTGTCGTTGCCCCCACAGCAACAGGCCCTGATTGGAGGTGTCAGCGACGGAGTGCACTGCCTCGGCGAGCATCGACGAGCTACCGGTGATCAGGTACCCGACGAACTTGGCCAACGCGATGCCTGCGTTCGCCAACAATGCCGCGACGATCGCGCGCTTACTGCCCCCCGATGACATGGCGTCCCTTCCTCAAATGCCAACAGTGGCACGGAACAGCTTGGTCGGCTGGTCGGAGATCAGGCGGATGGGCCCGTCGTCGGCCGCCACCCACGCCGCCGCGCCGCGTTCGAGGGTCAACACACTGGACTTGGCATGCACCTGCGCCGAGCCCTCCGTGCACAGCAGCACCTGAGGGCCGTCGTGACGTGCGGGGGCGTCGACTTCGTGCCCAAGCAGTTCGCCTTCAAGGCTCAGCACCGACACCGCGAATTCCGGTGCAGGCGTGTCGTATGCGAGTTCGAATCCATCCGCGGTGACCTCGGGGCGAATTACCAATTCGTCGGTCGGCGTGAAGTCGAGCACCCGAAGTAGCTCCGGCACGTCGACGTGCTTGGGCGTCAGTCCGCCTCGTAAGACGTTGTCGGAGTTCGCCATCACTTCGAAGCCCACCCCGTGCAGGTAGGTGTGCAGGTTTCCGGCGGGAAGATAGATACCCTCGCCTGGCGCCAGGGTGATGCGGTTCAGCAGCATCGCAGCGAGCACCCCCGCATCGCTCGGGTAGCGCTCCCCCAACTCCAGGGCCGACTTGGCCTCGGCGGCGAATTCCGTTGCCCCCGAGCGAAGGTAGTTGACCGCTCCGTCGAGTGCCGCGGGCACCAGCGTGTCGAGTGTGGACTGCGGGGCCGTGATCCACGTGGTGAACAGCGCCCGTAGCCCGCCCGCGTCCGGCTGCCCGGAAAGCAGGCCGACGAACGGGTCGAGCTCGGGGACGGCGAGTGCCCGCAGGTACGCGATGCTGCGGTCGACCGGGCGGAAACCTGCGAGCGCCTCGAAGGGGCCAAGCGCGACGATCAGCTCGGGTTTGTCGCTGCGGTCGCGGTAGTTACGCGTCGGCGCCGACACCGGAATGCCGAGTTTGTCCTCGCGGGCAAAGCCCTCCCGCGCCTGCTGGGTACTCGGGTGCGCCTGCAGTGACAGCGGCTCATCGGCGGCCAGCACCTTGGCCAGGAACGGCAGCGCATCGCCAAACCGCTCGCGGGTGGCCAGGCCGAGCTGGCCCTCCGGGTCGGCCTTGATGGCATCGAGCAGCGACTGCTCGCCATGATCGGTTTCGAGCTGAGCCGGATCGCCAGGATGTGCGCCGAGCCATAGTTCGGCCTCGGGATGCGCTGTGGGACTGGGCCTTCCAGTGAATTCGGCGATTGCGGTATGCGAACCCCACGCATAGGTTCGCACCGCGCCGCGCAGCAGATCCACCGTGCTAACCCCGCGCCAATCTCAAGTACACCGCAGTCATCTCCAGCCGCACCGCCATCAGCGCCAACTGTTGTTCTGGTCTACCACCTACGGTCGGCGTCGTGACGTCGGGTACGTCTTCGGCGCTGATGACGTCTATGTCGTCGAACCCGGCCAACCTGGTGGCGAGCACCGAGCGCTCGTCACCTGTCGTCAATACGACCGTACGCACTCTCGCTGGCAGCGGGCCGTCGAGTTCCTCGTCGTGGAACAACGAGGACCCGTAGTCGCTGGTCTGCCCTGCCAGCCCGCCCCGCACCGCGACGAGAGCATCGGAAAGCTCGACCGCCGCAACTGCCTCAAGCCCCACCCGGAGCATGATCGTGCCGCCGTGGCGAGCCAGAGCCAGAGTCGCCGCGTTGTCGCCTGCGAGCACCAGTCGCCTGCCCGACATGCGTTCGGCCAGCCGCTTGGCAGGGTTGGTGAACGATTCGCGGCCCGCACTGTTGCGCAGCGCCTCGGCGTCGAGGTCGTCGGCGAGCGCGGTCAGGTCCACCTGCATGCCCGGGTCGATCACGCGCAGGATCGCGAGCCCGGCGCCCAGGTAGCGCATCAACCGGAAGTCCTCGGGCACCACGAGCCGTTGACCCAGTACGACCGACCGGCCCGCGGCGACTTCGCGGAGCGGACCTTCCTCGGGCGCGACGACGACGACCCGCGCGCCACGCCTGATGCCGGAGGCCGCGGCAGCCACTAGGGCCGGATCGGCCGGATCGTCACCGGCTACGACAAGCACGTCCAAGGCCCCGATCCACGGGGGCACCTCCCGTTCGACCACGAACGGCGCAGCCATCGAGCCGCCCAGCGCCGCGGCCAGCAGGTTCCCCGCGGTCGCGGCCGTGCCCCCAGTGGCGACCCAACTCACCGTGCGGGGCGGAAGGTCCGACCGCAGCGGGTCGAGCACGCCCTCGTCCAGCGCGGAGGCGGTCGCCCGCATCTGCGCGCCTGCCATCGACGCCGCGCGCAGCAGCCCCTCGCGGTCGGCGGCGAGCAAGCCCTCGACGTCGTCGAGGTCGATGGTGGCGTGGGGGGCGCTCACGTGGCAGCCCCACTGCCAGAAGCGACAGACGCACTGCCCGAAGAAACGATCGCGGCCACGTGTCCGACGATCTCGTCGACCTCGTCGGTGGTGCGCGCCTCGACGTTCAACCGCAGCAGCGGTTCGGTGTTCGACGTTCGCAAGTTGAACCAGGCGCCGTCGCCCAGATCGACGGTGACGCCGTCGAGGTGGTCGAGGGACCGGATGCGGCCATCGAACGACTTCAATACGGCGTCCACGCACGCGGGCGCGTCGGTGACCGTGAAGTTGAGCTCGCCGGAGGCTTCGTAGCGTTGATAGTCGGCCATCAGATCCGAGAGCGGCCGGTCCTGTTCGCCAAGGGCCGCCAACACGTGCAGCCCGGCGAGCATGCCCGAGTCGGCTCCCCAGAAGTCCCGGAAGTAGTAATGGGCGGAGTGTTCGCCGCCGAAGATCGCGCCAGTCTCCGCCATCAGACCCTTGATGTAGGAGTGCCCGACCCGCGAACGCAAGGCCGTGCCACCGCGCTCGACGATCAGCTCGGGCACCGCGCGGGAAGTGATCAGATTGTGGATGACGGTGGCGCCGATCTCGCGACCCAGTTCACGCGCGGCCACCAGGGCCGTCACCGCCGACGGCGAGACCGGATGGCCGAGCTCGTCGACGACGAAACAGCGGTCGGCGTCCCCGTCGAAGGCCAGCCCGATGTCGGCGCCGGATTCGACCACCCACGCCTGAAGGTCGACCAGGTTGGCGGGGTCGAGCGGATTGGCCTCGTGATTGGGGAACGTGCCGTCGAGTTCGAAGTACAGCGGCAGCAGGGTGATCGGCGGAATCGCGCCCAACACGGCAGGCGTGGTGTGTCCGCCCATCCCGTTGCCCGCATCGACGGCCACCCGCAACGGGCGGATGTCCGAGATGTCGACGAGGGAACGCAGGAACTCGGCATAGTCGACGAGCACGTCGCGGTCTTCGATCGTGCCGGTGGGACCGTCGTAGGTGGGCACCCCGTCGATGACCTCTGCACTGATGTCGGTCAGGCCGGTGTCCTTGCCGACGGGCTTGGCGCCCGCACGACACAGCTTGATGCCGTTGTACGCGGCGGGGTTGTGGCTCGCGGTGAACATCGCGCCGGGACAGTCGAACAAACCCGAAGCGAAATACAGCTGATCGGTCGAGGCGAGCCCGATCCTGATCACGTCGAGCCCCTGCGCCGCAACGCCATCGGCGAAGGCGGCCGCCAAGGACGGCGAGCTGGCCCGCATGTCGTGGCCGATGGCCACCCGCCGGTTCATCTCCGGGTCGGACGCCCCTTCGGCGCGCATCAACCGCGCAAAGGCCCCGCCGACGTCGAAGACGAACTGCTCGTCGATCTCCTCGCCAACCAGACCCCGTACGTCATACGCCTTGATGACGCGGTTGACAGCCGCTGCGGGCCGGGACATGACTTTGGGTTCCCCTCGATCGGCGGACGCTTGGCGCCAGCCTATCGGCTCGCGAATCGCCACGCCGACGGTCAGCGAGTCTGACCGGGCGGGGTCAGTCGGTCGGGTCCGGCAAGACGCGCAGATGTCCGCGGCGGCGGCCGTTGTGTTCGGCTCTCGGAGCGGGCGGCGCCATGACGGCACCCCCGGTGGGATCGGAGAAGCCGGCGGCCACTGCACCGATGGGCCCGGGCACCTCGCGACCTTCACGCACGGCGTCCGCAAGGGCCACCAGGTCGTCGTCGTCGCCATATGTCGGAAGGGGCCCCGCGTGTCGTACCAACTCCCACCCGCGCGGCGCGGTGATCCGGCCGGCATGAAGGACACACAGATCCCAAGAGTGGGGCTCCGAGACGGTCGCCAGCGGGCCGACGACGGCAGTCGAGTCCGAATACACGAAGGTCAGCGTCGCCACGGCGTAGTGCGGGCACCCGGGCCTGCAGCAGCGACGGGGAGCATTCACGGACACGAGGCTATCGCGCAACGTCGCTGCGTGCCGCCGGACACGCGCAGACGCAGGCGGCCCGATCTCCAACCGTTACGATCGACGGTCATGGCCGACCCGCGTTCCCGCCGAGGTCGTGAGATGAGAGGTCCGCTGCTTCCCCCGACGGTGCCGGGCTGGCGAAGCCGGGCCGAGCGGTTCGACATGGCGGTGCTCGAGGCGTACGAACCCATCGAGCGGCGTTGGGCCGACCGCGTCTCGACGTTGGACGTCGCCGTCGACGAGATTCCGCGGATCGCTCCGAAGGATCCCGAGAACGTGCAGTGGCCGCCGGAAGTGATCGCAGACGGTCCGATAGCGCTCGCCCTGCTCATCCCCGCAGGCGTCGACGTGCGGGGGAACGCAACTAGGGCGCGAATCTTGTTGTTTCGTAAGCCAATCGAACGGCGGGCGAAGGACACCGCCGACTTGGCCGAGTTGTTGCACGAAGTCTTGGTGGCGCAGGTGGCCACCTATTTGGGCGTAGAACCCTCCGTTATCGACCCGACGATCGACGACGAATAGGTCGGTCGGTCAGATGATTCCGCGCTTGAGGCGGCGGCGTTCACGTTCGGAGAGGCCACCCCAGATCCCAAAGCGCTCGTCGTTGGCCAACGCGGACTCGAGGCAGCGGTCCTTGACCTCGCAGCCCAAGCAGATGCGCTTGGCCTCGCGGGTGGAGCCGCCCTTCTCGGGGAAGAACGCCTCGGGATCGGTCTGCGCACACAGCGCGCGTTCCTGCCACTGGTCGTCGTCGTCACCGGTCGCGTAGTCGTCGACCGCCTCCGGAACCAAACTCAATTGCGGCCGTCCAGTTGGGGTCAACTGGGCCGGTCCCGTGTTCGTGTGCGGTGTGTTGCCTACTGAGCCGAGCATCCGGCTGTCGAATCGGATGACATGGTCGAAATCGACGTGCTCATAAGACATTTGCCGCCTCCTCACCTTTCTAGCGCTTCCCTAAGTCGAACCGTTCCACGTCCGTGGGGCTCTTCCATTCGAACAAGTGATCGAATCTCGGTCTGCGACACCGGAACCGGCCGGCCAACCTCGAAATGACACTGATGTGATTAGACACGTGTTAGCTGCACCGGTCAAGCTCTAGAGCGGTTTTTCATACCATCCCGTTACCAATTCCGGGCGCGTCGGTTACCTGGCGTGTCGGTCACAGCCCCCGCCATCGACCTTGATCATGAGCAAAGGCCTAGTGTCAGACGATGTGAGAGTCACCGTTCTGGTCGGCGGAGTCGGCGGGGCCCGATTCCTACTCGGCGTGCAGCAATACCTTGGCCTCGGACAGTTTGCCGGGCAAGCCACCGGACCCGCAGGCGATCATGAACTGACCGCGGTCGTGAACGTTGGCGACGACGCCTGGATGCACGGCGTGCGCATCTGCCCCGATCTCGACACCTGCATGTACACCTTAGGTGGAGGTATAGATCCGGAGCGGGGCTGGGGCCATCGCAACGAAACCTGGCACGCCAAGGAGGAACTCGCCGCCTACGGGGTCCAGCCCGACTGGTTCGGACTCGGCGACCGCGATCTCGGCACCCACCTGGTGCGTAGCCAAATGCTGCGGGCCGGGTATCCGCTTTCTCAGGTCACCGAAGCGCTGTGCGCGCGATGGGAGCCAGGGGCGCGGCTACTCCCGGCAAGCGACGAGCGCTGCGAAACACACGTCGTCGTCACCGATCCCACCGATGGGGAGCGACGCGCCATCCACTTCCAGGAATGGTGGGTGCGCTACCGCGCCCAAATACCCACCCACGGTTTCGCTTTCGTCGGGTCGGAGCAGGCGACCACAGGACCAGGGGTGGCAGAAGCCATCAGCGACGCCGACGTCGTGTTCCTCGCGCCGTCCAACCCGGTGGTCAGCGTCGGCGCCATCCTCGCCGTGCCCGGGATCCGCGGCGCACTGCGCTCGACGACGGCCCCGGTCATCGGCTATTCACCGATCGTCGCGGGTAAAGCGTTGCGCGGCATGGCCGACGAGTGTCTGTCGGTGATCGGCGTGGAAACCAGCTCCGAAGCCGTCGGCGCCCACTTCGGCGCCCGCTCGGCCGTCGGCATTCTGGACGGCTGGCTAATCGACGAAGCGGACAGCGCGGTGATCGACGGCGTCGAGGTACGCGGGATACCCCTGATCATGACTGACCCGAAAGCCACCGCCGAAATGGTCAGGGCAGGTGTCGAATTGGCGGATGGCTCAAGCAGAAGGCAGCGATGAGCGTCGACCACGGGACGGCTGCCGCCGTCGAGATCCTGCCGGTGACGGGGCTTCCCGAGTTCAGACCGGGCGACGACCTGGCCGCGGCCATCGCCGATGCGGCGCCGTGGCTGCGAACTGATGACGTCGTGGTGGTCACCAGCAAGGTGATGTCCAAGTGCGAAGGCAGGATAGTCGCGGCGCCAACGGACCCCGAGGAGCGGGACACACTGCGGCGCAAGCTGATCGACGAGGAGGCCGTGCGCGTGCTGGCACGCAAGGGCCGGACGTTGATCACCGAGAACGCCATCGGACTGGTCCAGGCGGCGGCCGGAGTAGACGGTTCCAATGTCGATTCTGCCGAACTCGCCTTGCTACCAGTCGATCCCGACGGGAGCGCCGCGACACTGCGGACCCGACTGCAGCAGCTGCTGAACGTCACGGTCGGAGTGGTGGTCACCGACACGATGGGACGGGCCTGGCGCAACGGGCAGACCGATGCCGCCATCGGCGCGGCCGGCCTCACGGTGCTGCACGGCTACGCGGGCGCCGAGGACATCCACGGCAACGAGCTACTGGTAACCGAGGTGGCCGTCGCCGACGAGCTCGCTGCCGCGGCCGATCTGGTCAAGGGCAAGTTGTCCGGTATCCCCGTCGCCGTGGTGCGCGGCCTGACGCTGCACGACGACGGCACCAACGGCCGCACCCTGGTCCGCGCCGGCGAGGAGGACCTCTTCTGGCTCGGCACCGAGGAGGCCATCGACCTCGGGCGACGCCAGGCTCAGTTGCTACGACGTTCGGTCCGCCACTTCGCGCCCGATCCCGTCGATCCCGCGGTCGTCGAGGCAGCCGTCGCAGAGGCGCTGACCGCTCCCGCCCCACACCACACCCGGCCGGTGCGGTTCGTCTGGATGCGCGACGGCGCGGCCAGGCTCGCCCTGTTGGACCGCATGAAGGCCCAATGGCGGGCCGACCTGACCGGCGACGGACGTCCGGCGGATTCGGTAGAGCGGCGCCTCGGCCGCGGTCAGTTGCTTTACGACGCTCCGGAACTCGTCATCCCGTTCATGGTTCCCGATGGGGCGCACTCGTATCCGGACGCGGAGCGCACCGCCGCCGAGCACACGATGTTCACCGTGGCCGTCGGTGCCGCGGTCCAAGCCCTCTTGGTGGCACTCGCCGTGCGGGGCGTGGGCAGCTGCTGGATCGGATCCACGATCTTCGCCGCCGACTTGGTGCGCGACGCGCTTTCGCTGCCCGCGGACTGGGAGCCCCTCGGCGCCATCGCGATTGGCCATCCCGCCGAACCGTCGGGACCGCGCGACCCGGTTTCGACCGACGAGCTACTCATCGAGCGGTAGTCCCGGGCGGCTAGTGCTGAGGCGAACCAGTCCGCGCCAACCGCCAGTCCGCCAGGAGCGTCGGGGCCAGCCAGATGCACAGCGCGAGGTTGTATGCGCCAAGGACGCCGTAGAGCAGGGTGTCGCGCGGGTCGAATCCGAGCAGCCCGGGGGCATGGTGGGCGGCCTCGACGGCGCAGACGATGGTCAGGGTCGCCCAGCCGCCTGCCGCGATCGCGATGAACGCAACGGTCGTCCAGCGTCCAAGGCAGGCCAGAATCGCCAGCGCTCCCCCTGCCATGAGCAGCCCACCGTGGAGTGGCGTGACTGCGAGGCCGAGCACCGGAATGCCCTCGAGGCCGAAGCGCAGATTCGCCGCCATCGACCAGGCCAGCGCGAAACCGCCCACCACGCCGATCGCAAGCCCCTGCGCCAGGAGGGCAATGTGCGCGATGCGGAACCGCGACGTCACATGTTTGCGGCGCTCCGTTTCACCGTCTGCCGCCACCTCGGAGTGCGGCCGCGTCGACGTCGGGGCGAACTGCGCCGGTTCGGGCACGGACGGTACGGCCACGTGTACCGCATACCTGTGCCCGATCACGCCCACCAGTCTGCCGCTGGTGGGCGGACGATGGACGCTACGCAAGGTGATTGCCAGGTGATGTATGCACTGCTCACAGGCAGCGACATGCGGCGACCGAGCGTAACTTCACGAGTACGACTAGGTATTGTCACGGCTGATGGACAGGCGATTCAAGCGGATGATGGCCGTGGGCGCCCTTGCGTTGCTCGCGGCGACCGCCTGTGACGCGCGCCCGGCTCCGACGACTCCGATCACGGTCTACGCGGCGTCGTCGCTGGTCAAGAGTTTCACTGAGATCGGCAAGAATTTCCAGTCGGCACATCCCGAATACTCGGTGTCCTTCATATTCGCGAATTCGTCTGAGCTGTCGAATGAACTCACAGACGGGGCCGACGCGGACGTCTTCGCCTCGGGTGACCGCGCCAACATGTCGGTGGTGGCCGACGCTGGCGCTGTGTCCGGCACCCCGGTGCCGTTCGCGGCCAACCGGCTCGTCGTCGTCACCCCGGCAGGCAACCCCAAGCACCTCACCTCGTTCGCCGACCTCGCCGCGCCCGACGTCCGGGTTTCGGTGTGCATTGCCCAAGGCGCGTGCGGGGCGACGACCCAGCACGTCGAACAGCGCGCCGGCATCCAACTACATCCCCAGAGCACGGAGCCCACGCCGAGCCGCGTCGTCCAAGACGTGACGAGCGGCCGAGCCGACGCCGGGGTGGTCTTCATGACCGACGCGTTGGGCGCCGGCGACAACGTCACGTCGTTCCCGCTTCCGGCGGACACCGACGCCGTGACGGCCTGGATCGCCGTAGTCAAGGGCACGGATCAGGAACGCGGGGCAGCGCTTTTCGTCCAGGAGGTCACTGGACCGAGTGGCAAGCAGATTCTCGCGGACAACGGTTTCATTTCCCCGCCGAAGAACTCGGACGGGTAAGCAGTCACGTCGGTGAATGTGCGCCGTCGGCGTCGGGGCGCGAACCCACCCGGTCGCGCTTGATCACGGGGACGCTGTCGCGCGTCGTACCGGCCGGAGTGTGCCCAGTGTCAGCACAGTGGAGAAGGGCGTCAACCACGGCATGACCCCGAAATATGCGACGCCGTCCCGTCCACCCGCATGTGCACACGGCCTCATTGAGCAGCCATTCCACCAGCACGTACGCTGTTGCGGCGCTCATTCATTTCCCCCTGCTTCTGCGCCATTGACCGTACACAAGGATTTCTCCTGTCGTGGTATAGCCCGTTGATCAAGCTTCAAACGCGCAGCGCAATGAGAGGCTGGGGGCGATGAGCCTGCATCAGTCGGTGATCGAGGTTTTGACGTGCTGGCAGCCGGCCAGCCCCGCAGACGACGCCCTTCGCCAAGCCGTGCTCGCATTCGTGCTGGCCCGGCCCGATGCGTGCGAGCGGGCCTGCGTCCCCGGGCACATCACCGCATCGGCCCTGGTGCTCGATCACACTGGCCAACAGGCCGTGCTGACGTTGCATCCGAGGTTGGGCCGGTGGGTTCAGTTGGGTGGCCACTGCGAATTGACCGACACCAGCATCGTCGCGGCCGCGCTCCGCGAGGCAGAGGAGGAGTCCGGAATCAGCGGGCTGCGCATCGATTCGGGTTTGGCCGCGCTGCACGTGCACGCTGTCACCTGCTCGCTGGGTGTCCCCACTCGCCACCTGGACATGCAGTTCATCGCCCACGCGCCGCCGGGCGCCGAGCTGGTCTGTAGTGACGAATCGCTGGACCTGAGGTGGTGGCCGTTGGATGGGGTCCCGGACGGGGACTTTGGGCTCACCCAATTGGTGACGACGGCTCAGACGTCGGTCGAGTAGCGGATACCACCGTCGGGGATAGCCACCCCTGGCCACACCCGCGCGCCGCGCAACAATTCGCATCTCGCGCCGATGTGGGCGCCGTCGCCGATGACCGCGTCGCGGATCAACGCCCGTGGCCCGATCCTGGCGCCGAACCCGATGATGGAACGTTCGATGACCGTGCCCGCCTCGATGCGGGCGCCGTCGAAGATCACCGCGCCATCCAACCGGACGCCAGGCCCGATCTCGGCGCCGCGCCCGACGACCGTCCCACCGATGAGCAGCGCACCCGGCGCCACGGCCGCGCCGTCGTGCACCAACTCCTCGCCGCGGTGCCCTCCGAGCGCCGGCGACGGCGCGATACCCCGCACCAGGTCGGCCGATCCGCGCACGAAGTCCTCGGGAGTACCCATGTCGCGCCAGTAGCTGGAGTCGACGTACCCGCACACCTTGAGCCCGTCGGTCAGCAAGCCGGGGAATACCTCGCGCTCCACCGAGACTTCGCGGCCCCTCGGGATCCGGTCGAGCACCTCACGCTGGAATATGTAGCAGCCCGCGTTGATCTGATCGGTCGGCGGATCCTGCGTCTTCTCCAGGAACGCCGTGACTGCACCGTCGGAATTGGTTGGCACGCAACCGAATGCGCGCGGGTCGCCGACGCGGACTAGGTGCAGTGTGACATCGGCTTTGCGGTCGGCGTGACTGGCCAGCATCGCGCCGAGGTCGGCCCCCGACAGCACGTCACCGTTGAACACCATCGTGGTGTCGTAACGGAGCCTCGGCGTCACGTTCGCGATGCCGCCGCCGGTGCCCAGCGGTTCGGCCTCGAAGACGTACTCGATCTGCAGCCCGAGCTTGGAGCCGTCGCCGAACTCGGCTTCGAAGACCTCGGCCTTGTAGGACGTGCCTAGCACGACGTGCTGGATGCCGGCCGCGGCGATCCGGGACAGCAGGTGGGTGAGGAACGGCAAGCCCGCCGTCGGAAGCATCGGCTTGGGCGCGGACAACGTCAGCGGACGCAGCCTGGTGCCCTGCCCACCGACGAGGATGACGGCGTCGACTTCCGCTGGATTCACCTGACTCCCCACGTCCGTCCCACCTTCATTGCCGTCCCTTCGCGAGCTTGCGCCGAGAGTTGCCGACGACCAGGCCTGCCCGCACCGTCAAGGCGGACTTGAACGCCCACCGCAGCGGTGCCTGCCACCAGCCCGGATGCCGATCAGCCAGGAAAGTGTAGGTGCTGGTGTGATGGGCGGCCAAGTTGCGGCCCGGGTCGCGGCCGGTGGCATGACCCTTGTCATGCAGGATCTCGGCGGTCGGAACGTAGACGTTCTGCCAACCGGCGCGGCCCATCCGATCCCCCAGGTCCACGTCCTCCATGTACATGAAGTAACGCTCGTCGAATCCGCCGACCTCATCGAAGGCGGCCTTGCGCACCAACAGGCACGACCCCGACAACCACCCCACGGCGCGTTCGCTGGGCTCGAACCGCTCCTGGCGGTAAGCCGCCGTCCACGGGTTGGACTTCCACATCGGGCCCACGACCGCGTGCATGCCACCCCGGACGATGCTCGGCTGGTGCCTTGCCGACGGATATACCGAGCCGTCGGGGTCGCGAACGAGCGGGCCGAGCGAACCGGCCAGCTGCCACCGCTCCGCGGCCTCCAGCAACACGTCGATGCTGCGCGGGCCCCACTGCACGTCGGGGTTGGCCACGACGAAGAACTCGGCGTCCGAACCTTCGAGGTACTCGGCGACGGCCCGGTTGACCGCAGTGCCGTAACCGAGGTTTCCGCCGGTGCGCATCAGCCGGGCATCGGGGTGACGTTCGAGGGCTTCCTCGGGTGCACCGTCGGTGGAGCCGTTGTCGGCCATCACGACGGTCACCGGCCGCTCGGTGGCGTGAGCGAGTGAGGCGAGGAAGCGGTCGAGGTGCGTGCCCGGCGAATACGTCACCGTCACCACGATCAGTCGGTCGTCGCTCACGGCGTAGAGGCTAGCGGCCCCAGCGCCGCGGCCAACGCCTCGCGCCACGGCCGCAGTGGGGTGAGCCCGGCATCGGTCGTCAGCCGGGTGCCCAGCACGGAGTATGCGGGGCGCGGGGCAGGGCGCGGATGCTTGTCGGTGCCGACCGGCCGCACGCGCTCGGGATCGGCACCGACCAGCTCGAACACCGCCTTGGCTTGCTCGTACCGACTCGCCGCCCCGGCGTTCGCCGCATGCAGCACGGGTTCTCGGATCACGCCGGAGGCCACTTCGAGCAGTGCCTCGGCGAGATCGACGACGAAGGTGGGACCTCCGACCTGGTCGGCGACCACGTCGACGTCGTCGTCCCCTGCTGCCTTCTTTGCGATGGCCGCGACGAAGTCGGCCGCGCCCCCAAAGATCCACGACGTCCGCACCACGTGCGCGTCCGGCATGGCGGCCAGCACGGCGAACTCACCGGCCAGTTTGCTGCGCCCGTACACGCTGAGCGGGCCCGTCTCGTCGTCGAGCTCATAGGGCCGCGGCGTGCCGTCGGGGAACTGCCCGCTGAACACATAGTCGGTGGAGACGTGGATGAATCGAGCTCCGGCCCTGGCGCAGGCCTGCGCGACGTTCTCCGCGCCCGTGGCATTCACCGCGTATGCGCGGGCCTCGTCGCGTTCGGCATCGTCGACCTTCGTGTACGCCGCGCAGTTGACCACGACGTCGTCCGCGGCGACGAAGCGTTCGACCGCAACGGCGTCGGTGATGTCGCATTCGGCCGAGGTCAGCGCGATTACCTCGAGGTCGCGGTCACGCGCCACGGCGGTGAGCGTGCGCCCGAGCAGCCCACCTCCACCGGTGATGACGATTCGATCAGACATGCCGACGAGTCTGGCACGCCGGTCGTCGCTACCCGGTATGCGGCCAACTCGCCAGTAGCCTGGGTTGATGCCCGGTCGTGTCACCCGCATCGTCGCCGTCATTGCGGCGTCGGTCGTCGTCGTCGGGACAGGCGTGGCCTGGGGCAAGATCCGGTCGTTCGAATCGGGCATCAATCACATCAGCACGGCCGCGCTCGGGGGCGGCGGCGACGACGGCGCCATCGACATCCTGCTCGTCGGTATGGATAGCCGCACCGACGCACACGGCAACCCGCTGTCCGCCGACGAACTGTCCATGTTGCGTGCCGGCGACGACGTGTCGACCAACACGGACACGATCATCCTGGTGCGCATCCCGAACAACGGGACGTCCGCGACCGCCATCTCGATCCCCCGCGACTCGTACGTGGACGCCCCCGGCATCGGGAAGACGAAGATCAACGGCGTCTACGGCTCGGTACACCTGGAGCGGCTCAAGCAATTGGTCGAGGAGCAGGGTGTCGACCCTGCGGTGGCCGAACCAGAAGCGACCGAGGCCGGCCGCGAGGCGCTGATCAAGACCGTCGCCAACCTCACCGGCGTCACCGTCGACCACTACGCGGAGATCGGCCTGCTCGGCTTCGCGCTGATCACCGATGCTCTTGGCGGTGTCAACGTGTGTCTGAAAGATGCGGTGGACGAACCACTTTCGGGCGCCGACTTCCCGGCTGGGCCGCAGAAGCTGGACGGACCGCAGGCGCTGAGCTTCGTCCGGCAGCGGCACGATCTGCCCCGCGGAGATCTCGACCGGGTGACGCGCCAACAGGCGGTCATGGCCGCGCTCGCACACCAGGTCATCTCGGGCAAGACGCTGACCAGCCCCGCCACGCTCAACCGCCTTCAAGATGCGGTGCAGCGCTCGGTGGTCTTGTCCGAGGGCTGGGACGTCATGGACTTCGTCCAGCAGATGCAGAAGCTGGCGGGTGGCAACGTGGCGTTCGCCACCATTCCCATCCTGCAGGAGGACGGCTGGAGCGACGACGGCACGCAGAGCGTGGTCCGCATCGATCACACGCAGGTCAAGGACTGGGTTGCGGGGCTGCTGAAGGACCAGGACGAGGGCAAGACCGAACAACTGGCCTACTCGCCGGACAAGACCACGGTGGCCGTCGTCAACGACACGGACATCAACGGCCTCGCCGCCGCCGTGTTGGACACGCTGAGCGGTCAGGGCTTCACCCCTGGCGAAGTCGGCAACAACAACGGAGGCCACGTTCCGAGTAGCCAGGTTCAGGCGGCCAAGGCCGATGACCTTGGCGCTCAAGCAGTTTCCAAGGCGCTGGGTAACGTACCCGTCGTCGCCGACGCGTCGGTGACGCCCGGATCGGTGCGCGTGGTGCTGGCCGGGGACTACACCGGGCCGGGATCGGGACTTACCCCGGATAGCTCGACCGGAACGGTCGATCCTGCGGCCGTCGAGTCAACCGAGCCGCCACCCCCGCCGTCACCGGTGCTCACTGCGGGCGCCGACAATGCGGCCTGCGTCAGCTGATTCATGGCCCATTCGGATAGCCGCCAGCCCCTCGACGTCGATGCGCTGCGGGCAAAGCTCCGCCCCGGGCAGGCCTGGCGTCAGATCGACGTCGTGTCGAGTACCGGCTCGACCAATGCCGACCTGTTGTCCCGCGCTCAGGCGGGTGTCGACGTCGCGGGCAGCGTGCTGCTCGCCGAGTTTCAGAGTGCGGGCCGCGGCCGCCACGGCCGCAACTGGGCCACGCCGCCTCGAGCCCAGATCGCGATGTCGGTCGGCATCGACGTCACCGGGATTGCGGCCGAAAAGTGGGGCTGGCTACCACTTCTCACCGGTGTCGCCCTTGTCGACTCGGTAGCGCAAGTGACCGGCGTCAGCGTCGGCCTGAAGTGGCCCAACGACGTGCTCGCGGGCGCGGACAAACTGGCCGGGGTGCTCGCCGAGGTGGCCTCCCCCAGTCCGATGATCGTCATCGGGTTTGGACTCAACGTCTCGTTGGCACCCGACGAGTTGCCGACCCCGACGGCTACCTCACTGCAGCTGCTCGGGGCGACCACGCTCGATCGCAACGTCGTGGTTTCGGCAATTCTGGATCGCCTCGGCGAGCTGATCGAGCGCTGGCGTTCCGCCGCGGGCCATGACGATCAGCTGCGGAGCGACTACCTGCGGTGCAGCCTCACCATCGGTACGACGGTTCGGGCCATCCTGCCGGGCGATCGCGACATCGTCGGTGTCGCAACGGGAATCGACGAGTCGGGACGCCTGCTCATCGACGACGGCACCGACGTGCACGTGGTGGCCGCAGGCGACATAACGCATCTGCGACCAGCTTCCGGCGCGTAGCGCGCTACCCGCTCAGCGCAGCAGCGCGCGGCTCATGACGACGCGCTGGATCTGGTTGGTGCCCTCGTAGATCTGGGTGATCTTGGCGTCGCGCATGAACCGCTCGACGGGGAAGTCCACGGTGTAGCCGTAGCCACCGAACAGCTGGACCGCGTCGGTGGTCACCTGCATCGCCACGTCCGACGCGTAGCACTTGGCCGCCGAGGAGATGAAGCCCAGGTTCGGCTCGCCGCGCTCGGCCCGCGCCGCGGCGCTGTACACCATCAGGCGCGCGGCCTCGATCTTCATCGCCATGTCGGCGAGCATGAACTGCACGGCCTGGAAGTCGCTGATCGACTTCTTGAACTGCTTGCGTTCCTTCGTGTAGGCGATCGCCGCCTCCAACGCGCCCTGGGCGATGCCGACGGCTTGCGCGCCGATCGTCGGGCGGGTGTGGTCCAACGTGGCCAGCGCCGTCTTGAAACCCGTTCCCGGCTCGCCGATGATGCGGTCGCCGGGGATGCGGCAGTCCTCGAAGTACAGCTCGGTGGTGGGCGAACCCTTGATGCCCATCTTCTTTTCCTTGGGCCCCACACTGAAACCCGGATCGTCCTCGCGTACGACGAAGGCCGAGATGCCGTTGGCTCCCTTGTCGGGATCGGTGACGGCCATGACGGTGTACCACTGCGAGTGCCCGCCGTTGGAGATCCAACACTTGGACCCGTTGAGCACCCAGTCGTCGCCGTCGGCCTTGGCGCGCGTGCGCATCGCCGCGGCGTCGCTACCGGCCTCTCGTTCCGACAGTGCGTAGGACGCGGTGGCCTCCCCCGCTCCGATCGACGGCAGCACCTGCTTCTTGAGCTCCTCGGAACCGCTCAGGAGCATGCCCATGGTGCCCAGCTTGTTGCAGATCGGGATCAGCGACGACGAGGCGCACACCCTGGCGACCTCTTCGATCACGATGGCAGTCGCGACGGCGTCGCCACCTTGGCCGCCGTACGCCTCGGGAATGTGGATGGCCGAGAACCCGGAAGCGTTTAGCGCCGCCAAAGCCTCAGAGGTGTAGCGCGCCTTCTCGTCCACGTCCGCCGCGTACGGGGCGATCTCCTTGTCACAAAGCTCGCGCAGCACCGCGCGCATCTCGTCGTGCTCTTCGGAGAGCTTGAAGACGCTGAAGGACGGGTCACCGATGGCCATGAGAACTCCTTGCTACTCGCCAGTAACTTTACCTGCTGCGCGTTACGGCCCGAGCAGCCGCTGCCGCAATGCCGCGTCCTTCTCCAACACCATGTCCTCGAGGTCGGACTGGAACTGCTCCATCCGCGCGCGCAATCCGGGGTCGGAGGAGCCGAGGATGCGCACCGCCAGCAGGCCCGCGTTGCGCGCACCACCGATCGACACGGTCGCCACCGGCACTCCCGCGGGCATCTGCACGATCGACAGCAACGAATCCAACCCGTCGAGCCGCGCCAACGGAACCGGCACGCCGATCACCGGCAACGGCGTCGCGGAGGCAACCATGCCGGGCAGATGGGCCGCGCCGCCTGCGCCGGCGATGATGACCTCGATGCCCTTGCCTGCGGCGGTCCGTGCGTAGTCGAGCATGCGTCCCGGTGTGCGATGGGCCGAGACGACCCCCACCTCGAACGGCACCTCGAATTCCGCCAACGCCGTCGCGGCGTCCTCCATGACGGTCCAGTCGCTGTCACTGCCCATGATGACCCCGACCCGCGGCTTAATGTCAGTCATGCGTGTGCATCCCATCCGTCCGTCCACTCACCGTGTGACAACCAGTGCGCGGCGCGCACCGCGCGTTCTCGAACATCGGCGACATAGGCCTCATCGTCCAATGAACCACGAAGGGCGCCAAGCACGTTCACGTGTCCGAGCTTTCTGCCGGGCCGCTCCGACTTGCCGTACAGATGCACCTTGGCATCGGGCATCCGCGCGAACAGGTGATGAAGCCGCTCGTCCATGGTCATCGTGGGAACCTGTGGTGCGCCAAGGACATTGGCCATCACCGTCACCGGCGCGATCGGTTCGGTGGAGCCGAGCGGATAGTCCAGCACCGCGCGCAGATGCTGCTCGAACTGGCTGGTCCTGGCGCCGTCCATGGTCCAGTGTCCGGAGTTGTGCGGCCGCATCGCGAGTTCGTTGACCAACAGCGTCCCTGCCGTGGTCTCGAAGAGCTCCACGGCCAGCACCCCGACCACGCCGAGCTCGTTGGCCAACCGCAGCCCGAGGTGCTCGGCGTCGCCCGCGAGCTCGGGACTCAGCCCAGCGGCAGGGGCGATGACCTCGACGCAGATGCCGTCGCGCTGCACGGTGTGAACGATCGGCCAGCACGCACCCTGGCCGAAGGGCGAGCGGGCTACCAGCGCGGCCAGTTCACGGCGAAGCCCGACGCGTTCCTCGACGAGCACCGCCGCTCCGTCGGCCAGGTAGCGCTCGGTGACGGCCCTAGCCTCGGCCAGGTCGCGGGCCAACGTGACCCCACGTCCGTCGTATCCCCCGCGTGTGGTCTTGACGACGATCGGCCCACCGATCCGCGCCGCGAAGGCGTCCACGTCCGCCGGCTGGAGCACCTCGGCGTAGCGCGGCACCGGTGCTCCGAGCTCCTCGAGCTTGCGGCGCATCACCAGCTTGTCCTGCGCGTGAATGAGCGCCTCAGGTGGCGGCGCGACATTCACACCCTCGGCGACGAGCGTCTCCAGTAGCGGCCCCGGGACGTGCTCGTGGTCGAACGTCAGCGCGGCCGCTCCCGCCGCGGCCCGCCGCAGGGCATCGAGGTCGGTGTGCGCCCCGATGACCACGTCGGGTGTGACCTGCGCCGCAGGGTCATCCGGTGCGGCGGCCAGCACCCGCAGCGTCTGACCAAGGGCAATCGCGGCCTGATGGGTCATCCTGGCCAGTTGCCCGCCGCCGATCATGGCGACGACAGGGGGTGCACTCACGCTGCTATGTTGTCACGGCCGTCGAGGCCCCTACCTGCACGGGTACGCCTCGCGTGCCTTGTTTCCGTACACTCGCCTCTTGTGTCTTTCGCTGATGCCACCATTGCGCGGCTCCCGCGCCCGATCCGGCCCTTTGCCGAGCGGCATCATGAGCTCATCAAGTTCGCGATCGTCGGCGGAACGACGTTCATCATCGACTCCGCCATCTTCTTCACGCTCAAGCTGACGATCCTCGAGCCCAAGCCGGTCACGGCCAAGATCATTGCGGGCGTCGTCGCGGTCATCGCGTCGTACATCCTGAACCGGGAATGGAGCTTCCGCGACCGAGGCGGCCGCGAGCGTCACCACGAAGCCCTGCTGTTCTTCGGAGTCAGCGCCGTCGGCGTGGTGCTCAGCATGGCTCCGCTGTGGGTGTCCAGCTACGTGCTGGAACTACGCGTCCCCATGGTGAGCCTGACCATGGAGAACATCGCCGACTTCGTGTCGGCGTACATCATCGGCAACCTGCTCCAGATGGCGTTCCGGTTCTGGGCGTTCCGGCGCTGGGTGTTCCCCGACGAGCTCGCCCGCCATCCCGACAGGGCAATCGAGGCATCGTTCACCGCCGGAGGCCTTGCGGAGGCCATCGAGGACGAGATCCAAGAGGGCCACGGCAGCGTGACGCCGTTGCGGCACCGGCGCGCCCACCTCGACGATCAGCTAGGCGATTCCTCCGACCCCAGGGTGTCGAAGACTTCGTGATACAGCAGTGAGTGAACCTGTTCCACACGCGGGATGTCGTGGAACTCAAGGGGATCTTGGCTCGCGGACTCGATGATCAGGGTGCCGGTGCGCACCATCCGATCCAACAGCCCATGGCGGAACTCGACGCTGTTGATGCGGGCCAGCGGAATGTCGATGCCCGACCGGGTCAGTACGCCGTGCCGGAACATCACCCTGCGGTCGGTGATGACGAAATGCGTTGAGCGCCAGTTCAGGAACGGCCACAGCACCAGCCACCCGACGATGATCAACCACACCACGCCGATGACCGCCATCACGACGTTGGTAGCGACGGTCGACGTCCAACCGGCTTTGCTCACCACCGCGGCGCCGAACGCCGCCAACGCAGTCGCGATGAGCAGCACCAATACCGGCAGGATCAGCCGCTTCCAGTGCGGATGACGATGCAGCACTACCCGCTCGTCGGCGGCAAGCACGTTTTCCGGGTACCCCACGGGGGCGACTTTACCTAGGCCGTGCACCGTTGCGCGGGAATCCGAATCAAGGGCTGATCACATACAGTGGAGCGCGCCAGTTTGCCACCACATCCCATGAATACGACGGAGAGGGAGTGCGCTCAGTTGACCGAGCTCGTTTCGGGTATCAAAAGCCGTTTCGGTTCCGCCCCCACCCTGAGCGCCACCACCCCAGGCGGGCTCAACGTCGTGCTGCGCACGCCCCGGTTTCGTGACGCGGACTCCTGGCGACGGGTTCGAATGCTCAATCAGGCTGAGATAGAACCGGTTTGGGGATACTCCGACCTCAGCTGGCCAGATCGCCACCGCCGCCGCGACTGGATACGCGAATGCATCGACGCGCGGAAACGGTTGCGGGCAGGCAGTTGCGTGCACACCGTGGTCGAAGTCGACGGAGAGCTGGCGGGCCAGTGCGATGCGTGGTTGGAGCGGTACCACAAGCGGGGCGAGATCGGAGTATGGATTGACTCCCGATGGACCGGCCAACGCGTGGGTACGACTGCCCTCGGCCTGCTGGTCGACTACCTGTTCGCTGAAGTCGGACTCGAGCGCGTCACCGCGCCGATTGCACTGGGCAATATTCCGATCGTGCAACTAACGAAGCGGTTGGGCTTCGCCCACGAGGGCCTCATGCGGAGCTATTTGGAAGTGGGCAAGGGACGGTGCGACCACGACCTGTACAGCCAGACCCGCGAGGAGTGGATTGCGCACGATGGCGCTCGGTGAGCTAGCGCCTTGCCGCGGCAATCCACAACTCGTGCAAAGCTTCCCGCCACTGCGTGATGTCGAAAGCGCTCATTCGCGCACGGGCGGCAGCCGACAACCGGTTCCGCAGTTCGTCGTCGACAACCAACGACCGTAAGGCTGCTGCAAGTTGCTCGGCGTCACCCGGGGCGACGAGCAAGCCGTCAACCCCGTCGGTTATCACCTCGGGGATGGCCCCGACCGGTGTCGTCACCGGCACAACGCCGTGAGCCATCGCCTCGAGAATCGCCATCGGCAACCCCTCATGGTAGCTGGGCAACACCATGATCGCCGATTCGGCCAGCAGCCGATCCCGCTCTTCCGGACCGACCCAGCCGACGATGTCGATGGCGTCGTCGAGGCCATTGCGGTGCACGAACTCGCGCGCCTGCTCAACCTCGCCGTCGCCGGCCAGGGTGATCGGCAGGCCTGCCCGAACGTCCTCTGGCAAGAGTCCGGCCGCTCGGATCAGGTCGTACGTGCCCTTTCTGGCCCCCAGCCTGCCGAGCGATACGGCTCTCAGCTCACCCCGGCCATGTCGCACGGGCGGATTCAGGGGTACAACGACGGGGTTGTACAACACGCGCATGTTGGAGTCATCGAGATCCAGGCTCCTGCGGCACTCGTCGACCTGGGACTGCCCGAGCACCAGGCAATAGTCGGCGCGCAACGCTGCGCGCACGGCCCGGCGGGCCGGAGCTGGCAGTGCGTCCATCCATTCGAAGAAGTTCGCACCGTGGCAGTGCACGATCGTGGCCACACCGCGCAGTCGGGCAACGAACAGCGGAACTGCCTTGCGGACGATGCTGCCGCGCAAAGAGACGTGCGCATGCAATACGTCCACCCGCCCGCAGAGCACAAGCACCGACGCCTTGACCATGCCCCAGACACCGATCGAGAGCCGTACTACCGACGAGCCGTCCATGTAGGTGGGAACAGCCCGGATCCGGAATCGAGTGTCCGGATCCCCGACCATGTGCTCCGCGACCGTCGCCATGCCGCCGCGGCTGTTGGGCGACGTTGGCGCAGGGCCAATGGTGAGCACCCGAATCGGGTACCGCACCGATGTCGCCGACGCCGTCGACTCATGTGCGCCGACCGTCGATTCGGACACCGAAGCATGCCCCCTTCTCCCGCAACGATTGGATCGCTTGGCAACGCCGCCGAATACCTTCAGCAGGCTTACTGACAGACCACCATACTGGCATGTGCTGCACATTTAGCAAACAAATGATCGCGCGCGCTCAGGCCAGGTGACACGACATCTGCGGTGTCAGCGGGCCTGCACGCAGGTCTGGAGCCGCGGCGTTCCCTCCGCGCAGCTTGCTGCGGTCCGTTTGCCCGCGCACACCCCACTACCAGACCCGGAACAGACGTCGGCAACGTTCGTCTGGTAAGCAATGCCCATGAGACGGACATTCGGCGCACTCGGAGCACTCTGCGTTATCCCGACTCTGATACTCACCGGATGCTCGGACAAAAGTGGCCCGGCGGCGCCAGCGACAACCTCGGATGCCAACGTGACCAACCCAACCCCGACGCAGCTCCCAAGCCCGAGTAGTCCGCTGCCGCTGGGCTCCCCCTTCACGATCACCGATCCCGGATTCGCGGACGAGGTCACGGTATTCGCCGTCGACCAGAACATGGCGCAGCAGGCCGCCGCGCCCCCGAGTGGGGGCCACTGGGTGGGAGCCGACGTGCAGGCCTGCCTGAAGGACTCCCGGACCGCTTTCACGGTCAGCTGGGCCGACTGGTCGGTGTCCGATGCCGGCAACGGCCAGTACCAAGCCAGCTCCGACCGTTTGCCCGAATTCCCCACCCCGCAGTTCCCATTTGCAAACGAGCCATTGGCTGTCGGCGAATGTGTCCGGGGCTGGGTGGCGTTCCCAGTGGCATTCGGCGTCCAGATCACCACGGTGAAGTACAAGCCCGAGGGTAGGATTCCCGTCTTCTGGACCGCCGGATAAGGGCGACAACGGTTTACGCGCTCATGGAGTCCCACCCGGAAGACTCGTTATCGACCTGAATGGTGAGGCCGCCGCAGCGGCCTCGGTTCTGTCCGTCACCAGACAATACGATGGAGGCACTCTTGAAGCGCCGTGGCTTCACAGTCGCTTGCGTTGCGCTTGTTGCGCTCATGACCATTCAGGCTGCGCCCGTTGCCGCCACGCCGACCACAGCGCCACCACTGCCCAAGCCGCCGATCACGGTGCCGACCAAGCCGCCACCACCACCGCCGCCGCCAACGCCGCCCATCAGTACGGTCCAACCTGGTGCATTGACGCCCTTTACGGCACTTGACGTAAACAATCCGAAGCGCGGACAGTACGAGAACCTGATGGAAGGGCTGTTCCCCCAGTCCTATCCGGCGCAGAAGAAATATCCGCCATGGCCGGCGGCATTCGATGCGGGCGACCGGTTCGACTGGCGCGCGCTGCAACCCACACCGACGACCTTCGATTTCGCGCCCATCGACACCGAAATCGCCAAAGCCGCGGCCGCGGGTAAGCGCTTCCACTTTCGCGTAGCGGCGTTCAACTCATGCTGCTTGACGTCCTATCCCAACAACATCGATATCGGGGTCCCCGACTGGCTGCGGGCGCTCCCGGGCGCGACCAAAAATTACCTCCACGACGGCATCACTTATGTGATCCCAGATTGGAACAATGACAAATACCTCAGCGCCGCTGAACGGCTCATCACCGCACTGGGACGGCGGTACAACAAAGATGAGCGTGTCGAATGGTTCGAATTCTCCGGGTACGGAGATTTCAGCGAAAACCAGATCGCCTTCATGCGCGACAAGCTGGGGGCACCCGGACCCGCGCCGGAGCAGAGTATCGCCAAACTGGGTTACTACAGCCAGTACCGGGACCAGTCGATCACGAAGGCGTCGATCACCCGGCTGGTGAAAGCCACCCTGGCCGCCTTTCCGGATACCCAAATCATCGTCAATCCCGGCAACCCCGAGCTCACCCGCCAACTACTGAATGCACGCCCCTTGAAACCCGTCGGCATCCGCGGCGACTGCCTCGGGGTCTACGAGCCCCCCCAGACCTGGGCCGTGAATCAATGGTCCTACTACGTGCAGCACAACGACCCGCTCGTCGCGACCATCCGGAGTCGGTGGAAGACCGCCCCGGTGATCACCGAATGGTGCAACTGGCAGCCCAACGGCGACCTACCCTACTTCCAGCAGGCCATCAGAAACACCGTTAACTACCACGTATCCCTGGTCTCGAGCGCGGTCAGCCCATACCAGGGCACGACCACGATGCCCGCGAACATCTACGACTTATGGTCCCGCACGAACAAATTCGCCGGCTACCGCTACGCGGTGACTCGCGCGACCCTACCTCCAACCGTCGCGGCGGGGAGGTCGCTGCCCGTCACGGTCCAGTGGACGAACTTCGGTAGCGCACCGAGCTACGACAACTGGCAAGTCACCTACGAGGTAATCGATCGCTCCAACAAGGTCGTCAAATCGGTGCCGTCCGGCCTGTCCTTGGCCAGCCTCGCTGCCGCACAGGATTTCGCTACCACCGCAACGGAGCCGGCCTCGCAATCAGTAGACGACCGCACCGCCCTGCCAACTATTGACTTGGCAACCGGCACCTACACGCTGATCGCGAAGGTGATCTGGAAAGAGCACAAGTCAGGTGGTTCCAACCCGGTGAACTTTGCGCCGATGAGCCTGGCCCAGGCGGGTCGCAACGCAGCCGGCGGTTACCCGATCGGCAGCTTTCGTGTCGGGTGAGCTCCGACGACAACACGTCCACCGGCACTGCACACTCGGAAGGCTGACCGGGTCGACTGCCCGCTGAACGGCATTTCGGGTTAGCATCGTGTTTGCTGTAATTGCAACTCCGTGTCAATTAACCCTGAAAAGTGGTTGTCACCCGCCGGGAGGAAGACGTGCATCGCCGCGCCGCCCTGATCAAGTCCGCTGACGAATCAGCAGATCCCAGCAGCAACGCTCATATGGTCTTCATCAGGGCAGCCAGGTCACTCGCCATGACGCCGGAGGTGAACCGTTCCCTGACGCGGATCGCCCCGGCCGCGCCCATCTCGGCCCGCCGCTGCGGATCGGCGAGCAGTTCGCCGATCGCCCCGGCGAACGCCTCGACGTCGTTCGGCGGCACCAAGAGCCCGGTGACACCGTGCTCGACATAATCGGAGATCCCTGGGTTGTCCGTCATAACGACCGGCCGCCCGCTGGACATCGCCTCCAGCGCCACGGTCAGCCCCGAGCCGCTCAGCGTGGGTTTGAGCGCGATCGCCACGACGCTCGCGTTGCGGTACAGGTCGCGCATCTTTCCATCCAGCCGCCCGCGATGCACGACGCCGAGCTCGGCGGGAACGTCGACGGTAAGAGCGGTGGCCAGCTCAAACCCGATGTCGGGGTGTCTGCCGCGCAGGCTTGCCACCGCGGACACCAGCAGCGCATGGTCGCGGTAACGGTCCTCCCCCGCGCTGACAACGACATTCGGAGATCGTGGCTCGGGTTGCAGACCATAGAAATCGGTGTCGATGCCGACCGGGACGAAGTGCAACCGGGATTGCGGAACGCCCCACTCGCGGCCCAACGTCGACAGCACGGGTGCGCACTGCGTCCATACCGCAGCCGCGCGTCCCAATGCCCTCGCCGCGAGCACAGCATGAACGGGCGGCGCGGCCGCCTTGGCGGTCAACCATCCGACGCCGAGCACCACCGGCGCGTGCCGCGGGGTGCGCAGCAGACTGGCCGGGATCCCGGTGCGCTCGTCGTACGCGAGCACCACGTCGGTGCAGCGGCTACGGCGGGCACCGGATTCAGCAAGCCCCTCCAACAGTTCCACCCCCGACGTACGGTGGCGCACCGCACTGGCCACCCGTTCGGCGGCGCGACCGAACTCAGTTTCGCCGAATGTCACGTCCACATCGTGCTCACCCAATTTGTGGAGCCCGTACGGTGACTCGTCAGGAACCTCGCCAAGGACGTATCGGGCTCTCCATCTCGTCGCGGACAGCCCGTGCGGCAAAGGAATGTAGACACGCATTGTCACCGGACCTTACCGGTGCAGGGGAGGAGCCCGAGCGGCCCTCCGCGGCAGAAACACCGTCCGCGCCACCAGGGCGGGTATCGAACCGGCAAATGGTGCGAAACTTCACCCAGCAGGTGCTATTCCGCGCCATTGGCATGATCGCCTCGGTGCTGACGGTCTCGGCCACGACTCGGTACATGGGTCCGTCGTCGTACGGCGCACTGACCACCGCGGTCATGTTCGTCGCGTTGTGGACCAGCCTGACCGAGTTGGGCATCGGGCAAGTCGTGGTGCGACGGGTGATGTCAGGCAAGGGCGAGCTGGAGCGGTTGATCCGGGTCAATGTCGGCATGTCGACGATGTACTGCCTACCGCTGTTCGCGTTGACCGCGATTTCCGGGGCGCTGATATACCGCAATGATTCCGACATCGTCGAAATGGTGGTGATCGTCGCCGTCGGCCTGATTATCACCACCATGACCAGCTGTTTCGGACCGATATTTCTCGTGACGGTGCGGTTCGGCGCAGTCGCCCTTTCGGATCTGCTCAGCAGGGTTGGCTCGCTCGGCGCGACGCTGGTGCTGATCCACTTCGGAGCGGGCACCGTGTGGTTTGCCATCGTCATGCTGGTGCCGCCGTTGATAGTGCTGTTGATTCAGGGCGTCGCGGCGGCGCGGATCACCAACTGGCGTCCGGTATTCGCCCTCGGCGAGAGCTGGGAGCTGCTCCGCGAAGGCCTTCCGTTGACCGCCATGCTCATCGTCGGCGTGCTGTACTGGCGGGTCGACGGCGTGATCCTCAGCCTGCTCGGCACCACCGACCAAGTCGGTGTCTACGGCCTCGCCTACACGGTCACCTTCACGCTCACCGCGTTGTCGGCGTTCTTCCTGTCCTCGACCCTGTCCGCGATGGTGCACGCGTTCGCGCAGAACCGCGACGAGTTCATCCGATTCACTGCGAGATCGGTTGAATCGATGCTTTTCGCCGGGGCGCCGATCGCGGTGGTCGGGGCGATCTTGGCGAACCAGATCGTCGAACTGGTTGGCTCCGACGAGTTCGTCAGCCACGGCGGACCAACCGTGGCGCTGCTGAGCGTCGCTGTCGCGCTGACGTTCCTGACGGGCGTGTTGAGTCAGGCACTCTTCGCCGCGCACGATCAGTCCTTTCTGGTGCGCCTGAGCCTTGCGAACCTGATTTTGAACATCGTGCTGAACATCGTGCTTGTGCCGTTGTACGGGGCCGTCGGCTCTGGAATAGCACTGGTGGCCACCGAGGTCAGCGGATTGGTGTTCGCCAGCTGGCGACTCAGCCGGCTGGTGCCGTATCGGACACCGTGGGTGTTCTTGTTGCGGCTATTGGTGCCGCTGGCGGCGTGCGCCGCCATCGCGGAGTCGATGCGCCATCTTCCGGTGCTCCTGACCCTTGGCGTCACAGTCGTCCTGTACCTCCTGGTCAATCTCGCGGTCGGACCCGCCGACGCAAAATTGATCAAGACGTTGTTCTCGAAGCGCACCGATACCGATGCGCTCGACCGCGATCCCGAACCCGAAATCAGACAGGCGACGTCACCGTGAGCCGTGTAATCGAGCGGGCCTACCTGCCCGACCGCTTCCGCCGTCCGCAAGCCCCAACCGCGGCCCCGAAGTCACGCGAGCTCGCCGTGTTGATCGTCGCCTATCGCAACCCGGGCATGCTTTGCGACTGCCTGGCCGCCGTGCAAGCTCAGCTGCCAGGCTTGCCGATCCTGGTCTGGGACAACTCGGGTCCCGGTTTTGCCGGACTGGACCAAGTGGTCGAAGACCATCGAGAGGTCCGATGGTTCCTCGGTTCGGCGAACGTCGGGTTCGCGGCTGCGGTCAATGCGCTGGCCCGCGAGGTACCCGAACACAACGTCCTGTTGCTCAACCCCGACGCCGTGTTGCAGGGCCCGTTGACAGGAACCATTGCGGCACTTGACAAGCCGGGGGTCGCCGCCGCCGCCCCATTGATCGCCGACCACAACGCCGATCCTGCGACCTACCGGCCGTGGGACGTTGCGCACCGCGAGCAGAGCCTGGGCCGCGCGTTGGTGGCGTGGTCGGGGTACGCCGAACGGACCCGCGGGTCGCGCTGGTCGCATCTGTATGCCCGCAAGCCCGGCGCAGTCAGCGGTTACCTCACCGGCGCCTGCCTGGCGATCAGCCGTGATGCGTGGGAGGCCGTTGGCTGCTTCGACGAGGAGTTCTTCCTCTACGGCGAGGAGGCCGACTGGCAGCGCCGCGCGGGTTCGGTCGGCTGGACACTGCAGCTCGTCGACGAACCGGGGATCGTGCACACCGGGCACGGCACGGTGGCTGGCGACCCGATCGCCGCGCTGAGATCATCGGACCTGTTGCGCGCCAACATCGCTCTGAATCTGGAACTCGAGAAGGGGAGCACCCGGGCAGATCTGTTTCTGGCCGGCACCACCGCGCTGGCTCGAGTGCAACGCTCGACGCGCCGCGAGCGAGCGGCACGCCGGCGACCGGCCGGCCAACGGCCGTCGGTCATCATCACGACCAACCGACTGGCCTTCGGTGGCGCCGAACGTCAACACGCCTTGCTCGCAGGAGAGCTCAACAGGCGCGGCTACGAAGTGGTCATCGCGTGCATGCAGCGCTTCGGCCCGTTGGTCGCCGAGATCGCCCCATCGATTCGCGTGGTGCGCCAGCCGTGGTGGGCGCCTGCGATCGAGGTCGGCGCAGGCAGGTCCGTCGTGATCAGCGGGGACACCAACACCGAGACCGGATTCGCGACGCTGTGGCGGGCCGCCGGGCGCGGCCGGCGCTGGCTCGTCGCTCCCCACATCCCGCCGAACCCCGACGGTCCGACCTACTCGCGACCGCTGGCTGCGGCGATGCGGCGTTCCGACGGCCTGATCGCGTTGTCACCGACGCATTGGGCGGAGGCCACGGCTCACCAGAATCTCGGCGGCCGTCACTTCGTGGCGCCCAACGGAGTGGCGCGCGCGGCCACGCTGGACAGCACGCCCATCCGGCCATCGACCGCAGCGACGCCGCATTTGGTCATGCTGTCCCGGATCGTTGAACACAAGAACCCACACGTGCTGGTCGAAGCGCTCGACGGACTGCGGGATTTGCCATGGCGCGTTTCGATTTTTGGCGACGGCCCAGACCGCGAGCGGCTCCAGGCCCTGACCCCAGCCGACCTGGCCGATCGGGTGGCGTGGCGCGGCTGGTCACCTGGGCCCGAGGCCGCGCTCGCCGACTGCGATCTGCTTTGCGTGCCAAGCGGTTCGGAGGCATTCCCGTTGGTGATTCTCGAGGCAATGGCGCGTGCCATTCCAGTCGCCGCGTCCGCAGTCTGCGCAGTCGGCGACATGCTCGACGACGGACGAGTTGGCATCCTGGTCGACGACGTGTCGGTCGCCGGCTGGCGCGCCGCGCTCGAACATGCGCTGTACCAACGCGAAACCTGGAACGAGCTGGGCCAGCAGGGTTTCGAACGAATGCGCAAGCTGTACACCATCGAGGCAATGGCCGATGCCTACGAGTCGGCGATCGATGCAGTCCTGTGATGGCCGGCGAAGGCCGGGATCTGCGGGTGTTGTGGCTCTCGCCGTGGATGCGCCCGCTGGCGCGGATCCACGTCGAGGCTTTGCGTGCTGCGGGCGCCGAAGTCTTGCTGGTCACCTCTGATCAGCATCCGAGCTCGGATGCGCCCCGCCCTTATGAACTCGTGGTCGATCCGCGGCCGAAGACGGCGCGCACCTGGCCGGAGGCCGCTCGAGCCGCGTCGCATGTTCGCCAATTCGCCCCGAATGTCGTTGTCTCCGAAATTGTTCGGGACCCAAGGTGGATGGCCTTCGCGCCAGGGGTGCCCAGGATCGAATTGATTCACGACGACCGGCCGCACGACGACGGTGAAACGCTGCCCCGATGGGAGCGTTCGGTGTTCGGCTGGTGGGCGTCGCGCTCGTCCCGCACCGTCGCGTTCAGCGAGTACGTCGCGCAGAGTGTGCGGGCCGGCGCGGTGGTGCCACTCACCAGCGACCTCGAAGACATCTCGGTACCTCCGGTCGTCGAGGCCGCAAACCGGCGCAACTTCGTTCTGGTCGGCCGACTCAACGAGTACAAGAACATCGACGTATGCCTGCAGGCCTGGGAGCTCCACACCGGCGGAGACGGCTGGCGTGGCGACGATCTGTTGTTGCTGGGCGAGCGAGCCAGTGAGTGGCGCCAGCCGCTGCCCCGCCACGTGCAGTGGCGACACACGCCCTTTCGATACGCAGACGTGCTTCCCGTGCTCGCCAGGGCGAAGGGTTCGATCGTGCACTATCGCCGGGCCTCGCAGAGCGGCGTTCAGGTGCTCTCGATGCAACTCGGCGTCGTTCCGATCGTCTCCGGCGAAGGTGCATTGCCGGAGTTTCAACCGCCCGGGGAGACGCCGATCGCGGTCGATGACGTGGAGGCGCTCGCCCGGGCCTTCGATGCACTTGCCGACCCGCAGCAGGCGACTATGCGGGGCGCAGCTGCCCGCGCTCACTACGTCCGACGGTATTCAGCGGCCGCTTCGTCGGCAGCGCTCGTCGAGGTACTCCAAGAGGTGGCGCTCAACGTTCGCCCAAATACCTCGCAGCAATCATAATGAGACAATCGGGTAGCCTTATTAGCAGCAAGTACCCAGCACACACTACTGACGTCGCCACGACCATTCCATTATCATCATCACAGCAAAGTATCGAACATATGCCAGTCAGAAGGGCTCTCCGATGAACGTCGCCAGCTTCGTCCGGTCGCTGCTGTCCCGGCCGATCGCCTGCGCGGCGATCATGGTCTTGGCCATCGCCGCGGGAGTTGCAGGCACGTTGTCCGCGCCGCACACCTACCAATCAACGGCGGTCATCGTGGTCATCCCGCCGGGTTCGGGCAATCCGGACGCGATGATGAACCCCCTGGTCAATCTGACTACCAACATGGCCCAGTTGGCCGCAGTCGTCGCGACGAAGATGCGCACCGATGGCGGGGCCGTTGCCACCGCGGCGGGCGGCACCGGCGAGTTCACCGTGGACACCACTTTCGGCGATTCTCCGACGTTCGCGCAGCTCACATCGCAGCTGGTGATCGAAGCGAAGGCTTCCAATGCGGTGGCCGCACAGCGCACCACGCAGGCACTGACAGATTTCGCCAGCACCGCCCTGCAGAAACTCCAGGCTGACTCCTGGGTTCCGAGCCACAACAATGCGGTGATCGTGGCATCGGTGGCACCCCAGCCTGGCGCCGCAGTATCGTCCAGTCCCATTCGGAGTGGGGCCGCGTACGCATTCGCCGTCCTATTGCTCGGTGTGATCTCGCTCATCCTCTACGACGTGGTGCGGGGACGCCTGCGGAGTACCAAGCCGAACAGCAGCAAGCACGTTCGCGCCACCAACGGCCATCCGATCGAAGAGTCGCGGCTGTGGCCGGACGACGAGGCGACAATGATCACGCCGCTTCCTCCGTCCGCGACGGAACTACACCCAACCGCCCAGTGAGCACAATGGGGGATGGCTCGCCGGTCGGAGTGGCCGAAATCAGCGCGCAAGAAGGAACGCGCGCCGAAGTGCCCGAGAAGGATTGGGGCGCAATATATCTGGCGGTCACCGGGTTTCTGCTCATCGGAATGCGTCAGAACCTGGCCGTTCCGCTGACTTTGGGACTGAGCCTCGCGCAGGTTCTGCTCTTCGGCTGTGGACTTCTGTGGTGCCTCACCCGCCTGCATGGCCAACGCTCGCGAATCCGGCATCGAGCGGTGTCCTTTGCGCTGGTGATCTATCTCGTCGGCGCATTACTGTCGTACGCCGCGGCGATGGCCCGGGGCGGGCTGTCGCCGCTGGCGCACGTATACGCCGATCAGTACATCTTCATCAACGCCGGACTGATCACCATGGCCTTCGCGGTAATCGCCCTCGTCACGTCCGCCGACGGACTCCAGACAGTGCTCAAGGGTCTACTGCTAGGCGGCGCTGCCAGTGCGGGATTCGCGCTCCTTCAGTCCGCGACGGGCCTAGATCTGGCCGCACAGTTCCGTCTGCCAGGCATGAAGACCAGCGATTTCATTCTGGTGAAAGACCTTATGCGAGAAGGCATCGTGCGGCCTCAGGGTAGTGCCGGGCATCCGCTCGAACTCGCGGTCGTATTGACGATCCTGGTGCCCATCGGAATCGGCGTCATCGGCAGCGTGCGCGCCAAGGGCGAACGGTCGTGGCCGTGGGTCTTGTGCACCGGCATCGCGGCCTGCGGCGCACTGGCGACGGTGTCGAGGTCCGTCCTGGTCGGCCTTGCCGCCGCAGTCGTCGTCATGGCCTGGCGGTGGCCCGTCAAGCGGTTGGTCATCACGTTCGCCGGGCTGATCGTGGCGGTGGTCACCGGGTGGTTGCTGAAGCTGAACGTCGCGACGGCGCTTGCCAGCTCGATCGCCGGCTTCTCCAACGACCCGTCGATCGCGTCCCGCTCCACCGGATGGAATTACATCTTCGCGCACTACCGCGAACACATGTGGTTCGGCGAGGGGGTCGGTACGTACCCGGCCTCCGGCAAGCAGCCGGTGCTGGACAATCAGTACCTTTCTCTGCTGATCGAGGGTGGACTCTGCTCGCTCGTCGGCTACGTGCTCCTGCTCGGTGTCGGCTTGATACTGGCCGTACGCGCGTCGGCAGCAGCGTCGCCGGCCCTCGCGGAACTCAGCGGTGGCCTCAGCGGTGCCATTGCGGTCGTGATCGTCACCGGTTCGATTCTCGACATCAACGGATTCGTCCAGGTCCTCACACTGACGTGGTTGCTCTTGGCGCTGATCGCGGTGGCCGCGTTCCTGGCCCGCCACGGCGAGCCGACGCGCATCGAAAACGGAGCGGAGCAGTGCCTCGCTGCGCCCAAATCAGCGCGGTAGCCCTGGCATGTGCGCTGGCCTCTTGTTCGACCGCGAGCCCGCCCGCCCCGGACGTCGATCCAGGCATGTTCGCCGGGCCAGACCTGGTGAACCCACTGCGAGGGCAATACGAGAATCTGCTGACTCCGCTTTTCCCACAGGCTGATTCGGCACACCAGAAGTACCCCTCGTGGCCCGGCACCAATGACGTCAGCGCCCGGATCGAATGGCGCAGCCTGCAACCGCGCGATCCACGCACATTGCCGCCGAATGCCGCCGATGAGCAGAAATTCGACTTCGCCGCGCTCGACGACGCGATCGACACGGCCGCACGCAGCGGCCGTAGGTTCGGCTTCCGCATCACCTCGTTCAACTCGTGCTGCGAGACCTCCTACCCCAACAACGTCGATGTGTCCGTACCGGATTGGCTGTCGACCGTCACCGACGCGACGCGTCAATACGTCCATGACGGAGTCACCTACGTGATTCCGGACTGGAACAATTCCGCGTACCTCTCGTACTTCAGCGAGCTGCTGGCGGCGCTCGGTAGGCGCTATGACCGCGACGAACGGGTGGCACTCTTCGAAGTGTCGGGATACGGCGACTTCAGCGAGAACCACGTCACGTTCTTGCGGGACACCCTTGGCGTCCCCGGACCGGCCCCGGAGCAGAGCGAATCCGAGCTCGGCTACTACAGCCAATACCGCGACCAATCCATCACGAAGCAGTCGATTGCGCTCCTGGTGACCGCCAATCTGGCGGCGTTTCCGAATACGCAACTCATCTCCACACTCGGCAACCCGGAGCTCGTCAGACATCTCTTCCGCGACAGCCCGTTGCTGCGCTACCGGCGAAAGCCCGTCGGCATCCGCGCCGACGGGCTCGGCGTATACCGACCGATTCCCACCTGGGCGGAGGACAAGTATTCACGCTACGTACAGACCAGCGACCCCATCGTGCACACCGTGGCGGTCAGGTACCGAATCGCACCGATTGTCACCGAATGGATGCCCCAAGTGCCGCCGCACGTCACCCCCACCGATTACTACATCAAGGGCCTCACCGACGTCGTCAACGATCATGTGTCGATGACGGCGAGCACGGGCTTCCCCGGCCAAACGTCCGGCCAGACCATGTCCCCCGAAGACTTCAAGATCTGGGCACGGGCGAACGAGTTCAGCGGGTACCGGTATGCCGTCGAGAGCGACGGCTCACCAGCGCCAGTGCCGCTGGGTGCTTCCGCTCGTATTCCGCTGCGGTGGACGAATTTCGGGCCTGCACCCCTATACGAGAACTGGCAGCCGGAGTTCGACATCGTGTCTGCAACGGGCACCGTGCTCAAGACACTCCCCGGTAAGGACTTGCACGGCTTGGTCGCCGACCAACGGTTCGACGATCCGCGCGACCTCCCCGCATCGACGTCGATGACGGAAGTCCTGACGGTGGACGGGTTGCCCCGAGGCACCTATTCGGTCCGGGTCCGCGTGGTGTGGCGCGAGCACAAGCCGAACGCCAGCCACGTGATGAACTACCCGCCAATGCAACTCGCGCAGCCCGGCCGTGCTCCCGACGGCAGCTATCCGATAACAGATTTCACGGTCGACTAACGTTGCACAGCGCAGCTACGCACGCTCCGAGCGCGTGTCGACAAATGACTTCGATTGAGGAGAAGTGAAGATCCTTCTGATCGCCTCGTCCGGCGGCCACATCTACGAAATGCTGTGTCTCCGCGCATTTTGGGAAGGCAAAGAACGGTACTGGGTCAGTTTCCCCACCCCGGATGCGCAGTACCTGCTCAAGGACGAGCGAGAAGTCCACTGGGCGGCACACCCAACTGTCCGGAACGTACCGAACCTGGTTCGAAACGCCGTGCTCGCGTCGCGACTGCTGGTAACCAACCGCCCCGACATGATTCTGACGACGGGTTCCGGAGTTGCGGCCCCGTTCCTGTGGTGGGCGAAGTTGTTCAGGATACCCACCGTATTCGTCGAGTCCATCACACGAATCACCGAGCTCTCATTAACCGCACGTCTGGTTCGCCCATTCGTCACGAAGATGCTGGTTCAGTGGCCTGAACTCGAAACTCAATATCCCGGCGTTGAATATCACGGCAGAATCGTATGATCCTGGTCATCACGGGCATGGAAGTGCACCCATTCGACAGGCTGGTTCGAGCCATCGACGAACTTGCCGCTAAAGAGACCTTCGACGAATCGTTTTTCATTCAGCTGGGATCGTGCACCTATGAGCCCGAATACGCCGATTTCGAACGCTACCTTTCATTCGGCGACCTCTGCACCAAGATCCGCGCGGCAAGCGCCGTCATCACCCACGCCGGTGCCGGCTCCACGTTGACGTGCATCCAGCAGGGAAAGTTCCCCATAATGGTGCCGCGACGGGCCAAGGACCACGAACACATTGATGATCACCAATTTCCGTTCACAGAGCAGATGCGCAGCATCGGACATGCCGCTGCCGTGCAGAATATGAGCGAACTCGAGACCACCATTCGGTCGGTTCAGGGGCGGACGGCTCAAGTTACTGCGCTCGGCAGTCCAACGGAGCTCACAGAGTGGCTCGAAGGATTCTGGAACGGGCTGGCCCCGCCGGCGACCTAGCTGGTCAGCGTCAGGGCCGGAGCCTCCGACATCTCATGGATCAGCGACATCGTCTGTCGAATGTGAGCACGACTGGAAGCTCCGAACACCACTGACTCGATCTGCGGCTGTCTGCACACGTAGTCGACTGCCTCACGTGGCGGAATGGCACCCGAGGCGAAAATCGACATTGCGATAGGCCGGAATCGACGCTCCCGGATGGTCTCCTCGTAGCGCTCGATCCCCCCAGACATACGGAACCCGATCTTGTTTATGTTGGCGCACACTATCGGGTTCTCTATGCCCTGCCCGTCAAGCACATCGAGCAGGAGTGGAACGTTCATCGTAATGAAGCCGGGCTCCGCATCGTATTTCAGCTTCACGTGGTCGGAGAATATGCTGAAGGCCTCGTTCATGCCAAGCCCCAGCAACAGGTCAGTAATGACATTCTGGACGAATATGACCGGCGTCGGCAGCCCGTTGAACATTTTCATCTCGGCGTCGACAAGCATCTGAATGATTGGTTCGATGTCCTTGTTGGCGACGGCTTTTCCGCCCTTGAACACGGACATCACTCGCCCGTTGTCAGGAAGGAACCGTCTAAGCGCGTCCATCATCCCGTATTCCGTTACTGCGTTGGCATATTTGTGGGCGTAAGGCATGCACGGATAGAACTTGAAGTCCGGATATTCGGCTTTGTGCTCCCGGAAATGAGCACAGATGTCCGCGACACGATCATGCGTCGTACACATGAACGTTCGGACACCCTCCTGGTAGGCGTCATCGAGCGTCTCGAGCACCGCGGGGAGATGTTGAAAGCGGATTGCCTGGGCCCGCGCCTTCTCCTCGGACATGTGGTTGACCCCAAAGAATTGGTTGTCCCCGAACAGCACCCGATCCATGGTCACTATGTCCTCACTCCTTCGGATGGCTTGAGCAGCGCGAGCATCCGGCGACGCCGGGGCCCGCGCTTGGGAACTGCACCCGCTGATGCAGGCAGTTGCGTCGAAGGCGTTCGCTCCGTCGGGTTGGCAATCATCTCGACCACGCGGTCGGCCTCGAGCGCGGAACGAAAGTTGTTCTCACCGTTGGTTCGGTTCTGCTCCACGCTCCGGACGAAGTAGTCGAGCTGAGCCGAGTACTCCTCGCCGCGCAAGTTGTACCAGACTTCCTCGGTGAGGTCGGTGGTGTAGCGAATGGCCCAGCCCTTGTCGGCGTCAACTCCGGGATGGGTTTCCCTGAGATAGATCTGGCACTCTTGGCGATCGGCGGTGATCCGGCCGTTCGTGCCCCACACCGAAATCTTGGTGGACATCTTCCGCAAACTCTCGTCGCTCCAGTTGACGCTGAGCTGACCGGCCGCGCCGTTGGCGTAACGCAGCGTGCAATAGATCTCGTCGTCGACGTCGCGGGAGAACACACCATTGCGGACCACACCGTCGACCGACTCGGGCACTCCCACTACGAAGTTCACCAAATCGACAGCGTGGCAGGCATAGTCGTAAAGGGCGCCACCGCCTTCGGACTTCATCCCACGCCAGGTGCTTCCCTTCTCACGAAGCACGACCGGGCCGTACGCCTCAGCTCGCACGTGATGTACGCGACCGAGCGCACCGGACTCGACGATCCGCGCCGCTTCCTTGTATGCGCCGACGAACCGGCAGTGGTAGCCGACCTGAGTGACCAGCCCCCTCTCTTCGGCCAGCGCCACCAATCGCTCACCGTCGCCGATGTCGAGGACGAACGGCTTCTCGCAGAAGACGTGGATCCCACGGGTGAGCGCCTGTTCAACCATTGACGCATGCAGCCTCGACGGAGTCGCGACAAGGAGCGCATCCGGCTTTGTCTCCGCCAGCATGCGATCGAAATCCTGGTAACACACCAGGCCGGTGTACTTCGTCAGAACGTCCCGGAAGTAAGCGACGGAATCGCAGCCGCCGACAACCTCGACATCCGGGTGCGCCCGGAGGGTCGCGAGGTGAGACAAGCCCATTTTGCCCAGGCCGACTATGGCAGTTCGGATCATCGGTTCCTTCTCCAGCAGGTAGTCGTATCGGGCGTCGGAGCATCCGTCCGACGAGGTTCGGCGAACGCACGGATCGCCGGCGCCACCGGGCGGCCCTGTAGCAACCCGTCGACCGTGCGCTGATCGATGGCCCGCCGGTAGCTGGGCAGCGCACCGTGCACGGCGGCTACGGTGTGTGCGATATCGACGTCGGTGTGCGCCGCCGACGTCACGAACGATTGACCAAGCACGCCGCGGCGCAACAACTCCTGCATGAACAGCGTGCGATAGGACTGCGACGAGTCGCCGTCGGCATCACGGGTGACGAAGACGAGGCACGACGGCCGACCGATCACCTGCACGTAGTCCGATAGGCCCGCCTCGGCCACCGCGGCCCCGACGCCTTCGGCCAGCAACCGGCCAGCGTGCTCCATCTGTCCGATCGGATCCTCTTCGCGATACACCTTGGCCACCGCGCGGTACGCCGCAAGTGACGCCGTTTCCGCCCCAAACGTCGTGGAAAGCAGGAAAACTCGCTTCGCGTTGGTGCGTAAACCACCGCGCTCCATGAACTCACGCTTGCCTGCCAACGCGGACAGCGGGAAGCCGTTCGCCATGCCCTTGCCCCAGCAGGACAGATCGGGACGCACTCCGTAGTGGCCCTGCGCACCGTGTGCTGACCATCGGAATCCGGTGATCATCTCGTCGAAGATCAGCACGGTGCCGTGGCGGTCGCATAACTCGCGCACGCCCTCGAGATAACCCTGGTGCGGTTCCGCAGTCGCGGTGGCCGCCTCGAGGATCACACAGGCGATGTCGCTCCCGGCCAGCAGGGCGGACAGCGAGTCCAGGTCGTTGTAGGCGAAGCGGACCGTGGTGGCCACGCTGTCGGTCGGGATGCCCGCGTCCATCGGGCTGGTTCCAATGAACCAATCGTCGGTCGAAAAGAACGGTTGTTCGCAGGCGGCAACCTTGCGTCGGCCGGTCACGGCACGCGCCAGCCGAACTGCGGCCGTCGTGACATCGGAACCGTTCTTGGCGAATTTGACCATGTCTGCGCCAGGCACCAGGCCCAAGAAGTCCTCGGCTGCAGCCAGTTCGAGCTCGGTCGGTCGGCTGAAGTTGACGCCACGTGCGATCGTTTCGGAGACCGCCTCCACGACAGGCGCGAACCCGTGTCCAAGCGTCACCGAGCGCAACCCCATGCCGTACTCGACATATTCATTGCCGTCGGCGTCCCACACCCGGCAACCCGCGCCTCGGGTGAGTACCGGTGCCATGAATTCTGGGTACTGATCTGGCCCACGCGCATAGGTGTGCGCCCCACCGGGAACCACCTCGTGCAGTCTTTGTTGCAGCGCGTTGGAGCGTTCGAATACCCGGCCCGGCTCGACAGTTGGCAGCGCTCCTCCAGACGGGTACCGCGCGGCGGGTGAAGACGTCATGAGCTCTCCCTCAAGGTCCGGCCATCGGATCCGCGGCCAGATGCGCACGTCATCTGCGCGGCGACGTCGTTCCCGGCGGCGTCGGCGAACGCGTCGGCTAGCACCCAGCGCCCGGCCAGCGCCGGATAGCGCCGGGACACCTCCGGCAGCAGGTCGGTCAGCAAGAGGAGCACCCGGTCGGCGTCAGCCGCCACGAGTTCGTCAGGCGCGACGATCGGCACGTCGGTGCCCGGCATGCGGCGGCCCTGTTTAGCCGCGGCGGCATCGGCGACCGCAGTGATCAAGTCACGGGTGATCCCGGCGCGACCGAACAACGCGACCGCCCGCGACGCCGCACCGTAGGCATACACCCGCCTACCCGCAGCGCGTTCGGCGAGCAACCACGCCCGCAACGCGGCGGCGTGCCGGTCGGCCGCCTCCTGGAGCCGTCCGACGTTGTCTGCCGCGGTGATCCCCAGCTCTCCATCGAGAATTCTGAGGATGTCTTCGGATTGCGTTGCCCCGGGCCAGTGCCGGCCTGCCGTAACGGCCAGCAGAACGGTGCCGCCGTACAGGTCGAACTCCCACGCGCCAACCGCACCCAGGCCCGCGGCATCGAGCAACCGCAGCATCGAAGTCGTCGAGTAATACGCGAAATGCCCGTGTCGCAACGCATTCCATTGCCCTTGAGCGAGGATGGCTGCCAGCGAATGGTACTGAATCAATAGCACGCCCCCGTCGGCCACGGCGGCGGCGCGCTGCCGAAAAGCCGTTCGCTGGTCGGGCTCATGCATGATTCCGAAGCAGTCGATCACCACATCCGCGGGTTGGGCCGTGACGAAACCGCGCTCGGCGAGCAACGGCAACCACGATCCGCCATGCGGGCTGGGGAACTCATGTGCGGTGGCGCCGTGCAACCAACCAGCCTCGCCGACGCGGCGCACCGCGTCAGCGGCCTGATCGCGCAACGCCTGCGGCTCGACGCCGCGCGGCTCGTCAGCCACCGTGTCGTCGTCGGCGAGCTGCGCCAGCCCACAGAACGCGCACATCTCCATCGCGAGGGCATGCGCCGATTCGGCGGAAGTGACGGGCTGGCTCAGCAGTGGGAAGTGGTCGGCCACCGGCACCCTGCCGAGGTCGAGCACCCGCCGCAGCTCGGTGCGGCCGCAGGCACGACAACCCGTCATGACACCATGGCCCGGTGCGGATTGAACAGACCGGACTGGAAGGTGTCGTACTGCTGACTCCGCAGCCTGCACACGATGACCGCGGGCTGTTCACCAGGACGTTCGACAGTGAACTCTTCGACGCGTACCTGGGCGTTCCCGGCTTTTCGGCCCGGTTCGTTCAGGATTCGCAGTCCAGGTCGCGCCAAGGCGTCGTCAGAGGCATGCACGGCAGGTCCGCGCCCGGTGAGGCCAAACTGGTCCGCTGCGCGAACGGCGCGGTGCACGACGTCATCGTCGACATCCGCAGAGAATCGCCGACCTTCGGCAGGCAGCTGTCGTTTCTGCTGGACGACAACGACTTTCGCCACCTCTACATCCCTGCCGGATTCCTGCACGGCTTCCAGGCCCTGACCCCGACGGCGGATGTCTGCTACCGCATCGACCGGCCGCACGATCCCGCTGCCGACCTCGCGGTGGCCCACGACGATCCGGAGCTTGCGATCCGGTGGCCCAATCCGGTCACCATGGTGTCGGAGCGCGACGCGGCGGCGGGCAGCTGGCGCGACCTGCTCAGACATTTGCCCTAACCCGGTACATCGATGCGTCCAGAACGCCCTGTTGCATAAGTGTTTTCAAGCGTGCCAACCGGGTGAACCGACCCGCGAAGTCCTCGGCCTGCAGTCCGGCCGAAGTGTAGGCGCGGTACAACTCGGCGGCACCTTCGGCGACCGACCAGGTCGCCTCATAACCCAACCGGTTGCGGGCGCGGGAGAAATCCACCCGGTACGACCGGGGGTCGGGCCCGCTTTCGCCCGTGATGACCAGCCGCGAGTCCGGCACCACGTCGGCTACCGCACGGGCGATGTCGGCGACCGTCAGGTTGTTGGCCTCCGAGCCCACGTTGTAGGACATGCCGTGGATGGCCGCGGTCGGCACCGAGAGGCAGAGCGCGAAGGCCCGGGCAATGTCCTCGGCGTGCACCAGGGGTCGCCATGGTGTGCCGTCGGAGAGCACCCGCACCTCACCGGTGAGCACCGCGTGGCCGACCAGATTGTTGAGCACGATATCGGCGCGCAGTCGCGGCGAGAAGCCGAAAGCCGTTGCGTTGCGCAAGAACACCGGCGAGAAGCCGGAGTCGGCCAGTTCGGAGACGTCGTACTCGACCCGGACCTTGCTTTCCGCATAGGGCGTCAGTGGGCACAGCGGGGCGTCCTCATCGACCAGGCCGGCGCCGGCCGCCCCATATACCGAGCACGTCGACGCGTACAGGAAGCGCGCAACGCCGGCCTCCTTGGCGAGCCTCGCGAGGCGCACCGATGCGTGGTAGTTGATGTCGAACGTGACATCGGGCGCCAGGGCGCCGAGCGGATCGTTGGACAGTGCGGCCAGATGAATGACGGCATCGAAGCCCTCGAGGTGCCGCGCGGTCACGTCGCGCAGATCCAGCGGTGCGTCGGGCGGGTCGGTGGGCGCTTCCCCGAGCACGCAGTCCGCGAAAAGCCCCGAATCCAGGCCTGCGACATCGTGTCCGGCGCTTTGTAGCACCGGAACCATGACCGTCCCGAGGTAGCCTTGATGGCCCGTCACCAGCACACGCATTTCAGTGGTCTCCAATCGTCAAGGTGGCTTTTTCGAGCACGAATGCCTCGGCGTGGGCGCTACGGCAATGCACGCCGCGCAACCGGGACAGGGCCAGAAACGAGGTCTCATCGAACCAGTCGTGGGCGGCCTGAGACGGGTAGCTCTTGCACAGGAGCCGCGCCTTGTCCTCGGCCACTTCGGTCGTCAGCGGGTGGAATACATTGGGCCGCGGCGTATCCGCTTCCCACTTGAGGATTTCGTACCCCAAGATCAGGTGATCCCGGAACTCGGTCGGTATGAGTTCGCCGAGCAGCCGGTGATCCTGGTGGGCGTCGTCGCGTTGTGGACCGAAAACCATTGCGGGATCGCAGGATCGGCGAAAGTCGCCCAGCACGCCCTTGATGCGCTCCCACCGCGCGGGACCATAACCGTCGGGAATGTCACACACTGTGAGCGCGAGATCCGCACCGGGGCAGAATGCGCGCAGCGCGGCAGATTCCTCGGTCTCCCGCTCCGTGCCGCCGCCGGATAGCACCAGGGCGTGCACGCGCAACCCAGGCTCGGCCGAGGCCAGCGTCAGGAGCGTTCCGCCCAGTCCGATCGCGATGTCGTCGCAATGCGCACCGAGCACCGCGATCTCGCCCTGTACGCCGGTGAATAACCGCCTCACCGCGAGGCCGAGATCAGGGCCGGCGAACTGCCGGCGCCAGCCTGGTCCCACACCATCCACGGACGCTCACCCAACTGGTATCCAGCCTCGAGTTCGGCCCGCTCCTTGAAGGTGTCGGCGGGCTTCCAGAATCCGTGGTGCTTGTACCCGTAGAGCCGACCGTGTCCGGCGAGCGCCCCGCATGCGTCCGCGACTAGATCACCGCCGGGGGGCAGGTGGTCGAAGACTTCCTGGGAAAGCACGAAGTAGCCGCCATTCTCCCAAATGGGGAGTTGCGACACCGGGATGATGTCCTTGATCTGGCCGGCCTCGCTGACGTCGACGCAGTGAAAGGACTGCTGCGGCGGAACGAGCATCATCGACGCGGCCGCACCCGATGCGCGGACCTTATCGATCATGGCGTTCAGCGGCGCGTCAGTGAGCACGTCGGCGTAGTTGGCCAGGAAGTACTCGTCGCTACCAATGTGGTCGCGCACCCGGCGCAGCCGCTCACCGATCGGAGATTCCAGCCCAGTGTCGGCGAACGTGATCGTCCAGTCGCTTATATCCGTATTGAGCATTTCGACACTGCCGTCACGCATCACGAAGTCGTTGGAAGTCGTCTCGTCGTAGCTCAGGAAGTAATTCTTGATATGGGCCGCACCGTATCCCAGGCACAGGATGAACTCGGTGTGACCGAAGTGCGCGTAGTAGCGCATTACGTGCCATATCAGTGGGCGCGGGCCGACCATCTGCATCGGCTTGGGTATGACGTCGTTGTCGGTGTTGCGCATGCGCATGCCGTAACCGCCGCAGAAGAGCACGACCTTCATGATTTCTCCGTCTCGACGGTTTTGGGATTCGCGATGGCCACCGCGTGCAGTGTCGGCAGAGGGAAGACGAGTTGGCCGCCCCAGCCGGTGATGTACTCGAGTTGCTTGGTCAGCTCAGCTTCGAGATTCCAGGGCAGTGCGACGACTACGTCTGGTCGGTCCTTTGCAATGAGCTCGGGATCGTGAATCGGTATGCGGGTACCTGGCGTGAATCGGCCGTGTTTGTAGGGGTTTCGGTCGACCGTGTACTCGATGAGATCGCTGCGGATGCCGCAGTAGTTGAGCAACGTATTTCCCTTGCCGGGGGCACCGTAGCCAACCACTCGCTTGCCCTCGGCGCGGCAATCGAGCAGAAACCGCAACAGGTCATGGCGAATGGCCTCGGTCCGGGGGCGGAGTTGTAGGTAGCCGTCGACGTGGTGCAGTCCGGCTTCCTCCTCGATGCGAAGGATCTCATGGACCCGGCAAGTTGGTGTCGCCCCGGCCTCGGCGGGGCGCGCCCACACCCTGATCGAACCACCATGCGTCGGAATGAGTTCGGCATCGACAACCACCAAACCTGCTGTGGCGAGAGCGCGCTGCGCCGAGAGCAGGGTGTAGTACTGGAAATGCTCATGGTAGATCGTGTCGAACTGTCCGAGACTGACGAGGTTCAGCGCGTGGTGCACTTCGATGCTCAGCCAACCGTCGTCGGCGAGCAGTGCCCGCAGCGACCGCGTGAATCCGATCAGATCGGGGATGTGCGCATACACGTTGTTGGCGACGATCAGGTTCGCCGGCCCATGCTGGGCGCGCACCGACTGTGCGAGATCTACGTCCAAGAAGGCAGTTTCGGTCGGCACGCCGCGTTCACGCGCGGCCGCGCCAACGTTCACCGAAGGCTCGATGCCAAGACATGGGATCCCCGCGGCCACGGCGTGCTGCAACAGGTAGCCGTCGTTGCTAGCGACTTCCACCACGAATGACTCGGCGTCGAGCGCAAGGTGCTCGATGGCATCTTCGACGAAGTTCTTGGCGTGCTGCACCCAACTGTCGGAGAACGACGAGAAGTACGCGTACTCGGTGAAGGTCTCCTCCGGCGTGATGAGCGCAGGTATTTGCAACAGCAAACAGTCTTCACACACTCTGAGGTGCAGTGGGTACGTCGGCTCGGGAAGGTCGAGTTCCTCTGTGGTGAGGAACTTTTCGCACGGTGGGGTGGCGCCCAGGTCCAGAACACTCAGCATTCTGTTCGAATCGCAAAGGCGGCAGTGCAACTCAGTAGGCACCGGAACCTCGCAATACCGCACCGGCCGTCTTGGCAGCGATGACCAGATCACCAACCATTGACCAGTTCTCCACGTACGACAGATCGAGCCGAACGGAGTCCTCCCACGACAAGTCGGACCGGCCACTGACCTGCCACAGGCCCGTAATTCCCGGACGCACCAGAAGCCGACGACGGACCAGGTCGTCATAGGCCTCTACCTCGGTCGCCAGCGGCGGTCGAGGGCCGACGACGCTCATGTCCTTGAGCAGCACGTTGATGAACTGCGGCAGTTCGTCGATGCTGTAGCGGCGCAGTATTCGGCCGGCAGCGGTGACCCTCGGGTCCACCCTGATCTTGAACAGCACGCCGCCACCCTCATTGAGGTGTTCGACATCGGCCAACCGTTGGTCTGCATCGACGACCATGCTGCGGAACTTGATCATCTGAAACGGCTTGCCGTCCAGGCCAATTCGTTCCGACAGGTAGAAGACTGGACCGCGACTGCTTGCCTTCACGGCGACCGCGGCGGCGAGTAGCAATGGCGACGTCACCAGGAGCACCAACAGTGCGAAGCAGACATCGAAGGCGCGCTTCTGAAAGCGTTTGGCACCGTCGTACTGCGGCTTGTCGACGTGCAGCAGGGGCAGCCCGCCGACCTGACGCATGGTGAGCCGCGGACCCGCGACGTCGACCATCCCCGGTGACACCACCAGTTCGACGTCCATCGTCTCCAACTGCCAAGAGAGCGCACGTATCTCGTCAGGGTCGAGATGACCCGAAGTGAGCACGACAGTGTCGGCACCCGACGCCATGACCGCCGATGCGATATCACCGTCGTAGGGATACGCCGCGACGTCGCCGATCACGGGGATGAGCATCCGATCTCGCGGAGGCCCTGGCGCGCAGACTCCGACGAGTTGGTATCCGTCATCGGGAGAGCGGACCAGTGATTGTGCGAGCGCCCGGATCGAATCGATCCGGCCCACCGCGAGCACCGAGTGCATGTAGGCACCGCTGTTGCGCTGACGGACAACGAACCTGCGCCACAGCCAGCGGTTCAGTGTGAGCACCATCAGGCCGAGCGGAAGCGCGATGGCGAGATAGCCTCGCGCGATATCGAGCCGGAAGATAGTCGAGACGACGGCGATCACGCCGAAGAGCGACAGGGTGGCCGTCCAGACCCTGCGGTATTCCTCCAGCCCGGTCCCGATGACCTGCGGGGCCCGCGTGCGATAGACGGAAAGCGCGGCCACCCAGACGGCTGAGATGGATACCGACACGACGAGGTAGTCGACGGATGCCGGCCCGGCGGGTCCGGCGAGGTTGACGCTGGTCAACCCACCGAACCGCAGCATCTGCGCAAGCGCGATGACCAAGATGACGACAAGCGTGTCCGAAACGCGCAACCGCTGAACGTAGCTACTCCGCCAGTACTTGGAGTCCGAGGCGTTGGCGGCTCCGGTTCCAGGCAGCGCGGCGACCGTTCCCCAGGAGGGTTGAGCTGTCACCATCGTCGAGAGTCAACTTTCTTCGCCAGATGTTGTGATAGCTAATATGACACCTTTGGTCTGATTAAGCCATCTCGAAACGAGGATGTGTGATACAGATCACCATTCTTATGTCGAGCAGCAATGCCGGGGTCGACACTCAGCGCTACCGATGATCGATGGTTCACGGGAAACTACCAGGCAGCGTGCTTTTTTTCTCGATCCCTCGTCATTGCGGCTCCCGCACCGAGGGGGAAACTTTTACTCGCTCGCCATCGCCGGCACAGACTTGCGAGTGGCCTAAATCTCCCGGACATGCAATTTTGGCAAAGATATTGGAAGTTACCTGCACAAACTCGCCGCATCTCCGACGGCTCGCCGGCTCATCGACGAATCTCGGCGCAAAGGCTCAGGTGGCGCTCACGCCGACCGCCGCTTCCAGCAGTGTCGTCAGCAACGTTGCAAGATTTTCCGCGAGACGCCGCAACGACACGTCGACGGCACGGTCGCACTAGGCCGTGGCGAGCATTCCGCGGCACCTAGCTAGCATCGACACCCATGACGAGCGTTACCGAACCCGCGGCGGAGCACGAGATCGACATCCACACCACCGCGGGAAAGCTGGCCGACCTCCGCAAGCGCGCCGAAGAAACGGTGCATCCCGTCGGTGAGGCCGCCGTCGAGAAGGTCCACGCCAAGGGCAAACTGACGGCCCGCGAGCGCATCTACGCGCTGCTGGACGAGGGCTCGTTCGTCGAGCTCGACGCGTTGGCCAAGCACCGCAGCACGAACTTCGGCCTCGAGGCCAATCGCCCGGTCGGCGACGGCGTCGTGACCGGCTACGGCACCATCGACGGTCGCGACGTCTGCATCTTCAGCCAGGACGCCACTGTTTTCGGCGGCAGCCTCGGCGAGGTTTACGGCGAGAAGATCGTCAAGGTCCAGGAGCTGGCGCTCAAGACCGGTCGGCCGTTGATCGGCATCAACGACGGAGCGGGCGCACGCATCCAAGAGGGTGTGGTCTCGCTCGGGCTGTACAGCAAGATCTTCCGCAACAACATCCTGGCCTCCGGCGTCATCCCGCAGATCTCGCTGATCATGGGCGCCGCCGCGGGCGGACACGTCTACTCCCCCGCGCTCACCGACTTCGTCATCATGGTCGACCAGACCAGTCAGATGTTCATCACCGGACCGGACGTCATCAAGACGGTCACCGGCGAAGAGGTGACCATGGAGGAACTGGGTGGCGCGCACACCCACATGGCCAAGTCGGGCACCGCGCACTACGTCGCCTCGGGCGAGCAGGACGCCTTCGAATACGTCCGCGACCTGCTGAGCTACCTGCCGCCCAACAGCGCAGCCGAGCCGCCGCGCTACCCGGCGCCGCCGCATCCGGGCGCCATCGAGGACAACCTCACCGAGGAGGACCTCGAGCTCGACACCCTGATCCCAGACTCGCCGAACCAGCCGTACGACATGCACGAGGTCATCACCCGCATCCTCGACGACGACGAGTTCCTCGAGGTGCAGTCCGGCTACGCAGGCAACATCGTCATCGGGTTCGGCCGCGTCGACGGACGCACCGTTGGCATCGTCGCCAATCAGCCCACCCAGTTCGCGGGCTGCCTGGACATCAACGCCTCGGAGAAGGCCGCCCGGTTCGTGCGAACCTGCGACTGCTTCAACATCCCGATCATCATGCTGGTGGACGTGCCGGGCTTCCTGCCCGGCACCGATCAGGAGTACAACGGCATCATCCGGCGCGGCGCCAAGCTGCTGTACGCGTACGGCGAGGCGACCGTCGCCAAGATCACGGTCATCACTCGCAAGGCCTACGGCGGCGCGTACTGCGTGATGGGGTCCAAGGACATGGGCTGCGACGTCAACGTCGCCTGGCCGACCGCGCAGATCGCCGTGATGGGTGCCTCCGGTGCCGTCGGCTTCGTCTACCGCAGCCAGCTCAAGGAAGCGGCCAAGGATGGCGCCGACGTCGATGCGCTTCGCCTGGAGCTCCAGCAGGACTACGAGGACACGTTGGTCAATCCGTACGTCGCCGCCGAGCGGGGCTACGTCGACGCCGTCATCCCGCCGTCGCACACGCGCGGTTACATCTCGTCGGCGCTACGCCTGCTGGAACGCAAGGTCGTGCAGCTCCCGCCAAAGAAGCACGGCAACATCCCGCTGTAATCCCGCTCTCACCCGCCCGCCCCGACGAACGGACTAGCCGTGTCGCAAGACGTCGCCATCACTGAGATCTCCGACCCGCAAGATCTGACCATCGACGCACCCGTCGACTCGACCGTGCCGGAAATCAGGATCCTCAAGGGCAATCCGTCCGATCAAGACGTGGCTGCGCTGGTGGTATTGCTCGCAAGCGGTGGCGGCACTCCCGCGCCCGGTCCGCAGGAACTCAACATGTGGGGCCTGCCGATCGACAAGCTTCGCTACTCGGTCCACAGCTGGCAGCACGTGACGTTGGTGGAGAGAACCCACATGCGGCGTTGATGTGACGCGAGTCGTGCTCGCCTCGGCCTCCCCTGGCCGGCGACGAGTGTTGCGTCAGGCTGGCATCGACCCGTTGGTCATCGTGTCGGGCGTCGACGAGGATGCGATCGTCGCCGAATTGCCCGACGGCTCTTCTCCCGATGACGTCACCACCGCATTGGCCACGGCGAAGGCCAGAGCGGTGGTAGCCACCCTGCCAAGCGACGTCGCCGTCGACTGCGTGGTGATCGGCTGCGATTCCATGCTCCTGCGCGACGGACGCTTGAGGGGCAAGCCGGAGTCGGAAGCGGCTGCCATCGCGGGTTGGCGGGCGATGGCGGGCACCTCGGCCGAGCTTCATACCGGACACTGCGTGATCCGGTTGCGCGACAACGCAATTGAAAGTGAACTGGCGGCGGCCTCCTGTACCACAGTGCATTTCGGCAACCCACCGCCCGTCGAGCTCGCCGCATATGCCCGTAGCGGTGAGCCGACCACCGTGGCTGGCGGGTTCACGCTCGACGGACTGGGCGGATGGTTCGTCGACGGCGTGACCGGTGACCCTTCGGCGGTCATCGGCATCGGCCTTCCGCTGACCCGGTCGCTGCTCGAACGGGCCGGCTTGTCGATCGCCGATCTGTGGGTCACCAACCCACTGCCCTGAGCACTAGCCCAGCCGCTCGCTGGCGGCATCGTCGAGACGGCGTCCTGGTCCGGTCCAACCTGTGCTCACTACGGCGCTAGCGCTCGATTCGCTTGCCAGTAGGCTGGCCGGTGTGGCGCTTCCTGCAGATCCGCATCCCTCCCTAGCCGCTTACGCCCATCCGGAACGGCTGGTGACCGCCGACTGGCTGGCGGGCAACATCGGCCGCAAGGGCCTGTCCATCGTCGAGTCCGACGAGGACGTGCTGCTGTACGACACCGGGCACGTCCCGGGCGCGGTGAAGATCGACTGGCACATCGACCTCAACGACCCGCACGTGCGCGACTACATCGACGGCGCCCAGTTCGCCGCCCTGATGAACCGCAAGGGCATCTCCCGCGACGACACCGTCGTCATCTACGGCGACAAGAGCAACTGGTGGGCTGCCTACGCGCTGTGGGTGTTCACGTTGTTCGGCCACCCCGACGTCCGACTGCTCGACGGCGGTCGCGACCTGTGGGTCTCCAACAGTCGAGACACCACGCTCGAGGTGCCGTCCAAGCAGACCACCGGCTACCCGGTCGTCGAGCGCAACGACGCCGAGATCCGGGCCTACAAGGACGACGTGCTCGGAATCCTCGGCAAGCAGCCGCTGATCGACGTGCGTTCTCCGTTGGAGTACACGGGCGAGCGCACTCACATGCCCGACTACCCGGAAGAGGGCGCCTTGCGGGGCGGCCACATCCCCACCGCCAAGTCGATTCCGTGGGCCAAGGCGGCCGAGGACAGTGGCAAGTTCCGCAGCCGCGCCGAGCTAGACGACTTGTACGGCTTCCTAACCGCTGACGACAAGACCGTTGTCTATTGCCGTATCGGCGAGCGGTCCAGCCACACCTGGTTCGTGCTCACCCACCTGCTCGGGCTGCCGGGCGTGCGCAACTACGACGGCTCGTGGACCGAGTGGGGCAATGCGGTACGGGTGCCCGTCGCGGTCGGGGAAGAGCCCGGCGAAGCGCCATGAGTTCCATGCCGGCCGCGCTGGCCGAGGTCGTGTCGGACTTCGCCGACATGCAAGGCCAGGACAAGCTGCAACTGTTGCTTGAGTTCGCGAACGAATTACCGCCGCTCCCAGCCGATCTCGAAGAGGCCGCGATGGAGCCGGTCCCGGAGTGTCAGTCGCCGCTGTTCCTACATGTCGACGCCTCCGATGCCGAGCACGTTCGGTTGTACTTCAGCGCGCCTCCCGAAGCGCCCACCACCCGTGGGTTCGCCGCGATTCTGGCCGCTGGGCTCGACGATCACCCCGCCGAGGAGATCCTGGCCGTGCCGGACGACTTCTATTCAGAACTCGGGTTGGCGGCGTTGATCAGCCCGCTGCGGCTACGCGGCATGTCGGCGATGCTGACGCGCATCAAGCGTCGACTGCGGGCTTAATCGCGCTGCGGCACTCGGTTGCCTGGCGCGGCGGGCAGGATCAGCTTGCCCTACCCGCCGGTAACCCGCACCGGCTCGCCGGGGCTGATGTCGCGCCGCATAAACTGCCCGGGATACATTCTTAAAGACGTTTCTTAGACATGCCACCCAGGAGGCGCAGTGCCCAGTCACGCCAGCTCGAAGATCTCCAAGGTGCTCGTCGCCAACCGCGGGGAGATCGCGGTCCGGGTGATTCGGGCAGCCAAGGACGCCGGGCTAGCCAGTGTGGCCGTGTACGCCGATCCCGACGCCGACGCCCCCCACGTCCGGCTCGCCGACGAGGCCTTCGCCCTTGGCGGCCAGACTTCGGCCGAGTCCTACCTGGTCTTCGACAAGATTCTCGACGCCGCGCAGAAGTCGGGCGCCAACGCGATCCACCCCGGCTACGGCTTCCTGTCCGAGAACGCAGACTTCGCGCAAGCCGTCCTCGACGCCGGGCTGATCTGGATCGGCCCGAGCCCGCAGTCGATCCGCGACCTCGGCGACAAGGTCACCGCGCGCCACATCGCCGCAAAGGCGAAGGCCCCGTTGGTCCCAGGCACGGCGGAGCCCGTCAAGGACGCCGACGAGATCGTCGCATTCGCCAAGGAATACGGCGTGCCGATCGCGATCAAGGCGGCGTTCGGCGGCGGCGGCCGTGGCATGAAGGTCGCCCGCACCATCGAGGAGATCCCCGAACTCTTCGACTCGGCCACCCGCGAAGCAGTGTCGGCCTTCGGCCGCGGCGAGTGCTTCGTCGAGCGCTACCTGGACAAGCCGCGCCACGTCGAGGCTCAGGTCATCGCCGACACCCACGGCAACGTCGTCGTCGCGGGTACGCGCGACTGCTCGCTGCAACGCCGTTTCCAGAAGCTGGTCGAAGAAGCGCCTGCACCTTTTCTGACCGACGCCCAGCGCAAGGAGATCCACGAGTCCGCCAAGCGCATCTGCAAGGAGGCCGGCTACTACGGCGCGGGCACCGTCGAGTACCTGGTCGGCCAGGACGGACTGATCTCGTTCCTCGAGGTCAACACGCGGCTGCAGGTCGAACATCCGGTGACCGAGGAGACCGCGGGCATCGACCTGGTGTTGCAGCAGTTCAAGATCGCCAACGGCGAAGCGCTGGACATCACCGAAGACCCGACCCCGCGCGGCCATTCCTTCGAATTCCGCATCAACGGCGAGGACGCGGGCCGCGGCTTCCTGCCCGCTCCCGGTCCGGTCACCAAGTTCGAGCCGCCGACCGGTCCTGGCGTGCGCCTCGACTCCGGCGTCGAGTCGGGCTCGGTCATCGGTGGGCAGTTCGACTCGATGCTGGCGAAGCTGATCGTCTCCGGCGCCACCCGTGACGAGGCACTGGCCCGCTCGCGCCGCGCGCTCGCCGAGTTCAACGTCGAGGGCCTGGCCACCGTCATCCCGTTCCACCGTGCCGTGGTGTCCGACCCGGCGTTCATCGGCGACGGCGACGGCTTCACCGTCCACACGCGCTGGATCGAGACCGAGTGGGACAACACCGTCGAACCCTTCACCGGTGGTGAGCCGCTCGACGAGGACGCCGCCGCGCCGCGGCAGAAGGTCGTCGTCGAGATCGGTGGCCGCCGCGTCGAGGTGTCCTTGCCAGGCGATCTCGCCATCGGCGGCGGTGCTGCGGCCGGCCCGGGCGTGATCCGCAAGAAGCCCAAGCCACGCAAGCGCGGGGGCAGCGGCGGAGCTGCCGCCTCCGGCGATTCCGTCACCGCTCCCATGCAGGGCACGGTCGTCAAGGTGGCCGTCGAAGAAGGTCAGCAAGTGGCCACCGGCGACCTGATCGTGGTGCTGGAAGCCATGAAGATGGAGAACCCGGTGACGGCCCACAAGGACGGGACCATCACGGGGCTGTCGGTCGAGGCCGGTGCCGCCGTCACTCAGGGCACCGTGCTCGCCGAGATCAAGGACTAAGTTTCTCGGCGTTGAGATAGCGCTACGGGCGGCGGCCACTCGCATTTCTCCGCCGCCAGCGCTACCTCAACGAAGTGGTTCAGTCGGTGACCACCAGGCTGGTCTCGGCCAACGCCGTGCCGAAGTAGGTTGCGGCCGGGTCGACGATGACGCTCTTGTCGGGCGCCTTGCGCCGCGCAAGCTCCGCGAACGACAGTTGCTCAGGGCCACCGATGTCCTCGAACCGGTTGAGCGGCTTACCGAGCGCCACCCGAACCACCTCCGCCGCAACGTCATTCGCGGCGATCGGCTGGATGAGGGCATCGGGCACCCAGACGGTATCCCCGTCCGTCAGTCCTGAGACGATGGCGCCGGTGAATTCCTCGAACTGCGTGGCCCGCACGATCGAGTAGGGCAGCCCCGAAGCGCTGATCAGCTGCTCCTGCGCCACCTTGGCCCGCATGTAGCCGCTGTCGGGCAGCTCGTCGACGCCGACGATCGACAGTGCGACGTAGTGGCCCACCCCGGCGGTCTTCGCCGCGGCGGTCAGGTTGGTGGCCGAGGTGGTGAAGAACTGCAGCACCGGGTCGTCTTCGAAGGACGGTGAGTTGGTGACGTCGACCAACACCTCGGCGCCATCCAGCGCGTCGGCGAGGCCGTCCCCCGTGAGCACGTCGACGCCCGTCGCCCGCGACGCCGCCACCACCTGATGGCCCGCTGCGGTCAGCAGGTCGACGGCCTTGCTTCCGATGAGCCCGCTGGCTCCCATGATCGTGAGTTTCATGGCTCACAAGCTTATGGAACGCTGAACCCGTGCAACCCGTAGAGATCAATAACGGCACCTGGTACCTACGCGGGCTGCGGTGCGACGACCGCGTCGACGACCGACCTGCGCTCGCCGACCTCGGCGAGACGGACCTCGACTACGTCCACGACGCCGAGGACGGTTGGGCCGACGACACGCTGTACACGTGGGCCGTGTGCGAGCCGTCCACCGGTGAACTGCTCGCCGAGATCACGCTCGACCCGAAGTCGTCGTTCATGGCCAGCAGGTCCCGGCCCGGCCATGAGGACGCTGCGGCCATGTCTGAGGACACCGTGCGCCGCTACGCCTCCGAAGTGCTTGGGCTGCGGGTGGAGACGTGACGGGCCCGAAGATAGTCACCGTCACCGGTGCGGCCGGACAGATCGGCTACGCGGCGCTGTTCCGCATCGGTGCGGGCGCCCTGCTCGGCCGAGGGGTTCCGGTGACGTTGCGGCTGCTGGAGTTGCCATCGGCGGTGCGGGCCGCCGAGGGCGTGGTGATGGAACTGGTCGACAGCGCATTCGACCTGCTGTGCGACGTCGAGATTCACGATGATCCCGTGCGGGCCTTCGACGGGGTCGACGTCGCCCTGCTCGTCGGCGCAAAGCCGCGGAGCAAGGGCATGGAGCGCGCCGACCTGCTGGCCGCCAACGCGGCGATCTTCGCCGAAGCGGGCCGCGCGCTGAACGCGGGCGCCTCGGCCGACGTCAGGGTCGTCGTCGTCGGCAACCCGGCCAACACGAACGCGCTCGTCGCCTCGGCGCACGCGCCCGACATCCCGCCGGAACGGTTCACCGCCCTGACCCGACTCGACCACAACCGGGCCGTCGCCGCACTCGCCGCTCACGCAGCCGTCCACGTCAGCGAGGTCTCGCGGGTGACGGTGTGGGGCAACCACTCCCCAACCATGTATCCCGACATCTTCCACGCGGACGTCGCCGGTCGAGCAGGCTCCGAGTATGCGGCCGACCAAGCCTGGCTGACAACGGATTTCATTCCGACGGTGGCCAAGCGCGGGACGGCGATCATCGAAGCGCGCGGCACGTCGTCGGCGGCCTCGGCGGCCAACGCCGCGATCGACCACGTGCGTGACTGGGTGGACGGAACCGATTCCGACGACTGGACGTCGGTCGCGCTCTGCTCCCCCGGCGCCTACGGCATCCCAGCGGGGATCTTCACGTCACTGCCGGTGCGCGCGGTCGACGGGACGTGGCAAGTCGTCGAGGGCCTCGAGGTCAACGAATTCTCGCGGGCCCGGATCGACGCATCCGTGGCCGAACTCGAAGCCGAGCGGGCCGCCGTCGCCGCGCTGGGACTGCTTTAAGCCCGGTCGATGTCGGCCCCGGTGGCCAGGTCACCGCATTCGACGGCGAGCACGTCGTCGCGTCCCGACAGGAACGCGCGGCCACCCTCGTCACCGTGCAACGTCGCCGCCAGCGCGGGCACGTGTTCGCGCGCAATGACGACGGGATGCCCGGGCCTGCCGTCGTAGACCGCACGCGCCAGGCCCGACGCAGACGATGCGGCCGCGCCGAGCACGCGGGCGACGACGTCGGCGCCGACATCGGGAGTGTCGACGAGGTGCAGCACCACCAGGTCCGGCTCGCCGACGGCACCCAACCCAACGCGCAGCGACGCGCTCAGGCCGCGCGCCCAGTCCTTGGCCACCACAGCCCGGGCGGGCGGGGGCACCTCGACGACCGCGGCGCCGAGCACGACGACGACGTCGTCACATCCGCCGGCGGCCAGGGCAGATACTGCCGACTGCAACCATTCTCCTTGCTGCGCTAGCACTTTGGGCATTCCATAGCGATTTCCGGCACCAGCCGCCAGCAAGACACCCACGGCGGCCGGGGTTTTCGACATGCGAACATTGTCAACCTGGTCAATTCTTGACCCATGTCCGCCCCGGTCATCAAAGCCCCGAAGAAGCGTGTGCACCCTGTCGACGAGGTGCTCCCGGTCCCGAAGCTTGCGCTCTACGGCTTCCAGCACGTAGTCGCCTTCTACGCGGGCGCGGTGCTGGTGCCCATCATCATCGCGGGCGCCATCAAGCTGCCTCAGGAAGACCTGGTCAGGCTGATCACGGCGGATCTGTTCACCTGCGGCATCGCATCGATCATCCAGGCGGTGGGAATCTGGAAGATCGGGGTCCGGCTGCCGTTGCTGCAGGGTGTGACCTTTGCGGGCGTCTCGCCGATCATCGCGATCGGGCTGGCGCACGGCGGCGGCGCCTCGAGCCTGCTCTACGTCTACGGCGCGGTGATCGTCGCGGGCATCTTCACGTTCCTCATCGCGCCCATCTTCATCAAGCTGCTGCGGTTCTTTCCACCGGTGGTGACCGGCACCCTCATCACCATCATCGGACTGTGTCTGGTGCCCGTCGGCGCGGGTGACGCCGTCACCAATCCCCATACCGGAGAACATGATCCGACGAACATCAAGTGGTTGCTCTACGCGCTGGGCACCATCGCGATCATCGTCGGGATCCAGCGGGTGTTCCGCGGCTTCCTCGCCACCATCGCGGTGTTGCTCGGGCTGGTCATCGGTTGCGCGGTGGCCTTCGCGTTTGGTGACATGAACTTCGACAAGGTCGGCGCCGCCTCGGCGATCGGGTTCACCCAGCCGTTCGTGTTCGGGTTGCCCAAGTTCGACGTCGTCGCCTGCATCACGATGATCATCGTGCTGTTGATCACCGCGGTCGAGTCCACCGGCAGCACGATGGCCACCGGCGAGATCGTCGGCAAGCGGATCAAGGCGTCCGACATCGGCAACGTGCTGCGGGCGGACGGCCTGGCCACCGTCATCGGCGGCATCTTCAACTCGTTCCCCTACACGGCGTTCTCGGAGAACGTCGGCCTGGTTCGCCTGACCGGTGTGAAGAGCAGGTGGGTGGTGGCCGCGGCAGGCGTGATCATGATCGTGCTCGGGTTCCTACCCAAGGTCGCCGCCATCGTGTCGTCGATCCCGAACCCGGTGCTCGGGGGCGCGGCCCTGACGCTGTTCGCCACGGTCGCCGTCGTCGGCATCCAGACGCTGGGCAAGGTCGACTTCACCGATCACCGCAACCTGATCATCGTCACGACCAGCCTGGCGCTTGCCTTGTGGGTCACCACGTACCCCGACGTCGCGAAGGCGCTACCCCCCGGCATCGACCTGCTGTTCGGTAGCGGCATCAGCATCGGCGCCATCGCCGCGATACTGCTCAACATCGTGTTCTTTCACCTCGGCATCAGTAAGGGGCCGCGGGTGGCAGGCGGCGGCACCATTACGCTCGCCGAGGTGAACTCGATGACCAAGGAGCGCTTCACGGAGGTCTTCGGCCACGTAGTGCAGGACGTGCCGTGGGCGGTCGAGCGGGCTTTCGAACAGCGTCCGTACGCCGACACGCGGGCACTGCGCGAAGCCTTCCAGGACGCGGTGCTCACCGGGTCCTCCGAGCAGCAATTCGAGCTCATCGACGCGTTCCACGACTTGGGCGCCGAAGACGAGACCGGCCACGCGCTGGCCGTCGACCACGTCGCGCTGTCCAACCTCCCCGAGGAAGACCACAACGACGTCGTCGAGCTGGCCAGCGCGTATCGCGAACACTTCGGGTTCCCGCTGGTGATCTGTGCCCGTGAGACCGAGCACTTCGACCGGGTGCTCAAGAACGGCTGGTCACGCATGGACAATTCGACTCCCGCGGAGAAGGCGTTCGCGCTCATCGAGATCGCCAAGATCGCCAACTACCGCTTCGACGACCTGGTGGCCGACGCGAATCCCATTGCCGCGGCACGGTTCAGCCGGCTCACCGAAATGCAGTAGATGCCCACCCAGGGAGCACTTGGCCTGGACGGGTTCAACGGGCTGACCGACCGGCAGCGGATGAACCTGTTGTACGGCGTCTGCTCGTCGCCGATCTGGGCGCGACGGGTACTCGCAGGAGCACCGTTTCGCGATGTGGACGCGCTGCTCGACCGCGCGGACCGAGTATTAGCCGAACTGCCCGACGGCGAGCTCGACACTGCACTGGACGGGCACCCGCGGATCGGCGCGAAGGTCGACAACGCCTCGTCGGCACGCGAACAAGCCTCCGTGTCCACGGCCGCCGACTCCGTCAAAGCTGAACTGGCCGAAAGGAATCGCGAGTACGACGACGAGTTCGGCTACGTCTACCTGGTCTGCGCCAGTGGCCGGTCCGCCGAGGAACTACTGGCGATCCTCACCGAGCGGCTGGATAACGATCCCGATACCGAACGTCGCGTGATGCGCAGCGAGTTGGCCAAGATCAACCGGCTGAGGCTGGAACGGCTGTTGAGCGAGCCGGTCGAGGCAGGATGACGTCATGAGCCTTTCCACACACGTCCTCGATGCGGTCTCCGGTCGACCGGCGACGGGCATCGTCGTCACGTTGAGCGATGCGGCCGGGACAACGCTGACCACCGCTTTCACCGACGACGACGGCCGCGTCGCGCAACTTAGCGGCGACCTGCCCGCCGGGCTGTATCGCCTGCACTTCGACACCGGCTCCTACTTCGCTGCGACGGACACCCCCGGCTTCTATCCCGAGATCGTCATCGCGTTCGAAATCACCGACCCCGCAGGGAAATACCATGTCCCCGTGCTGCTTTCGCCCTATGCCTATTCCACCTACCGAGGGAGTTGAGCGGTGTCGAAGATCATTCTGGGCAAGAACCAGTACGGCAAGGCCGAGAATCGGGTCGTCCGGATCTACCGCGACACCCCACGCCACGAGATCCACGACGTCAATGTATCCACTTGCCTACGTGGCGACTTCAGCGCAGCCCACCTGGCGGGCGACCAATCCGAGGTGTTGCCCACCGACACTCAGAAGCAGACCGCGTACGCCTATGCCAAGGAGAAGGGCCTGACCTCGATCGAGGATTACGGCCTGGCGCTGGCGCGGCACTTCGTACACGACGTCGAGCCGGTGACGGGAGCTCGCATCGAGATTGACGAATATGCCTGGGAGCGTGCGGTTGTCGACGGAGCCGAGCACAACCACACGTGGATTCGCAAGGGCCAGGAGGTACGAACGGCGGCGGTGACCGTGGACGGTGACGGCGAGTGGGTGATCGGCGGGTTCAAGGAACTGGTGATCCTGAAGTCGACGGGGTCGGAGTTCGCGGGCTTTCTTGTCGACCCCTACACCGTGCTCGAGCCCACCCACGATCGGGTGATGGCGACGTCGTTGACGGCGCAGTGGCGATTCACCACCACCGACGTCGACTGGGAGCAGACGTACGCGAGCGTGAAGGCCCACATGGTGAGGCAGTTTGCGCTGGTGCAGTCCTTGGCCCTGCAGCAGACCCTCTACGAAATGGGCAAGGCGGTGCTCGAGGCGTACCCGTTGATCACCGAGGTACGACTGGCCGCGCCCAACAAGCACCACTTCGTCTACGACTTGTCGCCGTTCGGCCTGGAGAACGACAACGAAGTCTTCAATGCCGACGACCGGCCCTACGGCTTCATTCAGGCGACGGTGACACGCGACGACGCGCCGCCGGCAGGTGCGGCCTGGGACGCATACCAAGGCTGGCTGCCATGACCTGGCCTTATACAATTCGTAGGGTTTGACTTCGCCGTTGCGCACGAAGCAGCGTAGGGTTCGAAAAGGTTGAGTCTGCAGCCGCTGGAAGCGTCATCACGGCTTTGAGACGCAGGGCCCATCTAAATTTGACGTGAACCACAGTACGAGTCCGTTTCGACTGATGGAGTCACAAATGTCCATTGATATTTCCTTCTCCAAGAGCTCCGGTTCGGCCGCGCCCAAAACCACCTTCACTTGTGGCGCAGCCGATTTCACGACCTTCTGGATGCCTCCCTCGACGGCGATCATCGCCGCGGTCGGCGAACTCGATGCCGCCAACGCGACGGAGTTCGCGCAGTATGCGTGGCGCGCCGGACGGGTCACCCGCCTGCTGCTCGACCTCACGGGCGTCGAATTCTTCGGTACCGCAGGGCATTCCGCCTTACTCGCGTTCAACGAGCACTGCGCGGCCGAGGGAGTCGAGTGGGTAATGGTGCCCAGTAGGGCCGTCAGCCGAGTGCTCGACATCTGCGATGCGGATTCGGTACTTGCGGTGAAGCCGACCGTCGAAGCCGCGCTGTCCGCGCTGTCCGGTGACTCGCCGCCGCTACTCCAGCTGGTCCCGGAGTCGCGCTAGCGATTTCGCCAGCAGCCGGGACACGTGCATCTGCGATATGCCCACACGCTCGGCGATCTGCGTTTGAGTCATCGACTCGAAGAACCTCAGCACGAGCACGGTCCGTTCTCGCTCGGGAAGGCTGGCGAGTAACGGGCGCAACGCCTCTCGATTCTCGATTCGCTCGAGGCTGAGGTCGACGTCGCCGAGGGTGTCGGCGATGGCCGGCGCCTCCTCGGTGCCGCCTCCGCCTCCGTCGATGGACAGCGTGTTGTACGAGCTACCCGCTATCAGACCCTCGACCACCTCGTCGCGGTCCATCTCCAGATCGGCGGCCAACTCCGATGGGGTGGGCGCACGACCCAGCCGCTGCGACAGCTCGGCGGTGGCCGCGCCCAACCGAAGGTGCAACTCCTTGAGCCGCCGCGGCACCTTCACCGACCAGCTGTTATCCCGGAAGTGGCGACGGACTTCGCCCATGATGGTCGGCACGGCGAACGACACGAAGTCCGAGCCAGCGTCGACGTCGAACCGGATCACGGCATTCACCAGGCCAACCCGGGCCACCTGGACGAGATCGTCACGAGCCTCGCCGCGGCCGTCGAACCGGCGGGCGATGTGGTCGGCAAGCGGCAGGCATCGTTCCACGATGGAGTCCCGCTGGCGCTGGAACTTCGGTGTGCCCTCGGGAATTTCGCGCAGCAGCCGAAACATGTCGAGGACATCGGCGTATTCAGAGTTCGAACGCGCCGACGAACCCTTGGAAGACGACGGCGTCACCGCAGTGAGCTCACTCTTCTCGTCGTCATGGAGATGCCGAACACGCCGCTGTCACCAGGGCCCTGTCCGTCCTGAAACGTGGTCAGGTCGTCGGTCAACGAGCTCAGCACGTGCCAACTGAAGCTCCCCGGCGCCATGACGTCTGGCGACGTGCACGTGGCCGACACGTCGATCTTGACTTCGTCGTCGGATGGATGCACCACGACGACGAGCGTCGAACCGGACACTGCCGACCGGATCAGTCGAGTGCAAGCCTCGTCGACTGCGAGGCGGAGATCGGCGACGGTGTCCATGTCGAGATCCTCGAAGGTGGCCACGGCGGAGACCAATGTGCGCAACACGGCCAGATTCTCTAGCTTCGCTGCGACACGGAACTCGACCTCGTTGTCCATGCGTCCTCCTGGTGATGTCCACGCGAGGCTACCCTCGGCCGTTTTCGAGTCGTTCACGGACATTCCGATCTACCAGCGAATCGAAGTGCTCGGAAACCACGTGCAGTTACCAGGCCCGATCGCTCTGCTGGCCCCAGCGGGCCGCACCGTCTACCGACGAAGCACTCAACGCAGACCCAGACCGGCACAAACGCCCTCCTCACGTGGAAATTCATCGACAGGATGCCCATCCAGCAAGCGCTCAAACGCCCAGCGCCGTGCCGACCCGACTTGCAGTAGGTGACGGCTGCCACAGCGCCGTCGACGTTTGGTGCCCACGCGCGTCGGGAAGGCTCTGATTGCGTGCGAATTACCCGTACGCGACCCGAAAGGGAGTCCGAGCTCTAGCACTGGGCTCAAGTACGACAGATCAACGACCGAAGGGTTAATAATGGCCGACAAAGACACTGGTCCGGAAGCAGCCGTCAAGGGCATCGTTGAGGATGTCGCCGGCAAGGCGAAGGAAGTCGCGGGCACCGTTTTCGACCGCAAGGACCTCAAGCACGAGGGCCAGGCTCAGCAGGACAAGGCCGACGCGCAGCGCGACGTCGCCAAGAAGGAAGCGGAGGCCGAAGCCTCCCGCGCCGCAGCCGCCGCAGCGGAGACGCGTGAAGAGGCCGCTCGACGCGCCTAGCGTCGCGGCGCGCTAGCGCAACGCCCAGAGCCGAAGGCCCGACTGGATTTTCATCCGGTCGGGCCTTCGTCATGAGCGCTCACGGTCAATCGGGTCGTTCGGCGATCCGCTTGATGGCCTCGAGTCGGTGGTCCCAGCGCCGCCCGATCGCATCGAGCGCGTCGGCCAACGCGCTCAGTCGCGCACCCAGCGCGCGGTAGCGCAGCTCGCGGCCCGCTCGGACCGATTCGACGAGGCCCGCGTCGGCCAGCACGGCCAGATGTTTCGCGATCGCCTGCCTGCTGATCGGTAGCCGGCCGGCGAGCGCGCTGGCGGACAGGTCGGAGCGGCCTAGCTCGGACAAGATGCGCCAGCGGGACTCGTCGGCCAGCACGGCGCACACTGCCGGAACGTCCAACTCATCGGCCGTCACAGCACGGTAGCGCTCTCCAGGTAGTCGACGAGCTCGCCCAACTCGGCCACCCAACCGCCGGTGTTGTCGTCATGTGCCGCTTGCGGCTCGGGCAACTCGTCGAACCCGGTCTCGAGCAGCGTCAGCCTGGTGCCACCCTCGAATTCGGCGAGGTCGAACCTTACGACGGTCGAGTTGCCCGACACCGGGTCGACGTCCGCCTCGCGCGCCCAGCGGTAGACGAGGGTCTTGGGCGCCTCGACGTGTTCGACGACCACGCGGTGCCGACCGTGGTGCGGCCAGCCGAAGTATCCCTTGCCACCCGGTGTCGCGTCGAACTCGCAAGCGTCGCCGAACCATTGGGCGATGAGGTCGGATTCGGTGAGGGCGGCCCATACCTTCTCGGGAGCTGCCTTGATGTCGATGGTGCGGGTGATGTCGAGCGTTGCCATGTCGGCTCCTTGCGTGCTGTCGGGGGTCTATGTGCAACTCGACAATTGCACATAACCGCCCGCTAATGCAACCCCTGAGTTGCACTTGGGTTGACCGGGCATGCGCGCAGCGCCGCGCTTGACTACCGTCGATCGGTGGACCTCAACACGGTGCAAGCGGTCGTCACGCCTCGCAGCCGCGCCGAACTGTGGCCGTTGGCGCCAACCGATGCGGTACTGGCCGGCGGTACGTGGTTGTTCTCCGAGCCGCAACCTCACCTGCGTCGCCTTGTCGACCTGTCCGCTCTGGACTGGCCACCGATCACACTGAGCGACACCGGCATTGAGCTCGCCGCAACGTGCACGCTCGCCACGGTCTCGGAACTGTCGACGCAGCTGCCCTCGAGCCGCCCCGACTGGCTGGCCGCTCCTCTGTTTCATCAGTGCTGCACCGCGTTGCTCGCGTCGTTCAAGATCTTGAGCACCGCGACGGTCGGTGGCAACCTCTGCCTCTCGTTCCCCGCAGGCGCGATGATCTCGCTCACCTCCGCCCTCGACGGCGAAGTTCATGTGTGGCGGGCCAACGGGGCCGACTACCGACTTCCGGTTCGCGATTTCGTCACCGGGACGGCCGCCAACGTGCTGGCCCCCGGCGAGGTGCTCCGGTCCGTGCACCTGCCTGCGACTGCGCTGCGGGGCACCACGGCCTACCGGAAGCTGGCCCCGTCGCCGCTGGGCCGCTCGGGAATCGTCGTGATCGGACGGCGCGATCCCGACGGGCGGATGGCATTGTCCGTGACTGCGGCCACCGTGCGGCCGTATGTCTTCACGTTCCCGTCGCCTGATGTCGGCTTGGTGCGACGAGCCCACGCCGGCATTCCCGACGAGGCCTGGACCGACGACGCGCACGGCGACCCCGACTGGCGGCGGGCCATGAGCCTGCTGCTGGCCGAAGAGATCTGCGCGGAGCTGGCACCATGACGATCAACGTCAATGGGACAGTGCTGCAGGATGATCCGTGGCCCGGCCAGTGCCTGCGTACCTACCTCCGCGAACATGGGCACTTCGAGGTCAAGTTCGGCTGCGACGCGGGTGACTGCGGCGCGTGCACGGTGTTGGTGGACGGGTCACCCGTGCATTCCTGCGTGTTCCCCGCATTTCGCGCGGCGGGGCACGAGGTCACGACGGTCGCAGGACTCGGAACCCCCGAAGAGCCACATCCGATGCAGCGGCAATTCGTCGAGGCCGCAGGATTCCAGTGCGGTTTCTGCACGGCGGGCATGATCACCACGGCGTCCGCGCTGACTGCCGATCAGTTGCACGACCTGCCCGAGCCGCTCAAGGGCAACCTCTGCCGATGTACCGGATACCGCGCGATCACCGATGCCCTCGCAGGCACCATGAACACGAAGAAGGTCGGCGGCGCAGGCGATTCCGTCGGTGCACCGGCAGGCCTGCGCGTCGCCACCGGCACCGAGCAGTACACGATGGACCACACCCCCGCGGGACTGCTTCACATGGCGATCCTGCACAGCCCGGTCCCGCACGCACGCATTGCGTCCATCGACACGACGGCGGCCGAGCAGCTTCCCGGCGTGCGGCTGGTGCTGACGCATCGCGACAGTCCGGCCGTCGCCTTCTCCACGGCACGCCACGACAGCAGACTCGACGATCCCGACGATTCGTTCGTGCTCGACGACACGGTGCGCTTCGTCGGTCAGCGCGTCGCCGCCGTGGTGGCCGACAGCGCTGCGCTCGCCGACAATGCCTGCCGACTGATCCACGTCGAGTACGACGAGCTCCCAGCCGTATTCGATCCCGAGGCGGCGCGCTCGGCCGGCGCCCCGCTGGTGCACGGCGACAAGGGGCCCGACGCGCGCATCGCCGACGTCGCGCGCAACCTCGTCGCGGAACTGCACGGCGGGGTCGGCGACGTCGCGGCCGGACTGGTCGCGGCGCGCGAGTCCGGCGGAGCCGTCGTCCGCGGACGCTGGACCACGCAACGCGTCCAGCATGCGCACCTCGAGACCCACGGCAGTACGGGCTGGCGAGACGAACTGGGGCGCTTGGTGATTCGCACCAGTTCACAGGTGCCCTTCCTGGTTCGCGACGAGCTGTGCCACGTGTTCGGCCTCGACCGCACCGAGGTGCACGTCTTCACCCGGCGGGTCGGCGGCGGTTTCGGCGGCAAGCAGGAAATGCTCACCGAGGACCTCGTGGCGCTCGCGGTGCTACGCCTGGGGCAGCCGGTGCGCTACGAGTTCAGCCGGTCCGACGAGTTCACCACCGCGCCATGCCGTCACCCGGTCCGTGTCGACGCCACGGTCGCAGCGGGCGCCGACGGGGTGCTGACGGCGTTGGCGGTCGACGTGTTGATGGATGCGGGCGCCTACGGCAACCACAGCCCAGGCGTCATGTTCCACGGATGCGGAGAATCGGTCTTGGTCTACCGGTGCGCGAACAAGCGGGTCGACGCACAATCGGTGTACACCAACAACATTCCGTCGGGGGCGTTCCGCGGGTATGGGCTCGGACAGGTGATATTCGCCGTCGAGTCGGCGCTGGACGAGCTGGCGCAGCGGCTCGGCATCGACCCGTTCGAGCTCAGACGCCGCAACGTCGTCGTGCCAGGAGACGTGTTCACCGACGCGCACGTGGCCGACGACGATCTGACGTTCGGCAGCTACGGACTCGATCAGTGCCTCGACCTCGCGCAGGAGGCTTTGGCGTCCGGCGAGGGCGTCGCACCGCCGGATGGATCGCAGTGGCACGTCGGCGAGGGTATGGCGATCTCGATGATCGCCACCATCCCGCCTCGCGGCCACTTCGCCGACGCATCCGTCTCGTGGGACGCGGACGGCGACTACACGCTCTCGGTCGGCACTGCAGAGTTCGGCAACGGCACGTCGACGGTCCACGCCCAGATCGTGGCGTCCGAGCTCGGTGTCGGTGCCGACCGGGTACACATTCGGCAATCCGACACCGACGCAACGGATTACGACACGGGCGCATTCGGCTCGGCGGGCATCGTCGTGGCGGGGCTGGCCGTACAGTCCGCGTGCCGGGACCTTCGGACCAAGATGTCGGCGGGCGGTGGCGCGCCTCTGGTCGGCCATGGTCGCCACGACGGCACCCCGCGCTCGGTGGCGTTCAACGTCCAGGCGTTCCGCGTCGGGGTGAACGTCGAGACGGGCGAGGTGCGCATCCTGAAGTCGGTGCAGGCCGCGGATGCGGGCGTGGTGATGAATCCCGAGCAGTGTCGCGGCCAGGTCGAGGGCGGCGTCGCCCAGGCGATCGGCACCGCGCTGTACGAGGAGCTGCTCGTCGGCCCCGACGGCGCCGTCACCACCAAAGACCTTCGCAACTATCACATTCCACAGTTGGCCGACGTCCCCGTCACCGAGGTCTACTTCGCCGACACCCACGACGCCCTCGGACCATTCGGCGCGAAGTCGATGAGCGAGTCGCCATACAACCCGGTGGCCCCCGCCCTGGCCAATGCGATCGCCCGCGCCTGTGGTGCCCGCCTTCACCAGCTGCCGATGACGCCGGCGAGGGTGTGGCGGGCGCTGCAGTAGCCCCCTGCCCTCCCCGCGAGCGTGTGGCGGGCTTGGTGAACCGTGGCGACGGCGACCACTGTCGGAGCGGCGCCTTAGCATTCAACATGTGTGGAAGGCGTACGTCGTCCTGGCCGTCGCGGCGGGCCTCGGGGCGCACCTGCTTGGCCTCAGCCCGCCGTGGAGCATCGCCGTCGCCGTGCTCGCGCCTGCGCTACCCGCATTCCTGCTCGGCGTATTGAGGGGAACGCGTACGCCGGCCCTCCGCGAGCATCCCGCCGAAAAGCACGCCGCTATGTCTGGGATCGAATTCGAGGACCATGTCGCGCACATCGCCCGTGGCTGCGGGCCCGTCATCATGACACCCGTGACGGGCGACTTCGGCGTCGACCTCATCGTGGGACGCAGGCCGAATCGCCTTGCCATTCAATGCAAACGGCAGGCCCGACCCGTCGGCGCGGGCGCCGTGCAGGAGGTGGTCGCCGGTGCCCCGATGCACGACTGCGCGCACACCATGGTCGTCACCAACCACGACTTCACCCCCGCCGCACGCAGACTCGCCGAACAGCACGGCTGCGTGCTCGTCGGCGGCGAGGACTTGACGCGGCTCGGTTCGGCGATTCGACGGCTGGTGACTCCCGCCGTCAGCGCAGCGCCGCCCGCACCTCGTCAACGGCGGCGTCGAGGTCCGCCAACGTCACCGTGAGGGCGGGCCGGAAGCGCACGCTGTCCGCTCCGCTGGCCAGCATGATCACGCGGCGTTCCCACAGCGTGCTGACCAATCGGTCGCGCTGCTCGGCCGTCGGCATGCTGAACGCGCACATGAGCCCACGGCCGCGCGGGTCGAGCACCAGGGTCGGGAACTCCGCGGCCAACTCCTCCAGCCGACCGAGTAGGTAGCGTCCGGCCTCGGCGGCATGCTCCAGCAGTCCGTCGTGCTCGATGACTTCGAGGATGCGACGTGAGCGGACCATGTCGGTGAGGTTGCCGCCCCACGTGGAGTTGATGCGGGAACTGACGGCGAAGACGTTGTCAGCCACCTCGTCGACCCGTCCGCCGGCCATCACGCCGCACACCTGGGTCTTCTTGCCGAATGCGACCACGTCGGGCATGACACCCAATTGCTGGTAGGCCCAAGGGGTTCCGGTCATGCCGCAACCGGTCTGCACCTCGTCGAAGATCAGCAGCGCGTCGAACTCGTCGCACAGCTTCCGCATCGCAGCGAAGAACTCACCCCGGATGTGCCGGTCGCCGCCTTCACCCTGAATGGGCTCCGCGATGAAGCAAGCGACGTCGTGTGGGCTGGCTTCGAAGGCGGCACGGGCCTGCCGGAGCGACTCGGCCTCGAGCGCGTCCATGTCGGCCCCGGCGCGGAGGTAGGGCGCATCGATGCGCGGCCAGTCGAACTTGGGGAACCGCGCCACCTTGTTGGGGTCGGTGTTGGTCAACGACAGCGTGTAGCCACTGCGTCCGTGGAACGCGCCGCGCAGGTGCAGCACCTTGGTGCCGAGCGCCGGATCGAGCCCGCGCGCCTCGTTGAGCCTGCTCTTCCAGTCGAACGCCACCTTGAGCGCGTTCTCGACCGCGAGCGCGCCACCGTCGACGAAGAACAGGTGCGGTAGCGCGGGATCACCGAGCACCCGCCTGAACGTGCCGACAAAGCGGGCCATCGGCACGCTGTACACGTCGGAATTGCTCGGCTTGTTGACGGCCGCCGCGGCGAGCTCGGCGCGGAACTCGGGATCGGCCGCGAGGGCCCGATGGTTCATGCCCAGCGCCGACGAGGCGAAGAACGTGAACATGTCGAGGTACTGCGCGCCGGTGCGGGCGTCGACGAGGTAGGAACCGGACGAGCGCTCGACGTCGAGCACGAAGTCGAGCCCGTCGGCCAGGATGCTGCGACGCAGCACCTCGTGCACGTCATCGGGGGCGACGTCTGCGCCGGCGGTCAGTTCGCGAGTTGGCAGGACAGCAGTCATGCCACCATCTTAGCGTATTTTTTACGGCCTTATCGGCATCTAGCAGGATTATCTACGGTATGAACTCGCGTCCATCGTAAAAAGTCTGTAAGATAATGGTGCTTCGGGTGCGGACGTTCGCCGTCGTGCGGATCTGCTGCAGCAGCTCCTCCAAGGCACGCCCGGACCTGACGCGGACCAGGAGCACGTAGCTCTCCTCGCCGGCCACCGAGTGGCACGACTCGATGGCCTCGATGTGTTCGAGTCGGGCGGGAGCATCATCGGGTTGAGACGGATCGAGAGGGGTGATGGCGACGAACGCCGACAGCATGTTTCCCAACGCCTCGGGATTGATCCTCGCCCGGTATCCCGTCACCACTCCCCGTGACTCAAGCCGACGCACCCGCGATTGCACGGCCGACACCGACAGCCCCGCGCTCTCCGCCAGGTGGGTCAGCGTGGCGCGGCCGTCGGCGACCAGCTCGCGCACCAGTACCCGATCGATGTCGTCGAGTTCTTCGCCGGCCTGCGTCATGGCCGGACACTATCGCTTCGGCGGGCAAGAGCGAAGCAACCGGGGGATCGACTCGGAGCGCCGCCGGTGAGCCAGCACGTCCAAAACTCCGAATTGCGCGCGAAATTCGCGGCCGAGATGTCGCGAATGTACGGCGCCGAAGTACCCGCCTACACCACGCTCGTCGACGTCAGCACCGACGTGAACCGCGATTGTGCGCAAGACGACCGGCTCGGCTCGCTCGACCGCGTCACCGCCGAACGCCACGGCGCCATCAGGGTGGGCAGCGTCGCTGAACTGTCCGACGTGGCCGACCTCTTCTCGGCGTTCGGCATGTATCCGGTGGGCTACTACGACCTGCGCGAGGCCGCGTCCGCGGTGCCGGTGGTATCCACGGCGTTCCGTCCGATCGACGCAGTCGAGTTGGAGCGCAACCCGTTCCGGGTGTTCACCTCGGTGTTGGCGACGGCCGACGCCCGGTTCTTCGATGGCGACCTTCGCCCACGCGTCGAACGCTTCATCGGCGCACGCCAGCTGTTCGACCCCGAGTTGATCGCCCACGCACGCGTGATTGCGAGCGACGGCGGCTGCGCTGCCACCGCGGTAGACGACTTCGTGGCGCGGGCGGTCTCGGCGTTCGCCCTGTCGCGCGAACCGATCGACACTGGGTGGTACACCGAACTGTCGCAGGTATCCGCGGTCGCCGCGGACATCGCGGGCGTGCGCACCACTCACATCAACCACCTGACACCGCGGGTGCTCGACATCGACGAGTTGTACCGGCGAATGGTCGCCAAGGGCATCACCATGATCGGCACCATCCAGGGACCGCCACGCTGGGCCGGTCCCGACGTGCTATTGCGCCAGACGTCATTTCGGGCGCTGTCGGAGCCGCGCCTTTTCCGCGACGCCGAGGGCACCGTCACCGAGGGCAGTCTCCGGGTCCGGTTCGGCGAGGTCGAGGCGCGCGGCGTCGCGCTGACGCGCAAGGGCCGGGAGCGCTACGACGCCGCGATCACACAGCCCGACCTGGCCGCGTCCTGGGGACGCTACTTCCCCGCCACCGACGCCGAGCTTGCGGCCGACGGCCTGGCCTACTACCGCGGCGGCGATCCCGCCAAACCCGTGGTCTACGAAGACTTCTTACCTATTTCGGCGGCGGGCATCTTCCGATCCAACCTCGATGGCGACGCCCCGACGGTCGATGCCCGCGACGAGTCCGGCTACAGCCTCGACTGGATGTCCGGCGCCATCGGCCATCACATCCACGACCCTTACGACCTCTACGAGAAAGCGGCATCATGACCACCATGCAAACGAGCGCTCTGCCGACCGCCGACGAACTACGCGACCGGGTGCGCGCCGCCCTGCAGGCCATCGGTGCCCCCAGCGACCTCGGTGAGCCCGGCGCGGCAGGCATGCCTGCGAGCACCCCGATCACCGGCGACGTGTTGTTCACCGTCGCCGAGACCACGGCAGCGCAGACCGACGAGGCGATCGCCGCCGCGGCAGAGGCTTACCAGACGTGGCGGCTGACACCTGCTCCCGTGCGCGGCGCGTTGGTGGCCAGGCTCGGTGAACTGCTGATCGAGCACAAGGCGGATCTCGCCACGCTGGTCACCGTCGAGGCCGGCAAGATCACCTCCGAGGCGCTCGGTGAGGTGCAGGAGATGATCGACATCTGCCAGTTCGCCGTCGGCCTGTCCCGACAGCTGTATGGCAAGACCATCGCCTCCGAGCGGCCGGGCCACCGGCTGATGGAGACCTGGCACCCGCTGGGCGTGGTCGGCGTCATCACCGCCTTCAACTTTCCCGTCGCGGTGTGGGCGTGGAACACCGCCGTCGCACTGGTCTGCGGCGACACCGTGGTGTGGAAGCCGTCCGAACTCACCCCGCTGACCGCCATCGCGTGCCAGGCGCTCATCGAACGTGCCGCCATTGATGTAGGGGTTGTGGGTTCCGTATGCCGGTTGGTCCAGGGCGCGCGCGAGATCGGCGAACTGCTGGTCGACGACCCGCGGGTCGCGCTGGTGTCGGCGACGGGTTCTGTACGCATGGGCCGCGAGGTTGGCCCGCGGGTGGCCCAGCGGTTCGGCAAGTCGCTGCTCGAACTCGGCGGCAACAACGCTGCGATCGTGACGCCTGCGGCCGACCTCGAGCTCGCGGTGCGCGGCATCGTGTTCTCCGCCGCGGGCACGGCTGGTCAGCGCTGCACGTCGCTGCGCCGGGTGATCGCGCACCGTTCGGTGGCCGACACCCTGGTCGAGCGCATCGTGTCGGCCTACCGCAGCCTGCCCGTCGGCGACCCCGCAGCCGATGGCACGCTGATCGGGCCGCTGATCCACGAGCGTTCCTACCGCGACATGGTCGGCGCGCTTGAGCAGGCCAAGGCCGACGGCGGCGACGTCATCGGCGGTGAGCATGTCGACCTCGGCGAAGGCTCGTACTACGTGCGACCCGCAGTGGTCCGGATGCCCGCACAGACCGCAGTGGTGCACAACGAGACGTTCGCACCCATCCTCTACGTGCTGAGCTATGACGAGCTCGATGAGGCCATCGAGTTGAACAATGCGGTGCCGCAGGGCCTTTCGTCGGCCATCTTCACGACCGACATGCGCGAGGCAGAACGCTTCATGGCAGGGTCGGACTGCGGAATCGCCAACGTCAACATCGGCACGTCGGGTGCGGAGATCGGCGGGGCGTTCGGTGGCGAGAAGGAAACCGGCGGCGGCCGCGAGTCAGGGTCCGACTCCTGGAAGGCCTACATGCGACGCGCGACCAACACCGTCAACTACTCGTCCGAGCTGCCGCTCGCTCAGGGCGTCCAGTTCGGCTAGCACGCCCTCGGTATCCTCGCCCAACTCGGGCGCATAACCCGCCACCCTGCCCGGCGTGCGCGAAAACCACGTCGGGACACCGGGAAAGCGCACTTTGCCGTGCGGGGTGTCGATCGTCTCGAACAGCCCAACGGCGTTGAGATGCGGGTCGTTGAACAAGTCGCCAGGGGTCTGGATCGCTGCTGCCGGAATCTCGAGCTCGCGAAACAACGCCAGCCATTCGCCGGTGGTGCGCTCCAGCAGCGTCTCCGCGACGAGGCCGTAGACGACGTCGATCTGTTTGGCGCGTCGCTCCAACGTCGCGTAAAGCTCGCTGTTCCACGCGGGTTGGACGGCGTCGATGAACGCATTCCAATGCTTGTCGTTGTAGATCAGCGCCGCGATGTGGCCGTCCTTCGTCGGATACGGCCTCCGGTTGGGCGCCACGGTCCTCGGGTAGACCGCGGGTCCAAGCGGCGGATCGAACATCGCGCCGTTCGCGTGTTCGACGAGCATGAACGAGGCCATCGTCTCGAACATGCTGACCTCGACCTCCTGCCCCTCACCGGTGCGCTCGCGGTGGAACAGCGCCATCATGGTGGCGTAGAGCGCGGTCAGCCCAGCGACCTTGTCCGCCATGATCGTTCCGACGTAGCTGGCCTCGCCGGTGAGCTGTTCCTGGACCGCGGGCAACCCACACTGAGCCTGAATCGTGTCGTCGTATGCAGGCTGGTCGGCCTCGGGTCCGCGCCTGCCGTAGCCGTAGCAGTTGGTGTAGACGATCTCAGGGCGCAGGGCAACGACGTCGTCGTACCCGAAGCCGAGCTTGACGATCGCCTTCGACCGCATCGAGTGGATGAACACGTCGGCTTCGCCGATCATGGCGCGCAACGCGTCCTTGCCCACCTCCGTGCGCAAATCCAATACGACGCTGCGCTTTCCGCGATTGACGTTGACGAAGACTCCGCTCATCCCCGGCGCCGGGCCGACCGAGATGTATCGCGTGTTGTCGCCTGCCGGTGGTTCGACCTTGATCACGTCGGCGCCCATGTCGGCCATGATCTGCGTGCAGTAGGGGCCCATCACCATCGCCGTCAGGTCGACGACGCGCACCCCGTGCAGCGGGCCCTTCGCCTCACTCATGCTCGGCTCCCTGAGCCGCCATCGTAAAGCTGTACCGGATGTGGTCGTTGTGCCCGTCTGGGACGGGCGGGAAGACCAGCGCCGCCGTGTCGTCGCGGATGGCGTCGAGGTGCTCGCCGACCTCCTCGATGGTCCAAGAGGGCTGGTACACGCCAGGGGTTTCCGCGATGAAGGCCCTGGCCAGTCGGCCAGCTATGGCGATGAGCATTTCCCCTGTGATGGAGCATGATTCGTGTGCCAGCCAGCCCACGGCCGGCGCGACGAGTTCGGGACCCATCGGCGGGTAGGCGGAGGTGTCGATGCCTTCAGCCATCCGTGTCACGGCCGCGGGCACGATGACGTTGCTCTTCACCCCGTGCGCCGCGCCCTCGATGGCTGCGACGTTGGACAGCCCGATCACGCCCGCCTTGGCGACGGCGTAGTTGACCACGTCGTGATTGCCGTACAGCCCGCCGATCGACGAGGTCAACACAATGCGGCCGTAGCCGGCATCGCACATCACCGGAAAGGCCGGGCGCACCACATGAAATGCCCCCCGAAGGTGCACGTCGACGACGGCTTCGAAGTCGTCGAAGTCGATGTCTCGCAGCGCGGCCGGGCGGACATTGCCTGCGTTGTGCACCAACACGTCGATCCGGCCGTAGTGGTTCAGCGCAGTGCCGACGATCGACGCTCCGCCGGCGGCCGTCGCCACGGAGTCGGTCGAGGCGACGGCCTCGCCTCCGGCGGAGGTGATTTCGCGCACCACGTCCTGCGCGGGGCCCGAGGAAGCGCCGTCGCCGGTGAGGCTGCCGCCGACGTCGTTGACCACGACCTTCGCCCCGCGCTCGGCCAGCAGCAGTGCATAGGCGCGACCCAGCCCGCGGCCTCCGCCGGTGACGACGGCGACGCGGTTGTCGAATCGAAGCTCGTTGCGACTCAAGCGAATGCTTCCTCGCCGGCAAGTGGGTCATACGTCACGTGCCCAACTCCAGACCTTCGAGCTCGCCCTTGGCACGCCACTGGGCCAACAGGTCGTCGAACTCGTAGAAGCCCGGCGAGTAGAAGTCGCCGAGGAACGCGCCGTTGGCTTCTCCACCGCCACGCCCCTCGTTGTTGTAATAGCCAGGGGTGCAGGAGAGTTCGAAGGCCGAGTTGTCGATCGAGAGTTCCCGGACGGTCTTGACCCAGGTGTCCTGACCCTCCTGACTCGGTTCAACGGTCGTCGCGCCCCGGCTGATGGCTTCGGAGATGATGTAGGCGATGTGCTTGGCTTGCTGCTCGAACATCGCCGTGGTGTTGGCCGACACACCGCCCTGGATGAAGCCGGTGAAGAACTGGTTGGGGAAGCCGCGACTGGTGATCCCGTGAAGCGTTTGGTAGCTGTCCTTCCAGTAGTCGAACAGCGACAGCCCGTCGCGACCTTCGACGACATCCATCGCATAACGCCGACTGATCTCCGTCGAGATCTCGAAACCGCTTGCGAAGATCACGCAATCGACCTCGTACTCAACGCCGTTGGCGACGATGCCCCGCTCCGTCAGCCGCTCCACACCCTTGGACTCCGCGACATCGACCAGCGTGACGTTGGGTCGGTTGAAGGTCGCCAGGTACTCCTCGCTCGAACACGGTCGCTTGCACATGAACCGGTAGTACGGCCTGAGCGCCTCGGCGGTATCGGGGTCGGCGACGACGCCACCGATCCGGCGCCGCAGCCGCTCCATGATCTTGTAGTCTTCCTCTTCCCGGATCGCCATGATCTGCTCGATGCCAAGCGATGCGGGGTCCTCGCTGGCCGCGATGCGCGCGGTCATGTTGCGCCCCAGTTCCGTCCAGAAGTCGCAGACCAGGTCTGGCGCCCCGAACACCACGCCCACGAACGGTGACCAATTGTGGAAGTTGCGCTTGCGTTCCTCCTGCCAGCCCGGCTGCAGCGACTTCACCCACTCCGGATCGGTGGGGGTGTTGTCGCGCTCATCTACCGATGAGGGCGTGCGTTGGAACACGTAGACCTGCTTGGCATCTCGACCAAGGTGCGGTACCAGCTGAACGCCGGTCGCGCCGGTTCCGACGAGCGCGACGCGCTTGTCGCGCAGCTTGTCCAATCCGCCGCTGGCGTCGCCTCCGGTGTAGTCGTAGTCCCAGCGCGCGGAGTGGAACACATGTCCCGTGAAGTCCTTGATCCCCGGGATGCCGGGCAGCTTCGGGCGGTTGTAGGAGCCTTGCGCCATCACGACGAAGCGCGCGCGGATGTCGTCACCGCGGTTGGTGGTCAGCTGCCATCGGTCGATCGAGGAGTCCCAGCGCACGGTGCGGACCTGCGTCGAGAAGAGCGCCCCGTCGTACAGCCCGAAATGCTTGGCGATGCGCCTGCAGTGTTCGTAGATCTCCGCCCCGTCGGCGAACTTCTTGGACGGCACGAAGTCGAGTTCCTCGAGCAGCGGGACGTAGCAGTACGCGTCGTTGTCGCACTGAATTCCGGGAAAGCGATTCCAGTACCAGACCCCGCCGACGTCACCGCCCATCTCGATGATCCGAACGTCGTCCACGCCAGCCTTCTTCAGGTAGGAGCCGGCCAGCAGCCCAGCAATACCACCACCGAGCACCACCACCTCGACGTCCTCGGAGATCGGCTCGCGAGGTGTCACCGGGGTATGCGGGTCGACCTCCGCGAACTCCGCGAACTCACCCTTCAGTTCCTGGTACTGCGTCGCCCCCTCGGGGCGCAGCCGCTTCTCCCGCTCCACGCGGTACTTCTCGCGCAGCGCATCGATGTCGACGTCGTCGGGGGTGTCCGTTGGCCCGCACGAATTTTCGACGGTGGTCATTGATCTCCTTCGGCGAGTTCCCTCGGGGCGCCAGTACCCATGTACTTGGACAGTTGGTAATGCAGGTTGACCGTGCTGCGCTCGCGGTACGGATTGGGTTTGGTGCCAGGGAATCCGAGCGACTTCATGCCCTGTTGGACGGCGGCCATGTTGGAGAAGTCCTGCGGTAGCACGGACAGCCAATTCGGGTCGCCGACCGGGGTGTACACCCATTCGGTCTGCGGCTCTTGATCTTTCGGGTAGAGCTCGAAGACTGCGACCTCGAAGATGCACTTGTCCGGGTTGTAGCTCGGATCGGGGCGAGCGCTGTAGCAGAGTGCGCTCGTCAAGCCTTGGCCCACTTGAAAGTTCGGGAAGATCTGCCATGCGGTGCCACTCTGGCCCAGGATGTCGGCAGGGATGGTCGGCCAGACCACGCCACGGGCCTCGTCCTCGCGGCGGGCCGAGGCCAGCCAGTGTTGAAGCACCTCGTCGGCCGGAGTGCCCTCCGGAAGCTCGTCGACCAGCCGCTTGGCCGCGTTCACCAACGTGTTCGTGGTGGTCGCGTTGGTCTCCTCCATCGTGTAGATCTGCATCTCCGCGGTAGAGATGCGGGGGTCGCCGGTGCCGAGCCGGATTTTCGACTTGGTCTCGTCCATGCCCTTCGGCGCGTCGTACCCGATGTTGGAGTGCCTGCCCTGCGCCTTGGCCCAACCCTTGAATTCGCCGAACTTGTTGAATTCGGGATGCGTGGTGAACACGTGGTAGGTCTCGTTGAACGCCTCCATTGCGACTTTCCAGTTGCAGTCGAAGTTCAACCACTTGCGCCATTTGTAGCGCATGTTCTCTAGCCCGAAGGGGTCGAGGATCTTGGCGGCGGGAAAGAGGTAGTCCGCCAACGGTTCACAGTCGGGATCCATGTTGATCCACAACCAGCCGCCCCAGGTGTCGACGGTAACGCGACGCAGGTGGGTGTTGTCCGCCGTCAGCGCACCCTTCCAATCGTCCTGCTCGCGGATGTGCGTACATGCGCCGTCGAGTCCGTACGTCCATCCGTGGAAACCGCACACGAAGGACTTGCGCGCCTTCCCGCCGCCATTCTTCGCGCCTGGAGGCGTGTCGACCAGCTTGCGTCCACGGTGCATGCAGACGTTGTGGTGCGCCGCAAACTCGTTCGGTCCGGTGCGCACCACGATGATGGAGTCGTCGAGGATGTCGTAGGTCAGATAGCTGCCGACGTCGGGGATGTCCTCGACGCGGCCGGCCTGCTGCCACACCTTGCGCCACAACCGATCTCGCTCGTTGCGCGCGTACTCCTCGGAGATGTAGGCCTCGACGCCGATGGTCACCGGCTCGGTGAGTTCCTCGGCGCCGGCCGTGTCCGGCCGGTTGACCCCTTTGTCCAAGTCAGTCACGACATCCTCCTAATTGCTTCGCGGAAGGATTCGTCCTTCAGGAACAGCGAGGTGTTGTCGGCTCCGAGGTGCGTCCACTTGAGGTTCAAACCGCCGTCGACCAGCAGGGTCTGACCGGTGACGTAGCTCGACAGGTCCGAGAGCAGGAACAGGATGGCCCCGGCCTGTTCCTGCGGGGTGCCGCGGCGTCCCATGGCGATCGCCTGCCGATCCCGTTCTGGGTCGGCATCGGTGTAGGTGCGCGAGGCCGCGGTCTCGGTGACACCGGGCGCCACGGCGTTGATGCGGACTCCGAAGTTGGCGAGCTCGACGGCCATGGTCCGCGTCATCGCCACCACCGCGGCCTTCGCGGTGCCGTAGGCGATGTGGAACGGAGCGGTGTTCATGCCGCTGATCGACGAAACGGACACGATCGATCCGGGAGATTTCCTGGCGACGAGTTCGGCCGCCACGGCCTGACTCGTGAAGAACGCGGTCTCGAGATTGGCGGTGAACAGTGCGCGCCAGTCATCGCGGCTCACCCTGGTGGACGGCATCCACGTCGCGGGGTCCGCGCCGCCGGCCACGTTGACCAGTCCGTACAGCGTTGCGCCGCTGGCACGCTCGGTCACCCGGACCTGATCCATCACCGTTGCGATGCCGTCGTCGGTGGCCGCATCGGCCGCAACGGGGATCACGGAAAGGCCTTGGTCGGCAAGCGGAGCGACGTGCTCGTCGAGGTTGTCCTTCGACCTACTGACCGCGACGACGGTGGCGCCCGCCCGTGCGGCCATCGCCGTCACCGTCGTGCCTATGCCACCACCACCGGCGCCCGACACCACGACGACGCGACCGCTGAGGTCGAGCAGGTCACCCATCTACTGGACCCCGTACCCCAGAATCGATTTGGTCTCCAGGTACTCACCGAAGCCGATGTCGCCCCACTCGCGCCCGTTACCGCTTCGCTTGTAGCCGCCGAATGCCGAGTTGAAGTCGAAGGCGCTGTTGATGGCCACCCACCCCGCCCGGATTCGACTCGCGACACCGCGCGCCGTAGCGAGGTCCTCGCCCGACACGTAGCCGGCCAGTCCGTACTCGGTGTCATTGGCGATCGCGACGGCGTCGTCGAGATCGTCGTAGCCGATCACCACGAGCACCGGACCGAAGATCTCCTCGCGAGCGATGGTCATATCGTTGGTGACGTCGGCGAACACCGTCGGCTTGACGTAGTAGCCGGTCTCCAGCCCGTCGGGCCTGCCGGTGCCGCCCGCTACCAGGGTGGCGCCTTCGTCGATGCCCTTCTGGATCAGGGCCTGGATCTTCTCGTACTGGGTGCCCGACACCACGGGGCCGACAGTGGCGCCGCTGTTTGGGTCACCGACCTTCACCGAAGCCGCTGCGGCGGCTGCGATCTCCTTCGCCTCGGCCACCCGGGCGGCGGGCACGAGCATGCGCGAAGGGGCGCTGCAGGTCTGGCCCGAGTTGCCCATCATCGTGACGACGCCGGACGAGACGCTGTTGGCGAACACGGCGTCATCGAGCACGATGTTCGGGCTCTTTCCGCCGAGTTCCTGGGCCACCCGCTTGACGGTCGGCGCAGCGTTGCGTGCCACCTCGATACCCGCCCTGGTGGACCCGGTGAACGACACCATGTCGATGTCCGGGTGGCTGGCCAGCGCCACGCCCACCCCGGGACCGTCACCCTGAATCAGGTTGAACACACCCGCGGGAACCCCTGCCGTGTGCAGGATCTCGGCGAATACCTGGGCCGAGAACGGAGCCACCTCAGATGGTTTGAGCACCGACGTGCAGCCCGTCGCCAACGCCGGGAAAACCTTGACCGCGATCTGGTTCAGCGGCCAGTTCCACGGCGTGATGAGCCCGCACACGCCGATCGGCTCCTTGACGATGGTCGTGTCACCGCGCTCCTCGGTGAAGGTGAAGTTCTTGAGCGATTCGATGGCCGTGGTCAAGTGGCCGAGACCGAGCCCGACCTGTGGGCCGGACGCCAGCCCTGCGGGTGCGCCCATCTCCTCGGTCACTGCCTCCGCGAGATCGCCTGCGCGCTTCTGGTATTCGGAGAGGATCGCGCCCAGTACGTCGAGCCGTTCCTCCCGCGTCGTCGTCGACCAACCAGCGAAGGCCCGCCTGGCGGCCTTCACCGCCTTGTCGACGTCGGCGGCCGACCCAATCGAGATGTGGCCTGCCACTTGCTCAGTGGCGGGGTTCTCGATGTCGGCAACTCTCGGCTCGACGGGATCGACCCACTGCCCGTCGATGTAGAACTTCAGGTATTCGCGCATGATCTATTGCGTCCCTTCGGCGTACCAGGTACGGAACTCGTCGTAGCTCGGCATCTCCTCCGAGTTGACCTTCGGATCGATCGGGACGTGGATGACGGTGACCTTGCCACTCGCGTAGCCCCGCTCGATCGCAGGCCCGAGGTCCTCCGCCTTGTCCACGTACTCGCCGCGACAGCCGAAGCCCTCGGCCACCTTGTCGAACCGCACGTCCTTACTCCAGTGCACGCCTGTCTCCAGCGAGCCCTGACCGAACGTGCGCTTGTAGACGCCCACCTCGAGCCCCCACTGATTGTCGACGCCGACCACGCAGACCAGTGGAAGATTCAGTCGCGCAGCGGTTTCCAACTCGGCAATCGCGAACATGAACGACGAGTCGCTGGTGAGCAGCATCACCGGGCGCTTGCCTCCGTCGGCCACCGACGCCCCGACCGCATAAGGCAGGCCGGTCCCGATGTGGCCGAAGTTCTGGTTCCACACCACGTCGTGGGGTTTGGCCTGCGAGTAGGTCCACTGGAAGATGACGGTGGCTCCGCCGTCGCGGACCATGATGCCGTCCTCGGGAAACGCCTTGGTCGCCTCGACGACGAAGCGCGCGGTGTGCAGGGGGGTTCCGCCCGGCGCGCTCTCGGCGAGTTCGGTGATCCTGGCCGCGTCGTCGGCGATCCAGCCGGCCAACTCGGCGGTGGGTTGGCGCGGCGAGCCCTTCAGCGCGTCGACGAGCTGCGGCACGATCGCGCGCAGGTCGCCGACCAGTGGAACGTCGATTCGGCGGTTGACGCCGATGGCGGTGGGATCGAGTTCGATGCTGATCCACTTGCGGTTGGCCTCGTTGTCCAGCCAGTGCCGACCCCTGCCGTAGTGCACGGGTTCACCGAGTTCGGTGCCGATCGCGATGACGAGATCGGACTTCACCACCGCGTCGACGGCGGACGGCGAGAATCCATACGGGAACGTGCGGTCCTCGAGCCCCTTGATGAACGACGTGCCGCCAGAGGTCTGAATCACCGGGCAGTTCATCAACTTCGCCAGCGCCTCAACGGATTCGCCCGCGCGCGTGGTGTGCACGGCATGGCCGATGAGCAGGATCGGCTGTTCGGCCTTGCGAACGAGTTCGACTGCCTTCTCGATCATCTGGGCGCTCGCGCCCTGATTCACCAGCCGGTAGGCCTCAGGTGCCAATGGCTCGGGCACGTCCAGTTCTTCGAGGATGACGTGCGACGGGTATTCGATGTAGGCCGGGCCGGGAGTTCCGGATTGGGCCACCCGCAGTGCGTGGCGCACGATCTCGTCGGTCTGGTCGGCGTATTCGATGCTCGCGGAGTACTTCACCGATGGTGCGAGCAGCGGTGCCTGTGACACGAACTGGATGCGCCCCCGTCGCACGCGCTGCTCGGTGATGCGTGCGCGCTGACCACCGAGGAAGATCACCGGCGAGTTCTCGACCTTGGCGCACATGATCGCGCCCGCGAGGTTGGCCAGCCCGGGGCCGAGCGTGCCGATCGCGAGGCCGGGCTTGCCGGTCATGCGCGACACGGCTTCGGCCATGAAGCCGGCCGACTCCTCGTGGTGCGGTGCGACGACCGTCCAGCCGCGTTCCTCGGCGGCGTGGAACATGTGGACGAAGTTCGGGTCGGGAATGCCGAACAGTGTGTTGATGCCCTCAGCCTCGAACAGCTGCAGGATTCGCTCGTAAACCTTGACGGCCACTGTCGAAGTTCTCCACTTTCTCTCTCGGCGCGACATCTGTGTCAACCTCGCGACGACGGCGGGCGCCGCGTCGCACCCCACGTCAATCCGGCAATTGTCCGGACAAGACAGTAATGTGCACCATTTGGAGAGCATGATTCTCCACAGGCAATACGCACGTCAAGGGGGCCTCGAATATTCGCACGAAGTTATTGTCTGGACCAACATCAGTTGCTATCGTCCGTGCGATGACTACCGGCAGCCTCAACGTGGAGCACCAGAGCCGCTACGCCGCAGCTGGTCGAGCAATCGCAGCTGAAGGCTGGCGGGTGGAGCGGCTCACCGCGCTCAGCCGACTGTTCGGCGCCAACGGGTTGCGCACCGGCCCCGACGGCCGCGTCTACATCGCGCAGGTGACGGGCAGCCAGATCAGCGCGCTCGACGTGAACACCGGCGAACTGGAGACCATCAGCGCAAAGGGTGGCGACATCATCGCGCCCGACGACGTCGCCTTCGACTCGCGCGGCAACCTCGTCGCCACGGAGGTGATGGACGGTCGGGTGAGTCTGCGCGACACCTCGGGCCGCACCCGCGTGCTGCGCGACGACGTCCCTTCGGCCAACGGCATCACGTTCTTCTCCGACAGGCTGTTCATCGGCGAGTGCCGCGAAGGCGGCCGACTGATGGAGTTCGACCTGGGCGGCGGCCCGCCGCGGATCCTGCTGGAGAACGTGCCATCACCCAACGCCATGGAGGTCGGGCCCGACGGCCTGCTCTACTTCCCCGTGATGGGCGCCAACGAGATCTGGCGCATTCACCCGGACGGCGGACCGCACGAGGTCGTGGCGACCGGCCTTGGGGTGCCCGACTCGGTCAAGTTCGACGCCGACGGGCTCATCGTCTCGACGCAGGTGGCCAGTGGACAGGTGCTGAGCATCGACCCCCGCACCGGTGAGCAGCGTGTGATGGCCCAGCTGTCGCCAGGACTGGACAACTGCACGTTCGCCGACGGGCGGTTGTTCGTCTCCAACTTCACCGGCGAGGTCACCGAGATCGTCGGCACCGGAAAGACCCGCACGGTGCTGCCGGGCGCTCTGAACTGGCCGCTGGACCTGGCAGTTGGTCACGACGGCCGCGTGTATGTCGCCGACGGCACCTTCTTCTACGCAGTGGAGCCGGACGGCGGGCTGCAGACGGTCGGCATGCTGTTCTCGCCCGGATACCCCGGCTTCCTTCGTGGGCTGACGCCCTCCGGGCCAGGCGAGTTCGTGGTCACCACCTCCGGTGGGCAAGTCGGACTATACCGACCCGGAAGCGATGAAACCGACTATCTGGCAGACGGTTTCGACCAACTCTACGGAGTAGCGCTGGCGCCCAGTGGCATCGTGGCGGTCGAGCAGGGCACCGGGCGACTGATATCGGTCGACGCGAGCGGGAGCGTGGACGTACTCGCATCCGGGCTCGACACCCCGGTCGGCGTCACCGTGACATCCGCGGGCGACCTACTGGTCACGGAATCCGGTGCAGGCCGAGTGGTCCGGGTGACGCCTGCTGGCACCGAGCCACTCGTCGACGGATTGAGTTGCCCCCAAGGCATACTCGCCGTTGGCGACGAACTCTTCATCGTCGATGCGGGCGCCAAGGCCGTCATCGCGTTCGATGCGACCACCGGAACCCGCACAGCCATCGCGTCCGGACTACCCATCGGACCGCCGCCCGGCGTGGTGCCCAAGCCACTGCAGGGCATGCCGCCGTTCTCCGGGCCGCAGGGCCCGTTCGCCGGCATCGCGGTGGGACCCGACGGAACGCTGTACGTCTCGGCCGACGGCGACGGTAGCGTCCTCGCGCTGAGCCGATCGTCATGAGTACCGAGGTCGGCGCCGGCGCCGAGCACCGCTACCTGCAGGTCGCGCGCACGCTGCGCAAGGAGATCGTCGACGGCGTGTTCCCGGTCGGCTCGCAACTACCCACCGAGCACGACCTCTGTGAGCGCTTCAGCGTCAGCAGATATACGGTCCGCGAAGCGCTGCGTCGGCTACGCGACGACAACCTCATCTCGTCGCGAGCACGCGCAGGCACCATGGTGGTCGCTCGGACAGCGTCGAATTCCTATGCGCAGGAAGTGATGTCTATCAACGATCTGCTCGCCTTCGCGGCAGGGGCGCAGTTCGCCATCGACTACAACGCCATGGTGACCGTCGACGACGAGCTTGCCACCCGGACCGGATTGCCGGTGGGTTCGGAGTGGCTCGTCGTCCGGGGCAACCGGCGCTCCGACGTCGCACCCGAACCGATCTGCCACACCGAGTACTACATCAACCGTGCGTTCGCCGCGGTCGGACGACTGCTGCAGCGGCACAACGGACCGATCTTCCCGTTGATCGAGGACCTGTTCGGCGTCAGTGTCGTCGAGGTGCACCAGGAGATCTCGGCGGTACTCGCCACGCCGCGACTGTCCGAGGAGCTCCTGGTCGCGGTCGGCAGTGCCGCGCTTGAAATGCGTCGCACCTATACGACGTCGGACGGTGAGGTTGCGCAGGTCACCATCAACACCCATCCTTCGTCACGGTTTCGCTACTCGATGACCATGCGGCGAGTGAAGGGTTAGGCCGATCACGGTGGAAGCCATTCGCAGAACCGTTGGTGGACGGTCGATCCGATGGGACGAGGGCCGTGCGGCCGAGGCATACGCGAGCGGCTGGTGGATCCAGGGCACGCTCGCCGATGCGCTGCGTGACGCCGCCCGCGATACGCCGGAACGCATCGTCATCGTCGATGGCGACGTCCGCCTCGACTGCCGCGGTTTGTCCGACCGCGCGGAAGCGCTGGCCATCGCCATGGCCGACCGGATGCCTGCGGGCAGCGTGGTTTCCTTCATGCTGCCCAACTGGCACGAAGCCGCGGTGGTGTACCTCGCGGCCACGCTGGCAGGCATGGTGGTCAATCCAATCCTGCCGTCCCTGCGCGACCACGAACTGCGGTTCATCCTCGACGACGTCGCCTGCCGAATGATCTTCGTGCCCGCCGAGTTTCGCGGACACGACTACGCGGCGATGCTGAGCCGGGTCACCGAGGCCCTCGACACGTCACCCGAAGTCGTCGTGGTCCGCGGGGGCGCGGGAACTCACACGGCCTACGCCGACCTGTTCGGCGAGCACGCCCTTCAGGCCGCCGCGGAACTCGACCCAGACGCCGTCCGCATGATCCTGTACACGTCGGGCACCACGGGCAAGCCCAAGGGCGTACTGCACACGCACAATTCGATTCACGCGCTGATCCGACAACTCTCCGAGCACTGGCGAATCGAACTCGACGACACCTTCCTGGTGCCCTCGCCGATCGCCCACATCGGCGGCTCGATATACGCGTTCGAGCTACCCCTGCTGCTCGGCACGACCGCCGTGCTGATGGAGACGTGGAACGCCGACGAGGCCGTCGCACTGATGCTCGCGCACCGCTGCACCCACATGGCCGGAGCCACCCCGTTCTTGCAGCAGTTGCTGGCCGCCGCCGAAGGCGCAGAAAGCCGACTTCCCGATTTGAAGGTCTTCATCTGCGGGGGCGCATCGGTTCCACCCGCGCTGATCCGCAGGGCCACCGCATACTTCGACAAGGCCGCGGTCACCCGTGTTTACGGGTCCACGGAGGTGCCCGTAACGACGGTCGGCGCACTCGACGACCCCGACCTGTCAGCCGATACCGACGGTCGGCCCGGCATCGCCGACGTCTGGCTGGTGGGGCACGATCCCGGCGGGGCGGGCGACGGCACCGGCGAGATCCGGGCGCGGGGCCACCAGATGCTCGTCGGTTACCTGCACCCCGAGGACGAGGCCGAATCCTTCGACGACGAAGGCTATTTCCGCACCGGCGACATCGGCTCATGGGATCACGGCGCGCTCGTCGTCACGGGCCGAGTCAAGGACCTCATCATCCGCAACGGGGAGAACATCTCGCCCAAGGAGGTGGAGGACATCCTCATCGACCATCCCGTCATCGCCGAAGTGGCCGTGGTCGGGCTGCCCGACGCCAGGACCGGTGAGCAGGCGTGCGCGGTGATCGTGTGCTCCGACGGCCAGGGCCCCGACGTCGCGGCACTGCGCGAGTTCCTCGAGGGGTACGGGGTGGCGAAGTTCAAAGTTCCCGAGCGCGTGGTTGTTTGGGATGCGCTACCCAAGAACGATGCCGGGAAGGTACTGAAGCATCAGATCCGAGCGGCGCTGACGGAAACGAGTGTCTGACATGCAGGTAGCGATCGTCACGGGAGCCAGTAGCGGAATCGGCTTCGGCACGGCCGTCAAACTCGCCGAGGACGGCATGGCCGTCCTCGGTACCGGTCGCGACGAGACTCGGTTGGCGGAATTGGCCGCCCGGATCGGCGATCCTGACCGCGTCGCCACGCTTTCGGTGGACCTGACGGCCGACGACGGACCCGCGCGCGTCGTCGAGACCGCAGTGGAACGCTGGGGCAAGGTCGACTTCCTCGTCAACAACGCGGGCGTCGGCAGCCCAAAGCCGTTGCACGAGACAGATGACGAATCACTGGACTACTTCCTCGGATTGATGCTGAGGGCTCCGTTCCGGTTGGCGCGCGACGTGATTCCACACATGCAGTCGGGTTCGGCGATCATCAACGTGACGTCCACCTTCGCCGTCGTCGGCGGTCTGCGCGGTGGCGCCTACTCGGCGGCCAAGGGCGGACTGACCGCGTTGACCACCCACATCGCCTGCCAGTACGGTCCGCTGGGAATCCGTTGCAACGCAGTCGCGCCCGGCGTGACGGTCACGCCGATGGTCGAGCAGCGCTTGACCGACGAGCGGTTCCGCAAGATCAACACCGAGATGACGCCGTATCCGCGGCTCGGTCGCGTCGAAGACCTTGCGAGCACCATCGCGTTCCTGTGCTCGCCGGGTGGCAGCTTCATCAACGGCCAGACGATCGTCGTCGACGGCGGATGGAGTTCCACCAAGTACCTCTCGGACTTCGCGCTGTCCTCGGAATGGGTAGCCCGTTGAACCTGTTCGCCATCCTGGAGCAGACTGCCGCGCGCCACGGCGATCGCGGTGCGGTCTACCTCGGGCAGCGACAGTTGCACACCTGGAGTGAACTGCGGGACAGGGTGTTACGGCTGGCGACGGCAATTCGCAACCGTAGCGACCCCGGCGCACGGATCGCCATTGCCACCGAGAACCGGCCGGAAATCGTCGAGTTGATGTTCGCGTGCTGGGCCGCCGAACGCGTGTTCGTGCCCATCAACTACAAGCTCCACGCTCGCGAGATGAATCAGATCCTCGAGGACTCCGGCGCCTCGCTGGTGTTCGCGTCGCCGAAACTGGCCACCGGCCTCACCGATGTCCCCGTCGTAACACTGGACTCCAGCGACTACCAAAAGTATTTGGCAGCAACGTCGTTGGAGCCGCCGCGACACACCGACCCCGCCGCGCTGGCGTGGCTGTTCTACACCAGCGGCACCACGGGGCGGTCGAAGGGCGCGATGCTGTCGCACCGCAACCTGATGGCGATGACCGTCGCACACCTGGCCGACTTCGACGATCCCGACGAGCATTGCGCGCTGATCCACGGCGCCCCCATGTCACATGGCTCCGGGCTGTACGTCGCACCCTACGTCTTGCGCGGAGCCCGTCAGGTGGTTCCGGAATCCGCGGCGTTCGAACCAGGTGAGTTCCTCGACCTCTGTGACCACCATCCAGGCAGCAGCGCGTTCCTCGCACCGACGATGGTGCAGCGTTTGGTCGAAACCGGCCGACCTTGCCCTTCGAACCTGCGCACCATCGTCTACGGTGGCGGCCCGATGTACGTCGACAGCATCAAGAAGGCGCTCGCGGCGTTCGGCCCGGTGTTCGTCCAGTTGTACGGGCAGGGTGAGGCACCGATGACCATCACCGGGCTTCGTCGTGCCGACCACGTGGACGCCGACGACGCCGTCCTGGGGTCGGTGGGATACGCGCGATCCGGGGTCGACGTCGCGGTGCAACGGGCCGACGGTCACCCTGCTCCCGTCGGCGAGATCGGCGAAATCGTCTGTCGCGGTGACGTTGTGATGGCGGGATACTGGAACAACTCCGACGCCACCGCGGTGACGTTGCACGACGGGTGGCTTCATACCGGCGACATGGGTTCGTTCGACGACCACGGATTCCTCACGTTGCGCGACCGGTCCAAGGACGTGGTCATCAGCGGCGGAAGCAACATCTACCCGCGCGAGGTCGAGGAGGTGCTGCTGGAGCATCCCGGCGTCGTCGAGGCGTGTGTGGTGGGTGCGCCGGACCCCGACTGGGGCGAGGTCGTCATCGCCTTCATCGTGGGGACCGCGCCCGAGGCGGAGCTCGACGCCCACCTGCTCGAGCGGATCGCCCGTTTCAAGCGGCCCAAGCGTTACGTCTACGTCGACGAGCTGCCGAAGAGCAGCTACGGCAAGGTGCTCAAGCGCGAACTGCGGGAGCGCTTGGAGGCCATGCGGTAAACAAGAAGCCATGGAGATCGCGGGCAGCGTAGCCGTCGTCACGGGAGCGGGATCGGGCATCGGACGCGCGTTGGCGCTGGCACTGGCCGGCGCGGGCGCTTCGGTCGTGGTCGGTGACCTCGACGGCGCGGCCGCGGGGCGGACCGCGGCGGGGATCCGAGCCGGTGGCGCCAAGGCCGCGGGCGTCGGGGCCGACGCGAGCTCGACGGATGGCATCGCCCAGCTCATCGAAGTGGCCCACGACGAATTCGGTCCCGTCGACGTCTACGTGGCCAACGCAGGCATCATGGGGCCGCCTGGACTCGGCGACGACGAAGCCGACTGGGACCGCATCATCGACGTGAACCTGCGCGCCCACATCCGGGCAGCCAAAGCGTTGGTGCCAGAATGGATTTCCCGCGGCGGCGGACACTTCGTCGCCGTCGCGTCAGCGGCGGGCTTGCTGACCCAACTCGGCGCCGCCGGCTACTCGGTCACCAAGCATGCGGCCGTCGGATTCGCGGAGTGGCTCTCGATCACGTACGGCGACAAGGGCGTCGGAGTGTCATGCGTCTGCCCGATGGGTGTCGACACGCCCCTGTTGAAGGGCATCGTCGACTCCGCCGACCCCGAGGCACGGATGGCAGCCGCGGCCGTGACGAACGCCGGCGAGGTGATCAGTCCCGAGCGGGTGGCCGAGCTCGTCGTCGAGGCTGTCCGCGCGAATACGTTCCTGGTGCTGCCCCATCCCGTCGTGCTGGACATGTATCGGCAGAAGGGCACCGACTACGAGCGCTGGCTCGCAGGCATGCGCCGCTTTCAGAAGGCGCTAGAGGGATAATCCCGCCGCGTGGGAGGACCAGCTAGGACAGGTACCGGCAGTACCTCCCCGAACGAACCGGTCGCGCCTACCGTGAAGAGATGAGCGGCATGGACGTCCCCAGCGAGATCCGCGAATTTCTCAGTTCGCGGCGAGCTCGCATCACCCCTGATCAGGCGGGGCTGCCGGCCTATGGCGGCAACCGCCGGGTCAAGGGGCTGCGTCGCGAGGAAGTGGCCATGCTGGCCGGCGTGTCGGTGGACTACTACGTCCGCATGGAACGGGGCAGCCTGGGCGGCGCCTCGGAGGCCGTGCTCGACGCCCTTGCCTCGGCCCTCAAACTCGACGAGGCCGAACGTGACCACCTCTTCGCGCTCGCACGGGAGTCCGGTGCGCCCGCCGCTCGTCGCAAGCGGAAGACTCCAGGGACGCTGCGGCCGGCGCTGCTGCAGATTCTGGATGCCATCACCGATGCACCCGCCTGGATTCGCAACGGCCGTCACGACGTGCTCGCGATGAACCAGCTTGCCCGCGCGTTGTACTCCCCCGTGCTCGCGGATCCGCGGCGGCCGGCGAATACCACGCGATTCGTCTACCTCCATCCCGAGGAGGCCGAACGGTTCTTCGTCGACTACGACCAGATCACCCGAGACGCCGCCGCGATGCTTCGCCTCGAGGCCGGCAACAACCCGCACGACGAGAAGCTGATCGCCTTGGTCGGCGAATTATCCACGCGCAGCGAACTATTCCGGCAGCGGTGGGCCTCGCAGGACGTGCGGTTCCACCGCTCCGGCCGCAAGCGGCTCAACCACCCGGTGGTCGGTCAACTCGATCTCGACTTCGAGGCGATGCCACTGCCATCCGAACCCGGTCTGCAGTTGAACGTCTACACCGCAGCGGCCAACACTCCGACCGCCGACGGGCTCAAGTTGCTCGCTTCTTGGGCTGCCAGCCAAGAACACCTGCGCTCCGAGCACACGCCGGCCAAGGGCTGAGGGGCTACGAAGGAACCGCCGCCGGTTGATACCCCGCCGCTGAGTTTCGCAACTGCCAAAGCGATGCGGGACAGAGGATCCCGACCGCGTTGGAGACGACGTAGTTGGCCGCCCCCTCGTCGTTGGGGAAGACGTCGTTCTTCACGTCGGTCATCACCTGCGCGTACGGTTCGCCCCCAGTGACCTTCTCGCAGATCCCGAAGCCATAGCCGATTGCGTCGTTGTTCGGAAAGTCGAAGTGCCGCCGCACCATGACGTCGTAGGTGTACTCGACCTCCGGACCAGGCACTGCGCGCGCGACCGGGGCCTGCATCGAAGCGGCGACAGTGAAGGTGGTGGCGACGACCATCGAGGCCATCGTCCAGTTGCGACGCGTCATCGCCAAACAATAGGCGCTCGCCTCCGCCTGCGGAGCTGTTGTACATATGCCCAGTACTATCCCCTTCGTGGCGGCAGAACCCCGCAGGCGACTTTCTCCCGATGACCGGCGCAACGAGCTGCTCACCCTGGGCGCCGAGGTGTTCGGCCAGCGCCCGTACGACGAGGTCCGCATCGACGAGATCGCCGAACGGGCGGGTGTCTCGCGGGCGCTCATGTACCACTACTTCCCTGACAAGCGCGCGTTCTTCGCTGCTGTCGTCAGGGCCGAGGGCGAGCGCCTGTTCCAGGCCACCAACACCCCGCCCCAGCCGGGGCTCAGTCTGCTCGAACAACTGCGTGCAGGCGTGCTGGCGTACCTCGAATACGACGAGGCGCACCCGCACGGTGCATGGGCGGCCTACATGGGCATGGGCCGGTCCGACCCCGTGCTGCGTGGTATCGACGACATCGACAACGACCGCCAGGCCAACCGCATCATCGACGGGCTCAATGAGGCGATCGGCGAACTCGACTCCAAACTGGAACGCGATCTGCGGGTGGTCGTCTACGGCTGGCTGGCCTTCACCTTCGAACTCTGCCGCCAGCGCATCGTCGACCCCTCGATCGACGCGGGCTACGTGGCCGACATGTGCGCGAACGCCCTACTGGACTCCGTTGCCCGCATCCCCGGCCTGCCGCCCCTGACCTAGGGATTTGTGGAGTCTGACCGGTGCCTGCCACCGCTAACACTCCACAAATCGCGGGCATTGATGCGGGGTTGTCGGTGGGTGAGGGCACCATGGCTTCAGTGGCCGGGACCCGTAAGACCGCAGTCGATCCGCTAGCCCGCTTCAGTGACCTGACGCGGGAGTGGTTCGCGGGCACCTTCGCCGCACCGACCGCCGCCCAGACCGAGGCGTGGGCGGCCATCGCCGACGGCGACAACACCTTGGTCGTCGCGCCCACCGGCTCGGGCAAGACGCTCGCGGCCTTCCTGTGGGCCATCGACCGGCTGGCCTCCGAGGGACGTCCGGACCGCCCAGGCACACGGGTGCTCTACGTGTCGCCGCTCAAGGCACTCGCGGTCGACGTCGAGCGCAACCTGTCCACCCCGTTGACGGGCATCGCCCGGGTGGCCGAGCGCCTGGGCCGGGAGGCGCCGAGCATCAGCGTCGGAGTCCGGTCGGGCGATACGCTGCCCGCCCAGCGCCGGCAGCTGATCAGCAAGCCGCCGGACGTACTCATCACCACGCCGGAGTCGCTGTTCCTGATGCTCACGTCGGCGGCTCGCGAGTCACTCGCCAACGTCGAGACCGTCATCGTCGACGAGGTACACGCCGTCGCGGCCACCAAGCGCGGCGCGCACCTGGCGCTGTCGCTGGAACGGCTCGACCAGATGCTGGACACGCCCGCGCAGCGCATCGGGCTGTCTGCCACGGTCCGTCCGCCCGAGGAAGTGGCGCGTTTCCTCTCCGGCGCCTCCCCCGCCACCATCGTGGCGCCCATGGCGGCCAAGACGTTCGACTTGTCGGTGCAGGTGCCGGTTCCCGACATGGCCAACCTCGCGAACAACACCATCTGGCCCGACGTCGAGGAACAGATCGTCGACCTGATCGAGGCACACGAGAGCACCATCGTGTTCGCCAACTCGCGCAGGCTCGCCGAGCGACTGACCTCGCGGCTCAACGAGATTCACGCCGAACGCGCGGGCCTGGAGATGCCCGAGCAACGCAATTCGAAGGTCGGAGGCGGCTCGCCTGCGCACATCATGGGCAGCGGGCAGGCCTTCGGCGCCCACCCGCTGCTCGCCCGCGCTCACCACGGTTCGGTCAGCAAGGAACAGCGGGCCCAGGTCGAAGACGACCTCAAGACCGGCAGGCTCAAGGCCGTCGTCGCCACGTCCAGCCTGGAACTCGGCATCGACATGGGCGCCGTCGACCTCGTCATCCAGGTGGAGGCCCCACCGTCGGTGGCCAGCGGCCTGCAGCGCGTCGGCCGGGCCGGCCACCAGGTCGGCGAGGTGTCACAAGGCGTCTTGTTCCCCAAGCACCGCACCGACCTCATCGACTGTGCCGTCACGGTGCAACGCATGCTGTCGGGCGACATCGAGACCATGCGCGTGCCCGCCAACCCGCTGGACGTGCTCGCGCAGCACACCGTCGCGGCCTCCGCATTGGAACCGCTCGACGCCGACCGCTGGTTCGACGCGGTCCGGCGCAGCGCGCCATTTGCGACGTTGCCGCGCAGCGCCTTCGAGGCCACCCTCGACCTGCTCTCCGGCAAGTACCCGTCGACGGAATTCGCCGAACTGCGCCCGCGCCTGGTGTACGACCGCGACGCGGGCACGCTCACCGCGCGGCCCGGCGCCCAACGGCTCGCCGTCACTTCGGGCGGGGCCATTCCCGACCGCGGGATGTTCACGGTGTACCTCGCGACCAATGCCGACACCGAGAAGCCCTCCCGCGTCGGCGAACTCGACGAGGAGATGGTCTACGAGTCGCGCCCGGGAGACGTCATCTCGCTCGGCGCCACCAGCTGGCGGATCACCGAGATCACCCATGACCGCGTGCTCGTCGTGCCCGCTCCCGGCGAGCCTGCGCGGTTGCCGTTCTGGCGCGGCGACGGGGTGGGACGCCCGGCCGAGCTCGGTGCCGCGATCGGTGCGTTCACCGGCAAGCTGGCCGCCATGCCGCGGGACGAATTCGACGAGCGTTGCCGGACAATGGGTTTCAACGACTACGCGGTGGACAACCTCTGGCAGCTGCTCGACGAGCAGAAGCAGGCCACCGGCACCGTACCCACCGACACCACGTTCCTCGTCGAACGCTTCCGCGACGAACTCGGCGACTGGCGCGTCATCCTGCACTCCCCGTACGGCCTGCGCGTGCACGGCCCACTCGCTCTTGCGGTCGGCCGCCGACTGCGCGAGCGGTATGGCATCGACGAGAAGCCCACCGCATCCGACGACGGCATCATCGTGCGCCTGCCCGACACCGAGGAGGCCGCCCCCGGTGCCGACCTGTTCGTGTTCGACGCCGACGAGATCGAGCCGATCGTCACCGACGAGATCGGCGGCTCGGCGTTGTTCGCATCGCGGTTCCGCGAATGTGCGGCGCGTGCCCTGCTACTTCCGCGACGACATCCGGGCAAACGCTCGCCGCTCTGGCATCAACGTCAGCGCGCCGCCCAGTTGCTCGACATCGCGCGCAAGTACCCGGACTTCCCCATCGTGCTCGAGACCGTACGCGAGTGCCTACAGGACGTCTACGACGTACCTACCCTGACAGATCTGATGAAACGCGTTGCGCAGCATCGTATCCGGGTGCTCGAGGTCGAGACGTCGACACCGTCACCGTTCGCCGCGTCGCTGCTCTTCGGATACGTCGGCGCGTTCATGTACGAAGGCGACAGCCCACTGGCCGAGCGCCGCGCCGCCGCCCTGTCGTTGGACAGCACGCTGCTGGCCGAACTGCTGGGCCGCGTCGAGTTGCGGGAGCTGCTCGACGAAGCCGTCATCGCCTCGACGGCCGCACAGTTACAGCACCTCGCCACCGATCGGCTCGCCCGTGATGCCGAAGCCGTGGCGGACTTGCTGCGGCTGCTCGGCCCGCTCACCGAGGCCGAGGTCGCGGCGCGGTCCACGGTGGACGACGTCGGCGGGTGGCTCGAGGGGCTGCGCGCGGCCCGGCGGGCATTGACGGTGTCGTTCGCCGGGCAGGCGTGGTGGGTGGCCATCGAGGACATCGGCCTGCTGCGCGACGGCGTCGGAGTGCCAGTGCCGGTAGGGGTTTCGGCTAGTTTCACCGGGTCCGTCGCAGACCCGCTTGGCGAACTGCTCGGCCGCTACGCCCGCACCCGTGGGCCGTTCACCACCCAGGACGCCGCCGAACGGTTCGGGCTCGGACTTCGGGTCGCCTCAGACGTGCTGGGGCGAATGGCCGCCGACGGCAAGTTGGTGCGCGGCGAGTTCGCCGACGGAGCCGCGCATTCCGAACAGTGGTGCGACGCTGACGTACTCAAGATTCTGCGCCGCCGGTCGCTGGCGGCGTTGCGGGCACAGATCGAGCCCGTCAGCACCGACGCATACGCGCGATTCCTCCCGGAGTGGCAGCACGTCGGCTCGGCCAGGACGTCGGGCATCGACGGGCTCGTCGCGGTTATCGATCAACTCGCGGGCGTCCCGATTCCGGCCTCCGCGGTGGAGCCACTGGTGTTCGGTCAGCGACTCCGCGACTACCAGCCCGCGATGCTCGACGAACTGCTCGCCTCGGGTGAGGTCACCTGGTCGGGAGTAGGGCAACTCGGCACCGCCGACGGTTGGATCGCCTTCCACTCCGCCGACACGGCGCCGTTGACGCTGACACCCCCGACCGAGCTCGAATTCACCGACGTCCACCGCGAGTTGATAGCGGCGCTCGAACCCGGCGGCGGCTACTTCTTCCGCCAACTCGCCGGAGCCGCGTCGGAGGCTGATGCGAAAGCCGCACTGTGGGAACTGATCTGGGCCGGCTGGGTGACCGGTGACACGTTCGGCCCGGTGCGTACCCACCTGGCCGGGCCTGGCCGACGCGGCGGTGCGCACCGTCAGCGTCAACGACCACCGCGCCTGAGCCGCTACAGCATCGGCCACGCGCAGACCCGGACCTCCGACCCGACAGTGGCAGGCCGGTGGTCGGCCCTGCCGTCCGTCGAACCGGCCTCCACGGTGCGTGCGCACTTCCACGCCGAACTGCTGATGAACCGCTACGGCGTGCTGACCAAGGGCTCCGCCGAAGGCATGTCCGGCGGGTTCGCGATGCTCTACAAGGTGCTCAAGACGCTCGAGGAGGCAGGCCGCTGCCAGCGCGGCTACTTCGTTGAGTCGTTGGGCGGCGCCCAGTTTGCGATGGCATCGGCGGTCGACCGCCTGCGCGCCCACGCCGACGGAGTGGACGCCGGGCGCCGCGACTTTCACGCGGTTGCGCTTGCGGCCGCCGATCCTGCCAACCCCTACGGCTCGGCCCTGCCGTGGCCGGACGCCCCCGACGCCGGGCATCGCCCCGGCCGCAAGGCGGGCGCGCTGGTGGTGCTGGTCGACGGTGAGCTGGTGTGGTTCCTCGAGCGCGGCGGGCGATCCCTGCTGACGTTCTCCGCCGACCCCGAGGCACACCAGGCAGCGGCCGCTGCATTGGCCGAACTGGTTTCCGGCAGGCGCCTTCAGTCGATGCTCGTCGAGCGCGTCAACGGTGTGTCGGTGCTGGAGCCAGGCGCGGACGGAAGCCGCGCCGCGGTGCACGACGCATTGACGGGCAGCGGGTTCGCGAGAACACCGCGCGGGCTACGGCTTCGGTAAGCAACGGCCCAAGTCAGCGCTGGTTTCCCAGCTTTCGTTGACCCTCTCGAGATGAGCTGTGGCAACGAATTTGCTTCAATGGACGTTAGTAAAGGTTGTTGACCCAGACCCTCGTCGCGGCCCAGGTGCGCAGTTGCTCATCGCCCACCGAGTTGACGTGTCCGGCGTGGGTCCAAGCGCATCCACAGGAGTAGCTCATGGCGCTGAAGACGGACATCCGCAACATGGTCCACAAGTATCCCGACTACTTCGAAGTCGGCCGCGAGAAGATTCGCGAGTACGCCAAGGCCGTCAAAGCCGAGGATGCCGCCCACTACGACGAAAAACCCGCGGCCGAACTCGGACACGCCAATATCCTTGCCCCGCTGACGTTCACCTCGGTGTACGCCCTGCTCGTCCAACAGGACTTCTTCAAGCACGTCGACGTCGGCATCGAAACGATGAACATCGTGCAGGTCGATCAGCGGTTCATCTACCACAAGCCGATACACCCCGGCGACAAGCTATGGGCCCGCTTGGAGATCCAGTCCGTCGAGGAGCGGTTCGGTGCCGACATCGTGGTGACCAGGAACGTCTGCACCGACGAGAGCGGCGAACTCGTGCTCGAGGCCTTCACCACGATGATGGGCCAGCAGGCCGGCGAGACGGTCGCGATCGGCAGCCTGTAGCAGACGCCAGCGAAATGGCAAAAATGACAAAAGTTGGCCCGCGCGCCGCCATACTGACGTCATGGTCTCGCTCATCGTGCACGCACTTCTTGGCATCGGCGTCATCGTCTGGATCGTCCGCGCCAACCCGCAGGTCTTCGCTCGCCCGGCGGGCGGTCCGGCCTTCTCGACACTGGAGCTCGTCTACTACGTGATCGGCGTTGCGTCGATCGGGCTCGGCTACTACTTCAACCACCAATTCGTCGCCCAGTACGCGGTCGAGGGCGGCAATCCCATTTGGGGGCCGGGCAGCTGGCAGCAATTCATCCAGCTCGGCTACGCCAACCCGGCGGCGGCCTCGGCGAGCCAGGACTACACGATCATCAACGTCATCCTGCTTCCGTTGTTCACGATCATCGACGGGCGCAGGCGCGGTATCCGACGGTCGTGGCTGTTCTTCGTGGCCAGCCTGTTCACCAGCTGCGCCTTCGCGTACGCCTTCTACTTTGCGGTCATCGAACGTCAGCGTCGCCACGAGAACGCAGCCAAGGGCTTGGACAGCGTTCCCGCCTGACCCGCCGCAAGCCCGCCCTGCCTACAGTGCCAGGTATGGCATTGCGCACGGCTCTGACCGACCTGCTCGGCATCGAGCATCCGATCGTGCTGGCCCCCATGGGCGGCGTGGCAGGCGGCGCATTGACCGCCGCGGTCTCGGAGGGCGGCGGCTTCGGCATGATCGGCGGCGGCCGCGGCGCCAGGGACTGGTTGGAGCGCGAGTGTGCCCTGGCCCGGGCCGGCACTGAAAAGCCATGGGGCGTAGGCCTGTTGTCCTGGGCCGTCGACCGCGCTGCACTCGACTGGGTGATTGCCCAAAATCCGGCGGCGATCATGTTGTCGTTCGGCGATCCCACCCCGTTCGCCGACGCCGTTCAGTCGGCAGGCATCACCTTGATGGTCCAGGTGACCACGCTGGCGGACGCGCGCCGGGCGCTCGACGTCGGCGCCGACGTCGTCGTGGCACAGGGCGCCGAGGCAGGTGGCCACGGCGAGGGTCGCAGCACGCTCCCGTTCGTCCCCGCAGTGGTCGACGCTGCCCACGGCACGCCCGTGCTGGCCGCAGGCGGAATTGCCGACGGCCGTGGCCTCGCGGCGGCGCTGGTACTCGGGGCCGCGGGCGCCCTGGTGGGTACACGTTTCGAAGCGACCACCGAGGCGCTGCTCCATGCGGAAGAGGTCAAGGCCATCATGGCCGCCACCGCGGCCGACACGACCCGCGACAGGGTGCTCGACCTCGCCGCCGATTCGGATTGGCCGGCACGGTTCACGGCACGAACGCTGCGGAACCGCTTCACCGACACCTGGCATGCCCACGAGGACGATCTGTTGACCGACGCCGATGCCAGGGCCGAGTTTCGCGCCGGGGTGGCGCGCGGCGACCTCGATTACGTGCCCATCTGGGCGGGTGAGGCCGTCGACCTGATCACCGAATTGGACACCGCCTCAGCCGTCGTTGCGAGGATCGCCGACGAGGCCGCCAAGGCCATCACCACCGCGCACGCAGCGACGCGCTCGGGAACACCGGCTACTTGATCCGTGTTGCACGACCTCATGAGTGACGACCGGATAACCACCCCGTTTGGATTCGACTCGACCGCAGCCGAGGTGATCGACGGCGTGGACCTGTCGGGCCGGCGGGCCATCGTCACGGGCGCCTCGTCCGGCATCGGCGTGGAGACCGCGCGGGCGCTCGCGGGTGCAGGCGCCGCCGTCACGCTCGCGGTGCGGGACACGGCGGCGGGTGAACGGGTCGCCGCGGACATCGGCGGCGCGGTCGAGGTGGCCGCGCTGGACCTGAGCGACCTCGCCAGTGTCGCCGGCTTCGTCGCGGCGTGGCGCGGGCCGTTGCACATCCTGGTCAACAACGCGGGTGTGATGGCGATTCAAGATCTGACATTGTCACCCAGTGGCCATGAAATGCAGTTCTCCACAAACCATCTCGGCCACTTTGCGCTTGCGGTCGGGCTGCACGACGCCCTGGCCGCGGCGGACGGCGCGCGGATCGTCTCGGTCAGTTCGGGCGGTCACCTGCGCTCACCGGTGGTGTTCGACGACATCGACTACGCCTTCCGGGACTACGACCCCTTCGGGGCATACGGCCAGTCCAAGACCGCGAACGTGCTGTTCGCCGTCGAGGCCACCCGACGCTGGGCGTCCCACGGCATCGTCGCCAACGCCCTGATGCCTGGTGGTATCGCCACCCCGCTGCAACGCCACCTCCCGCCGGAATACGCCGAGCAGGCGCTGGAAAGGTTCAGAGCGGGCGGATCGAACTTCAAAACCGTCGAGCAGGGTGCCGCGACGACCACGCTGTTGGCCGCCTCACCGCTGCTGGATGGTGTCGGCGGACGCTATTTCGAGGACTGCAACGAAGCCAGGCTCGTCGACCGTCGCGGCGGCCCCGGCCAGGGTGGCGTCGCTCCGTACGCGCTCGATCCCACGAATGCCGAACGGCTGTGGGAACTTTCGCTGCAAATGATCGGCTAGCGGTCGCCGAGAGTGCGGATGGTGAAGCCGTCGCGGTAGCGTGGACTCATGCCCGAAGGCGACACCGTCTACCGCACTGCGGCCAAGCTTCGCGAGGCGTTGGCCGGAAAGTCATTGACCCGCTGCGATGTTCGCGTGCCAAAGTTCGCAACGGTCGACCTGACGGGTGTCGTGGTCGACGAGGTGATCAGTCGCGGCAAGCACCTGTTCATCCGGGCGGGCGACGCCAGCATCCACTCGCACCTCAAGATGGACGGTGCCTGGCTGGTCGGCGGCCAACTGCGCCGGGTGGCTCCCCACAAGATCCGGATCGTGCTCGAAACGGCCGACACACGGGTCGGCGGCGTCGACTTGGGGGTGCTCGAGATTCTGCAGCGCGCACACGACATGGACGCCGTCGCGCATCTGGGTCCGGACCTGCTCGACGAGCAGTGGGAGCCGCGGATCGCCGCCACGAACCTCGTCGCGGACCCGGATCGGCCGCTCGCCGAGGCGCTGCTCGACCAGCGCGTGATGGCCGGGGTCGGCAACGTCTATGCCAACGAGTTGTGTTTCGTCATGGGGCATCTGCCCACCAGTCCGGTGAGTGCACTGAAGGACCCGTTGCGGGTCGTGCAGCGGGCCCGGGACATGCTGTGGCTCAATCGCTCCCGCGTCAACCGGACCACCACCGGAGACACCAGGCCCGGCCGAGACCTATGGGTCTACGGCCGGGCCGGGCAAGCGTGCCGACGGTGCGGCAGTCAGATCGAGTCGGATAGCAGTGGCGAGCGAATCTCGTTCTGGTGTCCCGTCGATCAGACCTAGCCACATTTCCTCGCGAGCAGTTAGCCCTTCGGCTTGAAGGCGAGCTTGGCGATCTTGCGCACCACCGACGCGAACTGCTGGGGCAGCGGCCCCATGTTGTAGGGCACGCCGTACTTCTCGCAGATCGCCTTGACCTCTTCGGAAATCTCGGCGTGGCGGTGGGCCGGAATGTCGGGGAACAGGTGGTGCTCGATCTGGAACGAGAGGTTCCCGCTCATGATGTGAAACAGCTTGCCGCCGGTCAGGTTCGCCGATCCGAGCACCTGGCGGAAGTACCACATGCCGCGGCTCTCGTTGGCGGTCTCCTCCTTGGTGAACTCCTGAGTGCCCTCGGGGAAGTGCCCGCAGAAGATGATCGCGTAGGACCAGACGTTGCGAATCAGGTTGGCGGTCATGTTGCCTGCGAACACCCACGGCGCGAACGGGCCGGCCAGTAGCGGGAACGCGACGTAGTCCTTGAGCGTCTGGCGCTTCACCTTCTTCCAGATGCCCGCGAGGATCTCGCGCTTGTCGGCGATCGAGATCTCACCGGAGCGGATGCGCTCGGTCTCGAGTTCGTGCAACGCGACGCCGTACTGGAACAGCACCATCAGCAGGAAGGCGTAGACCAGGTTGCCGCGGTAGTACGGGCCCCACTTCTGGTCCTCGCTCATGCGCAGGATGCCGTAGCCGATGTCACGGTCCATGTCGACGATGTTGGTGTAGGTGTGGTGCATGTAGTTGTGCGAGTGCCGCCACTGGTCGCTGGGGCACGCCGAGTCCCACTCGAAGTTGCGTCCCGTCAGCGCGGGGTCGCCCATCCAGTCGTACTGGCCGTGCATGACGTTATGGCCGATCTCCATGTTGTCGAGAATCTTCGACGCGGCGAGCATGGCCGTACCAGCGAGCCAGGCGGGCGGGAAGATGCCTGCGAACAGCAATGCCCGGCCGCCCATCTCGAGGCCGCGCTGCGCCTTGATGACGCGGCGGATGTAGGTGGCATCGCGCTCGCCGAGGTCGGCGAAGACCCGCTCGCGGATCGCGTCGAGTTCGCGGCCGAATTCGTCGGCCATTTCCGGCGTCATCGTGACGGTCACGTCGCCGACCTTTTTGGTGATGGTCTGGCCGACGGGCTTGGGTTCGGTTTTGATGACTTCGGCGGGGCGTTCGAGCATGGTGGTCATGTTGGACTCCTTCTCGGTTGGATCGGTTAGAGCGCGAGGGCGACGTCGCCGACCGGGGCGGTGACGCAGATCTGCACGTCCTCGCCGTCGGCTGTCGACACGGCGCCGGTGATCAGGTTCTTGACCGCGCCGCTGGTCTTGCGGCGGGTGCAGGTGTGGCAGATGCCCATGCGGCATCCGCTCGCCGGTGTCAGCCCGGCGGCCTCGGCCTGCTCGAGCAGCGAGCGTCCGTCGTCGGTGACGGCGACGCCACTCTCGGCGAACGACACCGTGCCGCCCGATGCCTCGGCAGGCACCTCGTAGACGGGCGGGACGAAGCTCTCCGACTGGGCGTCTGCACAGTGGGCGCGTACGGCGTCGACGAGTGCGGGCGGCCCGCAGACGAACACGGCGTCGGGTTCGGGCATCGCCGCGGCGAGGTGGTCGGCGTCAAACTTGCCGCTGAGCTCGCCGATGCCGTCGCGGGTGTAGCCGTGCAGCACCTTGACGCTGGGCATGGCGGCGAGCTCGTCGCGGTAGCACGCATCCTGCGGGGTGCGGGCGTAGTGGACGAAGGCGACCTCACGGTCGGAACCCTCAGCCCTCATGGTGCGAAGCATCGACATCACCGGGGTGATGCCGCTGCCGCCGGAGACGAGGAGGATGCGTCGGGGCCGCTCGGTGGGGAGCACGAACTCCCCGCCGCCGACCGTCAGACCGACGACCATTCCCGGCTGCGCATTGCGGTACAGGTGGTTGGAGACCAGTCCGTCCTGGTGGACGCCGATGGTCAGTTCGATGAACCGGTCGCCCTCGGCATTGGCGGGCGAATAGCACCGCGTCTGGCGGCGGCCGTCGACCTCGACGGTGAGGACGACGTGCTGCCCGGCCCGCAGTGGTGTGCCTGCGGTGAACACGGCGTTCGGTTCCAGCGTCAACGTGACGCTGCGTGGGGTGTCGCGGCGGACCGCGACGACCTTGGCGCGGGCGTCGCCGATGGTCCAGGTCGGCTCGACAAGCTCGGTGTATCGGTCAACGCCGTGCGGTCCGGTCAGTAGGTCTACCAGGGCTGAGCGCAGCACTCGATCCCGGAGGCGCGGCTTCAAAGTTTGGGTGAACATGTGTACACCGTGCGCCTGCGGACACTGATCCGTCAATGGTTTCTGGCCTGGTTGTGATAGCTTTCACAAAGTGAACAGTCGTACGCCTAGTTCACGAACGTCGCGATCCGAACGTTCGGGGAGTTCGCGCTCCCGGGACACGCTGTCTAGGGAGGAACGCAAGGCGGCGACGCGGCGCGCGATCGTGGCCGCCGCGCTACGGCTACTCGAAGAGCGCAGCTTCAGCGCGCTCAGCCTCCGCGAAGTCACTCGCGAGGCCGGCATCGTGCCTGCGGCGTTCTACCGGCACTTCGAGTCGATGGATGCCCTCGGCCTGGTGCTCATCGACGAGTCGTTCCGGGCGTTGCGCGACATGCTGCGCGGCGCCCGCGCGGGCAAGCTCGACCCCAAGCGGTTTATCGAGTCGTCGGTCGACATCTTGGTCGCCGGCGTCAACGAGCGGCGCGAACACTGGCGTTTCATCGGCCGCGAACGCAACAGCGGCGTGACCGTGCTGCGCTACGCCATCCGCACGGAGATCCGACTCATCACGTCCGAACTGGCCATCGACCTGGCCCGTTTCCCCGGCCTGAACACCTGGAGCGCCGAAGACCTCAACATCTTGGCCACGCTGATCGTCAACGCCATGATCTCGATCGCCGAGGCCATAGAAGATTCAGTGGACGCTTCGGCAATCGAAGAGATCCGACGCATCGCAGTCAAGCAGCTGCGGATGATCGTCGTCGGGATGGCGGGTTGGCACAGTACCGACTGAACGACCAATAGGTTGTCTTCATGTCACATCTCGAACTCACCCGCCCGCGTCCCGACGTCACGCTCGTCACGCTGAACCGGCCGGAGAAGCTCAACGCGTTGAACCACGAGCTCGTCGAGGACCTGCACCACACGTTGGACGACCTCGACCGCGACGACGAGTGCCGCGTCGTCGTGCTCACCGGAGCCGGCCGCGGATTCTGCTCAGGCCTCGACTTGACCGCACCGTCGCCAATCGACGCGTCGACGCTGGGCATGCCTCGCGCAGGCATGCGCTGGCAGGAGCGCATCGCCGACCTCACCACCAAGCTGATCCGGTTGCGGCAGCCCGTCATCTCCGCCGTCAACGGGCCCGCGTACGGCGGAGGCTTCGCGCTCGCGCTGGCGTCCGACATCCGGATCGCTGCGCCCGAAGCCCGGTTCTGCACCCAGTTCATCAAGCTCGGCCTCGGCGGCTGCGACATCGGGGTCAGCTACACGCTGCCGCGCGTCGTCGGCTCGGGCCAGGCGTTCGACCTCATCCTCACCGCGCGCACGGTCAAAGCGGACGAGGCATTGCGAATCGGCCTGGTGTCCCGGCTTTCGACTGGCTCCGTGGTCGAGGACGCGCTGGCGATCGCCGACACACTCTGCGGCTATGGACAATTCGGGGTGGAGTCCACCAAGCAGGTGCTGTGGGCGAATCTCGAGGCGTCGGGCATCGAGGCGGCGCTGCACGTCGAGAACCGTAGTCAGATCCTGGCGTCTACCAGCGGCGAAATGCGCGAGGCCGCGGCCGCCTTCGTGAATCGGGAGAAGGCCTAGCGGGGCCTGTATCCACCGTTTGAGCCGTACGCGTCAGGACTGCTCGACGCGGGCGAGCACGTCGGCCAGCAGATCAACGACGCCACGCGGATCCTGCACGTGTAGGTCGTGGACGGCGCCGGGCTTGACCCGCACATCCCAGCCGAGCTCGCGCAGTGCGTCGGCGGCGCGGGGCAGGACGGCGAAGCTGTTATCGGCAAGCAACAGTGTGGACGGCACGGCGGGCGGCGCGACGACATATGGATCGCGCTTGCCCGAGTCGACGAGCGGGTGCATCATCGCCGGGTCCCACTTCGCCCACATCGCCCGGAGACGCGCCAAGGTGTCGGGCGCGCTTCCCGGCGATGGAATGTCGAAGGCGTGCAGCAGCCAATCTGGGAACCGAGGCATGTACGGCGCGATGTTGCGTAGGGCGAAGGCCATGCGCCCGGTCACCGCGAATGCGGGGTCAAGGCCGATGAACCGCTTCGGGCGAAGGGCGGCGGACGCCATCGCGCCCGACAGCCCGCCCAGCGACTGCCCGATCAGGAAGTCGAGATCCGGAGGCAAGTTTTCGACGAGGTCGGCCGCGAAGTCGGCAGGTGTGTAGCGATCGGATCGCGGGCTGTCGCCGTGACCGCGCTGATCAACGAGCAGCAGGGTCAGGTCGTAGCGCTCGAGCAGCACCGCCGCCATATCGCGCCAGACCTCCCCGCTCATCATGGCGCCGTGGACGAGGGCGGCTGTGCGGGATCCGGTGCCGACCGTTCGGATGACGAGTTTCATGGCTACTGGCCGATCTTGTCCAGCGCGGCGAGGTCATCGTCGGAGAACGAGAGCCCCGCGCCCGCAACGTTTTCGCGCAGGTGCGCCGTCGATGAGGTGCCGGGAATCAGCAGGATGTTCGGCGACCGCTGAAGCAGCCAGGCGAGGGCGACCGACATCGGCGTCGCCACCAACCTGGCGGCTACGGTCGAGAGCGCCGAGGACTGCAACGGGCTGAAGCCGCCGAGCGGGAAGAACGGCACGAAGGCGATGCCCGCTGCGGCGAGCGAGTCGATCAGGTCGTCGTCTTGGCGGTAGGCGAGGTTGTACATGTTCTGCACGCACACGATCGGCGCAATCGCCTGCGCCTCGGCAACCTGTTCGGCCGTCGCGTTGCTCACGCCGAGGTGCCGGATCAGGCCCTGCTGCTGGAGTTCGACGAGCGTTTCGAAGGGCTCAGCGAGCGAGCCGGGTTGGGGGCCTTCGGCGTTGCCGAGCCGCAGGTTCACCAGGTCGAGCACGTCGAGGCCGAGGGTTTCGAGATTCTCGTCGACCGAACGGCGCAGCTCATCGGGTTGTCGGGCCGGGGGCCAGCCGCCCTGCTGGTCGCGGGTCGCGCCGACCTTGGTAACGATGTGCAGCGATTCGGGGTACGGGTGCAACGCTTCACGGATCAGCTCGTTGGTGACGCGCGGCCCATAGGCGACGGCGGTGTCGACATGGGTGATTCCTAGGTCGATGACCTCGCGGAGGACGGCGAGTGCGCCGTCGTGGTCGGCAGGTGGCCCCATGACCCCTGGGCCGGCGAGTTGCATTGCACCGTAACCGAACCGGGTGACGATCAGGTCGCCGAGCACCCAGGTGCCGCCGGGATGTGTAGTGAAGAATTTGCTCATGCCTGTGTCTTTCGTGGTGAGTGCGGTGGTTCCTGACGGGGCCTTGCACCAGTATGGGTAGGTAACTTTCCGATGGGAAGTACGCACTTCGGAGTGCGTAAGGCACTCACGAGTTGAGAGTGAGCGGTTCGATGGCAACAGAAACTGCGGCCCGCAAGAGGGCACAAACCAAGGCCGAATATGACGCTTTCCTGGCGGCATGCCCCAGCCGCACGTTGCTCGACCGGCTCTCCAACAAATGGGTCGCGCTGGTCCTGACCGCGCTGGGCAGCGGCGTCGGCTCGCATCGGTTCAGCCCCGACTGCGCCGGTGAGCCACGACCCATGCGCTACTCAGAGCTGTCCCGCCTGTTGGTCGGCGTCAGCCAGAAGATGCTCACTCAGACGTTGCGCTCCCTGGAACGTGACGGTCTCATCACGCGCACCGTGGTGCCGACCGTTCCCGTCACGGTCTCCTACGAGCTGACCGACCTCGGTCTCTCACTGCACGAAATGATGCGCGCCCTCAAGGCCTGGGCCGAAATGCACATGGACGACGTGCTCGCCAATCGCGCGACGTACGACGCCCGCGTCGGCTGACCAAGAAGCGGAGACGTCACGTCAGGCCACGCCGAAATTCGCGCCACCACATCAACGCTGTGACTAACGGGGCGTACCGCCACCGTCGACGATCACGACGGTGCCCGTAATGTAACTGCCTGCGCCCGAACACAACAGCAGTGCGGCACCCACCATCTCGTCGGGAGTGGCCAACCGCTTCATCAGCGTGCCGCCCATCATGCCCTTGATGGCCTCCGGCGGGTTGTTGCGCATCATGTCGGTGTCGACAGGTCCGGGCGCGAGCGCATTGACCCGAATGCCGTCGCGCACGAAAGCCGCAGCCATCGACCGCGTGTACGACATCAACGCGGCCTTGTTCGACGAGTAGATCGACATGTCCCCCGAGAAGTTGAACGCCCCGACCGACACGACGTTCAGGACCGCCGCAGCGGAACTCGCCTTGAGGTGCGGCAGGGCCTTCTGGACGAGGAACACCGGACCGCGCAGGTTCACCTCATACGACTTGTTCATGGCGTCGGGGGTGATCTCCCCCAGCGGCTGCGCCAACGCATTGGCCGCATTGTTGACCACCACGTCGATGCCGCCGAACTCGGCCACCGCGCGATCGACGAGCACGTCGAGGTCCTCGAGACTGCCTGCGTGGGCCGCCACGCCGATGGCCTGGCCGCCGAGGCCCCGCAGGTGCTTGGCGGCCTCCTCGCACGCATCGGCCTTCCTGCTGGCCACCACGACTCGCGCGCCGGCGAGCACGAAGCCCTCTGCGAGCGCACGTCCGATGCCGCGGGTGCCGCCCGTGACGACGACGGTGCGATCGGTCATGTCGAAGAGTCGGTCGAACGAGGTGCGGTCCACGTCGTCAGTACAACACGCTGCGATTCGCCACGGCGCTAGGGTTCCTCCATGAAGCGCGAGACCCCACGGGCGAGCCCGATACTGGCTGCGGTCGCAGTGGCCCGAGTCGGCGTTGGCGCCGCGATGCTCCTTGCGCCGGGCCGATTCTTCCGGGCCGGTTCGGGTACGGAGACACTGCTGATGAAGACCATCGGCATCCGCGACGTGGTACTCGGCTCCGGCGCGTGCCACGCGTGGGCGGGCGGCGGCCAAAACGAGCTCCGACGGTGGGCCACCGCTGGACTGCTCAGCGACGGCGCGGACTTCGCGCTCGGGCTGCGCAGCAAGCCGCTCGTCGGCACCAGAAGCGCGTTCATCGCCGCGCTCTCCCCCGTGCCGTTCCTGGCGGCCGAAATCTTCGGATTGACGCGCTAGGAGTAGAGCTCCCGGTGCGCTGCCACGTACTGCTCGACGGACAGCGCAGGCCGCCCCAATATCTGCTCGACGTCGTCGGTGGCTCGGTTGTAGCGGTCCTCCCGGTGGAGCCGCGCCATCGTCGAGATGTGTTGTGCCACATGATCGGGCAGGCCGGCGGCCACCAGTTGATCACCCAAGCCATCGGCCGGCATGTCCTCGGCGACGATCGGCCTGCCCAGCGCCCGACCGAACTGTTCGGCGAGCCCGGCGGTGTCCAGCACCTGCGGCCCCGTCAACTCGTATACGTGCCCGATCCGGCCGTCCGGTTCGCGCAACAACGCGGCGACGACGTGAGCCACGTCGGTGGCCGCGATCGGCGAGGTGCGCCCGGCGCCGAACGGCAACGCCAGCACCCCACGCTCACGGACCGAGCGCGCCCCGAGCACGGTGAACAGCGGATTGTCGAGGAAGGCGGTCGGGCGGACGTGGATCACGGGCACGCCCGACCAGGTCAAGATGTGCTCGGCCAGCCAGTGCCAGCGTTGGTGGCGGGACTCCTCGGTGCTGGTAAGCGTCATCTGCGAGACGGTCATCTGCGACATGTTCACGAGCACCTCCAACCCGCCGAGTTCATGGCCGACGGCGGCGACCACCGATGCCGCCTCCAGGTACTCAGCCGACACGCTCATGTTGAAGAACATCCGGGTGACGCCGCGCACGGCGTTGGCGACGTCCAGTGGTGAAGTCAGGTCAGCCACGACCACCTCGGCGCCGAGGTCACGCAGCCGGCCGGCCCGCTCGTCCTCGCGACGCACCATGGCGCGCACCGGCTGGCCGTCAGCGCGCAGTTCTTCGACGACGGAGCGGCTCACGCTGCCGACCCCGCCGCCTGCCCCCGTGATCAGAAACACGAGCTAGTCGGCCATCGTCCACGTCGACGTGGCGATCAGGTCGCCCCGTTCGAGCGCGGCCGCCCGATGTTCGTGAATCCGTTGGTAGCCAGGGTCTTTGACCATGTCGACGAATGCGGATGGGGTGGGGTACTCGACGACCAGGATCGCGTCCCACCACGGACGCTCACCGTCGCCGATAAGGTTGACCGGCGCGGTGCCGCTGTAACGGACTTCTGCGCCCACGCGCGCCAGGTGTGGCGCGACCTCGCGGCCATACTGCAGGTAGCGCTCGCGTCCGCCGCCCTCATTGAACTTCAGCAGGTTGACCATCACCACCGGGGCATCAGCGGCCAATGCCTTCAAGGCGGCCAACTGGGTCGGTCGCGTGTCAACGGGATCGGTCATTCGGCCACCGTACGCCCCAGCGTGCGCGCGCTGACGAACTCTCGGCGGCCGCCGCGGAGCGGGTCGTCGAAGGCCAGCGTCTGGGCGAGCAGCTGCAAGGGCATGGAGAAATCGTCAGGTGCCACGTCAATCACGTTCGGGTACAACGAATCGTTGACGATGGGCAAGCCCAGCGACGCCATGTGCACCCGCAACTGATGGGTGCGCCCGGTCTTCGGCGTCAGGCGGTAGACGCCGTCACCAAGGTATTCCACCACCGTCTCCGCATTCGGCTCGCCAGGTTCCTCGAAGGCCTGTAAACGGCTGCGCTGCTTGGTGATCCGGCTCCGCAGCGTCAACGGAAACTCCAATGGCGAGACTCCCGCTCGGGCCAGGTAGGTCTTCGAGACCTCGCCGCGGGCGAACATCGTCTGATACGCACCGCGCACCTCGCGGCGGGCAGTGAACAGCAGCACGCCCGCGGTCAGCCGGTCCAGGCGGTGAGCGGGGCTGAGCTCCGGCAGCTCGAGCTCGCGCCGCAGTCGTACCAAGGCGGTCTGCGCGACGTGACCACCGCGCGGCATAGTGGCCAGGAAGTGCGGCTTGTCCACCACCACGATGTCGTCGTCGCGGTAAAGGACTGGGATCTCAAAGGGCACGACGGCTTCGATCGGAAGTTCGCGGTAGAGGTAGACGTACGCGTCGCGGGGTAGCACGGTGGCCTCGGTCACGGCGGTTCCGTCGGCGCAGACTACTTCTCCGGCAAGTACTTTCGCCGCAGCTGTGGGACCGAACCGCTCGGTGAGCTCAGCGACGACTCGCACGAGCTCGCCCCGCGTCGCCCCGCTCCTGCCCGCCGAACCACGCAACCGCACCCGCGCCGGCCCGATTCCATCGCGGTCCGGTAGCGGCGCTTGGCGGGCGCGCCTCACGTCAAGGGCACCGGCTCGAGGATCTCCGCGCGCGCCTCGGGCGCCGCGGCGCGTAACGCGTCGGCGGACTCGTCGTCGGGTTGAGTCTGCGACAGCACCTCGGCTTCGACGCGAGCCAAGTAGGTGGCGACTTCGCGGTCGATGTCCTCGGCGCTCCAGCCCAGCACGGGCGCGACGACCTCGGCGACCTCACGCGCGCAGTCGACGCCGCGGTGCGGGTATTCGATGGCGATGCGCATCCGGCGCGCCAGGATGTCCTCAAGGTGCAGCGCGCCCTCGGCCGCCGCGGCGTAGTACGCCTCGACCTTCAGGTAGACCGGCGCGTCGGTCAGCGGGGTCAGCAGTTCGGGTTTGTCGGTGGCCATGTCGAGCACTTCGCCGATCAGCGATCCGTACCGGTCCAACAGGTGCCGCACCCGGTACGGATGAAGCCCGTAGTGCGCGCCGACGTGCTCGGTCTGATTGATCAGCGCGAAGTAGCCGTCGGCGCCCATCAGCGGCACTTTCTCGGTGATCGACGGTGCCACCCGGGTCGGAACGAACTCGCTGGCGGCGTCGATCGCGTCGGCGCCCATGACGCGGTAGGTGGTGTACTTTCCGCCGGCGATCGCGACGAGCCCCGGTGCAGGCACCGCGACGGCGTGCTCGCGCGACAGCTTCGAGGTCTCTTCGCTCTCCCCGGCCAGCAGCGGGCGCAGTCCCGCGTAGACGCCGTCGATGTCGTCGTGGGTCAGCGGGGTGGCGAGCACGGTGTTGACGGTGTTGAGGATGTAGTCGATGTCGGCCTTGGTGGCCGCCGGGTGGGCCAGGTCGAGGTTCCAGTCGGTGTCGGTGGTGCCGATGATCCAGTGCGTGCCCCACGGGATCACGAACAGCACCGAGTGCTCGGTGCGCAGGATGATGGCCACCTCGCTGACGACGCGGTCGCGCGGTACCACGATGTGCACGCCCTTGGATGCGCGCACCCGGAATCGGCCGCGTTGCTTGGACAGCGCCTGAATCTCGTCGGTCCACACCCCGGTCGCGTTGACCACGACGTGGCCGTGGACGTCGGTGACGGCACCGTCCTCGGAATCGCGGACGCGCACACCGGTGACTCGGTCGCCCTCGCGAAGCAGCGCCACCACCTGGGTCGACGTCCGTACCACCGCGCCGTAGTGCGCCGCGGTGCGGGCCACCGTCATGGTGTGCCGCGCGTCGTCGACGACGGTGTCGTAGTAGCGAATCCCGCCGATCAGCGAGCTGCGCTTGAGCCCAGGAGCCAGCCGAAGCGCGCCTGCCTTGAGCAAATGCTTCTGTGCGGGAACGGATTTCGCGCCGCCGAGCTGGTCGTAGAGGAAGATGCCCGCTGCCACGTACGGCCGTTCCCACAGTCGCTTGGTCAGCGGGAACAGGAACGGCAACGGCTTGACGAGGTGGGGCGCCAGCGTCGTCAACGACAGTTCGCGTTCGTGCAGCGCCTCGCGCACCAGGCCGAACTCCAGCTGCTCGAGGTAGCGCAGCCCGCCGTGGAACATCTTCGAGGAGCGGCTCGAAGTGCCGGATGCGAAGTCGCGGGCCTCGACGAGGGCCACCTTCAACCCGCGCGTCGCTGCGTCGAGCGCAGCCCCGGCGCCGACGACGCCGCCGCCGATCACCACGACGTCGAACTGCTCGCTACCGAGGCGTTCCCAGGCCTGCGCACGCGATTCGGGGCCGAGCAGGGTCTGCCCGTTGCCCGGACCGGGGATCGGGTCGCTCACTGCGGGGACTCCTCTAGTTACTCGTCAGTACGGCACTCAGCGTACGTACCCGACGCGATTTGTGGAGTTTGGCAGGCGCGCACCGCCGCTGAAACTCCACAAATCGGCGTCAATCGAGGTCGTCGTGGGCCATGAGCCGCCGCGCAGCTTCGACGGTCGAGCCCGACAGCGACGGGTACACCGAGAGCGTCTGCGCGAGGTCCGTCACGGATATCCGGTTCTGCACCGCCAGCGCGATCGGCAAGATCAACTCCGACGCGATGGGCGCGACGACGACACCGCCGATGACGACACCGGTCGCCGGGCGGCAGAAGATCTTGACGAAGCCTCGGCGCAGCAGCGACATCTTGGCGCGGGCGTTGGTGGTCAACGGCAACATCAGCGTGCGGGCAGGCACGGTTCCGTTGTCGATGGCGGTCTGCGGTACACCGACGGCGGCGATCTCCGGGCGGGTGAACACCGCAGCCGCCACGGTGCGCAGCCGGATCGGTGACACCCCTTCACCGAGCGCGTGGTACATCGCGATGCGGCCCTGCATGGCGGCCACCGACGCCAGCGGCAACAGCCCCGTGCAGTCGCCTGCGGCGTAAATGCCCGCCGCCGACGTCCGCGAAACGCGGTCCACGGAAAGGTAGTTACCCGCGCTGAGCTCGATGCCCACCTTTTCGAGGCCGAGCCCTTCGGTGTTGGGGACCGAGCCGACGGTCATCAGCGCGTGGCTGCCCTCGACGCGTCGGCCGTCGGCCATCGCGACCACGACACCGTTCGGGGTACGCGTGACCGTGTCGGCGCGCGCGTTCTTGACCAGCTTCACGCCGCGTTCGGCGAACGCCTCCTCCAGCACCGCGGCGGCGTCGGAGTCCTCGTGGGGCAGGATCTGGTCGCGGCTGGCCACCACCGTGACCTTGACGCCAAGCTCGGTGTAGGCACTGCAGAACTCCGCACCCGTCACACCCGAACCGACGATGACGAGATGCTCGGGAAGTTCGGTCAGGTCGTACAGCTGGCGCCAGTTGAGGATCCGCTCGCCGTCGGGCGCCGCATTCGGAAGCACCCGCGGGCGCGCCCCGGTGGCGATCAACACCACGTCGGCCTTGAGCACTCCGATCTTGCCGTCCGACGTGGTGACCTTCACCCGGTGGTGGGCCATCCCGGTGATGTCATCGACCAGTTCGGCGCGGCCGTTGACGACGCTGACGCCGTCGCGAAGAAGCTGGCTTCCGATGTCGGCGGACTGCGACCTGGCCAGTGTCTTCACGCGATTGTGAATCTGCGGCAGCGAGATCTTGGCGTCCTCGATGGCGATGTCGAATCCAAGCCCGTTGGCACGTCGCAGTTCGGTCCGGACACCGGTCGACGCGATGAAGGTCTTGGACGGCACGCAGTCGAACAACACGCAGGCACCGCCGATGCCGTCGGAGTCGACGACCGTGACCTGTGCGACGTCCGGGCCACGACCCGCCGCGACCAGCGCAGCCTCGTAACCTGCAGGACCGCCACCGATGATGACGATGCGCGTAACCACGGTAATAACTTAGCTGTCGGCTTCTTCCCCCGTCGCTTCGCAGGTGACCGACCTAACCCGTCGGTTGCCCGTCCCGTTACCTGGTGAACCTCTAGGCTTGCCTCCGTGCCGATCTACGCCGCCTATGGATCGAACATGCATCCGGAGCAGATGTTGCAGCGTGCACCCCATTCACCGATGGCGGGCACGGGGTGGATCCACGGCTGGCGGTTGACGTTCGGTGGCGAGGACATCGGCTGGGAGGGCGCGCTGGCCACCCTGGTCGAGGATCCGGCCTCCAAGGTGTTCGTCGTGCTCTACGACATGACCAAGGAGGACGAGGCCAACCTCGACCGCTGGGAGGGTTCGGAGCTCGGCATCCACACGAAGATCAGATGCCGGGTGCACCGCGAGTCATCTGACACCGATACCGAGCCGGTGCTCGCCTGGCTCTACGTCATCGACGCGTGGGAGGGCGGGATTCCGTCGGCCCGCTACCTTGGCGTGATGGCCGACGCCGCCGAAATCGCCGGTGCCCCAGCAGATTACGTGCACGATATCCGGACCAGGCCGGCCAGCAACGTCGGGCCGGGCACCTAGCGTCGGTTACCCACCGGCATCGGCTCAGAGCCCGGCCGATTGCGCGACGATGTTGACCAGTACCCGAACCCCCACCGCCAACGCCCGCTCGTCGAGGTCGAACGTGGGTTGATGCAGATCCAGCTGCGGGCCTTGACCGGACCACACGCCCAGCCGCGCCATCGCTCCCGGGACCTCTTCGAGGTACCAGGAGAAGTCCTCACCGCCGCCGGACTGATAGGTATCGGAGAGCACGTCGGCACCAATCGCCTCGATGGCGTGGATGAGCATGCGCGTGGAGAGCTCGTCGTTGACCACCGGAGGAACGCCACGGCGGTACTGCACGCTGTATTCCACGTTCAACGATGCCAACAGTGACGAAACTATCTCGCGGACAAGGTCTTCCATCGCCACCCACGCTTCGCGGCTGGCGGTGCGGATGGTGCCTGCGAGCGTGCCGGTCTGTGGGATGGCGTTGGCGGCCACCCCGGCGTTGACCGCACCCCACACCATCACGGTGCTGTTGCGCGGGTCGACCCGCCGCGAAAGGATTCCCGGCACCCCGGTGATCAAGGTGCCCAGCGCGTAGACCAGGTCGCCGGTGAGGTGCGGTCGCGACGTGTGCCCGCCGGGCGAGTGCACGGTGATCTCGACCTGGTCGGCCGCCGAAGTGATCGGGCCTGCCTTCGTGGCAATGTTGCCGACGGCCAGCCGCGGGTCGCAGTGCAGCGCGAAGATCCGGGACACCCCGGTCAACGCACCGGCAGCGACGGCGTCGATGGCGCCGCCTGGCATCAGTTCCTCGGCGGCCTGGAAGATGAGCCGGACACCGACGGGTAGCTCGGGCACCGAGGCCAGCGCCAACGCGGCCCCGAGCAGCACCGCGGTATGGCCGTCGTGACCACACGCGTGGGCCACGTTCGGGACCAGTGACGCGTACGACGCTCCGGTGCGCTCTGCCATCGGCAGCGCGTCCATGTCGGCACGCAACGCCACCCTCGGGCCGTCCTCGGGGCCGAAGTCGCACGTCAGACCCGTGCCTCCCGGCAGCACCTTCGGATTGAGCCCGGCATCGGCCAGGTGCATCGCGACGAACTGGGTGGTCGCGAACTCCTGCCGTCCAAGTTCCGGGTGGGCGTGGATGTGCCTGCGCCAGGCCACCAGGTCGTCATGGTGACTGGCCAGCCAGGCCTCGGTGTAGTCCTGCAGGCTCATGACGCCTTCCTTCGGGCGTGTAGGTCCAGCACGCGATCGCGCTCGGCGGGCGTCTGGGCCAGGCTGACCACCGTGCGGGCCAGCATGATGGCGCCCTCGATGACGGCCTTGTCGGCACTGGGCCCGGCGGCGGCCGCGGCGAAGCCCGGCTGGTGGACCGACGCGCCTCCTGCGTCGATTCCCACGATCGGATGGATGCCAGGCATCACCTGCGTGACGTTGCCCATGTCGGTACTGCCCAACGGAAGCAGCGCCTCGACGTCGGTCCCGACGGGCGTCCGGCCGAGCCGCACCATCTCCTCGCGAAAGGTGTTGGCCAGCCACGTATCTGGCGTCAGTTCGTGGTACGCGGGCTCGGTCTCGGCGACCGTGTAGTCGCAACCCGTCGCGATGGCGCCCGCGAGGAAGCAGTCGGTCATCCGACCCTCCAACGTGGCAAGCGACCCGGCGTCGTTGGCCCGCATCGTGTACTCCAACTCGGCGCGTCCGGGGATGATGTTGGTGGCCTGCCCTCCGTCGGTGACGATCCCGTGCATCATCTGCCCGGGTTCCAACTGTTGGCGCAGTAGGCCAATGGCCACCTGCGCGACGGTGATCGCGTCGACGGCGTTCAACCCGAGGTACGGAGCGACCGCGGCATGCGCCTCGCGTCCGACGTAGGTCACCGCCACCTGCGACAGCGCCAAGGATCGGGCCCTGGCGATGTCGAGCGGACCTGCGTGCAGCATGACGGTGGCCGCGACGTCGTCGAAGGCGCCCGCCTCGAGTAGCAATACCTTGCCGCCGCCCGCCTCCTCGGCGGGGGTGCCGAGCAACACCACGGTGAGATCGAGCTCGTCGGCCACGTCCGCAAGGGCCAGCGCGGTCCCCACCGCGGAGGCCGCAATGATGTTGTGCCCGCAGGCGTGTCCGATGCCGGGCAGCGCGTCGTACTCGGCGCAGATGCCGACGACGAGCGATCCACTGCCGAAGGTCGCGCGAAACGCGGTAGCCAAACCACCGGGGGCCGCTGCAATCTCGAAGCCGCGCTCGGCGACGAGAGCCTGGGTCTTGGCGCAGCTGCGATGTTCGTTGAACGCCAGCTCGGGCTCGGCGTGGATCGAGTGCGACAACTCGATCAGCTCTCCGCGTCTGCGTGTCACCGCATCCTCGACGGTGACGGACGCGGTTGCTGCGGGCATCTTCGAAGTATCTCACTGCGGCTGTGAACGTGGCGTCGGCGCTAGGCTGCCTCGTTGTGACCGACCCGCAAACCGTCGCCGAGGCGGCCGCCGCCGAGCTATTGGCGCGGACCGGCGTCGCACGCTTCGACGTCGCCGTTGTACTTGGCTCCGGCTGGGCGCCGGCCGCCGCCGAAATCGGCACCCCCACCCAGGTCGTCGCGATGGCTGACCTGCCTGGCTTCACCCCGCCCACGGCAGAGGGTCACCGCGGCCAGGTGTTGGTGCTGACCGTCGGCGACAAGCAGGTGCTGGTGTTGGTCGGCCGCATCCACGCCTACGAGGGCCACGAATTGCGCCACGTCGTGCACCCCGTCCGCACGGCCTGCGCCGCGGGCGTGGGGACCGTGGTGCTGACCAACGCGGCGGGCGGATTGCGCGACGACTTCGGCGTCGGCCAGCCGGTGCTCATCAGCGACCACCTGAACCTCACGGCGCGTTCGCCGTTGGTCGGGGCGCAGTTCGTCGACCTGGTCGACGCGTACTCGCCGCGGTTGCGCGCGCTCGCCCGCGAAGTGGACCCCACGCTGGCCGAGGGGGTCTACGCGGGACTACCGGGACCGCACTACGAGACGCCTGCCGAGATCCGGATGCTCCGCACGCTCGGCGCCGACCTGGTGGGGATGTCGACGGTGCACGAAACCATTGCGGCCAGGGCGGCGGGCGCCGACGTGATGGGTGTCTCGCTCGTCACGAACCTGGCCGCAGGCATGACGGGCGAGCCGCTCAGTCACGTCGAGGTGCTCGAGGCGGGCCGTCAGTCGGCCACGCGGATGGGCACCCTGCTCGCCGAGGTGCTGGCCCGGCTGTAGGCCTTGCGCCTGCCGAGGCGCTGCGTGAGTGCGACGAAGCCGCGAGCCATCAGCGGCGCCGCGAAAAGCATGAGCAACACCCGTACCACCTGCGCCGCGACGATGAACGTGACGTTGGTCCCGGTTTCGACCGCAGTGGCGAGCACCGCGTAGATGCCGCCTGGACTGGTGGCCAGGTACCCCTCGAGCGGGCTGATGCCCACCACGCGCGCCAGCAACACCCCGAGTCCCGCGGTGGCCACGTTCAACGCGACGATCAGGCCGAGCGCAATCGGCAGGGCCCGCCCGATCGCCCGAAAGGACTTGCGGGTGAACGCCACGCCGGCCTGCCAACCGATCACGGCATAGCCGAGTTGCACCAGCGCCAACGGCACCGAAAGGCCGAACGAGAGGCCGGTCAGCTGCAACGCGATGGTCAACGCCATGGGACCGAGTAGGCCTGCGCCGGGCAGTCGGATCAGCCGACCTCCCGTCGCGCCGACCAACACGATGCCGACGAGCATCAGCATGCTGAGATACCAGGGCGCGGCCCCACCTTGCGTGGCGGGCGCAGCATGCGCCGTCTTCTCGGCGTGGAACACCAGGGTGACGATCACGGGCATCGACGCAGTGATCAGCGCGACGCGCAGGTACTGCACGACGGCGACCACGCGGTCGTCGCCGCCGAGTTCACGTGCGATGGCGACTAGGCCGGAGGCCCCGCCCGCCACCAGCGCCAGCGCACCGGTCAGCGGGCTGACGTCGCGATGTAGGCCCAGAAGGGCGCCTGCCCCGATGCTCAACAGCAGGGTGGCGACGGCGACCGCGACGACGATCGGCCAGTCGGAGCCCAGCGCCGAAAGCGCGTCCCGGTGCACCATCGTGCCGATGTAGACGCCCAGTACGCCCTGAGCGGCGACGCCCGCCTTGCGGGGCACCCCTGCGGGCGCGAACGAGAGCAGGGCCAGCGCGATGCCGACGATCAGCGCCGCGAACAGCGCGGCCGATGGCACGCCAACCAAGGTCAGCGGCACGGTCACGGCGACGGTGATCACCACCAGCAACGTCCATCGCATCATTAATACAAGTATGCCCTTGTTACTTTCGCTGCGCAAACTGGCGTTAATTGGATAACTACCAAGGTATAACTTGGTAATGCGCACTTTTACCGCCAACGCCACCGAACTTCGTGAGTCGATCATGGCCCTGACCCGCCAACTCCGCCGCCACCGCAGCGACAACGGCCTCACGCTCAGCCAGCAGCAGGTGCTCGGTGAAGTCAGCAGAGCAGGCGTCACCACGCCGGCCGAGCTCGCCACACGCATGCACGTGCGCGTGCAGTCGCTCACCGAGGGCATCAACCACCTCGAAGCGAGCGGCCTGGTGACGCGCAGACCGGACGCCGAGGACCGGCGCCGCCAACTCATCGAGGTGACGGATGCGGGCACCGCCCTGCTGGAGACGGACCGCGCCGAGCGCGACGAATGGCTCAGCTCGGCGATGCGCGATTCGCTCACCGACCTCGAGTTCGACCTCCTGATGCTCGTCGCGCCGGTGTTGCGCAAACTCGCCGATGCCGACGACCTCACCGCGGCGTAACCCCGCCCTCGCCGAACCCCGCGGGCAACAATGGGCGGCATGAGTGAACCGCCGCTGACGTTCGGCACCGCCGGCCTTCGTGGACCCATGCGCGACGGTCCCGGAGGCATGAACACCGACACCGTGACGAGGGCGACGTGGGCAGTCGCAAAGGTGCTCAAGGACAGATGCCTCGGTGGCTCGACCGTCGTCGTCGGCCGCGACGCCCGCCACCAGTCCGATGACTTCGCCATCGCCACCGCCGAAGTGCTTGCCGCCGAAGGATTCTCGGTGGTGTTACTACCCGATCCGACGCCGACGCCCGTGGTGGCCTTCGCCGTCCGGCACCTCCGCGCGGCGGCAGGGGTGCAGCTCACCGCGTCGCATAATCCACCGCAAGACAACGGATACAAGGTCTACTTCGACGGCGGCATGCAGATCGTCCCACCCACCGATCGGGACGTCGAGACAGCGATGTCGAACGCACCGACCGACATCGCACGCACGCCGGTCGCACCCACCGACACTGAATTGGTCCGCCACTACATCAGACGGGCCGCGGAGGTCAGGCGGGCGACCGGGGACGTCCGCGTAGCGCTGACGCCGATGCATGGCGTCGGCGGTGAGGTAGCCGTGCAGGCACTGCAAGAGGCCGGAATCACCGACGCCCACATCGTGGCCGAACAGTTCGCACCCGACCCCGACTTCCCCACTGTCGCGTTCCCCAACCCCGAGGAGGCCGGTGCCGCCGACATGTTGCTCGCGCTGGCGTCCGAGGTGGACGCCGAGGTGGCCATTGCGCTCGACCCCGACGCCGACCGGTGCGCCGTCGGCGTGCCGACCCCATCGGGTTGGCGCATGCTCACCGGCGACGAAACCGGTTGGCTACTCGGCGATTACGTGCTATCCCAACTTGATGTCGACGTGGCGGCGAATACCGTCGTGGCCAGCACCGTCGTGTCGTCGCGCATGTTGGCGGCCATCGCGGCGGCCCACGGCGCTCACCACGTCGAGACGTTGACCGGGTTCAAATGGCTGGCCCGCGCCGACGCCGGCCTCCCGGGCACCACGTTGGTCTACGCCTACGAAGAGGCGATCGGCCACTGCGTCGACCCGGCCGCGGTGCGCGACAAGGACGGCATCAGCGCGGCGGTGCTCGTGTGCGACTTGGTCGCCGCCCTGCGTCAGGACGGACGCACGCTGCCCGACGCGTTGAACGGGCTGGCCCAACGACACGGCGTGCACGTCACCTCGGCTCTGTCGCGACCCGCCGAGGCCTCGGTCATGGCCGGGCTGCGGGCCGATCCGCCGACCCGGCTCGCCGGCTTCGACGTCACGGTGGACGACCTGTCGTTGCGACGGGGGCAATTCGCTACCGACGCCTTGGTTCTGTCCGGCGGCGACGCGGCCACGTCCATCCGAGTGGTCGTACGACCGTCCGGCACCGAGCCGAAGATCAAGTACTACACCGAGATTCGCTGCGCGGCGAGCGAACAACTCGACCAGGCGAGGGCTCGAGCCGAGCGCCTGACAGCGGATGTCGTGGCGGCGCTCACGCGGGTGTGAGGGCTGCCGGCCACGACACCTCAGCGCGGACCGAACTGACGATCACCCGCATCGCCGAGGCCCGGCACGATGTAGGCGACCTCGTTGAGCCCGTCGTCGATCGCCGCGGTGAACAGACGCAACTCGGGGGCCACCTGCTCGAGTGCGGCGATCCCTTCCGGCGCGCACACCACGCAGACCGCCGTGACGTCGACGGCGTGGCGCGCGTACAGCAATCGCAGGGTGTACGCCATCGAACCGCCGGTGGCCAACATGGGGTCCAGCACCATGACGGGTTGCGCGCTGAGGTCGTCGGGCAGCGACTCCAGATACGGCTTGGGCAGCGCGGTTTCCTCATCGCGGGCCACCCCGACAAATCCGACGTGCGCGCCCGGGATCAACGCGTGCGCCTGGTCGACCATGCCGAGCCCGGCGCGCAACACCGGAACCAGCAGCGGCGGGTTGGCCAATCTGGCACCCGTCGTGTCGGCCAGCGGAGTGCGCACGGATACGGATTCGGTCGCGGCGTCGCGCATGGACTCGTAGACCAGCATCAGCGTGAGATCGCGCAGCGCGGCCCGGAACGCGGCGTTGTCTGTGCGCTCGTCGCGCAGTGTGGTCAGCCGCGCCGCGGCCAGGGGGTGATCGACAACGCGCACATCCATGCGGGCAAACCTAGTGGAACCACGACGTCGGAGACGTCCATGGAACCAAAGCGCTCCGGCGCGCGTCATAACCGCATGCTCGCCGATACCTCCGCCATCCACGCCTTCGGCGCCGCGCAGACCCGTCACGCCGCCGACCTCGCGGCGGTCACCGCACGGCTCGCGTCGGCGGGCGGGTCGCTGTCCCCCGACGCGCTTGGACCGGTCGGTGCCCGCTTCCTGGCCGCGCTGGGTGATGCGGTGGCGCGGGAGGCCCGGCTGGTCGCTGGGTTGGGTGAGCGCGTGGCCGCCGCGGGCGCCACCGCGCAGACGAATGCCGACGCCTACGGCGCCACCGAACACCGCGCGGGCCAATCGCTTACCGGATTGGGGTTGTGACCATGCCCAGCGCGTTGGTGGCGGCGCTCTCGGCACCGATCCGTGACGTCGCGGCAATGGTCGGGTCGGGCTGGTCACCCGCCGGTGATCCCGCGACGGTGCTAGCCGGCATTCGCGACGACCTCGCCGCCGTGTCGGAAGCCGCCGCCTCGGCCTGGGGTTCGGCAAGTGACGGGTGGACCGGCCCGGCGGCCGAGGCCGCCCGGGAGTTCAGCAGTGCGACGGTGGCCGCCGTCTCGGCGATTGCGTCGCGGGCCGACGACCTGCGCGCCACGACGACGGGGGCAGCCGATGCGGTCGCAAGGGCGCGGGCACGACTGCAGAGGATCCTCGACGAATTCGAAGCCCGCGCAGCCGCACTCGAGGCTGACCTCGACGTACCGGGCACCGAAGAGGAGTTGGTTTCGGAGGCTCGTCGCGCCCTCGACGAGGCCGTCGCGGTGGTCGAGGAACTCGAGGCCGAGCTCGACGGGCACGCGGCCGCCGTGACCGCAGCGGCCGGACCGGCGAGCACGTTTCCCGCCTCGGCCACGCCGTCATCCGCCGGTTGGGGTAGCGCTGGCGGCGTCGGATCGGGTGCGGGTTCCGGGCTCGGCTCGGGCGCCGGTGGTGGACTCCCCTCGTCGCACGGGTCAACCAACTTCGGTTTCGGCGCGGACGTAGGCGACCGTCCGACGGCGGACCCCGGCGTGTTCGGCAGCGGCGTCGCGATCACGCTGCCCGACGGCAGTACGGCCACCGCCCCGAACGCCGTCGCCGCCAGTGCGGTCCGCCACGCGCTGACCCAACTCGGCGTGCCCTACCACTGGGGCGGTACTACACCGGGAGTCAGCCTGGACTGCAGCGGTCTCACGCAATGGGCGTATCACGAAGCGGGCCTTGAGCTTCCGCGGCTGGCGCAAGAACAGGACATCGGCGCCGCGGTCAACCAGGGCGCACTGCGGCCCGGCGACCTCGCAGTGTGGGATGGCCACGTCGCGATGATCGTCGGCAACGGTCAGATGATCGAGGCGGGTGATCCCGTGAAGTTGTCGCCGATCCGAACGACCAATGCGGGGCAGGGCTTTCAGGGGTTCTGGCGGCCGACGGCCTGAGCACTGACCCAGCGGCTAGCCTGCGAGACGTTCTTCGAACGGGTGGTGGCAGGCTAGGAGGCTGCTGAACCTGGGGCCTCAGCCCTCGAGCTCGAAGACGAACTCGTGATGACATATCCGGATCTGGTCACGGTCGGCGAGCGCGACACTGCCTCGGATTCGACGGCCTTGTACGTAAACGCCGTTGGCAGAGCGCAAATCGGTAATGACGAAGCTCGTGCCCGTGTCGCTCACCACGGCGTGGTGGCGGCTCACGTCGGCGTCGTCAAGCACGATGTCATTGTCGGCAAGCCGGCCCACCCGAGTGGCCGCCCCCGTCAGGGCATGGACTTCTCCCGAGCCCGCATGCAGGCGCGCCACGGCGGGCTTGCCGGTCGCCGTGATCCGTCCGTCGAGGACGCTCGCGGTGGCCGAGGCGGCGGTGAGTGCGGCACGTCTTACGTCCAAGACTTCCTGGCGTAGCACCCGCTCGTGCAGGGCTCGGATCGTCGGCCCTGGCTCGATGCCGAGGTCTTCGGAGAGTGCGGTCTTCAAACGGCGGTAGGCGTCAAGGGCGTCGGATTGCCGTTCGGCGAGGTAGTAGGCGACGATCAGTTGCGCCCACAGCGGCTCGCGATAAGGATGCTCGGCCGTGAGGCGCTCGAGCGCACTGATCACGGCATTGGCGCGCCCACAGGCGATTTCGGCTTCCGCATGGGCGGTGTGTACGTTGACCTCGTCCTCGACGAGCGCGGCGCCGAAGGACGCGACGAACTCGAAGTCGGGTAGGTCCTCGAGTACCCGGCCACGCCACTGCGCCAACGCGGCCGCCAGGTGCCTGCTGGCCAGTTCGAACTGACCGGCCGCCGCCGCGCGTACACCGGAAGCCTTCTCGCTGATGAATCGGCCTATATCGCAATCGATGTCGGGCACGTTAAGTCGGTAACCAGGAGGCGCGGCCGCAAGGACCGTGCGCCCGTCGACGCCGGCGTCGTTCAGCAACCGGCGCAGGTTGGACACGTAGGTGTGCAGGCTCGCGCGGGCCTCCTGCGGCGCCCGCGCTCCCCACACTGCGTCGATCAACGCTTCACTGTCCACCACTCGATTGCGATTGATCACCAGCATGGCCAGCACCGCACGCTGCTTCCGGGAGCCCAACGGCACCGGTGTGCTCCCGGCAGTCAGCTCAAGCGGCCCAAGCACTCCGAAACCGACGGGGTTCGAATTCACGATGTCATCGTCCCCACTAGCAGGTACGCGCCTGGGGTTGGGCCGTGCCCGTATCCACCCACGCATCGGGTACGAAGCCGAGGTCGGCGCCGTCCAGGGCAGTGCGGACCTTGTTCCATACCGGGGTGGATATCGACGGTCCTCCGCCGACTCCCGGCCCTTCCACGACATCCCCGATCGTCGTGCAGACGATGAAGACGTCAGTTTCATACGGCAAGAAGCCGATGACCGTGGCGGTGCGCACTGGCTCGGCCCGTACCTCGAGGCTGGGTTGCTGCAAGACAACGCCGCGAGACGGCGGCTCGCCGTCGGCCGTCTGGTCGGACCCGGTCACCTGCGGGGGCAGCGGAGTCGGCCCGCCTTTCTGCTGGGCGAGCAGTCCGATGACCACGCCGCCCAGGATCAGCACCGCCGCGACGGCGATCACGCTCGGCAGCAGCCAACCCCGTCGCTGACGGCCGACGTAACTATCCGCCAGCACCTCCGCGGGATCTGAAGGCGCTGCGCCGAGCGGCATGACGAGGGTCTGATTGCCACCGTCGACCGCGCGCTGCGCCGCTCGCACCAGGCCGCCGGCGGTTCCGTACCGGTCATCGGGGTCCTTGGCCATGCCTCGGGCGATGACCGCGTCGAACGTCGCAGGAACGCGCGCGTTGGTGACGCTCGGCTGCGGAGGCGGCGAGACGAGATGGGCCGCGACCAGATTCTCGAGACTGTCACGGGCAAACGGACTGTCTCCGGTCAGCGCTTCGTACAGCACGCACGCCAGCGCGTACACGTCGACCGCAGGGGTGGCGTCCTTGTCGGAGAACCGTTCGGGCGCCATGTAATTGAAGGTGCCGATCGGAGTCCCCGCGGTCGTCAACCGGGTGTCACCCCTCGTTTCGGCGATGCCGAAGTCGACCAGGTAGGCGAAATCGGCCTGGGTGACGATGATGTTGTGCGGCTTGATGTCGCGATGCATCAGCCCCTCGGCATGCGACGCATCCAGCGCAGCACCGATCTGACCGATGATGGCCACCGCCCGGGACGGTTCCAGCGGACCCTTCGCGATCAGTTCATCGAGCGTGTGCCCGCGCACCAGGCGCATGTCGATGTAGAGCCTGCCGTCGATCTCGCCCCAATCGTGAATGGGAATGACGTGTGGTTCCTGCAGCACTGCCGCCGCGTGGGACTCACGCTGAAAACGCTTCCGAAAGGTGGCGTCGTTCGACAACCCATCGGCGAGTATCTTCAGCGCGACGGTTCGGTTCTTGTCGGTGTCGTACGCCTCGTACACCTCACCCATTCCGCCCTTGCCGAGCAGGCTGATGATGTTGTACTTGCCGAACGCCGTACCGACGCGCGACTCCACGGCGAACCCCCTGATCCCTTCGGGTACAAGGGCAGTGTCGCCCAAATACTCAGGCGATGCAGACGATACTCGCGAAACCCACCTAGCTCAGGAATCCCAAATCGGGCCGAACGCCGGTATCCCGCAGCGCTCCAGGCCGTGCACCACCTGCCAGGTGACGGTGCGGTTGGAGACGCAGATGACGGCCTCGGCACCCGATTCGACGTATGCCGCATGGGCCAGCGCCAGCACATCGGGCTTGCCAAGCGCACCGGTATCCCACATCATCGCGTCGGGCTGAGCGGCCTCGATCTCGTCGACGAACGCGTCGCCGTAGGTGAGGCGCGGGTTCTTCGTCACCCAGACCAGCCGAGCCGGAACGGATGGGTCGAGCAAGTGGCCCAGCACGGGCCCAATGCCGCTGCCGGTGGCCACCAGCACGACCTTGGTGAACAACTTGCGCACGTTGGCCACGCCCACCGTCGGAATACCACGCACCCATACATGCGTCGGCGGTGCGTCGATGAGCTCAGAGGTCCAGTCACCGGCACGCGAGACCAACATGCGGTACCCGGTCGTGCCCGGAGCACTTGGCACGTTTGCAAAGTGGTGCCAACCCACGAACGGCCGACGGCTGATCGGCCGGGTGGTGCCGATGGCAGGGGTCACGCCGTGATCAAGCCGCAGCACCACCGCGTGCGACGACGGCCGCTCGCAGCTGACCGGGACGCGACGCAGCAGCAGCCACGGCCAGACGGCCAAGGCCACGCTGACCACGACCAGCCAAAAAGCCGGCGCCCCCAACAGCGCCGAGCCGAACGACCGATCGCCGCGAGCTCCGTCGACGAACAGCATGGTGTTGATCCACACCAGCACCAGCGCGGCCCAGCCGCAGAACCGATGGGTCACCTCGAAACGATCGTGCTGTGCGGCGCGCAGCCGCGGCAGTGCCATCACCACCATGACGGCGAACGTGGTGGCGATGGTGGCCCCGAGGATCATGTGGGCGTTCGACGCCTCACCGACACCGGCGACGGCGTCGCGGATCATCGACGTCACGAGGGTCAGATACCACAGCGTCCCGGCAACGGCGGCGCCGACGTGCAAACCGCCGAAGTGGTAGTACTTGCCGAGCGTCCACCGCACCCGCAGCGGCCAGGACGTCGGCGGCCGGGTCACCAGCCAGGCCAACGCATTGAGCACGAACTGCTGCCGAAAGATCACGGCGGCAGCGAGATTCGTCTGCGCCACTAGTGCGATGGCGCCCAACTCGGCACCGTCCGATGTCCACCAGTTCGCGGCCGTGACGCCATAGCCAGCCGATCCGAGGTTGACCGTCATCACCAGCGCGACGAGCCGGTTGTAGTGCATCACGCTCGGGTGCTTGAGGATTCGCCGCAACAGCGGTAGGCATGGCGCGATACCCGTGGCGTCGCTGACCTGATGGGCATCGCCGACGTCCGGCTTGGTGAGTAGCGCGACAGACATTGCGGTGGGTCCCTAATCGATGAGTTCGGCCTTCGCGGGCGAACACAGCATCTGTGGACCGGCTTGGAGCTTTCTCAAAGAAAGCTTGGGGACGGGCTTTTCAGGACATTCGCGGGTCGATGACGGTAACGCCGACCGGAGTCGCAGTGTCGACAAGCGGCAACAGCCGGGCCCCTTCGGCCAGTCCGACGACGCGCTCGACCAGCGCCTGCGGGCGCAACGTGTCCGCCTCGACGAGCCGCAACATGTCGGGGTAGTCGACGCTGGCCATGCCATGGCTGCCGAGCACGTCCAACTCCCAGGCGATGACCCGATCCATCGGCACCGCAGGGTGCCCGCCAACGCTGGGCAGCAGCCCGACCTGCACGTGACGGCCGCGGCGTCGTAGGCATCCGATGGCGTCCGCACACGTGACCGCCGTGCCGACAGCGTCAACCGCGACGTGGCTGCCGCCACCGGTCAGCTCATGCACCTCGGCGGCGACATCGCGACCGTCGGCGAGCACGGTGTGTTCGGCGCCCAGGCTTCGCGCCAAGGCCAGCGCCGCTGGATTGCGGTCAACCGCAACCACTTTGGCGTCTGCAGCCACCGCGATCTGGACGGCGCTCAAGCCAACTCCGCCGACGCCGACGATCGTGACCCACTCGCCGCGGCTGACCCCGGCTCTGGCATGCAGCGCGCGGTACGCCGTCGCGAATCGACAACCCAGGGCCGCCGCGGCGGCGTCGCCGACGACTTCGGGGACGGCTACCAAGTTGGTGTCGGCCGCGTGCAACGCAACGTATTCGGCGAACGAACCCCAGTGTGTGAAGCCGGGCTGGGTCTGGTCGGGACATACCTGCGCCTGTCCGAGTCGACACCACTCGCACCTTCCGCACCCGCACACGAACGGGGTGGTGACCCGGTCGCCGATCTTCCAGCGTCGGACGTCGGCGCCCACCGAGGCCACCAGGCCGACCAACTCGTGACCAGGTACGTGGGGCAATGCCACCCCGTCGTCATGCCCGGCCCATGCATGCCAGTCGCTGTGACACAGCCCCGTCGCGTGCACCTCGACGACGACACCGTCGGGCGCCGGCGTGGGATCGGCGACCGACCGGACGTCGATGGGACCGCCGAACTCCTCGAAGACCACCGCGCGCATGCAGTCATCGTGCCGCGTGTTGCGTCAATGTTGCGCTTCCCTGTGAGTCTGCGATTTCTGAGTTTTTGCTGAGGATCTGGGTATCTACTCGATTCACGCGAAGTTCAGGTTCGGATTCGGGGCCGCTGCGGCCCCTCGACAGCGCGAGGTGACGTTCATGGCACGCATCGACCTAACAGCCAAGATTCCGTTGATCGGAATGTCCATGGTGTTCCTCGCGATGTTCATCGTCGCGGTCACCGCGTATTTGCATGTGGGGTGGTGGTCGATCCTCGGGTATGCGATCGCCGCCATCCTTGGGGTGTTCGGGTTCGCGTTCACGTTCCGAGACATCAACGACACCTCCAAACCGCCGCCAGTGAAACCGACTACCCCCTCGGACGGAGCACCCTCGTGACCACGGAGCCGAGCGACCCAACGATCGCAGACCCCAAGCAGGAGGAGTACGACAACTCCGCGTTCACGACCGAAGACGAGGGTTACGAGAAGGGCCTCAAACCTCGCCAACTCCAGATGATCGCGATCGGTGGCGCGATCGGCACCGGGTTGTTCCTCGGTGCTGGCGGCAGGCTGCACAGCGCGGGTCCGGGCTTGTTCCTGGTGTACGCGTTCTGCGGCATCTTCGTCTTCCTGATTCTGCGGGCCCTCGGCGAACTGGTTCTGCACAGACCATCGTCGGGGTCCTTCGTGTCCTACGCCCGTGAGTTCCTCGGCGAGAAGGCGGCCTTCGTCGCAGGCTGGATGTACTTCCTGAACTGGGCGATGACCGCGATCGTCGACTCGACCGCCATCGCCACCTACTTCCACTTCTGGAAGGCGTTCGGACCGATCCCGCAGTGGCTCATCGCGTTGATCGCGCTGGCGCTAGTGCTCGGGATGAACATGATCTCGGTGAAGGTGTTCGGCGAACTCGAGTTCTGGGCCGCCCTGATCAAAGTCGTTGCGCTGGTGACGTTCCTGGTTGCAGGCACGATCTTCCTGGCAGGCCGTTACAAGATCCAGGGGCAGTCGACGGGCTTCAGCGTGATCCAAGACCACGGCGGACTGTTCCCGACCGGACTGTTCCCGCTGGTCATCGTCACCTCTGGCGTGGTGTTCGCCTACGCCGCCGTCGAACTCGTCGGCACGGCGGCAGGCGAGACCGCCAACCCGGAGAAGATCATGCCGCGCGCGATCAACTCCGTCATCGCCCGCATCGCGCTGTTCTACGTGGGCTCCGTCTTCCTGCTCGGACTGCTGCTCCCGTACACGGCGTACAAGTCCGGCGAGAGCCCGTTCGTCACCTTCTTCTCGAAGATCGGCATCGAGGGTGCGGGCACCATCATGAACATCGTCGTCTTGACGGCCGCCTTCTCGAGCCTCAACGCCGGCCTGTACTCAACAGGCCGGATCCTGCGGTCGATGGCGATGAACGGCAGCGCGCCGAAGTTCACCTCGCTGATGAACAAACGCGGGGTGCCGTACGGCGGCATATGCCTGACCGCGGTGATCGGCCTGTTCGGCGTGCTGCTCAACGGCATCGTGCCCGCGCAGGCATTCGAGATCGTGCTGAACGTCGCCGCACTCGGCATCATCGCTTCGTGGGGCACCATCGTGATCTGTCAGATCCAGCTCTACCGATGGTCGAAGAAGGGCATCCTGCAGCGGCCGTCGTTCCGGCTGTGGGGCACGCCGTGGACCGGCTACCTCACGCTGCTGTTCCTCTTCGGGGTGCTCGTCTTGATGGCCCTCGACCCGCCGATCGGCACCTGGACCGTTGGGCTGTTGGTGCTCATCATCCCGGCGCTGGTAGTCGGCTGGTTCGCCGTCCGGTCGAGAGTGCTGGCCGTCGCACAAGAGCGCGAGGGCTACACCGGTCAGTTCCCGGTGGTCGCGAACCGGCCGCCGCCCGGCAAGAAGGAATAAGTGCCGCGGCTTTTGGCCGCAGCCTGAATTTGGCATGGTGTTGGTCATGACGCGCTGGTATCCGGTGGACCCCGTCGACGAAGACTTCTTCACGTCGGCACCGCACGTGTTCCGGTACTCGAAGCGATTCGCCGCACCACCCGAACGGGTGTGGGAGTCGCTGGTGTCCGACGAGTCGCTATCGGCCTGGGGTTCCAGCGTCACCGCGTTGAACTGGCTGAGCCCGCGCCCCTTCGGCGTCGGCACCACCCGGGAAGTGGCGCTGGCACCTGGGCTGGCCAAGGTGCGTGAACGCTTCTTCCACTGGGACGACGGGCATCGCTACTCGTTCGCCGTCTACGAGGCGAACCTGCCCATCTTCCAGCGGTTCGCCGAGGACTACGTCGTGGAACCGGAGGGGTCCGACGGCGCGGCCACGCGGTACACGTGGACGGTGGCGCTCGAGCCCAAGGCGGCACTTAGGTGGCCGTTCAAGCCGCTGGCTCCGGCACTCAAGCTGGCGTTCGGGCGCGCGGCCGCCGACGGCGAGCGCTACTTCGCCCGCCCCTGAGCCACCGCATCCAAGCCCTCCAGACGGCGTCGTTAGGCTGTGCCGCATGGCTGCAGACATCGTGCCGGTACGGCTCGGGCTGACCAAGGGTGATCTCTACACGTTGTGGGCTCCCCTTTGGCGCGACGACGAGGACGAATGGCAAGGCTTCCTCGGCAAGGATGAGGACCTCTACGCCTTCGAATCGGTCGCCGATCTGGTGGCGTTCGTCCGGACCAGCAAGGACAACGACCTCACCGACCACCCCGCGTGGGCGGCGTTGACCGAGGCGAACGCGCATCTGCTCGATCCGCCGGAGGCCCGTCAGCACGACCTCGTCAGCGTGCCCGAACTGGTCGCCGAGAAGCCGACTGAGGAGTCGGTCGAGACGCTGCTGAAGGCGTTGGCCGTCGTGCAGGCGCTCGGGTCGGTGTGCGACCTGACCGCGGTGGCGAAGTTCTTCAACGGCAACCCCGTGCTCGGCTCGCTCGGCGGCGGCATCGACGCGTTCGCGGGTCGCCCTGGACGCAAGCGCTGGACCGAGATCGAGGCCGTGATCGGGCGCAGCTGGGACGGCGTCGTCGACGCCATCGACGGGGTCGTCACCGTGCCCGACGTCGACGCGGCCGCGTCCAAGAAGGCAGAGGCCGAACTGGCCGAGCCCGCCCCGGAGCTCGATGAGCCGGACGCATCAGCCGACGAAGAGCTCGTCATCGACGACGTCGTCGACACCGACACGGAGTCCGAGGCGCTCGACGCCGAGGCCGAGGGCCAGCTGCTGGGAAGCCACGAAGACTTCTGGGTGCAGGTCGGCATCGACCCGATCCGGGTGATGACGGGCTCCGGCACCTATCACACGTTGCGCTGCTACTTCGATGACAGCCCGCGCTTCCTCGGCCGCAACGGCCGCATCAGCGTGTTCACCTCCGAACGAACGCTGGCGCGCTACCTCGCTGACGAACACGAGAGCGACCTGTCGGGGTTCAGCACGTACGAGGACATCCGCACCGCGGCGACCGACGGCTCGCTCCGGATCAAGGTCATCGAGGACAACATCTACGTGCTGACGGGCATTTCCGATGACCTCGCCGATGGCCCCGACGCCGTCGACCGCGATCAGCTGGAACTGGCCGTCGAATTGCTCAGGGACGTCAGCGATTACGCGGAGGACACCACCGTCGACGACGCGCTGGACATCGACCAGCCGCTGGGCCGGTACGTCGCGCACGTGCTGTCGCCGGACAAGGTCGGCAAGCCGCCGACGCCGTACGCCAAGGCCGTCGCACAGTGGGACAAGCTGGAGGCCTTCGTCGAATCGCGGCTTCGCCAGGAGTGATGAGTTTCCGTCGGTGCTCCGGTCTACGTTCACATGACCATGACTGACGGACTCGTTTCCCACTCGCTCGACGTTGCCGGCGCCCGACTGCACTACGAAGTGCGCGGGAGCGGGCCATTGCTCTTCGTCATCGGCTCACCGATGCCCGCTGCGGACTTCGCGCCCTTGGCGCACGCGCTCGCCGTCGACCACACCGTCGTCACCTACGACCCGCGTGGGCTGGCGGGCAGCACCATCGACGACCCCGATCAGGACGCCACGCCGAATCTGCGCGCCGACGACGTCGCCGCCATCCTCGACGCGCTCGACGCCGAATCGGCCGACGTGTTCGGTTCCAGTGGCGGCGCGGTCACCGGCCTGGCGCTCGTCACCCAGCATCCTGGCCGCGTGCGCACACTGGTCGCGCACGAGCCACCGGTCACCGAACTACTCCCCGACGCCGAGCAGCAACGGGCCGCCACCGAGGACATGATCGAGACCTTCCACCGCGACGGGCCCGCCGCCGCATGGGCGAAGTTCATGGCGAACGCAGGCTTCGACGTGGCCGACGGCGGTGCCCCGGTAGGACCCGAGCCGACCCCCGACGAGCAGGCCAGGCGACTCGCCGACATGACGCGCTTCTTCGACCACGAAATGCGGGACACCATTGCGTTTCGCCCCGACATCGATGCGCTGAAGAACGGGCCGACTCGGGTGGCGATCGGGCTCGGCGCCGACTCGGGCCACCTGCTGACGTGCCGGACGTCGCTTGCGCTGTGCGAGCTTCTGGGCACCGCACCGGTCGAATTTCCCGGCGACCACGGCGGCTTCATCGGAGCTCCCGGCGCGTTCGCCGACCGGCTGCGCGAAGTGCTGGCCTAACTTGCGATTTCGGCGCGGCTTTCGGGGGTGAGTCCCGATTAGCGCGCCGAAATCGCGAGGTGGGTTCAGCCGACGAGGACGGCGTAGCGCGGCTTGATGACGTCGTCGATCAGCGCCAGTCGCTCGCGGAATGGGATGAACGACGACTTCATCGCATTGATCGTGAACCGCTCCAGATCGCTCCAGCCGTAGCCGAACGCTTCGACCAGGCGCAGCATCTCCTGGCTCATCGTGGTGTCGCTCATGAGCCGGTTGTCGGTGTTCACGGTCACCCGGAACCGGAGCCGTGCCAACAGGGCGAAGGGGTGCTCGGCGATGCTGGCGACGGCCCCGGTTTGCACGTTGGAACTGGGACACATCTCCAGCGGAATCCGCTTGTCCCGCAAGATCGAAGCCAGTCGACCAAGCGTCGCGTCGTCATCGGAGTGGACCTCGATGTCGTCGACGATCCGCACGCCGTGACCCAGCCGGTCGGCGCCGCAGAACGCGATGGCCTCCTGAATGGACGGCAGTCCGAACGCCTCTCCCGCATGAATGGTGAAGCGGGCGTTGTTGTTCCGCATGTATTCGAAGGCGTCCAGATGTCGCGTGGGAGGGTAACCCGCTTCGGCGCCTGCGATGTCGAAGCCGACGACGCCCTTGTCGCGGAAGCGGATGGCGAGCTCGGCGATCTCTCTCGAGCGGGCGGCGTGCCGCATCGCGGTGACCAGGCAGCGCACGACGATCGTCCGGCCGGCCGCCTCGGCCGCCTTCTGGCCGTCGGCGAACCCGGCCAGTACCGCGTCGACGACCGCATCGAGTGACAGGCCACGGTCGATGTGCAGTTCGGGCGCAAAGCGGATCTCGGCGTAGACGACGGAATCGGCGGCCAGGTCCTCCACGCATTCGAAGGCCACCCGGTGCAGGGCCTCCGGGGTCTGCATGACACCGACGGTGTGGGCGAACGGCTCGAGGTAGCGCACCAGGGACCCACTGTGCGCCGCGGTGCGGAAGAACGTCGCCAACTCTTCGACGTCAGTGGCGGGCAGGTCGTCGTACCCGGTCTCGGCGGCCAACTCCACGACCGTGGCCGGACGCAGTCCACCGTCGAGATGGTCGTGAAGCAGCGCCTTGGGAGCCTGCTTGATCGAGTCCAGAGTCAGCGGTGTGGTCATCCACCCATCTTGCGCGCACGTGCGCGCGTTTGGCAGCGCAGTTCACGGTGTGTCAACCGCTAGGCCCCCAAGGTGACCACTACTCGGCGCGCAGCACCGTCAGCAGCGCATCGGTGAGCTTGTCGGCGAAGCGCGTATTGACCGGTCCGCTCGCGGCCAGCAGGCGATACCACAGTGTGCCGAAGAACATCTCGACGACGACGTCGACGTCGACCCCGGGAGCCAGGTCGCCTCGGTCGCGGGCCCGCACCAGCAGTTCGCGCATGACGCCGCGACGTTGGGCCAGAAAGCCGTTGCGGAACGACTCGGCGAACGATTCATCGCGCTGCGCCTCCGACATCAACGCGGTCAGCAACCTCGCGTTCCGCCCGCGCGCGCCAAGTACGCTGCGCCGCACGAATATCCGCAGGTCGTTGTCCAGACCACCGGCTTCCACGAGGGGCGCGATACGTGCCGCACCGTCGTTGAGCGCCTCGAGCAGAATCGCTGCAGGCGATGGCCACCACCGATACACCGTTTGCTTGCTGACATCGGCGCGCCGGGCAATGGCTTCCATGGTGGCCGTTCCATAGCCGCTCTCGTCGACCAGTGAGGTAGCCGCAGCGAGCACCGCACGGCGGATGCGCTCGCTGCGCGGTCTCCCTGGTGCGCGTACCGACATGCCTCAACGTTACAAGACGCGCCGTTCGATATTTCGGAGTTGCCGTGCGCCCACACGTTGTGGCGGAATGACATTGACCATGTTACTGGACGGCGCGTATGTTTATGTTTATGGACGCAGCGTCCAGTATTGATGCAAAAGAGGAGGGGCGGACATGCCGACACTCAGCGACGACATCGACGGCATCTTGGCCGGTGACCTGACCATCATGCTGGCGCAGGTGACGCCGATGCACGGCGTGGTCTTGACCCCGGTGAACAACTTCGGCTGGGATTCCGAGACATGGACGGTCACCTTGACCAGCGACCTCGCCGCATACCGCAAGCTTGAGCGGCTCGAACGAAACCCACAGGTGGCATTGGTATTTCATGTCCGTGAACCAGGGCGCAGCGAGGGAGATCAGTACCTACTTCTGCACGGTAGAGCTTCGTTCTCCTGGTACCCGAACCGCGATGAGCTCGAACAATTGCTCGACCAAGGCGACAACGAGCTTGGCCCCAACCGGCTCGGCGGCCGGTTCTGGGACTGGTGGCTCGCGCCGTTCTTCTGGAACAGGGTCACCATCCGGGTCACCGCAGAACGTCTTGTGAGCTTCGATGACTCGGCATGCCGCGGCGCGGCCACGGTCATTGGCACCCCGTTGCCCAACGACCTCCCGGCACGACAGAAACCGCCGGGCAACGGAATCGAGCCAAGAGTTGGGTTACGGCGTACCGTCCGGCAGCTCACGCAGATGCCGCATCTGCTGCTCGGCTGGGCAGGCAGCGACGGATACCCCGTCGTCGCACCGGTCCGAGTGGCCGGCGCAACCCCGGACGGAATCAAACTGTCTGCCCCTGGCGCGCTCCGACCCACCGGCGCGCGCCGCGCCGGGCTTACCGCGCATCAATATTCAGACGGCACACTGGGTCAACGCCAGGCGGTCATGACGGGGTGGCTCGCCGCGCCTGACGAGGCGGGTGAGCTCACGTACTCCCCGCACACCAAACTCGGTTATCGCCTGCCGCCGTCACGACTTCTGTTTCGGGTCCTGCTTGGCGCGATCTGCCGTATCGGCCTCATCAGGGCCCGTCGTGCGGGGGTGCCGTCACTGGCCGGTTAGCCCACCACGCGGTCGATGACCAGCGCACCCACGTCGGGCGCGGTGGCATCCACACTCCAGCCGCCCGCTAGCTCAGCCGTCGCCGCCGGGATCCGCTCAGGAGTTTCGGTGTAGAGCGTGAACAGCGGCTCGCCTGCGGCGACGGGTTCACCGGGCCGACGATGAATGCGCACTCCGGCACCGAACTGCACGGGGTGACCGGGCTCGGCGCGCCCTGCCCCGAGCCGCCACGCCGCCATCGCCACGGCCATGGCGTCGATGTCGCCCATCACGCCGCCGCCGGATGCGGTCACCGTCTCGTGGTGTGCCCCGATCGGCAGCGGCTGCGACAGGTCGCCGCCCTGGGCGGCGACCAGCGCGCGGAATCGGTCCATCGCGGTGCCGTCCCGCAACGTCTGGGCCGGGTCCACACCGTCGAGGCCCGCCGCGTCGAGCATTTCCCGGGCCAACGCCAGCGTCAGTTCGACCACGTCGGCAGGACCACCACCGGCGAGCACCTCGAGCGACTCGGCGACCTCGACCGCATTGCCCACCGTCAGACCCAGCGGGCGGTTCATGTCGGTGAGCAGCGCCCGCGTCGGCACCCCGTAGACGTTCCCAAGGTCGACCATGGTGCGGGCCAGCTCGCGCGACTCCGCTTCGGTCTTGAGAAACGCACCGCGTCCCACCTTGACGTCGAGCACCAGCGCGTTGGCGCCCTCGGCGAGCTTCTTGCTCATTATCGAACTGGCGATCAACGGCAGCGATTCGGTGGTCGCGGTGACGTCGCGCAGCGCGTAGATCTTGCGGTCGGCAGGCGCAAGGTCGCCCGCGGCGAAGATCGCCGCACCGACGTCTTGGAGTTGTTGGCGGATTTGCGCTTTCGGCAGTTCGGCAGTGAATCCGGAGATGGCCTCCAACTTGTCGAGCGTGCCTCCGGTGTGGCCCAATCCGCGGCCGGCCGCTTGGGGCACGGCGCCGCCGCAAGCCATCACGATGGGGACCAAGGGAATGGTGATCTTGTCACCGACTCCCCCGGTGGAATGCTTGTCCACCAACGCCAACGGCTTGCCGTCGCGGCTAAGGTCGCCGAAGTCGAACCGCGCACCGGACGCGATCATCGCCCGTGTCCAGCGGGCGATCTCGGCGGAGGTCATGCCGCGCAGGAAGATCGCCATCAGCAGCGCGGACATCTGTGCGTCGTGCACTCGGCCGTGGGTGTACCCGTCGATCACCCAGTCGATGGCGGCGTCCGAAAGCACCCCACCGTCGCGCTTGGTCCTGATGACTGACGGAGCATCGAGATGCGACCATGCGCCACGCGCGTCGAATGTGGACTGCGTCACCGGCTTTGATCTTCCCGAGCCAGGTCGTCTGGCCCGAAGGCATCGGGCAGCAGGTCCCTCAGCGGCCGTGGCCCCGACGGGTGGGCGATCAGCATGTCCGGGCCGCCGTGCTCGAGCAGCACCTGGCGACACCTGCCGCACGGCATGAGCAGGCGGCCGGAACCGTCCACACACGTCAGCGCGAGCAGTCGCCCGCCGCCGCCGGAATGTAGGGCGCAGGCCACCGCGCACTCGGCACAGAGACCTAGGCCATATGAGACATTCTCCACATTGCAACCGACGACGATCCGCCCGTCGTCGACGAGTGCGGCAGCCCCGACGGGAAACTTCGAATACGGCGCGTGAGCGTGCGCGGAGACTTCGATTGCCTTGTCCCGCAGGAGTTTCCAGTCCACGTCCACGTCAGATCAGCCCTGTCGCCCAGATTCTGAATGCATTCCGAAGCCCTCGTCTCGTGGCCACGTCATTAGCCAGGCAACCCTAACTTCCGAGATTTTTCCTCCGCGAATGGCTCCACGCTAGTTCTTTGCGTGCCACATTTGGGATTAGAGTCGCCCGCAGGTTCGGGTATGGGCCGAGCCCGCGCGTCCACCGATGACGTTGGAGGTCGAGGATGATCAGCTTGGAAACCGGCTGAGACATGGCGGACACTACGGTCACTTCCGACATACCGGCACCGCGACGTCGCCGCACCCTCTATCGCGGCGATCCGGGCATGTGGTCATGGGTGCTGCATCGCATCACCGGCGCCACCATCTTCTTCTTCCTCTTCGTCCACGTGCTCGACACCGCGCTAGTGCGGGTGAGCCCAGAGGCCTACAACGAGGTCATCGACACCTATAAGACGCCGATCGTCGGCCTCATGGAGATGGGCCTCGTTGTCGCGGTGCTGTATCACGCACTCAACGGCGTCCGCGTCATCCTCATCGACTTCTGGCAGCACGGTCCCCGCTATCAGCGCCAGATGCTCTGGGTGGTACTTGGCATTTGGATCGCCGTATTCATCGCTGCCCTCGGCGTACTCGGCATGCACATGTGGGAGCAGTTCCGATGAGCAGCGCGAACCCCTACGACCACGTCAGCGAGCGTGGCGGCCCCGCACCGGTCATGCAACGGAACTACGACCGCCCGGCCGGCCTGGACAACCCCCGCGCACCACGACGACGCAGTGGCATGCCCAACTTCGAGAAGTACACGTGGCTGTTCATGCGGGGCTCCGGAGTCGTGCTGATCTTCCTGGCGCTCGGCCACCTCTTCATCATGCTGATGTGGCAGAACGGCGTGTATCGCATCGACTTCAACTACGTCGCCCAGCGTTGGTCCACGCCGTTCTGGCAGACGTGGGACCTGCTGCTGTTGTGGCTCGCGCAGTTGCACGGCGGCAACGGCATGCGCACGATCATCGCCGACTACACGCGCAAGGACTCCACCAAGTTCTGGCTCAACACCCTGTTGGTGCTGTCGATGGTGTTCACGCTGGTTTTGGGCACGTACGTGTTGTTGACGTTCGACGCGAACATCTCGTGAATCAGGTGATTGGGAAATGCTGATTGAACATCGCTACGACGTCGTGATCGTCGGCGCAGGCGGCGCAGGCATGCGCGCGGCGGTCGAGTCCGGGCCACGGGCGCGCACCGCGGTGCTGACGAAGCTGTATCCGACGCGTAGCCACACCGGTGCGGCGCAGGGCGGGATGTGTGCCGCACTGGCCAACGTCGAAGACGACAACTGGGAGTGGCACACCTTCGACACGGTCAAGGGCGGTGACTACCTCGCCGACCAGGACGCCGTCGAGATCATGTGCCGCGAAGCCATCGACGCGGTGCTCGACCTCGAGAAGATGGGGATGCCGTTCAACCGCACCCCCGAGGGCCGCATCGACCAGCGTCGCTTCGGCGGCCACACCCGCGACCACGGCAAGGCCCCCGTGCGAAGGGCCTGCTACGCCGCCGACCGCACCGGCCACATGATCCTGCAGACGCTCTATCAGAACTGCGTCAAGCACGACGTTGAGTTCTTCAACGAGTTCTACGCGTTGGATCTGGTGCTCTCGGACACGCCCGGCGGCCCGGTGGCGACCGGCGTGGTCGCCTACGAACTGGCCAGCGGTGACATCCACGTCTTCCACGCCAAGGCGATCGTGTTCGCCACCGGCGGGTCGGGCCGGATGTACAAGACCACGTCGAACGCCCACACGTTGACGGGCGACGGACTGGGCATCGTCTTCCGCAAGGGACTTCCCTTGGAGGACATGGAGTTCCACCAATTCCATCCGACCGGACTCGCCGGGCTGGGCATCCTGATCTCGGAGGCGGTCCGCGGTGAGGGCGGCCGCCTGCTCAACGGGGAGGGCGAGCGGTTCATGGAGCGCTACGCCCCGACCATCGTCGACCTCGCGCCGCGCGACATCGTGGCGCGGTCCATGGTGCTCGAGGTGCTCGAGGGCCGCGGGGCAGGCCCCAACAAGGACTACGTCTACATCGACGTCCGTCACCTCGGGGCCGACGTGCTCGAGGCCAAACTGCCCGACATCACCGAGTTCGCCAGGACCTACCTGGGCGTCGACCCCGTCACCGAATTGGTGCCGGTGTACCCGACGTGCCACTACGTGATGGGTGGCATTCCGACGACCGTGCACGGACAGGTGTTGCGCGACAACAATTCTGTGGTGCCCGGCCTCTACGCCGCAGGCGAATGCGCGTGTGTGTCGGTGCACGGCGCCAACCGGCTCGGCACCAACTCGCTGCTCGACATCAACGTGTTCGGCCGGCGCGCGGGCATCGCCGCGGCGAATTACGCACTGGGACATGACTTCATCGACCTTCCTGCCGAGCCCGCCGCGATGGTCACGGGGTGGGTGGGCGACATCCTCTCCGAGCACGGCAACGAGCGGGTGGCCGACATCCGTGGCGCACTGCAGCAGTCGATGGACAACAACGCCGCGGTGTTCCGCACCGAGGAGACCCTGAAGCAGGCGCTGACCGACATCCACGCACTCAAGGAGCGCTACGCCCGAATCACGGTGCACGACAAGGGCAAGCGCTACAACAGCGATCTGCTGGAGGCCATCGAGCTCGGCTTCCTGCTTGAGCTGGCCGAGGTCACCGTCGTCGGAGCACTGAATCGCAAGGAGTCCCGCGGCGGGCACGCCCGCGAGGACTACCCGAACCGCGACGACACCAACTACATGCGTCACACCATGGCCTTCAAGGAAGGCACTGATCTGCTGTCCGACATCCGGCTGGACTACAAGCCCGTCGTCCAGACCCGGTATGAGCCGATGGAACGGAAGTACTAGATGACACCCGTTGCAGAAGTCACAGACAAGCCCGAAACCGACGACCCGCCGCTGCCTCCGGTGCCCGACGGCGCCGTCATGGTCACGCTGAAGATCGCGCGGTTCAACCCCGAAAACCCCGACGGCGCAGGCTTCGAGAGCTTTCGCGTCCCGAGCCTGCCCAGCGACCGGCTACTCAATCTGCTGCACTACGTGAAGTGGTATCTCGACGGCACGTTGACGTTCCGGCGGTCGTGCGCACACGGCGTGTGCGGTTCGGATGCCATGCGCATCAACGGCGTCAACCGGTTGGCGTGCAAAGTGCTCATGCGCGATCTGCTGCCGAAGAAGCCGGGCAAGCAGCTGACCATCACCATCGAGCCGATCCGCGGGCTGCCCGTCGAGAAGGATCTCGTCGTCGACATGGAGCCGTTCTTCGACGCCTTCCGCGCGGTCAAGCCGTTCCTGATGACCACGGGCAATCCGCCCACCAAGGAACGCATTCAGAGCCAGACCGACCGCGCCCGCTACGACGACACCACCAAGTGCATCCTGTGCGCGTGCTGCACCACCAGCTGCCCGGTGTTCTGGAACGAGGGCTCGTACTTCGGGCCCGCGGCGATCGTCAACGCACACCGGTTCATCTTCGACAGCCGTGACGAGGGCGCCGCCGAGCGGCTCGACATCCTCAACGAGGTCGACGGTGTGTGGCGCTGTCGAACCACGTTCAACTGCACCGAGTCCTGCCCGCGCGGCATCCAGGTCACCAAGGCCATCCAAGAGGTCAAGCGCGCGCTGTTGTTCGCCCGCTAACTTGCTGCGTGAGCACCTCAGTGCCGCTGACTTAGCCCAGCCGGGGAGGCCCCGCCTGCACCCTTGCCCGCACTTCATCCAGCGAACTCCCCGCGGGCGCGACGTACTCGATCCACCAGGTGGCCCCCGCGGCGGCTACCGCACCGACGGACTCGACGTCGTCGGGTCCGGTCGTCTGCCCGAACCGAATAATGTCGAAACCCTCTGTTCCACCACGTATTTCACCGATGAAGTCGACCGCCCGCCGAACGTCGTCGGGAGCGACTTCCAGTCCGAATTCGCCAGCCAGCACGGCACCGTCCCACCGCGCAGCGCGTCGCGTCGGCTTCTTGGCCGGCCAGGTTGCGGCCACCCACACCGGCACCCGCGGCCGCTGGACTCCGCGCTGAAACGCGTCGCAATGGACGCGGTAGTGAGCACCGTCGTGGTTGACGGGATCGCCGGAGAGCAACGCCGACAACACCTCGAGCGCCTCGTCGAACTGGGCCGCTCGTTCGATTTGATCGCCGACGTCGCCGAACGACACGTAGTCGGGAAGGTGCGGGTACCCGGCGCCCGCACCGAGCGTGATGCGACCGTTGGAGAGGTTGTCCAAGGTGATTAGCTCGCGAGCGAGCTTGCCGAGATGCCGGCGTGGCAGCGGCGTCACCAGCGTGCCCAGTCGGATCTCCACGGTGCGCAGGGCCATGGCGGTCAGCGCCACCCATGGATCGGCCACGGGCTCGATGAACTGCAAGTGGTCCCAGATGAAGAAGCCGTCCCACCCCGCGGACTCGGCCTCGCCAGCCAGTTCCGAGAGCACGAGAGCATCTCCGCAGAAGTCGAAGTTGGGCGTGTAGAAGCCGAAGCGCACCATCGCATCCTCGCAGCTCCCGCGATTTCGGTGTGGGGCACGCGCTGAGCGCCCGTTTCGACGCCGAAATCCCAACTAGGTGTCACACATCGGTGGGCTGCCTCGTCCAATCGGTATGACTACTCAACGACCTCGCATCGAGCCACTGCCCCCCAAGAAGGCCTCGCTGACGGCTCGACTGATGTACCGCTACGCCAAACGCCGCTTCGGCGAAGTGCCCGTCCCGTTCGCGGTGGGTGCCCACCACATGCCACTGCTCGTCGCCAACGCCGTCCACGAGACGCTGCTGGAACGCGGTTCGAAGAAGCTGCCGTCGAATGTGCGCGAGCTCGCGGTGTACTGGACTGCCCGGACCGTCGGCTGCTCGTGGTGCGTCGACTTCGGCGCCATGTTGATCCGGCTCGACGGGCTGGATGTCGAAAGGCTCAAGACCGTGGATCAGTATGCGACTTCTCCGCTTTACACGGACGACGAGCGGGCGGCCATCGCCTACGCCGACGCCATGACGAAGGATCCGCACTTGGTCACCGATGAGCAGGTCGACGACCTCCGGCGACGCTTCGGCGACAGCGGGGTGATGGAGTTGACCTACCAGATCGGCGTCGAGAACATGCGCGCCAGGATGAACACCGCACTCGGCATCACCGAGCAGGGCTTCAGTTCCGGTGACGCGTGCCAGGTTCCGTGGGCGACCGAGGCGCCAGAGGCGAACCGGTGAACTTGTCCGGGTTGGCGATGTCCCATATCGCACAGACCTTTCCGTCGCGGACGGTCAGCGCCTGGATGTGGGGCTGCATCGCCGGCCATTGCTCGTGCTCGTCAAAGCCCTCGGTGTAGAGCCCGAGTTCGCCGTTGACGAGCGCGAACTCGCCCACCTCGAAGAACCGCGGACCGTACCGCTTGGCCAGCCCGAAGATGAACCGCGCGACCTTGTCGGAACCGTGGATGACGCGGGCGGCGGTGGGCGCCTTGCGGTTCGAGTCCCCGGTGAAGGTCACGTCGGGATGGAGCACGGCGACGACGGCCGCGATGTCACCAGATGCCATGGCCCCCATCAGTTTTCCAATGACCTCATCGTGCGAGGGATCACGAGCCGGCGCGGACGCACCCGCCACCGTGCGTCTGGCCCGAGATGCGATTTGGCGTGCCGCGGGGGCGCTCACCCCGAGCACGTCGGCGATCTCCGGGAAGGGCACCGCGAATCCGTCGTGGAGCACGAAGGCCACCCGCTGATCGGGGGTCAGGAGTTCGAGCACCACCATGGCCGCGAACCGGGCGTCTTCCCCCGCGACGACTGCGGCGAGCGGATCGGAGCCGTCGAGCGAGCTCACGACGGGCTCGGGAAGCCACTCGCCGAAGTAGGCCTCCCGGCGATGGGCCGCAGACCGCAGCCGGTCCAGCCCGATGCGGCTCACCACGGTCGTTAGCCAGGCCCGCAAGTCAGAGATGGCGTCGCGCTCGGCACCAAGGGCGTTCCACCGCAGCCAGGCGTCCTGCACGGCATCCTCGGCGTCGGCGAACGTGCCCGTCAGCCGATACGCGACCGCCAAAAGATGCGAGCGGAGCCGCTCGAACTCGTCCGTCTGGCGCACGGTGGTCACGTGTCCAGCGTACTGACGAACTTGCGGTGTTTGAGGAGCGGTGAGGCCGGGGAGCTAGCGCTTACTGAAGATGATTCGGTGCCAGTCCTTTTCGGCGTTGGCGGTGATATCGCTCATCACGTGCTTGATGGTGAGGTACTCCTCGAAGGAGTAATCGCTCATGTCCTTGCCGAAGCCGGAGGCACCAACGCCACCGTGCGGCATCTCGCTGATGATCGGGATGTGGTCGTTGATCCACACGCATCCGGCGTGGATCTCCCGGGATGCGCGCTGCGCCCGGTAGACGTCCCGCGTCCAGGCCGACGCGGCCAGGCCGTACTCCGTGTCGTTCGCCTGCCGGATGCCATCGTCGTCATCGGTGAACGAACGCGCGACGAGCACGGGGCCGAATATCTCGTTGCGGTAGACCTCCGAGCGCTCGTCGACGTCGGCGATCAAGGTGGGCCGGTAGAACGAGCCAGGTAGATCAGGGGCGGTGCCGCCCGTGACGATGCGGCCCCCCTCGCCCGGCGCACGCTCGACCATGCCCGCGACCTTCGCGCGATGGGCGGGCGTGATCAGCGGGCCGAGGTCGGTGTCGGGGTCGTGCGGGTCGCCGACGACGATCTTGCTCATCAATTCACCGACCCCCGCGACGAAGTCGTCATACAACGGCCGAGCGACGATGGCCCGGGTGGCGGCCGTGCAGTCCTGGCCGGTGTTGATCAACGACGCGGCGACGGCACCTTGGATGGCGGCGTCCAGGTCAGCGTCGTCGAAGACCAGGAACGGCGCCTTGCCGCCGAGTTCGAGCTGCGTGCGGTGGCCGTGCAACGCCGCGGCCGACATCACCTTGCGCCCCACCGCGGTCGAGCCGGTGAACGTCACCAGGTCGACGTCCGCGTGCCCGGCCAGCGCCGTGCCGACGTCACTACCCGCCCCAGTCAGGACGTTGAACACGCCGTCGGGCAGCCCGGCCTCGCTGGCGAGCCGCGCCAACGTCAGCGTGGTCAGCGGCGTCACCTCGGCGGGCTTGATCACCACGGAGCAGCCTGCCGCCAACGCGGGCAGCACCTTCCACACCGCCATCTGCAGCGGATAGTTCCACGGCGTGATGGTGGCGACGACGCCGATGGCCTCGCGGCGGATGCTTGACGTGTGGTCGGCGGAGTACTCGGCGGTGGCCTTGCCCTCGAGGTGGCGTGCGGCACCGGCGAAGAAATCGATGTTGTCCACGCTGCCAGGTACGTCGAACTCGGTCGCGAGTCGAACGGGCTTGCCCGTCTGGCTGACCTCTTCTGCCACCAGCGCTTCGGCATGCTCGCCCGCCAACTTCGCCAGCTTGGCGAGCACCGTCGATCGTTCCACCGGCGTCGCCGTGGCCCAACCCGACAACGCCGCGCGCGCCGATGCCACGGCGTCGTCGACGTCGGCAGGCGTTGCGAGGGCGCACTCGGCAACCACCTTGCCGGTGGCGGGGTCGATGACTTGATGTGACTCGCCGCTGGTGTTCACCGCGGCGCCGTCGATCCAGCTGCTTGAGATCCGCATGACTTTTACGCTAGCCGACCATCAGAAGTCGAGTTACGCATTCCCGCCGTGACAGGCGCGTCAAACGAGCGATTTCATGGTGATGGTTGCCTGTAACGACGGATTCCGTGCACAATCGTGGGCATGGTCGACAGGGATGCTCAGCCGGCCCTTCAAGCTGTCTCGTTGCGCATCGGCCAGTCAAGGCCAGGTGCTGCGTTCCAACTCGATGAGTTGTCGAAGTCGATCATCGAGAAGTTGCAGCAGGACGGCCGACGGTCGTACGCCGGCATCGGCAAGGCCGTTGGGCTGTCAGAGGCGGCCGTACGCCAGCGGGTCCAACGGATGGTCGACGCCGGCGTCATGCAGATCGTCGCGGTCACCGATCCCATGCAGTTGGGTTTCGCCCGCCAGGCGATGATCGGGATCAAGTGCACCGGCGACACCACGAAGGTCGCCGACAAACTCGCCGCCATCGAGTCCGTCGACTACGTCGTACTCACCGCGGGGTCCTTCGACGCGATCGTCGAAGTGGTCTGCGAGGACGATGGCGACCTGCTCGATCTGCTCAACACCAAGATCCGTTCCGTCCCAGGAGTGATATCCACCGAAACCTTGGTTTATCTGAAATTAGTTAAACAGCAATACAATTGGGGCACACGATGACAGCTACAGATATCGCAGAAACCACCGCCACCGCCACCGACCTCGGCGCCAAGGCCAACCGCCACCTGTGGGGGCACTTCGCCCGCCACGGCGAAGGAATCACCCCGCCGATCATCACGCGCGGCGAGGGCGTCCACATCTTCGACGACAAGGGCAAGCAGTACATCGACGGGCTGTCCGGCCTGTTCGTGGTGCAGGTCGGCCACGGCCGCAAGGAACTCGCGGAGGCCGCCGCCAAGCAGGCCGAGACGCTGGCCTTCTTCCCGCTGTGGTCCTACGCCACCCCGCCCGCCATCGAACTCGCCGAGCGCATCGCAGGTTACGCACCCGGCGACCTGAACCGGGTGTTCTTCACCACCGGCGGCGGCGAGGCCGTCGAAAGCGCATGGAAGCTAGCCAAGCAATACTTCAAGCTGACCGGCAAGCCGGGCAAGTACAAGGTGATATCGCGGTCCATCGCCTATCACGGCACGCCCCAGGGAGCCCTCGCCATCACCGGCATCCCGGCGTTCAAGGCACCGTTCGATCCGCCGACCCCCGGCGGCTTCCGTGTGCCCAACACCAACTTCTACCGGGCTCCTGAGCAGTACAGCGCCGACCCCAAGGCTTGGGGACGCTACTGCGCCGACCGCATCGCCGAGGCCATCGAGTTCGAGGGGCCCGACACCGTCGCCGCGGTCTTCCTCGAGCCGGTGCAGAATGCCGGCGGCTGCTTCCCGCCGCCGCCAGGATACTTCGAGCGGGTCAGGGAGATCTGCGACGAGTACGACGTGTTGCTGGTGTCCGACGAGGTGATCTGTGCCTACGGCCGGATCGGTTCGATGTTCGCCTGCAACGACTTTGACTACGTACCCGACATCATCACCTGCGCAAAGGGCCTGACGTCCGGCTACTCTCCGATCGGCGCGATGGTCGCCAGCGACCGGCTGTTCGAGCCGTTCAACGACGGGCAGACCGTCTTCGGCCACGGCTACACCTTCGGCGGGCATCCGGTGTCGTCGGCGGTCGCGCTGGCCAACCTCGACATCTTCGAGCGCGAAGGCATCAATGCCCACGTGAAGGAGCTGGCTCCGGCGTTCCGGGCCACCCTGGAGAAGCTGTACGACCTGCCCATCGTGGGCGACGTGCGCGGCGAGGGCTTCTTCTACGGCATCGAACTGGTCAAAGACAAGACCACCAAGGAGACGTTCAACGACGAGGAATCCGAGCGGCTGCTGCGCGGCTTCCTCACGCCGGCACTGTGGGAGGCCGGCCTGTACTGCCGGGCCGACGACCGTGGCGACCCAGTCGTGCAGTTGGCTCCCCCGCTGATCAGTGGGCAGAAGGAGTTCGACGCGATCTACGACGTCCTGCACCGCGTGTTGAGCGAAGCCAGCCGTCGGATGTAGGCAGGACGTTATGGTCGGCGGCGTGAAGCCCCCGGTTCATCCCGTTCGTTGGACGCCACCGCCCATCGACCCGCTGCCCAATCTGCCCGAAAGACCGGTCAGGGTCGTGCCCGTACCAGGCGACGGTCCCGAGGACATCGTCGTCGACGCCGACGGCAACCTCTGGACGGGCCTGGTCGACGGGCGCATCGTGCGCCTTTCGCCCGACGGCGGCCAGCAGACCGTCGTCGCCAACACGGGCGGGCGGCCGTTGGGCATGCACGTGGCACGTGACGGCCGAATACTGGTGTGCGACTGCGACAAAGGCCTGCTCGCACTGGATCCACGCAGCGGCACGCTCGAGGTCCTCGTCGATCATGTCGAGGGCCGACCGCTTGGCTTCTGCTCGAACGTGACTCAGACCGAAGACGGCACAATCTATTTCACGGAATCGACGAGTTCCGGTTTCGCCTTCGAAGAAGCCATCGGAGCGATTCTGGAGGCCCGAGGGGCTGGCGGCCTCTTTCGACTGGCTCTCGATGGGACGGTGACGAAGCTCGTCGGCGACCTGTACTTCACGAACGGAGTGACCGTCACCGCCGACGGGTCGGCACTGGTGTTCGCCGAGACGATGGCGCGACGGTTGTCGAAGTATTGGTTGACCGGACCTCAAGCTGGATCGGTGACCCCGCTCGTCGCGAACCTTCCCGGCATGCCTGACAACATCTCGACCGCCCCGGACGGACGGATCTGGACCGCGATGTTCACGGCCGCCAACCCGGCTGGCGAGCGTCTGATGCGGCGGGCACCGTGGATCCGCAAGCTGATCTGGCGGATGCCTGCCCGCTTGCAGCCGAAGGTTGACCCCGAGATCTGGGTGGTGGCATTCGACGCTGACAGCGGCGAAGCGGTCGGCGGCATCAGGACCAAGCGTCCCGACTTCGGGGTGGTGACCGGTGTCGTCGAATCGGCGGGCAACGTGTGGATGTCGACGATCCAATTCCCGAGCCTCGCGTACTTCGAGGTGTAACGCCGAACGCGCAGCCGTGTCACCACACTGGTAGCAATAGTCACTTCTGTAACAGCGTGGCTACCGGGAAATCGGGCCGCGATCTCCTACCCTGCAAACACGATGGCTACCTTCGGATCCTCGTCTCGCCGCCTCGCCTGCCTGGCCGTGGCGGCGGCTTTCTTGACCGCACCGGCGCTGCTCAGCGCACCAATCGCCGCAGCTGACCCGGAACCGGCGCCTGACGGCAACGCCTGCCCGTACCGGGTGACCACTCCCCCGGCGGTCGACTCGTCCGAGGTGCCCACCGCGGGTGACCCGCCGCTTCCAGTGCCGGTGCCTGCCGCCCCACTCGGCGGCGAAGCGCTCTCCAGCTGCGGCATCGTCGCGGCGCCTGGCACCCCGCCACTACCCGATGACGTGTCAGCCGACGCGTGGGTACTCGCCGACCTCGACAGCGGCGACGTGATCGCGGCCAAGGACCCGCACGGACGACACCGCCCCGCCAGCATCATCAAAGTGCTCGTCGCCATGCAATCCATCCGGGACCTCCCCATCCACAAGGTGGTCGCCGGAACGCAGGACGACGCCAACGCCGAGGGCACCAAGGTCGGAGTCGGAGAAAACGGCCACTATTCGGTCAACGACCTACTCCATGGGCTGCTCATGCATTCCGGCAACGACGCCGCGCACGCGCTGTCGATGCAGCTCGGCGGCATGGATGCCGCGCTGGGCAAGATCAACGACCTGGCAGGCAAGCTCGGCGGCCGCGACACCCGGGTGGCTACGCCGTCGGGGCTGGACGGCCCTGGCATGAGCACGTCGGCGTACGACGTGGGCCTGTTCTACCGGTATGCCTGGCAGAACCCGATCTTCTCCGACATCGTGTCCACCCGCGAGTTCAACTTTCCTGGCCGCGGCGACGCCGGCTATCCGATCGAGAACGACAACAAACTGCTCGACAACTACCCAGGCGCGATGGGCGGCAAGACCGGCTACACCGATGACGCGGGCCAGACATTCGTCGGCGCGGCCAATAGGGATGGGCGCCGACTGGTCGTGGTGCTGATGCATGGCACGCGACTGCCCATCGCCCCGTGGGAGCAGGCCGCTCATCTACTGGACTACGGGTTCGCAACTGCCCCCGGCACCAAGGTGGGTGCGCTCATCGAGCCCGATCCGTCCCTAGCGGCGAAGGCCCCTACCAACGCCGCCGACCCTGCCGCCCAGAACCTCGCAGCCAACCTGCCGCCCATCGACGGGACGCCCGTACGAGTCGGGGTTGGCGTCGTCGGAGCCGTGGTGGTCTTCGGGCTGATGATGGGCGCCCGGTCGCTCAACGGCAGGCCATCGGACTGAGCTCCTAGTCCCGCCGCCACAGCCGCGAAAGCCCAAGCGCACCAACGGCACCCACCGCTGCAGCCACGAATACACCGCCGACTCCGAGCCCTTCCTTCACCTGGACGCGGGTGGTGATCTCCGCGGGATCGGGCGGGAGCACCGGCGCCGCGATCAGGGAATCCGCCGACGTCGCGGCCCACGCAGTCGCAAAGAGGATCAATCGCGCGGTGACGTACGCGAACACCATGAGGCCGAGCACCGGCCCGAACGTCGCCCCCGCGGGGCCCGTCAACACCGACTTCAGGTAAATGGACGCGATCTGTTTGAAGATCTCGAAGGCAACCGCGGCCAGCAAGCCGGCCCTAGCCGCACTGCGAAAGCTGACCGACTCACGCGGTAGCCGCGCGATGATCCAGGTGAAGAGCAACCAGGAAACGAAGACCGCCACCAGGAGCGAGCCCACCCGCAGGATCGCGCCGAGCGTCGGAAAGTCGGGGATTCCCAACCACTCGAGCACGTTTCGCATCACCGTGCCGTCGCCGAGCGCGGTCAGCGCAATCGTGATGACGATGGCACCGAAGGCTGACACCAGCGCCAAGAGATCCGACAGCTTCGTCTTCACGAAGCCCGGGGGTTCGCCGCGCTGATGGCCCCACATCTGGGTCAGCGCCTCACGCAGGTTGGCCATCCAGCCAAGCCCGGCCCATGCGGCGGTCGCCAGGCCGATGATGCCGACCGAGGTACGCGACGCGATCGCCGAGTCCATCAGATCGACGAGTTGCTTTCCCAGGTCGCCAGACACCGACGACTTGATGCTGTGCTCAATGGAGTCGAGTAGCTCTGGCCTGCTGGCCAACACGAAACCGCCGACGGCGAATCCGACCATCAGCAACGGGAACAGCGCAAAGATCGTGAAGTACGTGATGCCGGCGGCGTAGAAGTCACCCTTGGTGTCGTTGTAGCGCTCCTGGGCGCGCATCACGCGGTCGAACCAGCTGAATCTGGCTCGCAGCCGGTCCATTACGCCGGGCTTGGCCGGTTCCGTCATGCCAGCCCCCCGTTTGACTAGTGCGTGCTTTGCAGAAACCCTAACCGGTCGTATACCCGCTGCAACGTCGCCGAAGCTACCTCGTTGGCACGTTGCGCACCGACTGACAGCGCTGCGGTCAGTTCGGACGGATCCGCAAGAAGTTCGTCGACCCTGGCCTTGATCGGCGTGACGAACTCGACCACCGCGTCGGCGGTGTCCTTCTTGAGGTCGCCGTAACCGCGTCCGACGTAACCATCGACCAACGTGTCGACGTCGGTGCCGGTGATGGCCGACTGGATGGTCAACAGGTTGGACACCCCCGCCTTGGCTTGTGGGTCGAAGCGGATCTCACGCTCGCTGTCGGTGACGGCCGACCGGATCTTCTTGGCCGTCTTCGCCGGATCGTCGAGCAGGCTGATCAGCCCGGCATCAGTGGCCGCGGACTTGCTCATCTTGGCGGTCGGATCCTGCAGGTCGTAGATCTTGGCCGTCGCCTTCGGGATCATCGGCTCCGGCACGACGAGCGTGTCCGGGAATCGAGCGTTGAAGCGCTGCGCCACGTCGCGGGCGAGTTCGAGGTGCTGACGCTGGTCCTCCCCCACCGGAACAAGGTTGGCGTCGTAGAGCAGCACGTCGGCGGCCATCAGCACCGGGTAGGTGAACAAGCCAACCGTGGTGGCGTCCGCGCCTTCCTTCTGCGACTTGTCCTTGAACTGCGTCATCCGCGACGCTTGGCCGAATCCGGTGAAACATCCGAGCACCCAAGCTAATTGGGTGTGGGCGGGCACGTGGCTCTGCACGAAGATGGTGGCCCGCGCAGGGTCGATGCCCAGCGCCAGGTATTGCGCCGCCGTCACCAGGGTGCGCTGACGCAGCGTGGCCGGGTCCTGCGGAATCGTGATCGCGTGCAGGTCCACCACGCAGAAGTACGCGTCGTGGTCGTCCTGCAGTCCAACCCAGTGCTTGATCGCTCCCAGCGCGTTGCCGAGGTGCAGGGAGTCTGACGTGGGCTGTACGCCGGAGAAGACGACGGGCCGATTCGGAGTGCTCATGGTCGTTCAATCTTTTCACGCGGCGATCCCACGCTGACGCGCCCACGGTCAACGGTGGAGATCATCCGAAGGTGTCACGGGTCAGGCGCCGCAACACCTTCAGGAACACGCGGCGCTCGTCGGCCGACAGGTCGGCCAGCCACCGCTCCTCCCCACGCTGAATCTCGGCCTGAACTGCATCTTTGACGGCCCGCCCGGAATCGGTGATCGCCAGCAGACGAACCCGTCGGTCGTCGGGATCGGGGTGGCGCTCGATGTGTCCCCGGTTTTGCAACTCGTCCAGAGTGGGGATGATCCGCGTCTTGTCGGCTCCGATCGCCCCCGCTAACGCCACCTGCGTCCGCATGGGTGACTGATCGAGCGCCAGCAGGACAACGTAGCCCCACATCGACAGCTCGTGCGCATCGAGCACCGGCTGTTCTGCGGCCAACAGATCCCGAAGCAGCGGCGTGAGCATCGCTGCGAGATCGGGGCGACGGGACATCGTGTCATCGTAGGCGTTGCATTATCGTATGCGTACGCTTATCATCCGTGTATGCCTACTAATACTTCCTACTTCCGCCCGCTCCACCGCGCCGCCGTACTGAAGTCCATCGACGTCGTCGACACCGTTCGGATCAGTGATCTACACCGACCGACCCCATGCGCAGGCTGGACCCTCGCTGACCTGCTTGCCCACATGACCGTCCAGCACCGGGGATTCGCCGCGGCCGCAAGGGGTTTGGGTGCCGACGAAGACATCTGGCAGTCAGCTTCCGTGCGCGCCTCCGTCACCGCAGACCCCGCGGGCACGTATGCGACCGCCGCCCGCGACGTGCTCGACGCGTTCGCCGCCGACGGCACGTCGGAGGCCACGTTCGCGCTCCCCGACTTCGGCCCTGGCGCGACATTTCCCGGCGCCGTCGCCATGGACTTTCACTTCATCGACTACGTCGTGCACGGCTGGGACGTGGCGGCCACACTCGGCGCCCCTTACGAACTGGCTGACGAAGTCGTCACCGCCGCACTGCCACTGGCGATGTTCGTGCCCGATGGCGACTACCGCGCGAGCGAGGGTGCGCCGTTCGGACCCGCCGTCGAAGCAGGCACGAACGACTTCGACCGCATCCTGGCCCACCTCGGCCGTCGACCGGACTGGGCGAGCACCGACGCACGAATCACGTAGTCGACTACTTAGTCCAATCGTCGGCAGGGGCGTCACGATCACCCTGACGCGAGGGGGTCGCATGAGGATGTTGGGGAAGCACGCGGTAGTGCTTGGCGCGAGCATTTCGGGCCTGTTGGCTGCAAGGGTGCTTGCTGAGCAATTCGAGTCGGTCACCGTAGTCGAACGCGACGAGCTCGATGAGTCGCCGAGCGGCCGACGCGGCGTGCCGCAGGGTCGGCACCTGCACGGGTTGTTGATGCGTGGCTCGCAGGTCCTGGATGACTTGTTTCCAGGGTTTCTCGACGAGTTCGTCGCCGCGGGTGCCGAGTGCTTCGACGGCACAGATCTGTCGCGGCTGTACCTCAGCATGAACGGACACGTGCTCGTTCGGACCGGTGACGCGAAGGAACTCACCATTTATGGGGCGAGCAGGCCGTTCTTAGAAGGCCACATCAGGCGGCGGGCGCTGGCGCTGGACAACATCACCCTGCTTGACGGCCACGACGTCACCGACGTGACGTCTGTTCCATCTCACGAGCGCGTGACGGGAGTGCGCGTCGCCCCACACCTCGGAGGCGCCGAATACGAACTTGCGGCCGACCTGGTCGTCGACACGACGGGGCGCGGCGCACGGACACCGGCATTCCTTCAGCGGCTGGGATATTCGCGCCCGTTCGAGGAAAAGGTCACCGTGCACCTGAAGTACTCGACGCAAGTGTTCCGGTTGCCGGAGGAGGCGTTGCGCGAAGGCGCCTTCCTCGTCACGGCGGTCGCAGGCCGGGCGTCGGGGCTCGCCATGGCACGATGCGAAAACGACACCTGGATGCTCACCGTCGCCGGCATGGCGGGCATCGATCCGCCCGACACGTTCGAGGGGATCATCGACTTCGCCGCCGACATGCTGCCCGTCCACGCGATCGAGGCACTGCGCTCGGCGACCCCGCTGGGCATGCCATCGAGGTACGGCTACCCGTCAAGCCGGTGGTACCGCTACGACCGGTTGCGCAGGCATCCCGACGGGCTGATCGCGCTCGGGGACGCGGTGTGCAGCTTCAATCCCGTGTACGCGCAAGGGATGACGGTCGCCGCACTGCAGGCACTCGCGCTTCGGGACTCGTTGGCACGCGGCACCACGAACCTACCGTCGCGCTTCTATCGCGCCAGTGCCAAGCCGATTCGCCAGGCCTGGCAACAGGTGATGGGAAATGACTTGTCGCTACCGGAGATCGAGGGCACGCCCCCATTGTCGACGCGGCTGACCAACCCCTACGTCGAGTGCGTGCTGTCCGCCGCTGAGTACGACCCGTTGGCGATGCAGGCGTTCATGCGGGTCGCCTGGCTGGTGGATCCGGCCCCTGCGCTGTTGCGCCCCACCATCATCGCGCGGGCGATGAGGTCGCGACGCCGGAGGCTCGAACCGGAGCCGACGCCGGCCCCGGTCTAGGCGTATTCCACCGTCACGGGCGCGTGATCCGACCAGCGCAAGGCGTACGCCTCGGCCCGCTCGACCCTGGCCGCGACGACACGCGCGGCGAGCTTCGCCGTCGCCAATTGGTAGTCGATGCGCCACCCCGCGTCGTTGTCGAAGGCCTTGCCGCGCCACGACCACCAGCTGTAGGGCCCCGGCACGTCGGGGTGCAGCACCCGCACCACGTCCACCCAACCGGTGGCCAGCAGGTCGGTGAGCCACTGCCGTTCACTCGGCAGGAAGCCGGCCTTCTTCTGATTTGCCTTCCAGGCTTTGATGTCGTGCTCGGTATGCCCGATGTTCCAATCGCCACAGACGACGGCGTCGCGGCGCTTGCGACGCAGGACCTCCATTCGTGCGGCGACGGCCGCCATGAACCGCTCCTTCTCACGCTGCCGGTCGGTCTCGGCCTCACCGGTCGGGAAGTACACGCTCGCGACCGTCAGGCCCGCGGTGTCGACTTCGAGGTATCGACCATGGGCTGCGAACTCGTCGGCCTCGGGCCCGATCTGCACCCGCGTGATCGGGTGCCTGCTCAGCACCGCTACGCCGTTGCGGCCCTTCAGGTGTGGATCAGCCGACGCAAGGTGCCAGCCGTCGGCCAGCGCGGGCGCAAGCGCCTCGGCGAGTTGTTCGTCGTCGGCGCGGGTCTCCTGCAGGCAGGCCACGTCGGCCGCCGTCTCCTTCAACCACGCGAGCAGGCCGACGTTCTCCGGTGAGCGTTGCTTGACCGCCGCGCGGATGCCGTTGACGTTGATGGTGCTGACGATCACGACCGAGAGAGTAGCGCTACGTCGCGACGGCGCCGCGCCTGAGGTTCTCGTCGACTTCCTGCTTCCACAGTCCGTACGCGTGCGTGGTGTCCACCTCGAGCTCGAAGCGGGCCACCATGTCCTCGGTGACCTCGGCGGCGTCGACGTAGAACTGCTCGTACCACCGCCGGTGTTGGTAGACCGCGCCGTCTTCCTCGGTGAGCAGCGGGTTGTCGATGCGCGTCTTGTGCCGCCACACCTCGACGTCGTCCAGAAAGCCCTCCCCGAAGGTCCGGCTCAGCGTGGCCGCCAACTTGGCGGCCTTGTCCTCGGGCAGGCCGGGGATCTTCTGCACCGCCACGCCCCACATCAGCACGAACGAGTTGTGCGTGACCGGGTAGTGACAGTTGATCAACGCGACTTCGAGCGTGAAGTCCGGTGCGACGTCGTTGTGCAGCCAGTTGATCATGTAGGCCGGGCCGAAATACGTTGCCTCCGAACGAAGGTTGGTGCCCTCCCAGAGTTTCTCGAAGTTCGCGGTCGTGTCGGCCCGCGCCTTCGACTCCATGAACTGACTGGCGGTGTGGCCCTCGATCACGTTCTTGAAGTACGTCGGGTACGCGCGATGGATGTAGAAGAAGTGGGCCATGTCGACGTTGTTGTCGACGATCTCGCGGCAGTGTGAGCCTTCGATCAATTCCGAGCTCCACGACCACGGCGACCACTGCCCGGCGTCCATGCCCTCGATCGTCGGAGGCGTCAAATCGACTGGTGGCGTTGAGCCTTCCGGATCGTGCCACACCAGCAGCTGCCCGTTGACTTCCTGACACTCCCAGCGGCGAGTGCGGGCCAGCCGCGGCGTGCGCTTGGCGTACGGCACCAGCTTGCACTTGCCGTCGCCGCCCCAACGCCAGTCGTGGAACGGGCACGCGATGGTGTCGCCCTTGACGGTGCCCCGCGATAGGTCGCCGCCCATGTGCCTGCAGTAGCCGTCCAGGACGTTGAGTCGACCGTCGGTATCAGCGAACACCACCAGCCGGGTGCCGAACGCGTCGATGCTGTGGGGCTCGCGGTCGCGGAAGGCGTCCGCCAGTCCGAGGCAGTGCCAGCCCCGGGCGAAGCGCGACATCGGAGTTCCTGCGTCGATCTCCCGAACGTGTTCAGCAGCGGTCACGCTCATACGGTATCGCCGGCGATCGAGGCAGTTTGCGGTACCGCCGGTATCACCCTAGGGTCGCGGCATGGAGACTCGCGATCCCATCCACCTCGGCTCCGGTGAGCCGATCGTCATGTTGCACCCCTTCCTCTGCTCGCAGAACGTGTGGCGCACGGTCGCGGACCAGTTGGCCGAGACCGATCGATTCGAGGTACTCGCGCCCACGATGGTCGGCCACCACGGCGGAGCCAGGGCCGGGTCGTGGTTCCTCGACACGGCCACACTCGTCGACGACGTCGAGCGGCGGATGGATCAGCTGGGCTGGCACACGGCGCATGTGGTCGGCAACTCGCTCGGCGGCTGGGTGGCCTTCGAGTTGGAACGCCGCGGACGGGCCCGCAGCCTCACCGCGATCGCCCCTGCGGGTGGCTGGGGTCAACACTCGGCAACGAAGTACGAGACGGTGCTGAAGTTCCTGCTCGGGGGTCCGGCGCTGATCGCGGCCCGACTGCTCGGCCCGCGGATCCTCGACCTGCCCTTCGCACGCCGAATCGCGACGCTGCCGGTCAGCGGCCCCGCCGACGGACCGAGCCAACCCGACCTCCTTGCCCTCGTCGACGACGCGACGCACTGCACGGCGTACCTTCAGCTGCTGGTCAAGACGCTGCGGCTGCCCGGGTTGTTGGAGCTCGCCAACGTCGCCGCACCCACCCAGTTGGTGCTGTGTGAGAAGGACCGCGTCTTCCCCAGTCCGCGGGGCACCCAGTACTTCGTCGACCACCTGCCCGCCAATACGCAGGTGCTGCGGCTCGCCGGGCTCGGCCACATCCCGATGCTGGAGGCGCCGGGCATCGTCACCGAGGTCATCGCGGACTTCGTTGACGCGCACACCGAGCCGCAGCGGCAGGCGCCGCCCGCGGGCTGACGCTCGCCCAGACCGAAGCCATGGTCGTTGAACGCGACGCTTGACGACAGGGAACGGGGTTTCGGCGAAACCAGGCGGCTAGGCCAAGGCCTTCTTGAGGTGATCGGCGATGGTGCCGAGGTACTCCTCGCTGGTCTCCCACGGCTGATCGTGGCCGATCAGGATGGCGAGATCCTTGGTCATGTGGCCACCCTCGACGGTGCCGATCACGACCTCTTCGAGCGTCTCGGCGAACTCGATCACCGCAGGCGTGTCGTCGAGCTTGCCGCGGTGCGCCAGCCCGCGCGTCCACGCGAAGATCGAGGCGATCGGATTGGTCGACGTCGGCTTGCCGGCCTGGTGCTGGCGGTAGTGCCGGGTGACGGTGCCGTGCGCGGCCTCGGCTTCGACGGTCTGCCCGTCTGGCGTCATCAGCACCGAGGTCATCAGCCCTAGCGAGCCGTAACCCTGTGCGACGGTGTCGGATTGGACGTCCCCGTCGTAGTTCTTACAGGCCCAGACGTAGCCGCCCTCCCACTTCAGGCAGGACGCCACCATGTCGTCGATCAGGCGATGTTCGTAGGTCAGCCCCTTGGCGTCGAAGTCTTCTTTGAACTCCTCGTCGAAGATGCGCTGGAACTCGTCCTTGAACATCCCGTCGTAGCCCTTGAGGATGGTGTTCTTCGTCGACAGGTAGACCGGGTAATTCTGTTGCAGCCCATAGGATAACGACGCACGGGCGAAGTCCTGGATCGACTTCTTGAAGTTGTACATGCCCATGATGACGCCGCCGTCTTCGGGGATCTGCACCACGTCGTGCACCATCGGCTCGCTGCCGTCGTCCGGGGTGAACGTCACGGTGAAGGTGCCCGGCCTGTCGACCTTGGTGTTGAAGGCGCGGTACTGGTCGCCGAAGGCGTGGCGGCCGATGATGATGGGCTTGGTCCAACCCGGGACCAGGCGCGGCACGTTTTCGATGACGATGGGAGCGCGGAAGATGGTGCCGCCCAGTATGTTACGAATGGTCCCGTTGGGAGACAGCCACATCTCCTTGAGTCCGAACTCCTTGACCCGCGCTTCGTCGGGAGTGATGGTCGCGCACTTGACGCCGACGTGGTGCTTCTTGATGGCCTCGGCGGCATCCACGGTGACCTGGTCGTCGGTCTCGTCGCGGTGCTCCATGCCGAGGTCGTAGTAGTCCAGGTTCACGTCGAGGTGCGGCAGGATCAGGGTCTCCTTGATGAGCCTCCAGATGATGCGCGTCATCTCGTCACCGTCGAGCTCGACTACCGTGCCTTCGACCTTGATTTTGGACATACGGCCACGTTACAAGGGCCCACGCTCGCCGAAAGGCCTCAGCCCCGCGCGCCCTCCAGCGTCGCGTTGAAGGTCTTGCTCGGCCGCATCACCGCCGTCACCTTTTCGGGGTCCGGGTAGTAGTAGCCGCCGATGTCGACGGAATCGCCCTGCACCTCGTTGAGCTCGGCCACGATGGTGTCCTCTTGCTCGGCCAGCGTCTTGGCCAGTGGTGCGAAGTGTTCGGCGAGCTCCTTGTCCTCGCTCTGGGCGGCGAGTTCGGCCGCCCAGTACATGGCGAGGTAGAACTGGCTGCCGCGGTTGTCGAGCTCACCCGTCTTACGCGACGGATTCTTGTTGTTGTCCAACAACTTTCCCGTCGCCAAATCGAGCGTCTTGGCAAGCAACGTGGCCCGCTTGTCACCGGTCTTGTTGCCCAGATCCTCGAGGCTGGCACCCAACGCGAGAAACTCTCCGAGCGAATCCCAACGCAGGTGGTTCTCCTCGACCAGCTGACTGACGTGCTTGGGTGCCGACCCGCCCGCGCCCGTTTCGTACAGGCCGCCGCCTGCCATCAGCGGCACGATGGACAGCATCTTCGCGCTGGTGCCCAACTCCAGGATGGGGAACAGGTCGGTCAGGTAGTCGCGCAGGATGTTGCCGGTGGCGGCGATGGTGTCCTGCCCGCGCATCGCGCGCTCGATGGTGTGCCGCATGGCCCGTTCCTGCGACCTGATGGAGATATCGAGGCCCTCGGTGTCGTGATCGGCGAGGTACGTGTTCACCTTCGTCCGCAACTCGTTCTCGTGCGGACGCCACACGTCCAGCCAGAACACCACCGGCATACCGGAGTTGCGTGCCCTGGTGACGGCCAGCTTCACCCAGTCGCGGATCGGTGCGTCCTTGACGACCGGCATACGCCAGATGTCGCCTTCCTCCACGTTCTGCGTCAACAACACCTCATCGGTGGCGTTGTCGACGATGTTGGCGATGCCGTCCTCAGAAATCTCGAAGGTCTTGTCGTGGCTGCCGTACTCCTCGGCCTGCTGCGCCATCAGGCCGACGTTGGGGACGGTGCCCATCGTCGTCGGGTCGAACTGACCGTGCGTCTTACAGAAGTTGATGATCTCCTGGTAGATGCGGGAGAACGTGGACTCGGGGTTGACGGCCTTGGTGTCCTTGGTCCGTCCGTCGGCGCCGTACATCTTGCCGCCCAGGCGGATCATCGCGGGCATCGAAGCATCCACGATGACGTCACTGGGTGAGTGAAAGTTGGAGATGCCCTTGGCCGAATCCACCATGGCCAGCTCGGGCCGGTGCTCGTGGCAGGCGTGCAGGTCGCGGACGATCTCCTCGTGTTGCGAGGCGGGCAGCGACTCGATCTTGTCGTAGAGATCGGACAGCCCGTTGTTGACGTTGACGCCCAACTCGTCGAACAGCTTCTGGTGCTTGGCGAACGCGTCCTTGTAGAAGACCTTCACCGCGTGGCCGAAGACGATGGGGTGACTCACCTTCATCATCGTCGCCTTGACGTGCAGCGAGAACATCACGCCGGTCTTGTACGCGTCCTCCATCTGCTCTTCGTAGAACTCGACGAGGGCCTTCTTGCTCATGAACATGCTGTCGATGATGTCGCCGTCGTCCAGCTTCACCTCGGGCTTGAGCACGATCGTCTCGCCACTCTTGGTGATGAGCTCCATCCGCACCGTGCGCGCACGGTCCAGCGTCAGCGACTTCTCCCCGTGGTAGAAGTCGCCGTGGTTCATGGTCGCCACGTGGGTGCGCGACGCTTGCGACCACGGGCTCATGCTGTGCGGGTGCTTCTTCGCGTACTCCTTGACCGCCTTGGGGGCACGGCGGTCCGAGTTGCCTTCGCGCAGTACCGGATTCACCGCGCTACCAAGGCATGAGCCGTAGCGCTCCTTGATCGCCCGCTCCTCGTCGGTCTTCGGCTCTCCCGGGTAGTCGGGAAGGTCGTAGCCCTTGGCCTTCAACTCCTTGATGGCCGCCAGCAGCTGAGGCACCGAGGCGCTGATGTTCGGCAGCTTGATGATGTTGGTCTCGGGCAGCTGGGTGAGCTCACCGAGCGCGGCGAGGTTGTCCGGCACGCGCTGCTCGTCGGTCAAGTAGTCGGAGAACTCGGCCAGAATGCGTGCCGCCACGGAGATGTCGCTGGTCTTGACGTCAATGCCCGCGGCGTCGGCGAAGGCGCGTATCACCGGAAGGAAGGCGTACGTCGCGAGCAGTGGCGCCTCGTCGGTAAGGGTGTAGATGATGGTCGGCTGCTCGGCGCTCATATGTAGTTCTCCCGGCGGTCGGTCGGATTTTCAAGGAGTTCTGTGGTGCAAGGCGGCTATCGGTATTGCGACAGTTACGACGCTACTTGTAAGGCCCGAGTCAAGTACCGGGCACCTCCACGAGGTCGAACGGCCGCGTCCTGCTACGCCGTGCCGATCCCCTCTTGCAAGAGCCCGTGAGTCTGCCTTGCGGGCCAGACTACAAGGGCCGCTGCGCTCGCGACGGGCCAGCTTCGGCGACCCACGATTGCCCATTACGTCCGCGCAAGATGGGGGTGAATACCCGCTGCCCCGGCGCAGGCGAAACAACCCAGTAGCAGCCGATCAGCGGTGTGCGCTACGCTTCGAAGCGGTCATGAGTGCCAGCGTCAAGCCCCGGCTCGCTGGCCGGCAACCCTCCAACCGCGGTGGGGTGCCCCGGGTGATTGACCAGGTTGAGTAGCCGTCACCGGCTACACGGCAAGCGCGGGCCCGCCATGACGGGCCCCCAGAGTAGACAGGGAAACCTGATGCGGAGGCCCACGTTGTGCATTTGTTGATGAACCATCCCCAAACCTGATTCGTGCCCCCTTGGGCACCCCATTCTCATTTCCAGGAGAACCATCCATGAGCACCGATGACCCGAGCGCCGACTGGGCGTTCGAGACCAAGCAAGTTCACGCAGGCCAGACTCCCGACATCGCGACCAACGCGCGGGCCCTGCCCATCTACCAGACCACGTCGTACGTGTTCGACAACACCGAGCACGCCGCGGCCCTCTTCGGCCTCGCCGAGCCAGGCAACATCTACACCCGCATCATGAACCCGACCCAGGACGTGGTCGAGCAGCGCATTGCGGCCCTCGAGGGTGGCGTGGCCGCGCTCTTCCTGGCGTCCGGCCAGGCCGCCGAGACGTTCGCGATCCTCAACCTGGCCAATGCGGGCGATCACATCGTGTCGAGCCCGCGGCTATACGGCGGAACATACAACCTGTTCCACTACACACTCCCCAAGCTCGGCATCGAGGTCAGCTTCGTCGACGATCCCGACGACCTGGACTCCTGGCGGGCCGCGGTTGCGCCGAACACCAAGGCGTTCTTCGCCGAGACCATCTCCAACCCGCAGATCGACATCCTCGACATTCCCGGCGTCTCCTCCGTGGCGCACGAAAACGGGGTACCGCTGATCGTCGACAACACGATCGCAACGCCGTACCTGATCCAGCCGATCAGCCACGGCGCCGACATCGTCGTCCACTCCGCCACCAAGTACCTCGGCGGACACGGCACCGCGATCGCGGGCGTCATCGTCGACGGCGGCAACTTCGACTGGACGAATGGACGCTTCCCCGGATTTACCGAGCCCGACCCGAGTTACCACGGGGTGGTGTTCGCCGAACTCGGGCCGCCCGCGTACGCGCTGAAGGCCCGGGTTCAGCTGCTGCGCGATCTCGGTTCGGCGGCCGCGCCCTTCAACGCCTTCCTCGTCGCACAGGGCCTTGAGACGCTGAGCCTGCGCGTCGAGCGCCACGTGTCGAACGCGCAGAAGGTCGCCGAATTCCTCAGCGGCCGTGACGAAGTCGTGTCGGTCAACTACGCCGGCCTGCCGTCGTCGCCGTGGTACGAGCTCGGCAAGAAGCTGGCGCCCAAGGGCACTGGCGCCGTGCTGGCCTTCGAGTTGGCTGGCGGCATCGACGCAGGAAAGGCCTTCGTCAACGCGCTGACGCTGCACAGCCACGTCGCCAACATCGGGGACGTCCGGTCGCTGGTGATCCATCCGGCGTCGACGACGCACGCGCAGCTCTCCCCCGAGGAGCAGCTGGCTACTGGCGTGACGCCCGGTCTGGTCCGGCTCGCCGTCGGCATCGAGGGCATCGGCGACATTCTCGCCGACCTCGAGCAGGGCTTCGCCGCGGCGAAGCCGTTCGCCGCGGTGTCCCAGCCGGCGGTGTCCGTGTGAGTACGGCAAAGTGACGACCTTGGAGAGCCCTACCACCACGAATCTGCCCGCCGAAGGCGAGCTCGGCGTGGTGAACATCGGCTCACTCACACTCGAAAACGGCACTGTCCTTGACGATGTGGTCATCGCGGTACAGCGGTGGGGCGATCTCTCGCCGGCCCGCGACAACGTCGTCGTCGTGCTGCATGCGCTGACCGGCGACTCGCACATCACCGGGCCGGCGGGCCCCGATCACCCGACCCCCGGGTGGTGGGACGGCGTGGCCGGACCGGGCGCCCCCATCGATACCGACCACTGGTGCGCCATCTCCACCAACGTGCTTGGCGGTTGCCGCGGCTCGACCGGACCGAGTTCCTTGGCTCCAGACGGAAAGCCTTGGGGATCAAGGTTTCCAGCGATCACCGTGCGCGATCAGGTCTCCGCCGACCTGGCCGCACTCAAGGAGTTGGGCATCACCCAGGTCGCCGCGGTGGTCGGCGGCTCCATGGGCGGCGCGCGTGCCCTGGAATGGATCGTCGGACACCCCGACACCGTCCGTGCGGCACTGGTGCTCGCCGTCGGGGCGCGGGCGACGGCCGACCAGATCGGCACGCAGAGCACGCAGGTCTCCGCCATCAAGGCCGACCCGGATTGGCAGGGCGGCGACTACTACGACAGCGGACGGGCGCCTCGGATCGGCATGGAACTCGCGCGCCGGTTCGCGCACCTCACCTACCGCGGCGAGGAGGAACTCGACGACCGGTTCGGCAACGACGCGCAGGGTGACGAGCAGCCGACGAACGGTGGTCGCTACGCGGTACAGAGTTATCTCGAACACCAGGGCGACAAGCTCGCTGGCCGGTTCGACGCGGGCACGTACGTCGTGCTGACCGACGCGTTGAGTAGCCATGACGTCGGGCGCGGGCGCGGCGGCGTGCCTGCGGCGTTGGCCGGTTGCACGGTGCCGGTGGTCGTCGGAGGCATCACGTCCGACCGGCTCTACCCGCTGCGTCTGCAGGAGGAGTTGGCCGCGCTGCTGCCGACGTGTCCCGAACTCAACGTCGTCGACTCCGGCTACGGCCACGACGGTTTCCTCGTCGAGACCGAGGCGGTTGGCAAGCTCATCCGGCAGACGCTCGAGCTGGCGTTGCGGTGAGCGGCGCGCGGTCCCCGCAACGACAGCGGTCCCTGTCCTTTGGCGAGGAGGCGGCGGCCTACGAGCGCGGCAGACCGTCCTACCCGCCGGAGGCGATCGACTGGTTGCTGCCCAATGGCGCCCGCGACGTGCTCGACCTCGGCGCGGGCACCGGGAAATTGACCATTCGGCTGGTCGAGCGCGGGCTGACCGTTTTCGCGGTTGATCCGATCCCCGAAATGCTCGAGGTGCTGAGTGGCTCGCTGCCCGACACGCCCGCGCTGCTCGGTACCGCCGAGGAAATCCCGTTGCCGGACAACAGCGTCGACTCGGTGCTGGTTGCGCAGGCCTGGCACTGGTTCGACCTGGAGCGCGCCGTCGCCGAGGTGGCTCGCGTGCTGCGGCCCGGCGGTCGGCTGGGCTTGGTGTGGAACACCCGCGACGAGCGGCTCGGCTGGGTCAAGGATCTCGGTCGCATCGTCGGCCATGAGGACGACCCGTTCAACCAGCAGGTGACGCTGCCCGCCCCGTTCACCGACGTCGAGCGTCACCAGGTCGAATGGACGAGTTACCTTACGCCGCAAGCACTCATCGACCTGGTGGCATCGCGCAGCTACTGCATCACCTCGCCGACGGAAGTGCGAACCCGCACGCTCGCCCAAGTCCGCGAACTGCTCGCTACGCATCCCGCGCTCGTCAACACCACTGGATTAGCCTTGCCCTACGTGACGGTGGGCGTCCGAGCCACGCTGGCTTAGTCCTCCCGCCGAACGTGGGTTACCGCTACGCCAGAGCGGCGGTGTGGCGACGGACATAATGGCTAAAATGGCCATTTCGGCTATTATGGACGTATGTCTACGCTCAGCTTCCGCAACAGCGAGGGCGAACTGGTCGACGTGCCGACCGTCGCCGCCACGCGGTTCAAGAACGAGTTCGGCGCGATGTTCGAACAAGCCGCACTTGGTGGCGCCGTCGCGATCACCAAGCACAACACGCCCAAGGCCGTCCTGCTGTCGTACGCCGAGTTCGAGGCACTCACGCGGGCCAGTTCACCCGTGCTCGACGAGTTGACCGAAGAGTTCGACGCGCTGCTGCAAAGCATGCAGACGACGCGCGCCAAGGCAGGCGTGGCCGCTGCGTTCGACGCCGCTCCCGAGGAATTGGGCCGTGCCGCAGTCAAGGCCGCCCGCCCCCGGCGCCGCTGACCTGCCCGTGGTTCGCAACGCGCCGCCCCGCATCTACGTCCTGGCCGGGGTCAATGGTGCAGGCAAGAGCAGCATCGGCGGTGCGATGATCCGCGCGTCGGGCAGTAACTACTACAACCCCGACGAAGCGGCCCGGTCGTTGATTGCCGCCAACCCCGGCCTCGAACAGACCAAGGCGAACGCGGCAGCGTGGCGACAGGGCAAACGGCTGCTGGAACGGGCCGTCGCCGAACGCCTCGACTTCGCGTTCGAGACCACACTCGGAGGCGGCACCATGACGCGCGTCCTGGCCGAAGCGGCGGCTGCTGGGTTCGAGGTGCGCATCTTCTACGTCGGGCTGGCCAGCCCCGAGCTACACATCGAGCGGGTGCATAGCCGAGTGAGCGCAGGCGGTCACGACATCCCGGAGGCCGACATCCGACGGCGGTGGCGGCACAGCAGGATGAATTTGGTGCGGCTGCTCCCGGTACTCACGGAGTTGCGCGTCTACGACAACTCGGCACCGGCCGACCCCGCCGCAGGCAAGGCGCCGCGACCCGTGCTCGTGCTGCACGTCGATCACGGCGAAATCGTCGGGCCGCCCGAGCTCGGAGAAACCCCCACCTGGGCGCGGCCAATCGTCGCAGCGGCACTCAAACTGAGCTAGCGGCTCCGAACCAACGCTCAAGCGCGGCAGCCAGATTCGACTGATCCGCAGCGTCGAATCCCTCCGATGCCCATGCCACGTAGCCGTCGGGCCGCAACAGCACGGCGGCCAGCGGCGAGCCCGAGATGGCGGCGATGACGACGTCGACGCGGTCCGCCCAGCCCGCGGCGACTGACGCGGCCGCCCCGTCGCGAAGGTCGAGCAGGATGGGACGGGCGTCGTGCAGTATCTCGGCCACCCGTCGGCCGTCGTCGAACACCAGCTCTGGGACGAGCCGACCGGACAGCGGATGCGCGTCACCGACGTCGTACCGCACGTCCGAGCCAGCCAGCAGGTGCGCCATGTGGTCGCGGACCTCCGGCTTGTCGAGCAGCTCACCGAAAAGTGTTCGCAGCGCACCGACTTCCGGCCCCGGCGCCATCAACGCCTGCTGCGCCAGCGACTGCATCATCACGCGCTCGCCGACGGGGCGGCGCTCGGACTCGTAGGTGTCGAGTAGTCCGGCGGGCGCCCAACCCCCAAGCTCGGCCGCAAGCTTCCAACCCAGGTTGACCGTGTCCTGCAGCCCGAGGTTGAGGCCTGGCCCACCCATCGGAGAATGCACGTGAGCGGCGTCGCCGAGCAGCAACACGTTGCCCGAGCGGTAGGTCTCGGCCAGTCGCGTATTGATTCCGTCCATTCGGCGCATGGCGTGCGGACCAGGCCCCCGCGGCGGCTCGAACGGGACATCCACGCCGAGCACGCGTTTGGTGCTCGCCCGAAGGTCGGCAAGAGACATCGGAGGGGCGTCTGGTGCGAGCCGCCCAGCTTCAGTGATGGCGAACATCGTCCGCACGCCGGGAACCTGGAAGAAGACGTAGCCGCCGCCACGATCGAGCCGCTGGTGCCCGGGCCGTAGCTTGCCAAACCCCGGCAGCACGTATTCGCCCTCTGCGGAACGCAATTCGTCGGGAAGATGGACGTCCGCGATCCTGGTAACCGAGTCCGAGGTGCTGCCGGGGAAGTCGATGCCAACGGACTTCCGGACGACGCTGCGCCCGCCGTCGGCGCCGACCAGGTACCTGGCCTCCATCTCGTAGCTTCGTCCGGGTGTGCGCACGGCCACGGTGACACCGTCCGTGGTCTGCTCCAAGCCGGTGAACTCGTGACTCCACCGGACGTCGACGCCCAGATCGCGAGCCCGCTTCTCCAGCAGCCGAACCAATCTCGGCTGCTGCAGGTGTAGTGCGTACATGGGGTTGTCGGCGACGTCCTGGAAGTTGGCCGTCAGGCCCGCGAACATCCACCCGTATACCGGTGCGGGCGGACCCTCGGCACCGCCGAAGGCGTGGTACAGCCCGCGCATGTCGAGCAGCCGGATCACCTGTCCAACAAGCCCGTTGGCCTTTGGATCGGAGGTCGGGCCCGGCTCCCAGTCGAGGACGACCGGGCTGACGCCGGCCAGCGCGAGCTCACAGGCCAGCATCAGCCCGTTGGGGCCGGCCCCTGCGATGACGACGTGCTCAGGCATTGCTGCTCCCCTTGCTCGGCGCTGGCAGGCCGGCCGCTACGTCGGCCAGGCCCTGGCGAAGAAACATCGTGATGGGTCGCGGCGGATCAGCCGTCGCGTAGGCATCCGTCGCGGTCTCCACGACGGCCCGCATGACGGCGGCCGCCAGGCGTGGATACATGTCCACCGCGGGGTTGGTGCCGGTACGCTCGGCTATTGCGTCCACCCAATCGTCGAAGAGTTCGTTCGATAACGCGGCCCGAATTCCCGGCGCTAGCAACAGCTTCTGGAGTTCGATCAGTTGCCCGCGGGTGGGCGTGTGCGCGGTCGCCCCGTCTTCCTCAAGCGGGTCGAGCAGGGCGTCGGTGATCGCCTCCCACAATGGCTGGTCGGCGGGTCGCGTGCGAAGTAGTGCGATGCCCTGGCGAATCCGGTCGACCTGTCGATAGGCGATGGCCTCGTACTTGCCTGCGAAGTAGTTGGTGAAGGTGCGAAGCGAAACACCTGCGCGGTTGGCGATGCCCTCACGCGTGACGTTGTCGAGGCCCACCTCGAACGCCAGATATAGCGCCGCGTCGCTCAGCGCCCTGCGGGTATCGGCCTTCTTGCGCTCTCGGAGCCCGAGTCCACGTACTTCGGTCACGGCACCAAGGTAGCCGACAATTGCCCACTGGGCAATATTGCCCTTCGTGCAAATTTTATCGCAGCGTCACGGATGCTGCTCGGCGGCCTTGCGCGCCTCGCGGGCCTCGTGAATGCGCACGAGTTCACGGAAGCCGAGCCGATGGTATTTCGGTATGGGCTGGATGCCCCACACGTCCTGCGCGGTGTCCTTGCCCTCCGCCCCCTCCGGCGGTCCCAGCGGCGGGTAGGGGTACTTGCACTCCAGGTTGTCGTCGGAGTACCTGACCTTCAATAGCTCGCTGCAGATCTGGGTGAGGCTCAAGGTTGGGTAGCCGTAGTAGATCGCCATGAACGGCAGCGTGAACGCGCCCTCGAGGACGAGCGCGACGAGGCACACCAAGACTGCACGTTTGATCCACTTGTGCATGTTGGCGTAGTACGGGGTGGTGCCCGGCGGCAATTCGTCCGCGGGATCCCTTTCCTCGGTGGGCGACGGGGTGGTCACAGTCGTGCTCCTTCAGTGTCGTTCAGTCGGAGAAGATTTCGCGGTTGACCGTGTGGAGATACGGGATCGCGAGGAACGGGGTGATGTAGAAGATGTCGTAGAGCCACCAGCCGATGACCGGGAAGACCACGCCCGCATATCGCACGTCGGCGAACATCGTCATGTTGAAGATGTAGGCGCTCCAGATCACCACCCCCATCCAGCAGGTGACGATCAGCCACTGATGGCCCCACCGCTTCATCTGCAGGAAGCCGATCGCCGCCGCGACCCGCATCGCGAACACGGTGAGGATCAGTCCGCCCACGTAGGCCTTCTCGCCGGGGCCAGCCGCGCCGCCGATCCACAGTTCGTTGTAATGCCAGAAGTAGCCCGCGTCGAACATGTTGCCCCAACCGACCATGAGCACCCGATTGATCAGGGTGTGGTTGGCGACCAGGTCCAACGCCCAGCCGAGGCTGTTCAGCATTCCGTCGATCAGGACCAGATAACCGATCAGGGTGACGATCATCGGCCGAACCGACAGCCCGCTGCGCAAGGCCTGCCGTTGCAACCAGACTCCGCGCATGAAGATGGGGAAGCCGATGATCCCGGGCGCCCACATGCCCATCAGTGCGGCGCCGACGATCATCCACTTGTCGGCCCGCCGCTGAGCGAGATGGGATTCGTCGTGATGCTCGTCTAGACCGACTGGCGAGGCAACCACGGCGCCGCCCCACTTCCGTCAGCCGAATAGCGGCCCAGCACAGGCCGCTTCACAAGTCCCACCAGCCTCGCGCGAACGACATGTACAGCTGGATACCGAACATCGTCAACAGATAGCCGTAGATGGCGATCTGGAAGACGATCAAGGCCCGCTTGCGCTTCTTCTCCTTCTGATCCACGTCGAATGGCTCCTTCCTAGTGGGCTGGCGCGTTCGGATGGTCAGAGACGAGCAGGCTGGCCGCCGCGACTTCGCGGAGGCCGTCCGAGATCGCCCCGTCGGTGCTCAGTGGCGCGAGGATGCACGCGTCGGCGGCTTCGAGTTCGCTTGCGCCCGCGGCGATCAGCTGGGCGGACGTGACCAGCACGCGAGTGGACGGCGGCTCGAAGTGGAAGGCTTCGTCCGCCGTGCGAACGGCGACGGCACAGCGCACCAGTCGCCGGGCCACGGCCAGCTCCACTCCGGACTCGGCGACGATCACCTCGGCCTCGCGGTCGGGCGGCAGATAACGCATCGGCAGCGTAACGAACCGCTGCCGGAACGACGGCTTGAGCTCCTTCAGTGAGCTGCGGTAGGCCGGGTTGTACGAACACACCAGCATGAATTCCGTTGGCGCCCGCACGACTTCATCTGCTCGATCGAGGTACAGCGTGCGGCGGTGGTCGGTGAGCGAATGCAGAACCGCGAGCGAGTCGTGACGGGCCTCCACGACCTCGTCGAGATAGCAGATCGCGCCGGCCTTGACGGCCTTGGTCAGCGGGCCGTCGACCCAAACGACGTCACCACCAGTCACCATGAAGCGTCCGACGAGATCCGAACTCGTCAGGTCGTCGTGGCAGCTGATGGTGACGACGGGCCTGCCTAGCAGCGCACCCATGTGCTCGACGAATCGGGTCTTACCGCATCCCGTTGGGCCGGTGAGCATTACGGGCAGCTTGCGGCCGAAGGATTGCTCGAAGAGCCGGACTTCGTTGCCGTTGGAATAGTAGGTGTCCATCGTCGGTGTCGTTCCCGTCATGCGTCCACCAACTCACGGTGGACGTGGGCCAGTACGCGGGGAAGGTCCTCCACGCGTCGAATGCGTTGGGACCGGCGGGGTCCGAAGACCTCCGGCAATGGGTCGACCCGGGTCGGACCCACGCCGACGTAGTACAGCGATACCCCGGCGTCGTTGGCTTCCTCGACGGCATGAGCGGCATCGGCCCACGCGTAACGGCCCTCGTAACCCTCGTCGGAGATCAAGCCGTCGCCGATGACGATTAGCAATCGCCGCTCTGACGGCTGCGCCAGCAGCCGGCTGGTCAGGTGACGGATGGGCGCACCAAGTCGGGTGTACCCGCCGGTCGCAAGGCCAAGCCCACTCGGCGGCACGAACCGTCTGTCGCGAAAGTCCTTGAGGCAGCGCACTTCAACGCGGTGCCGTGTATTGCCGGTGAAGACGAAGATGCCGTGCCGCTCCCTGGCGTGCGTCATCGCCCGGGACAGCGCGTCGGCGCAGGCCAGTTCGAGCTTGAAGACCCGACCCCCGTGGACCCCCAACGACGAGCTTCCGTCGAGCAGCAGCGCCGTGCTGACGTCACGACTACTCGGTAGCAGGTTGCGGAACACCCGTGGTTCGGCCGCCTCCCCCGTCCTCACGTCGAGGTGATGGCGCACGTACTGGTCGACGTCGAGATCGGAGCCGTCCTCCTGGCGGGTGGTCATCGCGCGGTGAGTGGGCTCCTCGAACCACTTTCGGAGCTCGGCCGACGTGGTCACCGCGTCGCCGACGCGGGCGTCCCTGGCCCGCTCGAGCACGGCGACGTGGTCGGGCAGGAAGCGCTTCGTCCACGCGTTCCACTCCGGGTACGGAATACCGGGCCGGTGGTCCGGTGTCACGTCGAAGTCGTTGTCCTCCGGCCTGCTTGGCGGAGGAAGGTTTGGGTTGCGCACCCCGCCGTCGCCGCCGACCGGAACCGAGTACGGCCGCGGCATCCGCTTCTGCGTGGTTGTCCATGGCATCCTGCCGAACTGTTGGCGCAGTTTGTCCGCCAACCCGACGGGCGCGGTGTGGGCCGCAGCCAATCGGCCCAGCAGTGGGTGCTCGATGAGCGCCTCGCGCGTCTGGGCAAGTTCGATCGCCCGGTTGATCATCGCGGTGGCGTCCACGTCGCCGTCCGCGACCTCGAGGTCGGGCACCACCCTGCCGAACTCGGGCATCAGGCCTGGCCACTTCGCGGCTGTCCATCCCAGCGCGACGGTCGCTTCCACCATCGTGAGCGCTTGGAGTTCACGACCAGTGAGTTCGTTCAATCGATATTCGGCCAGTCGGTCCTTCGACGGCGAACACTGGAGTGCGATGCCACATGTCAACGTTCGCCGCGTCCAGTCACGTTGTGGGAGCGGATAGGGGACGTAGACGAACGAGCCTGTCGAGTTCAGGCTGAACCCGCGGCGTTGACCGGTCACCAGGCGCACGCCCTCGCGACGCTCTGCGCTGAGCGCGACAGCCGCCAGCGAGCAGCTGCGCTCGACTGCAAGGGCGGTCGCCTCGGTGAGGTCAGCCATCACGGGTGCCCGTCCGACGCGCCGTCGTGTCGATCAGAAGGTGCCGATGTTGGAAAACATCCAGTACCAGAACCAGATGATGAGCCCGGTGCCGCCCCACGCGGCGACGTACCGCAGGATCTCCCAGATGTAATCCATTGCCTGACCTCTTCGTTGACGGGACCTGACGGAGTTCGGGGTGCCTTCACCTGTGGCGTCATGGTCAGTCCTTTGTAACGGATTGACTGACTGGAGTCAATGAACATTCTGCGCTGATCACCAATCACTCAGTCGGAGAACAGTTCTCGATTGACCGTATGGAGATACGGAATCGCAAGGAAGGGCGTGATGTAGAAGATGTCATAGAGCCACCAACCGACAACCGGAAAGACCACGCCCGCGAACCGGACGTCGGCGAACATCGTCATGTTGAATACGTATGCGGTCCAGATCACCACGCCCATCCAGCAGGTGACGATCATCCACTGCTGGCCCCACCGCTTCATCTGCAGAAACCCTATCGCCGCAGCGATTCGCATGGTGAACACCGTGAGGATCAGTCCCACTTCGTAGGCCTTCTCGCCAGGACCTGCCGCGCCGCCGATCCACAGTTCGTTGAAATGCCAGAAGTAGCCGGCGTCGAACATGTTGCCCCACCCGTTCAGCAGCACGCGCGCCAGCAGGGTGTGGTTTCCCACCAGATCGAGCGCCCACCCAACGGTGTTGATGGCAGCGTCGATGATGACGAGGTAGCCGATCAGAGTCACGATCATCGGCCGGACCGAGAGCCCGTTGCGTTGAGCGCGCCGCAACAGCCAGACCCCGCGCAAGAACAGCGGTAGGCCGAAGATGCCAAGGGCCGCAGTGCCAATGAGCAAGCTGCCGGAGATTAGCCACTTATCGGCCTGACGTTGTGCGGCCTGCGATACCTCCATGTGCTCGTCGAGCGATAGTCCGTCGCGACCGAGGTTGCGCGTCGGCAAGTTCATGGCTCCTCCTGGCGGGGTCGGCGCAGTCGCGGCTTCCCACGACGCCCGCCGAACGACTCGTTGGCTGACTATAGTCATCCAAGAAGTGCATCGACAAGCACTACCCGGACCCGCCGCCCGCACCGATCGACAGCCGCCGAGCGGCCCGCCCCGCCTACCGCCCGGGCACCGCCATGCTGCGCAGCGTTCGCTTGACGTGGTCGGTGATCAAGTCGCTTCGCGCCGGGTCGTTCGTGGTGATCGCCAGCGCATAGAGCCCCAGCAGAAAGATGACCGCGCTGCTCATCGAGTTGAGCTCGGGATCGAGGTCTCCGCTTTGCCTGGCGTGCTCGATACGCGTCGCGAGGAGCACGATCAGCGAGTGGTCCTGGCCGCCTTCGGCGGCGGGGCGCGTCTGCGAAAAGTGCAGTGCCAGAAAGTCTTTGAACAGTATCTCGCCGAGTCGACGCTCCAAGTCCAGGACTAGCCGGACGGATTCGTCCAAGGCCGCGGCGAGCTCGTCGTTCGACTCGAGGAACTGGCCGAATTGTTTAGCGATCCGGTCTTCTTCGCGTCGTTCCAACTCGAGCAGGACGTGTTCCTTGGTGGGGAAATGGAAGAAGAAGGTGCCGTGTGCGACCCCGGCGGCGGCCACGATCGACCCCACGTCGGCCTCTGCCATGCCCGATCGCTTGAACTCGGAGATGGCCGCACCCATCAGCCGCGCTCGGGTTTGCAAGCGCTTCGCCTCGCGCGCTGATGGCGCTTTGGCCACCGCCATGTCCGCTCCGCCTCACACTGACTCGACTCATCGAGCAACGCCTGCCCGTTCCACGACAATATCGCCCTGGTGGTTTCTGCGGCGTTAGCTGGTGCCCAGCGGGTCGATGGTCCACGCGATGTAGAGCATGGCCGCGCTGACCGAAGCGGTGGTGGCGAAGTCGATGGTCCTGGACCGGACCACCAGCAAGCCGGCGCGATCGTCGGCCAGGGTCAGCCGCATCGCCGCGGCGATCCCCACACCGATGGCCATCACCAGCGCCCCGCGGCGCCAGTAGCCCGCCACCACCAATCCGAACGCCATGAGGAGCACCACACCCACCGCCAGGATCGGCCACTGGCCCTTGAACACCTTGTGCGCGAATTCTCTTGGCGTCACGCGAGTTTCGCCTCGTCGAGCTCGACCACGTTGGTCAACAGGAACGCCCTCGTCAACGGTCCGACGCCGCCGGGGTTCGGAGACACGTGGCCTGCGACGTCCCACACGCCGGGGTGCACGTCGCCGACGAGCTTTCCGTCAGCGTCGCGGCTCACGCCGACGTCGACCACCGCGGCCCCTCGCTTCACCATGTCGGGCGTCACCATGTGGGGCACCCCCACTGCCGCGACGATGATGTCGGCTTGGCGCGCCAACTCGGGCAAGTTCCGGGTTCCGGTGTGGCACAACGTCACCGTGGCATTCTCCGAGCGGCGGGTGAGCAGCAGCCCGAGGGGCCGGCCCACCGTCACGCCGCGCCCGATCACCACCACGTGTGCGCCCGCGATCTCCACCTCGAACCTGCGCAGCAGGTGCACGATGCCGCGCGGCGTACACGGCAGCGGCGCGGGCTCGTTGAGCACCAGGCGCCCGAGGTTGGTCGGATGTAGACCGTCGGCGTCCTTGGCCGGGTCGACGCGCTCCAGCGCGGCGTTCTCGTCGAGATGCTTCGACAGTGGCAGCTGCACGATGTAACCGGTGCACTCTGGATTCGCGTTGAGCTCGTCGATGGTGTCGTTGAGCTGCGCCTGGCTGATGTCGGCGGGCAGGTCGCGGCGGATCGAGTTGATGCCGACCTTCGCGCAGTCGGCGTGCTTGCCCCGCACGTAGGCCTGCGATCCAGGGTCGTCGCCCACCAGCACCGTGCCAAGGCCGGGCGTCCGCCCTGCGGCGATCAACTTCGCGACGCGCTCCTTGAGGTCGACGAAGATCTCGTCGCGCGTGGCCTTGCCGTCCAAAGTGATCGCTCCCACGACAGCCATTGTGGCAGGCTCCCCCTATGGACACTCAGCCCAAAGTGTTCACCGATGTCTTCAGCCCAGCTCAGCTGGGTCCGGTGAAACTGCGCAACCGCATCATCAAGTCGGCGACGTTCGAAGCCTCGAGCCCGAACGCGCTCGTCACGGACGACCTGATCACCTACCACCGGCTCCCCGCAGCGGGCGGTGTCGGCATGACGACCGTCGCCTACCTGGCGGTTACAAAAGGGGGACGCACCGAGGGCAACGTGATTTGGTGGCGTCCCGAGGCCATCCCCGGGCTGCAGAAGCTCACGGCAGCCATCCACGCCGAGGGCGCTGCCGTCAGCGCGCAGATCGGCCATGCCGGGCCCGTGGCCAATGCCCGCACGACGAAGGCGACGGCGTATGCGCCGGTGCGGTTCTTCAACCCGATGTCCATGCGGTTCGCCAAGAAGGCCACTCGCGACGACATCGACGACATCGTCGCCGCGCATGCCAACGCCGCGCGCCTGGCGATCGAGTCTGGCTTCGACGCGGTCGAGGTTCATCTCGGCCACAACTACTTCGCCAGCTCATTCCTGAGCCCGCTGATCAACCGTCGCACCGATGAGTTCGGCGGCTCGCTGGAGAATCGGGCCAAGGTCGCGCGCCGCACGGTGATGGCGGTGCGCGAGGCCGTCAACGATCAGATCGCGGTGACAGCGAAACTCACCATGTCCGACGGCGTGCGCGGCGGCATCCCACTGAAGGAAGCCCTGCAGACGGCCAAGTGGCTGGAGGAGGACGGCGGCCTGGACGCGCTCGAGCTCACCGCAGGCAGCTCTCTGGTCAACCCGATGTACCTGTTCCACGGCGACGCCCCGATCAAGGAGTTCGCGGGCGCGTTCAAGCCCCCGCTCCGGTGGGGCATCCGGATGACGGGCAAGAAGTTCCTGCGCGAGTATCCCTATCGCGAGGCGTATCTGATGGATCAGGCCAAGCAGTTCCGCGCCGAACTCAAGTTGCCGCTGATCTTGTTGGGCGGCATCACGAATCGCGACACGATGGACCTCGCGATGGCGGAGGGCTTCGACTTCGTTGCGATGGGTCGGGCGCTGCTCGCCGAGCCCGATCTGATCAACCGCATCAAGGCCGACGGCGACGCGCACTCAGTGCGTTCGGCGTGCACGCACTGCAACAAGTGCATGCCCACCATCTACAGCCACACCCACTGCGTGGTCACCGGTTCCCCCGGCTGATGCGTGCCAACGGCCCGTACTACCGGCACGGGCGCCACCCAACCCGATAGAGTCAGTTTCGATGACGCGCCCCGCCCCGCCCGCGCTGACCGTCCAGTACGACGGGTCTGCCCGCACCTTCGCCCCCGGCAACGACGTAGTAGTTGGGCGCGATCTGCGCGCCGACGTCCGCGTCGCCCACCCATTGATCTCCCGAGCACACCTGATGCTGCGCTTCGATCAGGGTCGTTGGATGGCCGTCGACAACGGCAGCCTCAACGGCATGTATGTCCACAATCAGCGCGTCCCGACGGTTGACATCACCGATGGGCTCGGCCTGAACATCGGCAATCCCGACGGTCCGCGGCTGACGTTCGAGGTCGGGCGCCACCAAGGGTCGGCAGGCACACCGCCGCCGACTGCATCGGTGCCAATCGCCCAGCGGCCCAGCGCATCATTTCCCACGGCACCACCACCGCCGGCCTACCCGCAGGCACCACCGCCGCAGTCCCACAATCAGCCGGTGTACCCGTCGGCCCAGCAGCCGCGCTACCCGACGGGACCGAGCGGGCCGCAGCCTCATCCGAGCGGGCCCCAGGGCTACGCACCAAGCGGCCCCCAGGGTTACCCGCCGCCGAGTGGACCCGCGGCGTATCACCCTCCGGCCACCTCGGGCGGATATCCGGCGGCGTCACCCGCGGCCACCCAGATGGGTCCGGCGGCCGTGCCGCGCGCAGCCGAGCCCAACCAGGGCAATCTCGCGACCAGCATGCTCAAGATCTTGCGGCCGGGCCGGGCGGAGATCCCGGCCGGTGGAGTCAAGATCGGCCGCGCCACCGACAACGACATCGTCATCCCCGACGTACTCGCCTCACGGCACCACGCGACGCTGATCCCCGGCCCTTCAGGCACCGAGATCCGCGACCACAAGAGCATCAACGGCACGTTCGTCAACGGCCAGCGGGTCGACTCGGCGATGCTGCGCGAGGGCGACGTCGTCACGATCGGCAACATCGACCTCGTCTTCGCCGGCGGCACGCTGGCCCGGCGCAACGAGTCCGCGGCCGCCACCCGCACCGGCGGCCTCGACGTGTACGGCGTCACGTGGACCATCGAGGGCAACAAGACGCTGCTGGACAACATCTCGCTGGCGGCGCGCCCAGGCACGCTGACGGCCATCATCGGACCGTCGGGGGCAGGCAAGTCGACGTTCGCCCGACTGGTCGCCGGGTACACCCACCCGACGACCGGCACGGTGTGGTTCGAAGGGCACGACGTCCACGCCGAGTACGCCTCGCTCCGCTCCCGCATCGGGATGGTGCCGCAGGACGACGTCGTGCACGGCGAGCTCACCGTCCGCCAGGCACTGATGTACGCCGCCGAACTCCGGCTGCCCCCCGACACCAGCAAGGCCGACCGCGAACAGGTCGTCAACGAGGTGCTCGAAGAACTCGAGATGACCAAACACCTCGACACCCGCGTCGACAGGCTCTCCGGCGGTCAGCGCAAACGCGCGTCCGTCGCACTCGAACTGCTGACCGGCCCGTCGCTGCTCATCCTCGACGAACCGACGTCGGGTCTCGACCCCGCGCTGGACCGCCAGGTCATGACGATGCTGCGCCAGCTGGCCGACGCCGGCCGCGTGGTGCTCGTCGTGACGCACTCACTGACCTACCTCGACGTCTGCGACCAGGTGCTCCTGCTGGCGCCTGGCGGCAAGACGGCGTTCTCCGGTGCGCCGAGCCAGATCGGTGCCGAACTCGGGACCACCAACTGGGCCGACATCTTCTCTGGCGTCGCGGGCGACCCCGACGGTGCAAAGCGGCGCTTCCTCGAGCGCCACGGGCCACCGCCGCCGCCGCCAGCGACACAGGCGCCTCAGGATCTGGGCTCGCCCGTCCGCACCAGCGTGCGAAAACAGTTCTCGACGATTGCTCGCCGCCAGATGCGACTCATCATTTCGGATCGCGGCTACTTCATCTTTCTCGCGTTCTTGCCGTTCATCATGGGCGCACTGTCACTGTCAGTGCCTGGAGACGTCGGCTTCGGCGTACCCGTCCCCGCGATCAAGGGCGGCGAAGCGCCGAACGAGCCAGGACAGATTCTGGTGCTGCTCAACGTGGGTGCCATCTTCATGGGCACCGCGCTGACGATCCGAGCGCTCATCGGCGAGCGGGCGATCTTCCTTCGCGAGCAGGCGGTCGGGTTGTCCACGACCGCATACATGCTGGCCAAGGTCTTCGTCTTCGCCGGATTCGCGCTGCTGCAGTCCGCAGTCGTCGTCTTCATCAACATCATCGGAAAGGGTTGGGGCGCTGGGGCCGTCACCAGCGGCGCGGTAATCCCCAACCGGTCCATCGAGTTGTACGTCGACGTCGCGGCCTGTTGTATCGGCGCGGCCATGGTCGGCTTGGCGCTCTCGGCACTGGCCAAGTCGAACGAGCAGATCATGCCGCTATTGGTGATCGCGATCATGTCGCAACTGGTGTTCCAGGGCGGCATGATCCCGGTAACCGGTCGCATCGTGCTCGACCAGATGTCATGGGTCACCCCGGCCCGGTGGGGCTTTGCGTCGACGGCATCGACGATCGATCTCATCAGACTCGTACCCGGTCCACTGACGCCGCAAGACGAGCATTGGAAGCACACCGCAGGCACGTGGTGGTCGAACATGGCCTTCCAAGGCGCGATCTGCGTCGGCTATCTGACCTTGGTGCGCTGGAAGATTCGACTCAAGGGCGGCTAGTTAGCCGCCGTGGATGTCCAACCCCTGGGCGGCGGCGTACGAGAGCGCCTGGTCGATGTCGATCTTCGCCCCGCGCAGCGCCGCCGTCGTCCAAAACGTCGGGTCAACCCGTGCGCCGCGGAGATCGGCCTCCTCCAGCCGGAGGTTCTGCGTCCTGGCGCCGCGTAGGTCCGCCCCCCGCAACACCGCCTTGCGCAAATCGGCACCGACGAGGCTCGCTTCGCGCAGTCGGCAGTCCGACAGGTCGACGCTCCGAAGGTCGCAGCCGCCGAGCACGGCCAGCGTCAGATCGACCTCGACCATGGTCACCGGCCGCAGCCGGCACTCGGTGAACACCGAGCCGAGCAGACTGCAGTGCCGAAACACGCTGTGAAACACCGAGGTACGCCGAAACGTGCAATTCCGGAAGGCGGAGCCCACGTGCTCGGACTCGGACATGTTGACACCGCTGAAGTCGCATTCGGTGAAGACAACGCGTTCGGTGCGCAACCGGGACAGATCCTCATCGCGGAAGTCGTGGCCGGTGTACTCCCGGTCTACCCAGGCGCCGTCCTCGGATTCGGTGTCGGTCACCCTGGCAGCGAGCTGAGATTCAGCAACGCGTATTCCGTGACCGCAATCAGCGCGGCTCGCGCAGAATGCCGGTCTCGGGCATCAACCGTGACAACGGGAATCTCGTCGCGAAGCGCGAGCGCCTTTCGCACGGCGGGCGCCGGATACTTTGGGCCACCGTCGAATTCATTGACCGCGACGAGGAAGGGCAAGCTGCGGGCCTCGAAGAAGTCGACGGCCGCGAAGCTGTCCTCCAGGCGGCGCACGTCGACCAGGATGATCGCGCCGATCGCGCCACGGACCAGGTCATCCCACATGAACCAGAAGCGCCGCTGCCCCGGCGTGCCGAAGAGGTAGAGCACCAGGTCCTCGGCGAGCGTGATGCGCCCGAAGTCCATCGCCACGGTCGTGGTGGTCTTCGCCGGAGTGGCCTCGAGTCCGTCATACCCCTCGGAGGCCTTGGTGACGATGGCCTCGGTACGCAACGGCATGATCTCCGAGACCGCCCCGACGAAGGTGGTCTTACCGACACCGAACCCGCCGGAGATGACGATCTTGGTGGACGCGGTGCGCCGCTCAGAGTGCCCGTAGGCCACGCAGGGTCCTTCCTATGAGTTCGCGTCGTTCGTCGGTGCTCGACGACTCCCGGAGGGTGTCGTGAACTTGCAGATAACCCTGTGCCACCAGATCACCGATCAAAACGCGTGCTACCCCGAGCGGCAAGGATAGGCGAGCGGCGATCTCTGCGACCGAGGGACTCGCCACGCCCAGCCCAAGAATTTTGGCACGCACGTCGCTGCCAGGCCACCGCGGCACGGGCCCGAACTCCAATGTCCTGATGGGAGCCTCGAGCGCAAGCTGAACCCGCGGTTGAGTGCGGCCTGCCGTCAAGATGTACGGACGCACCAGGCTGGCGGCTTCATCCCTCGATGTGCCCGACTCCCACGCATCACGATGACCGTCCATCGGCGACTCAAGAGGATTGCGGGGCACGCCGGCGGGCGGACTGGATGACGGTGCCCACCTGCTCGACAAGGACCGCCATCTCGTAACCGATCTGACCGATGTCACAGGACCGGGTGGCCAGCGTCGCCAGGTTGGATCCGTCGCCGACGCGCATCAGCAGCAGATAGCCGTGTTCCATCTCGACGATCGACTGCATCACGTACCCGCCATCGAACAGTTGCGCGGCGCCCGTGGAAAGGCTCGCCATGCCCGATGACACCGCCGCCAATTGATCGGCCCGCTCGATCGGCATGTGCTCACTGGCGGCCATCAGCAGGCCGTCGGCCGACACCAGGATGGCGTGCGACACCCCGGATACCTCGCGTGCGAACTTCGAGACCAGCCAGTCGAGTGATTCGCGTTGTGCCGAACGGGTCATTGTTGGTCTGTCTCCCTGCTTTCCTTCGCGCGTGTGCGGCCCGCGTGCACGCCGCCGAAGTGCTCGCTGATGCTGCTGCGCACCGCGTCGGGGTCGCGTGACGGTTGCGGGGCGGGGTCGCGCTTGGCATCCGCATCCCCGTTCCGGTGTCGTCCGTTGCCGTTGCCGTCCTTCGACGCTACCTCGGCCGCGCCAGGCACCAGGCGCGCACCAGGCTCGCGCATCGGCAGCCCGTCTTCGGTGCGTTTTTCGACGGGTGCGTCCTCAGCGGCGGCGGCCGCGGACCACCCGTGATCCCACACGGTCTGCCAGTCGAGGTCGGTGCTGTTGGCGAGCTCGATGGGATCGTCGATCAGCCACTCGGACAACATCTTCTCGAAGATGGAGTTCGAGTCGGTGCTGGACAACCGCTCACCAGCGGGCGCATCCAAGCTCGCGGCGGCCGGTTCGTGCGGCGTGGCGGGCTCACTCGGCACCCCGTTGCTCGGTGGGACGTACTGGCTGGGCACCTGCTGACGCGAGGCGAAGAACGCCGACGTATCGCTGGGGGCCGGGCCGGAACGCGCAGGCTGCGACGTCGGGTCAGATACCCCTGGCGGCGTCTGCGCCGGCATGGAGTCTTCTGGCCACTCGTCGTCGTCCGTCCAGTCCGACTCGGGTTCGACGACGGGCTCTGGCGGCGGCGACGGAATGCCCGAGATGCCACTGGCTCCTGGATTACGTTGCGGCAGAAGCGAAACGGGAATGTCGACGTGCCCGTTCCGGTACTCGGGTTCGGCGTCGTAGCCAGCCCCGTAGCCATCGTCGTGCTCGGCGTATTCGTCGCTGATCGGGTATGCGCCGTTGTTGGGGTATGCGCCGTTGTTCGAGTGATCCTCGTCGAGCGCCAGCGCGGTCGCGATGCCCGCGTGGGCATCGACGGGCGCGGAGTACTCCGCAACACCGTCGTGGTAACCACCCGGCTGCTCGAGCAAAAGTGCTGCGGGCAGGAAGATCCCGGCGGTGGTGCCCGAATTCGGTTCGCCCGCAACGGTGCTGCGCAACCGGACGATGAGCCCATGCTGAGCCGCCAGCCGACCGACCACGAACAGCCCCATGTGCCGTGCGGTGTAGGGATTGACCTCGCCGCCGGACTGCAGCCGGATGTTGGCCACCCGAAGGTCGGACTCCGCCATGCCCAGCCCGATGTCGCTGACCTCGAAGACCAGCCCGCCGTTGCCGGTGTGCACTGCCGAGACCCGGACCTGTGAGATCGGCGGCGAGTACCGCAGCGCGTTGTCCAAGATCTCGGCCAGCAGGTGCACCAGGTCGCCGGCCACCGTGCCGAGCACCTCGCTGTCGGGCACGCTCGCGGTGACGATGCGCGCGTAATCCTCGACCTCGGATGCCGCAGCGTTGATGATCGCGGCGACGGGCACTGGGTCGACCTGCTCGCGCGGAACCTTGGAGCCGGCGAGCACCATCAGGTTGGCGCCGTTGCGCCGCATCCTGGCGGCCAGGTGATCGAGCCGGAAGAGGCTCTCGAGGCGCTGCGGGTCCTCTTCGTCGCGTTCCAGTCCGTCGATGAGCGTCAGCTGCTGGTCCACCAGCGAACGGTTGCGCCGCGACAGCGTCTCGAACATGTCGTCGACCTGCATCTGCAGGTTGACCTGCTCGCCGGCCAACAACACCGCCTGCTCGTGGAGCTCGTCGACCGCATGCGCGACCTGACCGATCTCCTCGCTGCTGTGGACGGGCAACGGCTGCACGGGACCGGGCGCGCCACCTGCGCGCACGCGTTCGAGTTCTCGCGCGAGGTCTTCGTGCGCAACCTTGAGGGCGCCGTCGCGCAGCCTGCGCAGCGGGCGTATGAGCGAACGGGCGGCCAAACTCACGAGCAGGAGCGCGGTCAGCAGCGCGGCTCCGACGATGGCGGAGTCGCGGATGGCTTCCGAGCGCTTCGCGGCGGCCTGATCCGCAACGTTCGAGGCGACGGCCGACTTCAACGAGTCGATGAGCTTGACCGCGATCGCGTTGGTGGTCTGTATCGACTGCGTGAGCTCGGGGTTGTTGACCAGCGGAATCGTGGGATCGGCCATCATCGTCTCGCGCGTCACGAACTCGGCCTGCAGCTTCTGCGCTTCCGGCGAGCCGACGCCGAGCACCTGGGCCATGCCGAACAGCGTCGACGGCTCGGTGCCCGCCACGGTGACCATCGAGGTGCGCAACTCGGGCTCGGGCTCTTCGGCACCGAGGTTCACCATCAACTGCTGCATCATCATCTGCCCGCGGGCACCCATCGCCCGGCTGAGCCCCTGCGCCTCGGCCCGAATCTGCTCGTCCTCGACGCGAACCGAGCCGACGACCACGTCCTCGGCCGTCAGCAGGATCGGCGTGTAGGTGATGATTCGGTCGCGCAGCGTGATGCCGTTGGCCGTGACCTTGTCCAACAACGCCTGGCCGCCGTCGAGCAGCGAGGTGACGCCCTTGGCCACGTCCGGCAGGACGTTGGTGTCGGCCAGGTGCCGTTGCAGGTTCTGCTTGCTGGCGTCGAACGTCGCGAGGGCCTGCTGTGGGTCGCCGCCGGTCGAGTTGACCAGCATGGCGCCTTCCAGCGCGGCGGCGTATTCGTTGACCGCTGGCACCATTCCTGCGCGATCGGCAGCAAGCTTCAGATCGGCGGCGTCGGTCCAGCCGGAGTAGACGCGCAAGCCACCAAATACACCTGCCAAAAGCAGCGGCACCAAAACGATCGCAAAGACCTTCCAGCGCACCGGCCAATTGCTCATCGCCAACCGCGACGGGCGCTTCATCGGCTGCGCCAGATTGCCCTCGAATTCGGCGTCGGCAGCGACGTGAGGTTGCTGCCCGAACGCCGTCATAGCGGCCCAGCCGAGCTAGCGCCCGCTGGTCCGCATTTCACAAGTCGTGCGTCGTTCATAAGGCTTCCTGCTGCTCTTTTGCCAAGGTTCGGCAGGCCACGGAAGATCGGGCCCGCCTGGCAATTGGTCGAGTATGACAGCGATACGGACGTGTTTCCACAATTCTTACTGAACAGACAGAGTTCGTGACCGGGCCGTTGCGGACTCGTGTGCTAAGCGAGCAAATATTGTCGCGCGACTGAGATCATCGTCGAATGTTCCGTGTGATGTTCGTATCGCCGCGCATCGCGCCCAACACCGGCAATGCGATCAGGATGGTCGCAGCGACGGGCGCTGAATTGCATCTGGTCGAACCGCTCGGCTTCGACCTGTCCGAGCCCAAGTTGCGGCGGGCCGGCCTGGACTACCACGACCTGGCGTCGGTGACCGTCCACGCCGATCTCGAGGCCGCTTGGGATGCGCTGATGCCAGCCAGGGTGTTCGCCTTCACCGCCCACGCTGACGCGTTCTTCTCCGACGTCTCCTACGTGCCCGGTGACGTGCTGATGTTCGGTCCGGAACCCACCGGATTGGATCCGGCGACGTTGGCCGATCCGCACGTCACGGCGAAGGTGCGCATCCCGATGCTCGCAGGCCGACGGTCGCTGAACCTGTCCAACGCCGCCGCGGTGGCGGCGTACGAGGCGTGGCGTCAGCAAGGGTTCAACGGAGCCGTCTAACTCACCAGCTGTTCCAATGCGTGAGCTGCTCGGCGGGCAGGCGCTTGGCCAGCTTGAAGTCGGTGCCCTTGGTGTAGGCGATCGGGAACAGCCCGCCCTGCGAGTACTTGTCGAACGGAATCCCCAGCACTTCCGCGGCCTGCTTCTCGCCGTCGCCGATCAGGTGCAGCGTTGTCCACGCCGAGCCGAGGCCACGCGAACGCAACGCCAACATGAAGCTCCAGGCCGCGGGCAACAGCGACCCCCAGAATCCGGCGCTCATGCCCGCGGGGGCGCCGTCGGGCCTGCCCTCGAGACACGGGATCAACATGACCGGAACCTCGTCAAGGTGGTCGTTGAGGTACTTCGCGGAGTCGATGACCAACGGCGTGCGCTCGTCGCGGCTGTCGCCGAAGGTCGGCTTCGGCGCATCGAGGTAGGGCGTCGCCGCCGTGCGGTAGATGTCGGCGAGCGCCTTCTTCTTTTCGGCGTCGTCGACGAAGACGAACTGCCAGCCCTGTGCGTTGGAACCCGTCGGCGCTTGCAACGCCAGTTCGAGGCACTCCATCACGACCTCCCGAGGCACCGGCTTCTCCAGGTCGAGCCGCTTGCGTACCGATCGGGTGGTGGTCAGAAGTTCGTCGATGGTGAGGTCGAGCGGCTTGGAAGTCATAGTCGGAGGTTACATTCGAGCCCATGACTGCCGATCTGACACAAGACGTCTCCGCTCGCCTGGCCTCCGACCACTACGGATGGCTCACCACCGTGGCCAAGTCCGGCCAGCCCGTACCGAAGCTGATCTGGTTCTACTTCGACGGCGCGGCGTTGGTCATCTACACGGTGCCGAACTCCGCCAAGGTCGCACACATCAGGCGTCACCCGCAGGCGAGCCTGAACCTGGATTCCAATGGCAACGGCGGCGACGTCGTCGTGATCGGCGGCGTGGCCACCGTCGACGCCGAGGGCGTGGACTGCCGCGAGGACGAGCCGTACTGGGCGAAGTTTTCGGAACTCTCCGACAAATTTGGGCTCACCGAGGCGATGGGGAACTACAGCACGCGCATCAAGATCAGTGTCGACAAGGTGTGGACCACACCGACCGAAGGCTGACGCGGTCCAAGAAGACATGAAAGAAGGCTCTCCCCCGGGGATGTTCGGGGAGAGCCTTCTCGTCTGTGGGGCTCAGCGCCCAGTCAGGTTGGCGATGTGCGCTGGGCCGTGGTGGTTGTGCCAGCCGGGCAGCTGAGTGGGGGCCGGGGTGGCGTAGGTGCCGGGGCTGTAGGAGTAGCCGGGGCCGGACGGTTCCGTCGCGGCGGCGTTGGCCATTCCGGCCAGGCCGAGGGCGGCAGCGCCGATGAAGCCTGCGGCGAGGATGGGGAGGGCGATCCGGCGGGTGGTGTTGGTCATTTCTTCGATCCTTCTGTGCGGGTTGACTTTTCGTTTTCTCGGCCGGTGTGTTCCGGCGATGAGACAACTATGTCGCGGATCCGCTCGCACGTCTGTCGGGTGACCGGCCCAGACACCGGATGAACCTGGTGTCCACCGATTGGGGGACACGGTTTCGCGAGTCCTACCCCAGATCTGTGAATTCACCCACTGGAACAACCATGGTGTAGGACTCGCGAATCACTGGAAGTCGCGCGAGCGCGAGGCCACCTTCATGTCGATGGGGCTCATCCGATCGGCGGCCACGGTGACCGCACCCGTCGCGTTCTGCACGATGCCGCGGATGACCAACGCCGACGCGGTCTGGGCCAGCTTGCGGTGCCGTGCCCACACCCCCTTCGAGCACATGACGTTGACCATGCCCGTCTCGTCCTCGAGGTTCATGAACGTCACGCCCTGCGCCGTGGCGGGCCGCTGGCGGTGCGTCACCGCGCCTGCGACCAGCACCCGCGTGCCGTCCGGCACCGACAACAACTGATCGGCGGGCACGACGCCCAATTCGTCCAGCTGCTCCCGAAGGAACTGGGTGGGATAGCTGTCCGGCGAGATGCCGGTGGCCCACACGTCGGCGGCCGCCAACTCCAAGTCGGTCATCCCTGGCAGCGTCGGAACGTGCGAGGACGCACCGACGCCGGGCAACCGGTCCGAACGCTGGCTCGCAGCGGCCCCCGCGGCCCACAGTGCCTCCCGTCGGGCGGTGCCGAAACAGCCCAGTGCCCCCGCGGTGGCCAGCGCCTCGGTCTGCGGTACGGACAGTTGCACGCGACCGGCCAGGTCGAGCAGATCCACGAACGGCCCATTGACTTTTCGGTCTTCGACGATTCGCTCGGCCAACTCGTCGCCGATGTGCCGGACACTGCCCAGCCCCAGTCGCACGTCGAGTCCTTGGTGCTCCAGCGTGGCATGCACGAGGCTGACGTTCACGTCCGGCCCATGGACCACCACGCCGTGTCGACGAGCGTCGGCCACCAGCGACTGCGGCGAGTAGAACCCCATCGGCTGGGCCCGCAACAACGCGGCACAGAACACCGCCGGATGATGCAGCTTGAACCAGGACGAGTAAAACACCAGCGAGGCGAAGGACAGCGAATGACTTTCCGGGAAGCCAAAGTTCGCGAAGGCCTCCAGCTTCTCGTAGATCCGGTCGGCCACCGCGCCGGTGATGCCGTGCCGGGCCCGCATGCCGTCGTAGAACCGGCTGCGTAGCCGACGCATCTTCTCGGTGGACCGCTTGGAGCCCATCGCCCGGCGCAATTGATCGGCCTCAGCACCCGAGAATCCCGCGCAGTCGACGGCCAGCTGCATCAACTGCTCCTGAAACAGGGGCACTCCCAACGTCTTCCGTAGCGCTGGCTCCATCGACGGATGGTCATAGGTGACGGCTTCCTCGCCGTTGCGGCGCCTGATGAACGGATGCACCGATCCGCCCTGGATGGGCCCGGGGCGGATCAGCGCCACCTCGACGACCAGATCGTAGAACACCCGCGGCTTGAGCCTTGGCAGCGTGGCCATCTGAGCACGCGACTCCACCTGGAACACTCCGACCGAGTCAGCGCGCTGCAGCATCTCGTAGACCGCGGGCTCACTCAAGTCGAGCTTGGCCAGGTCGACCTCGATGCCCTTGTGCTCGGCGATCAGGTCGATGGCGTAGTGCAATGCCGAGAGCATGCCGAGCCCGAGCAGATCGAACTTCACCAAACCGATTGCCGCACAGTCATCCTTGTCCCACTGCAGCACGCTGCGATTCTCCATCCGCGCCCATTCCACCGGACAGACGTCGGCGATGGGCCGGTCGCAGATCACCATGCCCCCGGAGTGGATGCCCATGTGCCGCGGCAAATTCTTGATCTGCAGCGCCAGGTCAAGCACCGCCTCCGGGACGTCCTCGACGTCGAGTGAGTCGGCCAGTCCGTTCCACCGGCTGAGCTGCTTGCTCCAGGCATCCTGTTGCCCCTGCGAGAAGCCGAGCGCGCGAGCCATGTCGCGCACCGCACTGCGACCCCGGTAGGTGATGACGTTGGCGACCTGCGCAGCGTAGTCGCGGCCGTAGCGCTCGTAGACGTACTGAATCGCCTGCTCCCGCAGGTCCGATTCGATGTCGACGTCGATGTCGGGTGGCCCGTCACGGGCCGGCGACAGGAACCGTTCGAACAAAAGCTCGTTGGAGATCGGGTCGACGTGGGTGACGCCAAGCGCGTAACAGACCGCCGAGTTGGCCGCCGATCCCCTGCCCTGGGCCAGGATGCCGTTGTCCCGGCAGAACCGGGTGATGTCATGGACCACCAGGAAGTAGCCCGGAAAGTTCAGTTGCCCAATGATCTTCAGTTCGTGCTCGAGCTGCGTGTAGGCCCGCGGGGCATGCTCCGGCGTGCCGTACCGGTTGCGCGCACCGGTCATCACCAGGTGCCGCAGCCAACTGGCCTCGGTGTGTCCGGGTGGTACGTCGAACGGCGGAAGCTGTGGGGCGATGAGCGCCAGGCCGAAGGCGCACTGCTCACCCAGTTCGGCCGCGGCCGTCACCACTTCTGGACAGTGCGAGAACACCCTGGCCAGCTCCTCCCCCGACCGCAGGTGCGAACCACCAAGCGGGGCAAGCCAACCGGCCGCCTCGTCCATCGAGTTGCGCGCCCGAATGGCGCCCATCGCCATCGCCAACCTGCCGCGGGACGGTTCGGCGAAGTGCGCCGCTGTGGTCGCGACGACACCAATCCCGAAGCGTGGCGCCAGCGCGGCCAGCGCGGCATTGGCCTCGTCGTCGCGCGGGTGGCCGTGATGGGTCAACTCGACACTGACCCGGCCGGGGCCGAAGCGGTCCACCAGGTCCGCAAGGGCCGCCTCGGCCGCCTCCGGCCCTCCAGTTGAAAGCGCTTGCCGCACATGGCCCTTGCGACATCCGGTCAGGATGTGCCAATGCCCTCCGGCGGCCTCGGTCAACGCGTCGTAGTCGTAGCGCGGCTTGCCCTTCTCGCCTCCGGCCAGATGTGCCGACGAGATCTGACGGGACAACCGTCGATACCCCTCCGGACCGCGGGCCAGTACCAGCAGATGCGGCCCTGGCGGATCAGGGTGCTCGGTGCGCGGCGTGTTGCCCAGCGACAGTTCGGCTCCGAATACTGTCGCGACGTCCAACTCCTTGGCGGCCTCGGCGAACCGCACCACCCCGTACAGCCCGTCGTGGTCGGTCAGCGCGATGGCGCGCAGGTCGAGCCGGGCGGCCTCCTCGACCAGTTCCTCCGGGGTGCTGGCCCCGTCGAGGAAGCTGTACGCCGAGTGCGCGTGCAATTCGGCATACGGCAGCGATGAAACCGAACCCCGGCGCTCCCCAACCGGTTCGTAGGCACCGCGCTTGCGCGACCAGGCCGGACTGTCCCCGCCGTCGGCGTCCGGCTCGGGCAGCCGCTCACCCGCCCGCCGCGGCTTGCCGGAGAGCACGCGCTCCATCTCGCCCCAACTCGGCGGTCCGCTATGCCAACCCATCCGACAAGACTAATCGAACATGCGTTCGAACACTAGATCATAAAAAATGGGGCCGAAGCCCCTTTCCACCTTCAATTTATAGCGCACCCGGGGGCTTGCGGCAAGCCCCCGGTAGTGCCGCATACTCCTTGGCCGAGCCTTCAACCAGCGGAAATGAGAATTGCGAATGCCAGACATCGACACCGACGTGATCATCGTGGGAGCCGCCCCGACGGGCCTGACGCTGGCTCGCGAGCTGCGGTTGGCGGGAGTGCGCACGCTGGTGCTGGAGCGACTGCCCGAACCACGGGCGATTGCGAAGGCCGGCGGCCTCGGCGGGCGGATGCTCGAAATGCTCCGCTACCGTGGCCTGCGCGAGCGCTTCGAGACGGCCAGCGGCAAGCCCCGCCCGATGCCCAACTTCCCCTTCGGCGGGCTGCACGTCGACCTCACCCAGCTCGCCGACAACCCGATGGAGGCGCTGCTCCTGCCCCAACCGCAGATGGAGCGCCTGCTCGAAGAACTCGCCAGCGAGCTCGGCGCCGAAATCCGCCGCGGCCACGAAGTCGTCGCGCTGAGCCAGGATGACGCGGCAGTGACCGTCGACGTACGCGGGCCGGCCGGACCTTACCGGCTCACCGCGCACTACCTGGTGGGCTGCGACGGCGTCCACAGCCGGATCCGCGAAATGGCCGGAATCGACTTCCCCGGCGTCACCTATCCGGAGGTCAACCGGCTCGGCTCGTTCACCATGCCCGACTCGCTGACCCTGCGCGACGATGGCGACTACGAGGTGCCCGGTCTTGGCCGGCTCCGCTTCGGCTACACCCAGACGGCAACCGGTGTGTTCGCGATAAGTTCCTATACCCCAAACGATCTGGGTGTCTATACCAACGAGGAGGAGGACCGTTCGTACGATGACGACGAGCCCATGACGGTGGCCGAATTCCAGGACAGCATCCGCCGCGTGCTCGGATCCGACCTTCCATTGGGCGAGCCAATTCGGTTGACGCGCTTCACATATGGCGCTCGGCAGGCCGAGCGCTACCGCGCGGGACGGATCCTGGTGGCAGGCGATGCGGCCCATCAGTTTCCGTCCGGGGGCGTCGCGGTCAGCGCCGCCATGCTCGACTCCGTCAACCTCGGCTGGAAGCTCGGGGCCGAACTCGGCGGCTGGGCGCCGCCCGGGCTACTGGACACGTACCACGACGAACGGCACCTCGCCGGTACGCGGACGTTGTTGCACACCAATGCTCAGGTGGCCCTGAGGCGCGGACTCGACTCGGCCGCCGATGCGCTTCGGAAAGTCTTCTCCGAACTGCTCGGCGACGAGCAGGCTCAGCGGCGCATCGCCGCCTTCATCGCCGGATCCGACATCCACTACCCCATGCCCGGTGCCAACTCGCACGCCTTGGCAGGCAGCTTCGCACCCGACCTCACCCTGCAGACCGATCGGGGCACGACGAGCGTCGCACACCTCATGCACACCGCCCGGCCGGTGTTCCTCGACCTCGCTGACCGCAAGGGCCTCCGCGAGCTCGCCGGAAACTGGCACGGTCGCGTCGACATCTACACGGCCACAACCGATCAGCGACCCGCCGACGCGATCCTGATCCGCCCGGACGCGTACGTCGCCTGGGCCGCAGGCGTCGATGAGCCCGACGACGTCGCGGTGCCAGCGTTGGGCGAAGCACTCGCGCACTGGTTCGGCTCACCCTGCTGACGTCGCCGTCAATCCTCTACGATTCCCTAACCTACGGAAGGGACGGCGAATGGCGTCGAAGGCGGCACCCAAGTACATCGGCTATGTCGGAGGTGTCGCCGTCGCGGCGGGCATCGGCACCGCGTTGGCGGTGGCGGGTCAAGGCACCGCGCATGCCGACGAGAAGGACGCGGGCGCAAAGAGCGGTGCGGTTGACGCCGGCCCCAAGAAGACGGAGGCCAAAACGCACGGGCTCTCCAAGCCGCTGTCCAAGGTCGGAAGCCAAGCCGAGAAGGCCGTCGGCGACGCAACCAAGAAGCTCACCGCAGCAGTCACCAAGGCGCTGAAGCCGACGGTCAAACCGCAGACCGCGAAGGTCAAGCCGGCCGCCAAGGAGTTCGAGGCCGCGCAAGTCAAGCTGCTGAAGGCGGCGTTCACACCGAAGAAGGCCGCGGTCACGCCGACAGTCAAGAGCGACACCTCCGCCAAGTCCGTTGCCGCCGCCGAAGCCGCAGGCGATGCCCCCTTCACCAATCCGTTCCGCGCGGACGATCCGGACCCCGACGACATGCCCACACCGGTCCTGGGCCTGAGGGATACGTTCGTCGGCGTCTTGGACCCGACGCTGCAGCCGTATGCGCGTGAGGGTTTCGAGGCGGCCTACCGCGTCACCCAGGTGTTGCCGTGGGTCAATACCGTCGTCCCGGTCACCAAGATCCTGCCTGCCGTCGCCCAGGCGCTCGCCGGCGACGACGAGGCGAAACGAGCGAGCCAGGTCGTCGTCAACGAGCTGCTCAAGACCACCCAGCCGGTTTCGCTGCTGTATTACGGGTACGACGAGTTGGCCGACCTCGCCAACGTCGAGGACACCGCCAGCGCACTCAAGCAGCAGTTCTATTCGACCGTGTGGGACACCGTCGACCCGCTCGGACTACTTCACGTCGAGGGCGAGAGCGGCATTTGATTCGAGCCCAGTCGGCCCGAAAGTCTTGTGCGTGGGCCAGACTTCGTGCATGTCCGTCGCAATAGTCCGCACCCTTGGCGTGCTCGTCACCCTGCTGCTGGTCCCGATGATTGGCCCGGCGCCGGCATCGGCGGCGCCGCGGGACATCACGATCACGTTCGTTCGGCACGGTGAGTCCGAGGGCAACGCCAGCGGGTTCATCGACACCACGGTCCCTGGCCCATCGCTGACGCCCAAGGGCGAGCAGCAGGCCAAGGCCGTCGCCCAGACGCTGAGCGGCGCGAAGCACGACGGCATCTACGCCTCGACGATGATCCGCACGCAACAGACCGCACAACCGCTCGCGGACGAACTCCACCAGCCGATCGTCGTGCTGCCTGGACTCCGCGAGATCGAGGCGGGTGACTTCGAGGGCCAAGCCGAACAGAGCGCCGTCGACGGCTACCTCGAACCGCTCAAGCAGTGGTTGGCGGGCGACCGCTCCGCACGCATCCCCGGGTCCGTCGACGGCAACGAGTTCGACGCCCGCTTCGACGAGGCGGTGGCCGCCATCTACGCCAGCGGTGAGCAACAGCCGGTCGTGTACTCGCACGGGGCGGCCATCTCGATGTGGACCATGATGAACGTCCGCAATCCCCGACCCGACCTCGTCGCGGCGCAGCCGCTGCCCAACACCGGCATCGTCGTCGTCCGCGGCAATCCCGAGGACGGCTGGACGCTGCTCGACTGGAACGGCACCAAGGTCGACGGATCGCGATGATTTCCGGGCGCTGACGCGGTCAACACTCCTAGAGCCACCCACCCCGAAGCCTCTGGAGGAACCGTGACCGAGCAGACTGCCACCGCAGTGCCCCCCGTCGTCGATCAGGACACCTGGCGTGCCGCCCTCGACGACCTACGCCGACGCGAGAAGGCCGCCACCCGTGAGCTCGACGCGATCGCGGCGCAGCGCCGCCGCTTGCCGATGGTCGAAATGCCGGACTACACCCTGATCGGGTCCGACGGGCCCATCAGCCTGGCCGACGTGTTCGACGGCCGCGCACAGCTCATCGTCTACAACCACATGTGGTTCGACGACGCAGAGTGGCAGTGCGGCGGCTGCACGGGATTCACCTCTCAGTTCACCCGGCTGGAGTTTCTTGAGAGCTACGACGCCAGGTTCGTCATCGTCACGAACGGACCCATCGACGAAGCCTTGGCATACAAGGCCAAGGTCGGCAACAAGATGGACTGGTACTCGTCGTCGGAGAGTTCCTTCGGCGCCGACGTCGGGGCGGCGCCCGGCCAGGGCTTCGCGGTCAACGTCTTTCTGCGAGACCGCGACACCGTCTACCGCACCTGGCACACCGACGGCCGCGGCACCGAGCAACTCAGCCACTCCTTCGCGTTGATCGACCTGCTGCCGTGGGGCCGCCAGGAGGAATGGCAGGACTCACCCGACGGCTGGCCGCAGGTGCCGACCTACACCAAATGGCTGGACTCCCCCGACATAGCGCGGATGTACGGCAGCTGACGAGCCGATCACGGGGTGTCGACACCGTCCCGCGGCCGGGGCCTCGCCGATATTTGGCCCGCAGCAATACCGCCTTGCAGCTGCTCGATCCATCCCTCGGACGACGTGGCGTCGCCGTATTCGTCGTGCCAGCGCCACCATTCGGCGGTCGGGGTCTGCGGGTAGCCCTCGGGTGAGTCCTCCCACTGTTCCTGGCGCCCAAGCGCGGTCATGTCGAGGTAGCTCCAGGTATTCACAAACGCCTCGTCACCGCGGTTGTTGATGAAGTAGGTGCGGAACACAGTGTCGCCGTCGCGGATGAACGCGTTGGTGCCGTGCCACTCGTCGCAGCCGAAGTCAGCGTCGAAGTCGTCGGTGATGGTGTACCACGGGATGTGTTCCCAGCCCATCCGCGCCTTGACCCGCTCGATGTCGCCCTGCGATGCAGGCGAGGCGTACACGAACGTGGTGTCGCGGGCGTTGAGGTGGGCAAGATTGCCGATGTGATCGGCCATGAGAGAGCATCCGACGCAGGCATGTTCGGGCCAGCCATGAACGTCGGGCTGCAAGAACGCGCGGTACACGATCAGTTGACGGCGGCCACCGAACAGGTCGAGCAGGCTCGCCTTGCCTTCGGGTCCGTCGAACTCGTAATGCTTGTCCACGGCCAGCCATGGCATCCGGCGACGCTGGGCAGCCAGCGCGTCACGGGCGCGGGTCAGCTCCTTCTCCTGCACCAGCAGTTGCTGCCGTGCAGCCTCCCACTCCGGCGCCGACACGATCGGGGGTGTGTTCATTCCAACTCTCATGCATTTACTGACACCGGCCGAGCCACGAACTGAGCGCAGGCCAACTTCGATCACTCGTCGAATCTGCGCCAGAATGCGTTGATGACACAAAGACTTGACGGCACGGTGGCCTTGGTAACGGGGGCCAGCAGCGGCATCGGAGCGGCGACGGCCTTGGCCCTTGCGGCCGAAGGTGCCAGCGTCGCGCTGCTTGCCAGGCGGCGCGACCGGCTCGACGAACTCAAGGCACGCATCGAGTCCGCGGGCGGGACGGCGTTCGCCGTGGAAGCCGACGTGTCGGACCAGCAACAGGCTGCTGACGCGGTGAATCACGTTGCGGCCCAACGGGGTCGGCTCGACACCGTCGTCAACAACGCCGGATTGATGCGCATCGGCCCGGCGGTCGACGCCGACCCGGCGGATTGGGACCACATGCTGTCGGTCAACGTGGCCGGCCTGCTCTACGTGACGAGGGCCGCGCTACCGCACCTGATCGCCGCCGCCGCCGACTCGCCGCGCGGGGTCGCCGACGTCGTGAACATCAGCTCGACCGCGGGCCGCGTCGCCAGGCCCGGCACGGCGGTGTACTCGTTGACGAAGTTCGGCATCGGCGCCTTCTCCGAGGGACTGCGGCAAGAGGTGCTCGGGAAGCGGGTGCGGGTGAGCCTCGTCGAGCCCGGCACGGTGCAGACCGAGATCACCGACAACCTGCCGCAGGCCGACCGCGAGACGCTCGACCGTCGCACCGAGGGCATGGTGAAGCTGGAGCCCGTCGACATCGCCGACGCCGTCACGTTCGTCGTCACCCGGGACCGCCGCGTCGCAGTCAACGAGATCCTGGTGCGGGCCGCCGAGCAGACCTGGTAATCAGTCCACGTACTCCGCGGTGCCGTCGTCCAGCACCAGCCGGGAGTTCGACCCGTCGGCCTCGGCGGCCTCGGTGCGGAACACCGCGTGCCCGGGCTCGGTGCGCCAGACGGACGTCGTCAGCGTCTCGCCGGGGAAGACCGGTGAGGTGAACCGCGCCCCGACGGCGCGGACCTTGGTGGCGTCACCCCCGCCGAGCTCGGCCACCAGCACCCGGCCCGCGACTCCGTAGGTGCACAGCCCGTGCAGGATCGGCTTCGGGAACCCGGCCAGGTTTGTTGCGAACCATGGATCGCTGTGCAGCGGGTTGCGGTCACCCGAGAGCCGGTAGATGAGCGGCTGATCCTCGGTGGTGGCCAGCGCCACCTTCGCGTCGGGCTCGCGGTCGGGGAACGTCGGCGCAACCGGCCGCTCACCCGGCTGCCCGCCGAACCCGCCCTCGCCGCGGATCACGGCCGTCGACACCGACTCGGCGACCACGTCGCCGCTCTCCGGGTCGGTGCCCGTGCTCTTCAGCACCAGGATGGCGTTCTTGCCCTCGCCCTTGTCCTGAATGTCGGCGACCTCGGAAGTCACGTTCAGCTTGCCTGCTGGCGGAAGCGGTTTGTACAGCCGGATCTGCTGGGAGCCGTGCAGCAGCATCGCCCAGTTGAAGTTGCCGACCTCGGCCGCAGCGCCCCAGGCCGGGCAGGCGATGACGGCGTACGTGGGGAGTACCTGCTGCTCGATGTCGTGACTGTTCTCGGTGGTGAAGGCGAGATCCGCGGTGCCCGCGCCGACGCCGAGCGCGTACAGCAGGGTCTCTCGGTCGGTCCACTCGAACGGTTGCGCCGCGGTCTTGGCACCGATGGCATTGGGGTTGATCGGCATTGGGCTCTCCCTTGAGTCGTCGGCTCGCCTGGCTGGTTCGCACGATAGCGGCTGTGGCCTGGGCGCCTTCGATCAGGTCACACCTTGTTGACGATTGCCTCGAAGGGGGTGACCATGGCTCGCATGCGTTATGTCGTTACCGGCGGTACCGGGTTCATTGGGCGCCGCGTCGTAGCTCGATTACTGGCCCGCGAAGGCGACCACGAGGTGTGGGTGCTGGTGCGCCGAGGCTCCCTCGCCCGGTTCGAACAGCTGGCCGCCGAGTGGGGCGAGTGCGCCAAACCACTGGTCGGGGACCTGACGGCACCCGAGCTGGGGCTCACCGCAGACACCATCGCCGAAATCGGGGACGTCGACCACGTGGTGCACTGCGCCGCGATCTACGACATCACCGCGGACGACGAAGACCAACGCGCGGCCAACGTCGACGGCACTCGGGCGGTAATCGAGCTGGCGTTGCGACTGGACGCCACCCTGCACCACGTGTCGTCGATCGCCGTGGCGGGCACCTTCCCCGGCGAGTACACCGAGGAGGACTTCGACGTCGCCCAGGAGTTGCCGACGCCGTACCACCAGACCAAGTTCGAGGCCGAACTTCTGGTGCGGTCGAAGCCGGGCTTGCGCTACCGGGTCTACCGGCCCGCGGTGGTCGTCGGAGATTCCACGACCGGCGAGATGGACAAGGTCGACGGACCCTACTACTTCTTCGGCATCCTGGCGAAGTTCGCGTGGCTGCCCAAGTTCACGCCCATCGTGCTGCCAGATACCGGCCGCACCAACATCGTTCCGGTCGACTACGTCGTTGAGGCGGTCGTGGCGATCATCCACGTCGCCGGACGCGACGGCCAGACCTTCCACCTCACCGCACCGAAGTCGATTGGGCTGCGCGGCATTTACCGCGGGGTCGCAAAGGCAGCGGGGCTACCGCCATTGCGCGGCTCGCTGCCAAGTTCGACGGCGGCCCCCTTCCTGAAGGCCACCGGGCGGGCAAAGGTGCTCCGCAACATGGCCGCCACCCAACTCGGCATCCCCGGCGAAATCCTCGACGTCGTCGACCTGGCGCCCACGTTCACCGCCGACAATGCGACCGACGCATTGGACGGCACGGGCATCAGCGTGCCCGAATTCGCTTCGTACGCACCAAAGTTGTGGCAATACTGGGCCGAACACCTCGATCCCGACCGGGCGCGACGGGACGATTCGGCCGGACCGCTGGTCGGCCGCCACGTCATCATCACCGGCGCCTCCAGTGGCATCGGACGCGCGTCCGCGATTGCGGTCGCTGAGCGTGGAGCCGTGGTGTTCGCGCTGGCCCGCAACGCCGAGGCGCTCGACGACTTGGTCGCAGAAATCCGCGAATTCGGTGGTGCGGCTTACGCATTCACGTGCGACGTGACCGACTCGGCCTCGGTGGATCACACCGTGAAGGACATCCTCGGTCAATTCGGACACGTCGACTACCTGGTCAACAACGCGGGCCGGTCGATCCGTCGGTCGGTCGCCGCGTCCACCGACCGGCTGCACGACTACGAACGCGTGATGGCGGTGAACTACTTCGGTTCGGTGCGCATGGTGCTGGCCCTGTTACCGCACTGGCGTGAGCGCCGGTTCGGACACGTCGTGAACGTGTCCAGCGCGGGCGTGCAGGCGAGCAGTCCGAAGTACAGCGCCTACATCCCCAGCAAGGCCGCCCTCGATGCCTTCTCCGAAGTGGTCGGCACCGAGACGCTGTCCGACCACATCACCTTCACCAGCATCCACATGCCGTTGGTCGAGACGCCGATGATCGCGCCGTCGCGCAGGCTCAACCCCGTTCCGGCCATCAGCGCCGAGCACGCCGCGGCCATGGTGGTGCGCGGCCTGGTCGACAAGCCCGCGCGGATCGACACACCGATGGGCACACTCGCCGACGTCGGAATGTACTTCACGCCGAAGCTGTCCCGACGCGTCCTGCACCAGCTCTATCTGGGCTATCCCGACTCGGCGGCGGCCCGCGGAGTCGAGCCCGCACCGGCGTCCGCCCTTCAGGCACCAGTCCGTCAGCCCAAGCGCCCGGCGCGTTCGGCGGCCTCCCGGCTGCGTGTGCCCGGACCCGTCAAGTGGGCCGTGCGCTTGGTCCCCGGCGTGCACTGGTAATTCTTGACGCATGCCCGAACCCATGCCGGTCTTCGCCGACGTCGACACCGGTGTAGACGATGCGATGGCACTGGCCTATCTGCTGGCGAGTGACGACGCCCAATTGGTGGGGCTGGCGTCGACCGCAGGCAACGTTCCCGTCGACCAGGTCTGCACCAACAACCTGAATCTGCTTGCCCTGTGCGGCGCCTCGGACATTCCGGTGTCCAAGGGGGCCGATCAACCATTGAGTTCGGTGCTGCGCACGGCCGAGGACACCCACGGTCCGCAGGGGCTCGGCTACGCGGTCCTGCCGGAGGCCGGTGATGAGCTCACGTCGTACGACGCCGCCGAGGCGTGGGTGCGGGCCGCGCACGAGCGCCCCGGCGAGTTGATCGGGCTGGTCACCGGTCCACTCACCAACCTGGCCCTGGCACTGCGCGAAGAACCCACCCTGCCCAAGCTGTTGCGACGGCTGGTGATCATGGGCGGAGCGTTCGGCTATGGCGGCAACACCACGCCCGTGGCCGAGTGGAACATCTCAGTCGACCCCGAGGCAGCCGCGGAGGTGTTCTCGGTGTGGGGTGCAGCGTGGGGGTTTCCGGAGGGCAGGAGCGAAGCGACCGGGGGATATGACCAGCGACCTACGCACCTGCCAATCATCTTGGGGCTCAACCTCACCGAACGTGCGGCGATGACGCCTTCGATCCTGAGTCGACTGGCGGCCGCGGCCGGCTCCGCGACGACACCGATGAGCGTGCTCGACGAAAGAGGCGCAAGATCGGCGGCGGCCAACCCACTGATCCGCGTGCTCGAGGACGCCATGCGGTTCTACTTCGAGTTCCACTTCGACCAGGGCGAGGGGTATCTGGCCCACTTGCACGATCCGCTGGCCGCCGCCGTCGCGCTCGATCCCGATCTGGTGCGCTACCAGCAGGCGACCGTCGACGTCGAATTGGCCGGCACCCTGACGCGCGGAATGACGGTGGCCGACTGGCGGGGACACTGGGGCCGACAACCCAACGCGCACATTGGTGTCGAGACGAACCCCGACGTCTTCTTCGACCGTTTCATCGCACGGGTTGGTCCGTTCGCGGCTGGGTTGGGGTAGCGCGGGCCGTTCAGTCGTCGACGACGGTGAGCGTGACGTCGATGTTGCCCCTAGTGGCATTCGAGTAGGGGCACACCTGGTGCGCCTTCTCGGTCAGCTTCTGCGCCGAGTCGTGGTCGAGGTTGGGCAAGCTGATCTCCAACTCCACCGCAAGTCCGAATCCGCCGTTGTCGAGCTGTCCGAGTGAAACTCGGGCTCCCACTGCAGAATCCGAGACATCGGCCTGCTCCGCGCGCGCGACGAGCCGCAGCGCCGAATGGAAACACGCGGCGTAGCCGATCGCGAAAAGCTGCTCGGGATTGGTGCCGTTTCCGCTGCCGCCCAGTTCGGGCGGGGTGGCAAGGTCGAGGTCGAGCTTGCCGTCGGAGGTGCGGCCGTGGCCGTCACGACCTTCGCCGGTGGCCAGCGCCTCGGCGGTATAGAGCGTCTTCATGCGGATTCCCTTCGCGAGGATGCGCTGAGCGCATCGGTGAGTTGACGGACCGCGTCGCGCAGGTCCGCCGCTTGTTTTTCGGATATGCCCGTCGCGGCACCCAACTCCGCCGGAATGCACTGCGCCTTCTGCTCCAGCCGGCGCCCGGCCGGGGTGAGCGTGACCTCGACGAGCCGTTCGTCGTCCCGGGACCGCTCACGGCGTACGAACCCATTGAGCTCCAGCCGTTTCAGCAGCGGCGACAGCGTGCCCGAGTCGAGCTGCAGCCGCTCGCCGAGCCTGCGCACGGTGACGCGCTCGTCCTCCCACAACACCAGCAGCACCAGGTACTGCGGGTAGGTGAGGTTGAGCTCGGCCAGGATCGGCCGGTATGCCGCAGTCATCGCCCGGGACGCCGAATACAGGGCGAAGCACAGTTGGCTGTCGATGCCGACGGTGGACATGCGACAACCATAGCCCACAATTCAATTGTGCACAACTGATTTATGGATCGCCTACTCGTACACCCCCTCGAGATACCACCGACGCTGCCGATAGCACAGCAGCATGGCCCGGCCGCTGACCCGATCATCACCGTCGAGCAGCACCTGCGCCCTTGCCGTCCGCCCATACTTGACTGATGCTGGATCCCACCACCTTTCGTCAACGGGCCATGGCCCGGCCCACCAACTCAGCACCCCAGTCCGGCCCGCAGGCAGGAGCGCAGCGACCCGGGGATCGGCAGGAGTGGACGCGGCCAGCCGGGCCGGAGCAGTGGAGAAGAGCCCCCGACTCGTCACCCGTACCGGGTTGCCGTCGGCGTCGAGCAGGTCGACGGGATCGTCGAGCAGCACGGTCGGAGCCGGCTCGGGCAGCTGACCCGGCCATGGCTGGCTCGGATCGGCCCGCGGCACCGGCTCGTCGCCAAGGGGCGTGAAGGTGATGCGTTCGGCGGGCCCACGGCCGCCACTGAGTACGGGCACCTGAACCGCCTCCGGTCCGAGCAGACCCTGGACACGCACCAGAGCGCGCCGGGCCCGCAACCGGTCGTCGTCCCCCGACGAGCCCCACAGCGGCAGCTGCAGCGCAGCGGCCGACACCACCTCCACCGGATGCAGGCTCAGCGTGGTGATCGGCGCCGTCGGCCGCTGGCCTGCCCCGCGCCGGTTCAGCCAGCCGTCGAGCTGCCACCGCACCCGATCAGCCGTGGCATCCTCGGTCAGCGGTTCGGCGCAGCGCCAAACCCTTTGCAGTTCTTCACCGTTAGCGGTGACGGCGTGAATGGCGAGCCGGGTGCAGCCCACCCCTGCCGACTCCAAACTACGGTGGAGTTCCCCGGCCAGCGACCGTCCGGCGAAGGCCGCGGCATCGACCCGGTCCACCGGCGGGTCACAGTTCATCACGGCGTCGAGCTCCCGCGGCGGTTCCCGCCCAGACGGTCCACGCGCCGGTTCGCCGCGGGCGAATCGGTGCGCGACGATCGCGTCGGCTCCGAACCGAGAGGCCACGTCGGTGCTCGACAGCGCCGCGAACTGGCCGATGGTTCGAATACCCATGCGCCACAACAAGTCCGTCAGGTCTTCTCGTCCAGGAGCGGCCAGGCTGGGTTCTCCTGCCAGCTGCCGGATCGACAGCGCGGACAGGAAGCAGGCGTCCCCTCCCGACTCGACGATGCGTCCCGCGCGGGCGGCGAAGACTGCGGTGGGCAGCTGGTCGGCAATGCCGACCTGGCATTCGACCCCGGCCGCAGCCACCGCGTCGACGAGCCGCTCGGCGGCGACCTCTTCCGACCCGAAGTAGCGGGCCGCCCCGCGCACCGACAACACCATCAGCCCCGGCCGCAGCAGCTCGGCCCGCGGCACCACGTCGTCCACCGCGGCCGTCACGACCTCGAAGTGGCGGGCGTCGCGTGCCGGATCGGCGGTGACGACGTGCAATTGGGGGCAACGCGCCTGAGCCTCCCTGCGCCGCAACCCCCGCCGCACTCCGACTGACCGCGCAGCGGCCGAACAGGCCACGACGCGGTTGGCCAGCGTGACCGCTATCGGGGCGGTCGCGGGCAAGCCTGCTGCGACGGCTGCCCCCACCGCAGGCCAATCCATGCACCAGATGGCCAGCACCCTGGCTGCGTCGGATCGCCTGGGCACGTCATTCGCCAACGGCGCGAACGGGGCGGGCGAGCCTGCCCCGCGCCCGCATGTCCACACGCACCCGGCTGATGCGTCCACATCCGGGGGTGGGCGGATCGGCCCCCGCGCCGGCCATCTCGTAACCACGGACCCGTGCGTCCAGCCAAGCGGATGCGCCAGGCCAATCGCCATCGGCGACAAGCAGCGTGCAGCCCTTCTGGCGGGCGCGCGCCGTCACCGCCCTGGCGCGAGTCGGCGGTACCGAGCGTCCGCCCAGCCCGAGCACCACCAACTCCAGCCCGTCCATCAGGACGGCGGCCACCTCGACCGGATCCGGCCCTGGATCGGGGATGACCGCCAGCCGACTCAGATCCGCCCCCATCTCGACGGCCGCAAGCAACCCCACGTCGGGTTGGCCAACGATGGCCGCGTGCCCACCCGCCGCCGTGACGGCGGCTACCAGTCGCAGCGACAACGACCGGGCCCCCGACAGCACTGCCACCGCACCGCGGGGCAACGCGCCCGGGAGCGATTCCGCCAGCATTTCCGGGAGCGGCAGCAAACTTTCCGAGGCGGGCAACGGCATGCTGGAGGGTGTCGCAGAGGCCGCTGCACGCCATGGCGAAACCGCCGACCCGGAGGCCTTCCCGGACATTCCGGCCATCTTTCGGCGAAGATGTTCTAGCTGTTCAGCGCGGTTTAGACGATCTTGATCCAGATTCAAGGCTACTGTCACAGCAGCACCTCCCGCACCATCTGAATCACCACTCAATTCGAACACTTGTTCGATGCCCTGAGTAAACACTCGCCCTCCGACAACCGTCAAGCGGAAACCTGCGGCAGTATCCCCGCTGCGCCTACAGCGGAATGACTGTGCGCTGGCCTGGGCGTTGAGCTAGAGTTTCGATCACCAGAACCCACTTCGGAATGGGACTGGCGTACGACCCTCGGGGCGTGCTGGATCGCATGCGATTCACCGAAGGTCAAGGTTTTCGTTACTCGGGGATAGTTAGGACTCAACCATGAGGTCAAATCGTCTGGTTCGTCGCGTCGCGGCGGCCGTGGGCGGTACTGCAATCGTCGCGATGATCGGTCTCACCGCGGCCTGCGGTGGCGGGGAGAAGGCGCCCGAATCGACCACCCCGACCACGACTTCCCCATCGGTGACACCCACGGAGAAGTCGATCAACCCGACCGGCGGCAACCTGTTCACGCCTCCGGTCAAGGCTCCGCCGGCGCCGACCGCCATTCCCGGCACTCACTGACGTCGTGCTGTCCCGGGAGTCCAAACGACTCCCGGGACACTGCGAATTCGTTCGACTGAGATGGTTTGGCAGCCGTCCTCGACCGTGACCACACCCGGTCGACGCACCACCCCATGGCACTGGCTACTACTGGCCCTTGTCACGTCTGCGGTCCTGGTGCTCGCATCGGACCTGCACATGACACCCCATCCGGACGGTCCCGCTGAAATCAGTGGACCCTTCGCGTCATTGCTTGCCGCCTCAACGGATCTCGGCCCGTCCCACGACGAACACGTCCAACTCACCGCGACGCTGAAGAAAAGCAGCGCACCCGTTGCGTTGATCGACTGGGCCGACGGGAAGAACATGTCGGTGCATTGGCGGCCCGGTGACGACTGGGCCGTCGTCGAAGGCGCCTCGAGTGCCGTGGCCAACGCCTTCGACGTCGAGGTGCACGACTACCTCGGCAAGCGCGGCCAGGCGTTCTACGCGTCTCCCCAACAGCCCGAGGTGCCAACACAACTGCGCGCCGAGGTGGCCGAGCTTGGCCGAATCCTCAGCTACACGCCGCATCACACTTCGCGGCCGCCGATCCTGCCGTTGGAGGTGCCGGACCGCGGGCTGAGCCCGGACGCGCTGCTGACGACGTACAACGCCGCGCAACTCGTCAAGAACGGGTTCACGGGCAAGGGGCAGACGATCGTGATCTTCGCGTTCAACGGCTTCGCCCAGTCCGACCTCGACACGTTCGCGAGCACGTTCGGGCTGCCCAAGTTCACCCCTACCGTCGTCGGCAACCAACTACCCGAACCGTACGGCGAGACCACGATGGATCTCGAAGTGGCACATGCGATTGCGCCCGATGCGAAGAAGGTCGTCGTCAATGCGCGTCCGACCGTGGAGGGTGGGGGTGCCTACGTGAAGATCGGGCAGATGCTGGAGGACACCGAACGCCAGTTCCCCGGCTCGGTGTGGAACTTCTCGATCGGCTGGGGGTGCGACAAGCTCGTCACCGCAGCGGATCTCGCTCCCGTGCGCTCCGCATTGGTGGATGCGCACCAGCGCGGCACCACGGCGTTCGACGCCAGCGGCGATCTGGCCGGCCTGGAATGCAAGGGCGGAGACGACTGGGACTCCCCACCAGGACCCTCCGACATCGGACTCGACTCGGTGGCTTCGCTTCCGGAGATGACCAGCGTCGGTGGCACCACGTTGTCCACCGACGCCAAGGGCGGCTGGGTCTCCGAGCAGGCCTGGTTCGACGTTCCGCTGTCTCAGGGCACCGGCGGCGGCGTCTCGGCGCTGTTCGACCTGCCATGGTGGCAGCGCGGAGTCACCAACAACGTTGCCAAGGACCGGAATACCGGCAAGCGGCTGACTCCCGACATCGCGGCGGTCGCGGACCCGTTCACCGGAGTGAAGATCGTGCTCGACGGGCAGCCCGTCGTTGGCGGTGGTACCTCGCAGTCGGCGCCCATCTGGGCGGGGCTGGCGGCGGTGATGAACCAGTACCTGATTTCCAACGGGGGCACCGCGATTGGTGACCTCAATCCGCTGCTGTACCGAATCGCCGCGGGCGCCCCGCTGCCCGGTTTCCGCGACGTGACACTCGGCGGCAACGCCGTCGACACTGCGGGACCGGGCTACGACCTCGTCAGCGGCCTCGGCACGCCAGACATCGACAACCTGGTCCGCAACCTCCTCGTATTCCAGCGGGAGATCTCGTGAGCACCGAAGACACCAATTCGGAATCGACCGACAACGCGCGGCCGACGGTGGAGTGCGGGAAATGCGAGATGGACGTCCCCGCAGGGGAGTTCTGCGGCTGGTGCGGGTCGCACTTGACCGATCACAAGCGAAACGGCCCGAAGTGGTTGCGCATCAGATCCTTCAGTGCCGCAGCCGGCGAACACCTGCTGAAGCCCAACATCGCAAGCTCGCTCTTCCCACAGCTGTCCGCCGGCTCACGGCTGCCGTTCGCCATCGGGCTCGCATTGTTGTTCGCCACGCTCGTCGCCGCCACCTTCTTCCGCCTTCCGGCGGCGCTGATCACCGTGTCGGCACTCGGCCTGCCGCTGCTGTTCCTGATCTATCTGCAGGAGGCCGACTCCCATCGAGACATCCCGTCCGCCACGCTCGTGCTCACCGCCGCGTTGGGCATCGGACTCGGGGTCGGTTGGGTGTTGCTCACCGGGGCGATGGTCGCCCGTTCCTACGGGGTGCCGCTTGGCGCCAGCATCAGCGGCATCCGAGTCGTGCGGGAAGGGCTTGGGGTTCCCGTCGGCGGCATGATTCTGATGCTCGTCCCGGTGGCCCTGGCACGCCTGCGCCCCAGGGACGACGAAGAAGCGTTGGACGGCTTCGCCCTTGGAGCGTTGGGCGCGCTGATGTTCACCGGCGCAGCGACGTTGACGCGGTTGGCGCCCCAGTTCGCCAGCGGGATGATCGCCAGGGGTCGACCGATGCAGGGCCTCATGGTGGAGGCCGGAATCCAGGGCATCGCGGTGCCGCTCACGGCGGCGTCGGTGGGCGGACTCATCGGCACTGCGCTGTGGTTCGCCAGGCCGGCCGATCGAAAGCACAAGAGCCGCAACTACGTCCGGATGGCGCTCGCCATCATGGGGGTGGCGGTCATTGCGATCTACGCCGGGCTTGGGCTCATCGACGTCGCTGGAGTCCCCCAAATCTGGCAGCTCGCCGTACATCTCACGATCGCCGCCATTGCCCTGCTGGCCTTGAGGGTGGGGCTGCATCTCGCGCTGCTGCACGAGGCCCACGATGAGATCCGCGAAGACGAGCCCATCGTCTGCACGGAATGCGGCCACGTCGTCCCGGACATGGCGTTCTGCACTGCCTGCGGTACCGCTATGCGGTCGTCGTCCCGAACCTCGCGCAAGGCCCGGCGTGACAACCGGCCCGTACTCAACGTCGCCGAGCCCGACTCGTGACCACGACCTACCCCGGCCACGCCTACTTCTCGGGTACGTACACCGCGCCCGTACTGCCCAAGAAGTCGCATCGCCACCTCGTCGTCGTCTGGGTGCTGGCCATCGCGGTCGTCGCCGCGGGTCTGGTCGCGTATTCCGGCGCCCTGGAAAAGCCGTCGGCCCGCTACATCTGCCCACCCGATTGTGGGCACCCACCAATGGGCCAGCCCGTCACGGCCAATCCCCGGTTCACCGCCGCCGACGGCACGTTCTCGGTCTCCTACCCGGCCGAAGGTGCGGCATACAAGGTCACCACGGCCGCAGACAGCGTCACGGCCGACCTCCTTGCGGGCGACGGCGGCACCATGCGGTTGTTTAGCCAGCCCGCCGCGGGCCGCACCGCAAAGGAGATCGCCACCGCGCTGGTCAAGCAGACATTTCCCGACACCAAGACCGCCTATGAGATCCCCAATGCGATGGTGGGCTATCAGCCCGGCTACGGGCTGGCCGCCGACTGCTGGCCGCAGGGCGCGACGGCGAACTACTCCCGGATGCGGGTGATCGTGCTGGTCGCGGTGAAGAACGACCTTGCACTCATCGCCGGAGCGGTCGGGCCATTCCACGAGTTCGGTCCCGACTTCGGTTCCGGCAAGCCCTCCGCGGCCAACCTGCAGCTGGCGCTCGACATGGGCAAGTACGTCAACAGCTTCACGTGGCGCGGAGATCCACTGCGCTGACCTGGCGCGATCCGCGACGTGGTTTGCCCACGCACCAATGTTGACATTGACAAATGTCATCATTCGCTGGTGTACTCACGTTGTGCGCAGTCACACCAGCCCAACGAGGGGCTCCGTCCGATCCCGGGTCGCGGCCACCGCGAGCACCCTGACCCTGCGGCAACTCAGCGCGGCGCTCCCACCGGAGCGAGCCTGGGGACTGTGGGCATCGCGACAGATCGTGGCCCGCATCATGGACACCTTCGGGCCGTCCTTGGCCGGGACCCGCGCCGAACCGGTCGACGTACGCCTGGCCGACGGTCGCCGCGTGGTTGGGGAATGGGTGCGGGGGCCAGGCGTTACAACCGGCGAATCCGCCATCTACTTCGTGCACGGCAGTGGATATGCGCTGTGCTCACCACGCACGCACCGAAGGTTGACGGCATGGCTGTCCCGGCTCACCGGACTGCCCGTGTTCAGCATCGACTACCGACTGGCCCCACGCCACCGCTTCCCAAGCGCGGCAACGGACGTGCGTGCCGGATGGGACTGGCTCGGCGGTTCTGGACTGCCCCTCGACCGCATGGTCATCGCCGGGGACTCCGCAGGCGGACACCTCGCCGTTGACCTGCTGTTGCAGCCCGACGTGACGCATCCGGCTGCCATGGTGCTCTTGTCGCCGCTGATGGACCTGACGTTCGGGCTCGCCCGCGCTCGCGAAGACCTTAGACGCGACCCGGCGATCCGCGCAGCCGATGCCGCCCGACTGATCCGGTTGTACTGTGCGGGAACCTCACTCGAACATCCGCGGTTGACCCTCGACGTCGCGGGCGGACGTCCGCTTCCACCGACGCTGATCCAGGCGGGCGGAGCCGAGATGCTCGTCGCCGACGCACGCACACTCGCATCCGACGCGCGCGCCGCCGGTGCCCACTGTGAACTTCAGGTGTGGGCCGATCAGGTGCATGTCTTCCAGGCGCTACCCCGACTCAGCCCGGAAGCGGTGGCCGCAATGCGTCACGTAGCGGGATTCATCGCAACGACACTCAGCACCAACACAATTCACGAAATTGCCGGGTGAGCCCCGTGAGTATCTTCGGGTCGTCGCACAAGCGCAGCCGCGGGGCCGCCGCCGTCATCACCGGAGCCGGAAGCGGCATCGGGAAGGCCTTCGCCGTCGAACTCGCCAAACGCGGGGGCCGGGTGGCATGCAGCGACGTCGATGCCGCATCGGCACGCGCAACGTCCGACTCCATCAACGCAGCGGGCGGCGAGGCGACCGCCTTGCGGTGCGACGTAAGCCGAATCGACGACGTTCACCTGCTGGCCGAGGCGGCGCACACCTGGTTTGACGGACCGCCGAGCCTGGTGATCAACAACGCAGGCGTTGGCGCGGGCGGAATGGCGATCGGCGAGGCCGACCTCGACGACTGGAACTGGGTGCTCGGCATCAACCTGTGGGGCCCGATCCACGGATGCCACGTCTTCGCACCAATCCTGCGCGAGGCGGGCCGGCCCGCAGGAATCATCAACGTCGCGTCGGCCGCCGCGTTCGGCGCCGCACCAGGCATGGCCGCCTACAACGTCAGCAAGGCCGGCGTGCTGTCGCTTTCCGAGACGCTGGCCGCCGAACTCTCTGGCACCGGAGTCAACGTCACGGTGCTGTGCCCGACGTTCGTCAAGACCAATATCGTGGAAGCAGGCCGCATCACCGCGGAGTCGACCCAACTGGCCGACCGGCTGATGCGCTGGACCGGCTTCTCCCCCGAACGCGTGGCGCGCACGTGCCTGGACACCAATGACCGCGGCGGCCTGTACTGCATGCCGCAACCGGACGCCCGAATCGGCTGGGGCATCAAGCGTTTCACCCCGACGGTGTACACCCGCGCCGTCGGCCTTACTAGCCGCATCACCAACTAGGAGGATCGAAATGGCGATCGACATGGACGCGATGCTGGCGAAGATCAAGGACCGCCAGTGGGCGCTGGCCGACATCGACTGGGATGCACCTGGCGCCGAGCACATCACCGACGAGCAGCGACCGCAGCTGAAGGCCTTCATGGCCGACCTGTGCTGGATCGAGAACATCGGCGCGCGTGGATTCGCCGCACTCGCCAAGAAGGCGCCGACACCCACCATCGCCGAGATCTACCGCTACTTCCACGCCGAGGAGCAGCGCCACGCGAACGCCGAACTGGCCCTGATGAAGCGCTGGAGCATGCTCGAGGACGGCGAAGTCCCCGAACCGAACGTCAACATCCGGCTTGCCATCGACTGGCTGGACCGTTGGGCCGACGACATGCCGCTGTCACTGCTCGGCACGGTCATCCCGATGCTGGAGGTCGCCCTCGACGGCGCGCTGCTGAAGTTCCTGCTGGACGAGGTGTCCGACCCGGTGTGCCACCAGGTCTTCGAGAAGATCAACAACGACGAATCTCGGCATCTGGTGGTGGATTTCGAGGTGCTCGACATGATCGGGCACGCCAAGATCCGACGGTTGCTGATCGACTTCATCGGCCACAACGCCACTCCGGGACTGGTCATCGGCGCGATCATGGGTGCACCGCTGATCAACAGGATCCGCAACGAGATCACCGCCATGGGCATGGAACCAGAGCGGCTGTACCGAGCCGTGAAGCGGTTCAAGGAGCTCGGCGATCGGGGCGAATCCACCAGGCGGGTACCGACATACCGGTTCCTGAGGCGCTACGCCGGCGTGGTCACCAACCCTCGCCACCCGTACCACCTGCTCGCCAACTCGATGGTCTGGCTGTCCGACCGATACCCCCGGCCGCTGCTGCCCGCAGTGCCGAGTTGGGTCAAGGAAGTCACCTATGAGCCGGCGGCCTGAGGTGCCCACCCACGTCCACGACACGCTCATCGTCGGAACCGGGTTCACCGGCATCGGCGCCGCCATCAAACTCACCGAGGCCGGGGTCGACGACATCGTGCTCGTCGAGCGCGACCACCGCGTCGGCGGCACCTGGCGTGACAACACGTATCCCGGTGCGGCGTGCGACATTCCGTCACTGCTGTACTCATTCTCGTTCGTCAAGAACCCGACCTGGTCGCGCGCCTACTCCCCCGCCGACGAGATCTGTCAGCACATCGAGGACATGGTCGACGAGTTCGACCTGCGCCGCCGCATCCAGTTCGGCGTCGAAGTCAACGGCCTGACGTTCGACGAGCACGAGGGCGTGTGGACGGTGACCACCACCGGCCGCAAGCGCTTCCTGGCTCGCACGGTGGTACTTGCCTCCGGTCCGCTGCCTGACCACAAACTCCCCGAGATCCGCGGCCTCGAGACGTACGAAGGCACGGTGATCCACAGCGCCGACTGGGACCACGACTACGACTTCACCGGCAAACGGGTGGCCGTCGTCGGCACGGGCGCGAGTGCCGTCCAGATCGTGCCAGAGTTGGTGAAGCAGGCCGAGTTCGTCAAGGTCTTTCAGCGCACGCCCGGCTGGGTGATGCCGCGGCTGGACTTCCCCACCTCTGCGCGGGCGCAGAAACTGTTCGCCAAAGTGCCTGCCGCACAAGATCTTGCCCGCCAACTTCTATTCTGGGGCCATGAGGCAAGCGCCACCGCGCTGGTATGGAACTCCCCACTGACCGGGCTGGTAGCCCGGTTGAGCAAGGCGCATCTGCATCGCCAGGTGAAGGACCCGTGGTTGCGGCGTCAACTCACCCCGGACTTCACGCCGGGCTGCAAGCGCATGCTGATCTCGAGTGACTACTACCCGGCGCTGCAGCGGGACAACTGCAAACTCATCGACTGGCCCATCGCGACCATCAGCCCGGTCGGGATCCGCACCAGCGACGGTATCGAACACCACCTCGACGCGATCGTGTTCGCCACCGGGTACGACGTCCACCTGAACGGCCCGCCCTACCCCGTGACCGGGCTCGGCGGCCGCACGCTTGCCGACGAATGGACCGGCGGCGCACAGGCTTACAAGAGCATCAACGCCAACGGCTTTCCGAACCTGTTCTTCATGACCGGACCGAACTCGGGGCCGGGGCACAACTCGCTATTGGTGTACGTCGAGGGCCAACTCGAGTATGCCGTAGCCGGGATCACGACGATCCTCAAGGAGAACCTGCGGTACCTCGACGTCCACGCTGACGTCCAGCGGCGTCACAACGCGCACATTCAGCGGCGCCTGACCAAGACCACCTGGATGAGCGGCTGCAGCAGCTGGTACCTCACCGCCGACGGCTTCAACGCATCGATGTACCCGGGGTTCGCCACCCAGTATCTTCGACAGATGCAGGACTTCCGATTCTCCGACTACGAGGCGGTCGCCCGCGCGGGCGCCCACAGCGGCGACACCCTCACGTCGTCCGCCTGAGATGTCGTCGGCCAAGCCGCCGCGTCAGCAGGCCGGCGCGATATCGACCATCCTCGGTGGGCTTCGGCGCGCACCCAGGCAGCTGAGGCGCGGGTCACGCGACGTCATCGAGAATGCGGTGTCGCAGCTGTTCGACGCGGCGGTGCAACCGCATGGCGTCGCCGCGTCCGGTGAATACCGCATCGAGGAACTGGCTCGGCTGGCAGGCACTACCACCCGCAACATCCGCGTCTACCGCGATCGAGGGCTGTTACATCCCCCATTGCGGGTGGGTCGGATCGCGCTGTTCAACGACACCCACCTGACGCGGCTGCGGCTCGTCACCTCGCTGCTCGACCGTGGCTACAACATCGCCCACGTGCACGAAATGCTCAGCGCGTGGGAGCAGGGCAAGAACCTGGGCGACATGCTCGGGCTCGAGTCCGCCATCGCGGGCAGCTGGGCCACCGAGAAACCCGAACGCATGAGCGTGTCCGACGCCAAGCGGCTTGTCGACGACGACGGGGGCTTCGAGCGCTTGATCGGCCTCGGGGTCGTCCGGCTCGAGGACTCCGGCGACGTTCAAGAAGCCGTCGTCGTGCGTCCCAAGCTCATCGAGGCGTTCAACGAAATCCGTCAGTACGGCGTGACCTCCGAAAAGCTCATCGACCTTCACGAACAGATCGCCCCACTGATCGACCAGATCAGCGGACTGTTGGTTCAGGCCGGCGTCGAGCACGTCGTCGACCAGATCAAGCCAGGGGCGGCCTTGCCACCGGATACCGAAGTGGCCGAACTGATCACGATGCTGGTGCGGTTTCGCACTCAAGCCGTCAGCGCGGTCAGCGCAACGCTGGCGTTCTCGATCGAGTCGACCATCGAGTCGGCCGTCAGCCAGATCCTCGGTGACTTCATCGCCAAGGAAGCGGAGCAGGATCCGGACGCTTGAGCCGCGTCACTCCCACTCGATGGTGCCCGGCGGCTTGCTGGTGACGTCGAGCACCACCCGGTTGACCTCGGGCACCTCATTGGTGATCCGCGTCGAAATCCGTTCCAGCACTTTGTAAGGCACGCGGGTCCAGTCGGCCGTCATCGCATCCTCGCTCGATACCGGGCGTAGCACGATCGGATGCCCGTAGGTGCGACCATCCCCCTGCACGCCGACCGAGCGGACGTCGGCCAGCAGCACCACCGGGCACTGCCAGATCTGGTCGTCCAGCCCCGCGGCCGTCAACTCCTCGCGCGCGATGGCATCGGCGCGCCGCAACGTGTCGAGCCGGCCGGCGGTCACCTCGCCCACGATGCGAATGCCAAGCCCGGGCCCCGGGAAGGGTTGGCGCCCAACGATTTCCTCGGGCAACCCGAGCTCGCGACCAACCGCACGAACTTCGTCCTTGAACAGCAGCCGCAGTGGCTCGACGAGTTTGAACTTCAGGTCGTCGGGCAGGCCGCCGACGTTGTGATGGCTCTTGATGTTGGCCGCGCCTGCTCCGCCACCTGACTCGACGACGTCGGGATACAACGTGCCCTGCACCAGGAAGTCGACTTCATCTCCGTTGTCGCCCACCTCGTCTTCTACGACAGCCCGCACCGCCCGTTCGAACGCCCGGATGAACTCGCGGCCGATGATCTTGCGCTTGCCCTCGGGGTTGGTGACCCCCGAAAGCGCCTCGAGGAAGCGGCCCTCGGCATCGATGGTGACGAGTTTGGCGCCGGTGGCTGCGACGAAGTCGCGCTGCACCTGGCCACGTTCCCCTGCGCGCAATAGCCCGTGGTCGACGAACACACAGGTCAGTCGGTCGCCGATGGCGCGCTGGACCAGGGCCGCCGCGACCGCCGAATCCACCCCACCGGACAGCCCGCAGATGGCGCGGCCATCGCCGATCTGGGTCCTTACCTGCTCGACCAAGGCGTCGGCGATGTTGGAGGCCGTCCACGTCGCATCGATGCCCGCGAACTCGTGCAGGAATCGACTCAACACCTGCTGTCCGTGGGGCGTGTGCATCACCTCGGGGTGGTACTGCACCCCCGCGAGTTGCCTGGCGCGATTTTCGAACGCAGCGACGGGGGCGCCCGCACTGACGGCGACGACCTCGAAACCCTCGGGAGCTTCGGTGACCGCGTCGCCGTGGCTCATCCACACCGGCTGGGTCTCGGGAAGATCCGAATGAAGCTGTCCGCCGGTCACTTTGAGCTCGGTACGGCCGTATTCACTGGTGCCGGTGTGTGCGACGGTGCCGCCCAGTGCCTGCGCCATCGCCTGGAACCCATAGCAGATGCCGAAGACGGGTACGCCCAGGTCGAATAGCGCGGGATCGAGTCGGGGCGCACCGTCGGCGTACACGCTGGCGGGCCCGCCGGACAATACGATCGCCCTGGGATCCTTGGCCTTGATCTCGTCGACGGTCGCAGAGTGCGGGACCACCTCGGAGTACACGTTCGCTTCACGAACGCGACGCGCGATCAGCTGCGCGTATTGCGCGCCGAAGTCGACCACTAGGACGGGTCGGGGAGATGCCGTTTCCACTTGGCCAGTCTAGTGGGGGCGCCCCGATTACCCCTGCGCAGCGGGTACCGACAGCCGACAACCGACTATTCGGGCCTCCGCAGCGCATTCACAGTCAGCTAGCAGGCGAGGCCTTCTCGGTCGTGAGCTAGCCTGCCGAACGTTCCGACGTGATGGGCAGCAGGCGCAGCGCCGCCGGTGCCGACGCCGGCACCACGGGATGTTCGGGCGCGATGGGCGCAAGCCGCTTGTAGGGCTGGTCCTGGGCGGGCCGCTGATCGTCTTGGTTCTTGTTGGGCCACAGCGCCGCTGCACGCTCGGCCTGCGCGGTGATCGACAGCGACGGATTGACACCGAGGTTCGCAGAGATGGCCGCGCCGTCCATCACCGAAAGCGTCGGATATCCGTGTACCCGCTGGTAGGGATCGATGACGCCGTGCTCGGGACTCTCCGCGATCGCGGCGCCGCCGAGGAAGTGCGCGGTCAGCGGAATGTTGAACAACTCGCCCCAGGTGCCGCCGGCCACGCCGTCGATCTTCTCGGCGATGCGCCGGGTGACCTCGTTGCCTGCCGGGATCCAGGTGGGATTCGGCTCGCCATGGCCCTGCTTGCTGTCCAACATGCGGAAGCCCAGCTTGGTCTTCCGGGTGAAGGTGGTGATCGAGTTGTCCAGGTTCTGCATGACCAACGCGATCACGGTGCGCTCACTCCACCGTCGCGGGTTGAGCAGTCGCAGCGTGCCCTTCGGATCGGCCTGTCCGTTCTGGAGCAGCTGCTTCCAGCGCGGCACATCGGTGCCCTGAGGTCCGGCACCGTCGGTCATCAACGTCTGCAGGAGCCCCATCGCGTTGGAGCCCTTGCCATATCGCACGGGTTCGACGTGAGTGTCGCTGGTCGGGTGAATCGACGACGTGATGGCCACGCCGTGGGTCAGGTCCAGGTCGTCGGACACCGCCAACCGACCCGCGCCGACGATCGATTCCGAGTTGGTCCTGGTCAGCAGGCCGAGTCGGTCGGACAGCTTCGGAAGCTTGCCCGCGTCGCGCATCTTGAACAGCAGCTTCTGCGTGCCGTAGGTGCCTGCCGCCAGGACCACGTGGCGCGCGGTGAACGTCTTCTTCCGCCGGCGTAGCTTGCTGCCGGTGCGGGCGGTGCGGACCTCCCACAGCCCGTCGGCGCGCTGCTCGAAGCTCTTGACCATGGTGAGCGGATGTACCTGCGCGCCAGCTGATTCCGCCAACCCCAAGTAGTTCTTCAGCAGCGTGTTCTTGGCGCCGAACCGGCAGCCCGTCATGCACGCACCACACTCCAGGCAGCCCGTGCGCTCCGGACCCGCGCCGCCGAAGTACGGGTCGGCAACAGTCTTGCCCGGCGTCTTCTCGCCGTCGGGGCCGAAGAACACTCCGACGGGGGTGGGGACGAACGTGTCGCCGACGCCCATGTCCTCGGCGACTTCCTTCAGGATCCGGTCGGCGTCGGTGAACGTCGGGTTGGTGACGACGCCCAGCATTCGCGTGGCCTGGTCGTAGAACGGCATCAGCTCAGCGCGCCAGTCGGTGATGCCCTTCCACTGCGGGTCGTTGAAGAACGGGTCGGGCGGTACGTACAGCGTGTTGGCGTAGTTCAGCGAGCCGCCACCCACGCCCGCGCCTGCCAGGATCATCACGTTGCGCAGCAAGTGGATTCGCTGGATTCCGTACATCCCGAACTGCGGTGCCCACAGGAACTTCCGCAGGTTCCAGGACGTCTTCGCGAAGTCGCGGTCCTCGTAGCGACGACCCGCCTCGAGCACGCCGACGCGGTAGCCCTTCTCGGTGAGCCGCAGTGCGCTGACGCTGCCCCCGAAACCCGAGCCGATGATCAGGACGTCGTAGTCAGGCTCCATCAAGCAATTATGAACTTACCGCCCGGTAACAAGCTAGAGAGGCAAGCCTAAGTTCCCCGCCGGTCGTGACGGCCGTGGTGCAGATCTCGACGCGTCAGTAGCCGACGGTCAGGCCGACCTTCTGGAATTCCTTGAGATCGCAATAACCCGCCTTCGCCATCGACCGGCGCAACCCACCGACCAGGTTCAGCGACCCGAAGGGATCGTCCGACGGGCCGCTCAGCACCTGATCGAGCGAGGGCCGTTCCCCGAGCGCGATCTGCAGCAGGGCACCGCGAGGCAGCGACGGGTGCGCGGCCGCCGACGGCCAGAACCAGCCGTCGCCCATCGCCTCCGCAGCCAATGCCAGCGGTGTGCCCAAAACGACCGCGTCGGCACCGCACGCGATGGCCTTGGCCAGCTCGCCGGACGTGTGGATATCGCCATCGGCCAGCACGTGGACGTAACGACCGCCGGTCTCGTCGAGGTACTCGCGCCGCGCCGCGGCCGCATCGGCGATCGCGGTGGCCATCGGCACGCTGATGCCGAGCACCTCGTCGCTGGTGGTGACGCCGGATGTCGAGCCGTACCCGACGATGACGCCCGCCGCTCCGGTTCGCATCAGGTGCAGGGCGGTGCGGTGGTCGAGCACGCCACCGGCGACCACCGGAATGTCTAGCTCGGAGATGAACGTCTTGAGGTTGAGCGGCTCGATGTCCTGCGCGACCCGCTCGGCGGAGATGATGGTGCCCTGAATGACCAGCAAGTCGATGCCCGCCGCCACCAGCGCGGGTGTCAGAGCCTGCGCGTTCTGTGGGCTCACCCGGACCGCGGTGGTGACGCCGGCTTCGCGAATGCGCGCGACGGCCGCACCCAGCAATTCGGGATCCAGTGGCGCCGAGTGCAACTGCTGCAACAGCCGGATGGCGGTGGACTGCTCGGGCTCCTTCTCGGCGGCCTCGATGACCTGAGCGATCTTCGACTCGACGTCGGCGTGCCTACCGATGAGCCCTTCGCCGTTGAGCACGCCGAGCCCGCCGAGCTTGCCGAGTTCGATGGCGAACTCGGGTGAGACCAGCGCATCGGTCGGATGGGCGATGACGGGGATCTCGAAGCGGTAGGCATCGAGCTGCCAGGCCGTCGATACGTCCTGCGACGACCTCGTGCGCCGCGACGGGACGATGTTGATGTCGGAGAGTTCGTAAGTGCGGCGGGCGGTTCGGCCCATGCCGATTTCGACCATGTCACGCATGCGGTTTGTCCCTAACGCGTGTAGTAGTTGGGCGCTTCGGCGGTCATCGTGATGTCGTGCGGATGGCTCTCCTTGAGCCCGGCCGCGGTGATCTGCACGAATTGCGCCTGCTGGAGGTGCTCGATGGTGGCCGATCCGGTGTAGCCCATCGCCGCGCGCAGACCGCCGGTCAGTTGATGGATCACCGTAGACAGCGGGCCACGGAACGGCACCCGGCCTTCGATGCCCTCAGGCACCAGCTTGTCCTCGGAGAGCACGTCGTCCTGGAAGTAGCGGTCCTTCGAGTAACTCTTGGCGGCGCCGCGCCCTTGCATCGCACCCAGCGAACCCATGCCTCGGTAACTCTTGAACTGCTTGCCGTTGACGAAGATCAGCTCGCCCGGCGCCTCCGCGGTGCCGGCCAACAGCGAGCCCAGCATGGCCGTCGACGCGCCTGCGGCCAGCGCCTTGGCGATGTCGCCGGAGTACTGCAGCCCGCCGTCTGCGATCACCGGGACCCCGGACGGCGCGCACGCTGCGACGGCTTCGAGGATCGCCGTGATCTGCGGGGCGCCGACACCGGCCACCACGCGCGTCGTGCAAATCGACCCTGGTCCGACTCCGACCTTGACCGCGTCGGCCCCGGCCTCCACCAGCGCGGCTGCGGCGGCGCGGGTGGCGACGTTGCCGCCGATGACGTCGACGCGTCCGGCCGCCATCGCCTTGACCCAGGAGACCATTTCCAGCACGCCACGGTTGTGCGCGTGGGCAGTGTCGACGACGAGCACGTCCACACCCGCGTCGACCAGCGTCATCGCCCGCTCACGCGCGTCGCCACCGACGCCGACCGCGGCACCGACGAGCAGTCGGCCGTCGCTGTCCTTGGTGGCAAGCGGGAACTGTTCGGTCTTGACGAAGTCCTTGACGGTGATGAGGCCGGTCAGCCTGCCGTGCCCGTCGACGATCGGCAGCTTCTCGATCTTGTGGCGGCGCAACAGCCCCAATGCGGCTTCGGCGGACACGCCCTCCTGCGCGGTGATGAGCGGCGTCTTCGTCATCACCTCCGCGACGGGCTTGTTCATGTCGACTTCGAAGCGCATGTCCCGGTTGGTGATGATCCCAACAAGCTGGCCGCCCGCATCGACCACGGGAAGGCCGGAGATGCGGAAGCGCGCACACATCGCGTCGACCTCGGCGAGCGTGTTGTCGGGTGAACACGTCACGGGGTCGGTGACCATGCCAGCCTCCGACCGCTTGACGGTCTCGACCTGGCCGGCCTGCTCGGACACCGGAAGATTGCGGTGCAACACGCCCATGCCGCCGGCGCGCGCGATGGCGATGGCCATCCGCGACTCGGTGACGGTGTCCATCGCCGAGCTCACCAACGGCACCTTCAGCCGGATCCGCTTGGTGAGTTGACTGGACGTGTCGGCGTTGGCCGGGACCACGTCGGAGGCAGCCGGCAGCAACAAGACGTCATCGAAGGTCAATCCGAGCATCGCGACCTTGGTCGGATCGTCGCCGCCGGTGGGCACGGGAACGGCGATGGGAAGGCTGCTTTCAGCGATCGACATGGGCGGGGCCTCCAGTAGGGGCGGTACGTAGAGACGTAAACATCCATCTTATCTGGACGCATCCCATTGGCTGGTTGCCCCGCGCCATTCGACGTCGGCGCAACGGCGTGGACCGCTGGCGCGATACGGCAGGCCTTGCGTAGGGTGGAGCCGTGCGCGACCACCTGCCGCCGGGTTTGCCTCCCGACCCGTTCGCCGATGACCCGTGTGATCCATCGGCGGCGCTGGATGCGCTTGAGCCGGGCCAGCCGCTAGACCCCCAGGAGCGGGTCGCCGTCGAGGCCGATCTGGCCGACTTGGCCGTCTATGAAGCTCTTTTGGCTCACAAGGGAATTCGCGGCCTGGTGGTGTGCTGCGACGAATGCCAGCAAGACCACTATCACGACTGGGACATGTTGCGGGCCAACCTGCTGCAGTTGCTGGTGGACGGCACGGTCCGGCCCCATGAGCCCGCATATGACCCGGAACCCGAGGCCTACGTGACCTGGGATTACTGCCGCGGGTACGCCGATGCATCGCTGAACGAGGCGACGTCGGAATCCGACGGATATCGCTGAAGGCGCAAATCGCCTAGTGCGGCGGCATGACCGTCGTCGCCGGAACGCCCTGCTCATCCCCACCTGACCGCTTCGGCGCTTCTGGCGCGCGCGACGGCTCCACCGGCTCAATTGGCGCGACCGACTGACCCACCCCAGACGAGCCTCCCGCAGCCGGCGAAGCGGGCTCCGGGTTGGGCGCAAGCCGGGGTTGCGAGGCAGGCGCCTGGCTGGCGGGTGACGACGGCGGCAAAGCCGCTGCCGGCGCAGGCACTACGGGCGTTACTGGCGTGACCGATGTCACTTCGGCAGGCTGCTGCGGAACCGACGACGGACTGCTCGGCGGGGACGTTGGCGGGCTGCTGGGCGGCGACGACGCCGCGCTACTCGGGCTACTGGGCGACGACGACGGCGAGCTACTGGGACTACTCGAAGACGGCGTACTACTCGAACTACTCGGCGACGACGACGGACTGCTCGGCGTCGACGACGGTGAACCCGGCTCGCCCGCGGGCCCCGGGGATTCCGAAGCGGGCGGCGGCGCAATCAGCAAGGTCTCCGAGCCTGGTGTATCCGACGAAGAGGACGTCGGAATGGACGTCGGCGTCGACGAGGTCGTCGTCGTGCTGGAGTCGACCACCACTGGCACGGGCAGCAGCGTCAGCGGCGAACTGGGCAGTACCGGCTGCGGCTGATCTGGCGGAGGCAACGTCGCCGCAGGATCCTGCTCGACGACCTTGTACGTCAGCGCGTTGAACTGCTGGGTCAGCTGTTGCTTCTGCTCGGGTGCGTCGACGGTCTGCACCTGCGTGCTCAGTGCGACGAGCTTGTCCTGGGCTTGCTGCCACTGGCCCTGATCGATCAGCTTCTGAACCTGCATCATCTCGGTCTGCGCCGAGAGCACCACCTGGTCGTCGCGCGAAGCCTCCTGGCCGAACATCGTGGTCCGCATGCCGTACAGCGAGTCGCCGGGACCGGCGCTGTACACGGCCGCGCCGAATCCACCGATGCAGAGCACAGCGGCAGCAACCGACCCGACGAGAGCGAACGACGAACGGCTGCGCCCATTGCCTCGCGCGCCATCGAGCGCTGCGGCGGCGTCGCGGGTGGTCAGCTGCACCGTGGCCGGTGGCTCGCGGACCTCGTCACGCCAGTCCGCAAACAGGAAGGCGAGCTCGGCCTCGGCGTGGTCGGTCGAATAGGCGGTCTCGTTGGAGGCGAGCGCGTCGAAGAATCGATCCACCCGATTGATCTCGTTGAGCGAAGGGTCTCCACCGTTGGAGGTCCAGCGACCAAAATCAGGCATCGCCATCCCTCCTTCCGGTTAGCTCGGCCTTCAGTTTCGTCAGTGCGCGGTGCTGCGCTACGCGCACAGCGCCCGGGGTGCTCCCGACCGCCTCAGCGGTCTCCTCGGCGCTCAGTCCGACCACCACGCGCAGCAGGACGATCTCGCGTTGCTTCTCGGGCAACGTCGCCAAGAGCCTGTCCATGCGGGCTGCCGCGTCGGAGTCCAACGCCAACTGCTCTGGGCCCGGCCCCGGCGAGGCCCGGTCCGGAAGCGAGTCGGTGGCGTCGGAGTGGTTTCGCCCCATGGCGCGAAATGCGTCGGCCACCTTGTGCGCGGCGATGCCGTATACAAAGGCCAGGAACGGTCGTCCCTGATCTTTGTAGCGCGGCAGCGCCGTGATGGCGGCCAAGCACACCTCCTGAGCAACGTCGTCCGCTGACAAACCACTTCGCTCCGCACTTCCGATCTTTCCCCGGCAATACCGGAGCACGATCGGCCGGATGGTTTGCAGCACCTCCTGGAGGGCAGCTCGATCGCCTGACACTGCTCTAGCAACGACATCATCGAGACCGTCTCCCGAAATTGTCATCGTGCGCAGCATCTCCAGCGTTACGGATGGGGCGATTCTCAGCTGATGGGTCAGCTAAAGACTAGTGATCCCGCGGTGGCAGGTGGGATCAGCGATTCGACCACACGCCGCCTCGATCATGCACAGCGGCAGCACAATCGTCGCGTACGGCAACGATCTGGGACCGCCCGCGCGACCCGCTCCCGACGTCGGCGAGCAGGCACGCCAAGGCCCAGGTCAGCGGGACCAGGCCATACCCCTCGGCAGCGTCGAGGGCGGTATCCGCGACGCGTCGGGACCGGTCGGGCTCGCCCGCGCAGCACAACGCAGCGGCCAACACGACGTCGGACTTGACGGCGTGTCGCACTGAATCAAGGGCCCCGGCAAGGTCTACCGCGCGCTCGGCGTGTCCAACCGCCGCGGCCCCGTCGCCGGTCGCCATCGCAAGCTCGGCGCTGACCCACGCCAGGCGTACCGGCAACCGGGCCGAGGCGCCCGCGTCGACCACTTGCCTCGCGCGGGCCAACAACCGAGCGGACAGCGGGAACCGACCAACACCGAGCGCGTCGGCGGCCAATCCGATCAAGGCGTCGGCCCTGGCGTCCGCGTCAACCCCTGCGCGCGCGAGTGCACGCCCATCCCACGTGCGTGCGTGGGAATGCCATCCGAGCTGGCGCAGGAACGACGCCCGCGTACTCAGCGCGAGCGCTGGGAACGGTCCCCGGTCCTGCAGTCGCGCGAGCGCCTCGAGTTCGGCCGTCGCCATGGCGTACCGACCCTGGCCACCCAAGGCGACCGCGCGTAGCCAGCGCTCTTCAGCTGTCTTCGCCGAGGGCAGCGGCCAGCGGCCGGGGTCGGCCCCGAACGCCGTTTCGACCAACGTGTTCATCGAACGGCGACGCTATCAATACGGCGCGGAACACCTGCCCAAGTACCCGGTACCGGCGGGCCCGGCAACCTAAAGTGTTGCCAAGCCAACATTGGTTAACAGTTTGTGCTCACGACGTTAACGGGACATCAACTGCCTACTGAGCGCTAGAAATTCGCAATACGACACCTTTGTCACCGAACAGCGGAAACACGAATCGACATCGCACGGTTTGCGTTTCGTAATCACGCTGGTCGTTGCGGGAAGGTCGCAATGATGAACGTGATGTAAATTCTCACCCTGCTCTAATGCGCCTGAGCACACGTGCTGGCTATTGACTCCATTTCGTGAGCCCTTCTACGTTGTGTGCACGAGAAGTCATCGGCGACTGTGCTCGGATCGGTTCCACGACTCACGCGCAACCTCCGCTACCCGAAAGAGGTTGCGTAGAGAGGGGTTTTCCACATGCCACAGCCGCAGCAGCTACCCGGACCCAACGCCGACATCTGGGATTGGCAGATGGCCGGCCTTTGCCGGGGCGTTGATTCATCGATGTTCTTCCACCCTGACGGGGAGCGTGGCCGGGCCCGTGCCCAGCGAGAAATGCGCGCCAAGGAGATGTGCCGGAGTTGCCCGGTTGTCGCCCAATGTCGCTCCCATGCCCTTGCCGTCGGCGAACCGTACGGCATCTGGGGTGGGCTGTCGGAGTCCGAGCGGGAGATGTTGCTCAAGCGGGGCATCCGCCGTAGCGCCTAAATCATCCCCCTGATTCGTCCGACGATCCCCGGCCCCGGTCGGGGATCGTCGTCATTTCCGCCACGCTTCGGGAACGACGCGCCCGCACCAGCCTGAGCACTCCGTAACCGATTCCGCAGACGACGGCCAACACGCCGAACCACGGCAACAACAGACCGAAGAGCATGACGAAGTGGCCGGCCACCGACACCAGGCCGTCCCAACCCCGTTCGACCTGACCTAAGAAGCCGCTGTACTGCTGCGGTTCGGGCCCGCCGATCTGATCGGCGACGAAGTTGACGTCGACGGTGCTGTAGTCGATGCGAGCGCCGAGCTGCTCGCGTTGTGCGCGCAGGCTGTCCAAGTCCGCCTGGCGCTCCGACAGCGCACCCTCGGCCTTGATCAGCGCGTCGGGATCCTTGGCGTCGCGCATGATCGCAAGGAGCCGATCGACCGACGTCTGCAGCGCCTTCATGCGCGCGTCCAGATCGACTCGCTGCGCCGTCACGTCCTCGGATCTGGTCTCAGCCGACCGCACCGTGCCCAGCGCCTTCAGCTGCCGCATCGCTTCGTCGAGTTTCGCCGCAGGCACGCGCAACACGACCGAGGTGTTGGCCCGACCTCGACCAGACCCCGCATCCTCGGAGCGACTGTCGACGCGACCGCCGGTGTCCTCCACGATGACGGCGGCCTTGTCGGCGGCGTCCGAGGTGTTGGACACGGTGATCGTCATCGACGCGGTCTTGACCACGTCGCGCTGGGCGTTCGGCGGCTCAGCAGGCCCGAACTCGGGAGCCGGTGCGCCGATGCCGTCCTTCATGGCGGTGGCCGCTGGCGCGGGCGCAGTGTGCTCGGGCGACCCCGCCGCGCAGGCCGCCAGCAACCCCGCTACCGCAATCCCGGCCATCGCCTGCGGCAGCCATCGGCGACCCAGCCTGATCTTCATCTTCGCCAACCTAGCCATCGGCTGGGAGTTCGGCCACCAACGGCTGTGAGCCATCCTTCGCGCTGCCGCTTCGTGGCGCGGTAACGTTCGCCCGCCGTCATCGCCATCCCGAGGGACGACAGGAGCCCCGATGAACGACGTGAAACCCTTCACGCCCTCGCTTGACTGGGCGCACGCGCTAGTGGATTCGCTGCTGTGGATCGGCAGGGCCTGGGCGATCGCCGCGGCCTGCACGCTGACGGTGCTCATCATCATCGCCCGCTATACGACGTGGGGCCGCCAGTTTTGGTACGTCACCGGTGCGTACTTCGTCGGCAGGCACAGCGTCAAACCATGGCTCTCCCTGTCGGCACTGCTCTTGTCGGTGATCATCGGCGTGCGGCTGTCGGTGCTGTTCAGCTATCAGAGCAACGACTTGTACACCGCCGCCACGATCGCCGTGCAGGGGCTGGCCACCGGCAACCAGCAGGTGAAAGACTCTGGCGCCAACGGCTTTTGGTTCTCGCTGCTGACGTTCTGCGTATTGGCCGCGATTCTGGTCACCCGCGTCATGGTTGACCTCTTCATCACCCAGCGCTTCATGCTGGCCTGGCGAACGTGGCTGACCAACCGGCTCACCGGCGACTGGCTCGACGGGCGCGCCTACTACCGCGGCCGGTTCATCGACGCCATCGACAACCCCGACCAGCGCATCCAATCCGATATCGACGTGTTCACCGCCCTTTCGGGCCCGCAACCCAACACGCCACACCAAACCAGTAACGGCACACTGCCATTCGGCGCGATCTCGTCGATAGTCTCGGTCGTGTCGTTCACCGGGATTCTGTGGAATCTGTCCGGTGAGCTGTCGATGTTCGGATTCACGCTTCCGCGCGCGATGTTCTGGATCGTCTTCGGCTATGTGGCCCTCGGCAGCGTCATCGCGTTCTGGCTCGGCCGACCGTTGATCCGGTTGAGCTTCAACAACGAGAAGTTCAACGCCGCATTCCGGTACGCGTTGGTGCGGCTGCGCGATGCGGCCGAGTCGGTCGCGCTCTACCGCGGCGAGCGGGCGGAGCGCCTTCAGCTGCGGTCCCGGTTCGAGCCGGTGGTCTCCAACTACAAGCGGTTCGTGAACAAGACGATGGTGTTCACCGGATGGAACCTTTCGGTGAGCCACATCATCATTCCGCTGCCGTGGATTCTGCAGGCGCGCAGGCTCTTTGCCGGTCAGATCACCCTAGGTGACGTCACGCAGTCGGTGACGGCCTTCGGCGCCATCCAGGACGCACTGTCGTTCTTCCGCAATTCCTATGACGTGTTCGCCGGCTACCGCGCCTCCATCATCCGGTTGCACGGACTCGTCGTCGCCAACGAGCAAAGCCGCGAACTACCCGTCGTCGCCGTCTCGGCCAACACCGACGGCGCGATCGAACTCGATGACGTCGACGTCCGAAATCCCGCGGGCGAGCAGTTGATCAGCAACCTGAGCCTGCGCCTGAATCCCGGTGAGGCGATGATCATCACGGGCAAGTCCGGCACCGGAAAGTCCACATTGCTGCGCAGCCTCGCCCAGCTGTGGCCGTTTGCGTCCGGCGCCATGAGATGTCCCGCCGGTGACAACGAAACGATGTTCCTCTCGCAGCTGCCCTACGTTCCGCTCGGCGACCTGCGCACGGTGGTGTCCTATCCGCACGAGCCGGGCGATCTTCCCGACGACGTGCTGCGGGAAGCCCTGCTGGCGGTTGCGCTCCCGCGCTACGTCGACCGACTCGACGAGGAGGCCGATTGGGCCAAGGTGCTCTCGCCGGGCGAACAGCAACGCATCGCATTCGCCCGAGTGCTACTGACCAAGCCGAAGGCGGTCTTCCTCGACGAGGCCACCTCGGCGCTCGATGAGCCGCTGGAGTTCATGATCTACGGACTGGTGCGCAGGGAGCTACCGGAGACGGTGTTCGTCAGCGTCACCCATCGCAGCACGGTGAACCGGCATCACAACCAGCATCTCGAGTTGCTCGGAGACGGCCAATGGCAGCTCGGCCCGGTGGAAGGTGCCGCGGCACTGGTCTAGCTGCGAGCCAGCGCGGGCTCGACGCTTCGCGTCCCACGGCTGCGGCGGCGAGTCTGGATTGGGCGCCGCCGTACCTTCCACGAGCTCCATTCGCCCAACGTGACGCCGGCCGCGAGCGCAGTCCCCACCGCGAACGCACCCAACACCGCAGCGAACCCGACGGCGTGCTGGTCATTGAGAATCGCGTAAATCCCGTGCAGCAGCGCAAGACCCGGTAGCAGGGGCACGATGCCCGCGATCGACACGACCATGGGTGGCGCGAGATTGCGGCGTTCCATGAGCCTGCCGACCAAGCCGATCGGCACCGCGGCGGCGAACGACGCGACGACGGCACCCAGACCCCAGCCCTGCGCCAACAGAAAGACGATGGTGCCTGCCGCACCGCCGAACGCCGCTGCCACCGCTGCGGTCCGTTCGGCGTAGCAAGCCAGGGCGTAGGCGGCGGCGCTCGCGGCGCCGAACGCGACACGCGCAGGCAACTCCGCCAAGGCGGGCGGTGCCGTCGCGCCGATAGCCACGAACGGCGCGCCGAAACGGTTCGCGAGGTGCAACACCAACGCCACGCCGGCGATCGTCGCACCCGTCATCATGACCAACTCGAAGAAGCGGCCCGCAGCGGTGACGGGAGCACCGCTGATGACATCGCCGACCGAGCTCACCAGCGATAGGCCCGCGAGCAGGACGACGAGGCCGGCCGCGATGGCGACCGTCGGTTCGAAGTGCAGCCCCATCTTGGGACCGAGCCAATAGAGCACCAGCGGCGGCGCGGTCGCGATGGCACCGCCAACCGCGTACTGGAAGAAGAACGGGAGGCCCTGTTTGTTGAGCCGGCGGTTGACCCGGTCGATCGTCATGGCACTCAGCGCGCTGACCAGACAAGCCAGCAGACTGGCGCCGAGGGTTCCGGCTGTCGCGAACGCCAGGGCGCCCCAGGCCAGGGTGGCCACCCAGCGCTTGTAGGGGTGCGGTGCGGTGATGATGGCGTCCAGTTCGTCGCGAGCGTTCGTCGGCGACACCTGACCCGCGCGGATACGCGCGACCAGCCGGTCGACGGCAGCCAACCGACTGAAGTCGATCGAGCGGGACTGGACGACGTGCAACGTGCTGGCCGCGGGCGACGTGGGTCCGCAGTAGGCCGTCACGTGGATCGTCGTGCTGATGACGTCGACCTCGCAGCGCTCTACGCCGTACGCCGCGGTGATGGCCCTTACCTGCTCCATCGTGGCCATCGTCGGCGTCCCCGAAGACATCAGGATGGCGCCGATGCTCCCGGCCAGGTCAAGCACCTCGCCTACGCGCTGAAGGTAAGCCTCGTCGAGCTCCGTGCGCGTCGAGGTCGTCATCCGCGGCATGGCGTCCGTCGGGGGATCCGTTTCCCTGACGATTCGGTTCAAGATCTCGCGCTGACGTGCCCGCCACTGCTGGCCCGCAGGTTCACGGGTCAACTTCACAACACTTCCCTCCCACACGAACGACGAACTCAAGTCATGAGCTAAATGCAGTTTACTCCTGGCAACGTCGAATACCAGGGATTATGCCGTGAGGCTGAGCACACCTGACCAGTGCCGATTCAGCCGAGGCGGCTCCCCGCTGGGTCGAGGCCGAACACCTGCACGGCGGCTGACTTCCCCTTCACGGCGTGGGAGCCCCGGTCGGTCAGTCCAGGTGGCCGAGCGACGAGGGCATCGACGCACCGGTCGGTGAGGAGGATCGCGTCACCTGTGGTCTTGGTGAGCTGCTCGACACGGGCCGCGACGTTGACGGTGTCGCCGATCAAGGTGAACTCGAGCTTGCCCCCACCGCCGATGGTGCCTGCGATCACCACCCCGGTGTTGATCCCGATACCGATGCGAAGCGCGCCATCGAATCGCTCGGCGACGAGACGGTGGATCGACACTGCGGCTGCTACGGCGGCGTCGGCGTGATCCGCGAGCGCGTTCGGGGCGCCGAATACCGCCAGCGCGCCGTCGCCGAGGAACTTGTTGACATGGCCACCGGCCTCCACGACGGCTGGCACGACGATCTCGAACAAGGCGTTGAGGCGTGCGACGGTGTCCTCGGCGGTGTTCGCCTCGGCGAAGGGGGTGAAATCGCGGATGTCGACGAACATCACCGTCACCTCGCGGCGCTCCCCGGTGAACACGTCGTCACCCTGCTCGAGTAGCCGGGCGGCAAGGCCCGGGTCGACATAGGTGCCGAACGCGGCCTGAAGTCGTTGCCGCTCAGCCAAACCCGCCTGCATCCGGTTGAACGACGCCGCCAGCGCGCCGAGGTCATCGTCCTGAACCACCGGTATGCGCTGACTGTAATCACCTGCCGCGACGCGTTCGGTTCCTGCGGCGAGATCGCGAATCGGTCGCAGGGCCGGAGCGAATGTGAGGCCGACGGTAAGCGGCATTCCGAACACAACCGTCATCGCAGCCCCGACCAACAGGAAGAGCACGGGTTTCGCAGTGAACCAATCGAAGACGGTGGCCAGCATGGCGCCATGGATGGCGAATATGAACACGTTCGCAAGTAGCAGCACCGTCGATCGGGTGGCGAAGGTCGGACGTGAGCGCGGTAGGTGGTCACCGACCTCCGTGTCACCGGCGATCGCGACCCTCGCCGGCCGCGCCGTTGCTTCTCCAAGACTGTGCATCGCGGTGAGCCCGTTGGCCGCTCCCATGCCGGCACCCAGGATCCCGTACTGGATCAGCCCCGGCGCTGTCACACCCGCAATCGACGCGACGACAATCGTTACCAGGCCGCCTGAAACGGCGTTGAAGACGATCGCTCTTAAGACCGCCCCCCGAACCCAGGTGTAGGTGGCCTGCAATGCCCTCGCCCGATCAACCTGCTGGCCGGCCGCCCACTCCTGCACTAGCCGACTCCGACCCAGCCCCGGAAGCTGGATCACATACGCCAGCGCCGGGACAGCGACAACGGTGACGACGGCCGCCTCGACGTAATGACTCGAATCCTCGACGGCCACAATGAGAAACGACCAGAAGAGGTAGCCCGGCAGCGATACCGGGAGGCTGGCCAGGTAGACCGCCCACGAGTACCTGGCTCCGTGCCGATCCCATGCCCACTGGTAGATGCGGTCCATTGCGGGAGGTTAAGCGTCCCCAGCCGTAGAACTGCGGCTATTGGCACACCTAGCCGTCGAGCGGGTTGGCCTTGATGCGTTCGGCCCCATTGCTGGCGATCGATGCGGCCGCGGCACTGCCCGGCTTGCGGCTGGCCTGGTCTTCAAAGCACGCCAGGAATTCGGAGCCGAATCCTGCTCTGGGATAGTACGCCAGGATCTCCGCCCTCGCCTCCGCTGGGAACTCCTCGGGTCGCCGCCCGACGACATCCCAGCTGGTGGCGACTTGCAAGAGGTGGGACTCGGCGTCAACGGCGGGAGGGACGTCGTCGCGCATGTGCAGCACGATGATCTCCATCGCCCTGGCCGAGCGGTCAGCGGGCCAACCGGCTGCCACGCCGAACACCCACGCTAAGTCCCCGCCCGCCTCCTCGAAGGGCACTCGGTGACTGTCGAATGGGTCGGTCAGGCCGATGTCGTGAAGCAGCGCCGAGACGTAGTAGAGCTCGTCGTCGAACGAGATTCCGTGCGCCGAGGCGTAACTCGCTCCCCATAAGTACGAACGGACGCAGTGGTTGAGTAACGCGGGCGTGTAGAAGCGGGCAGCCACTGAAAGTGCAGCTGTCGCAGCGGATGTCTGAGGAAGCGTGACCATACGGCTTTCCTCTCACGTACCGACGTTCGAAACGCAGCTTTCGACAGATTGTGTGTCACCAAGCCCGAGCGGCTTACAGCTTGCGGACCTGGTAGGTGCCGTGGGTGGTGGCGACCACGACACCTGCGGTGTCGGTCAATTCCGCATCGAGCACGAACTCGGCCTTACCGATGTCTTCGGCTTCCCGCTTGAGCCGTGCGACCGTGCTCGCGTCCAACGACGCTTCGGCGCGAACATCGGTCATTGCTGGCCGGCGGTAGCGGATCTGCACGTCCTTCACGGTTGCGGTGAAGCGGGTCAGGTCGAAGTTGGCCGCGAACACCACCGCACCCAGGGCCTCCCCCAGCCCGAACAAGGTGCCCGCGTACATCGAGCCCTGATGATTGAGGTTCCCCTCCAGCGGCGCCGCACCCACGATGAGCCCGTCCCGGACCTCCACGATTCGGATTCCCAACCGGTGCATCGCCGGTATCCGCTGCTCGACCATCGTGTTGACCAGCGTCGCTACGTCCGTCGCCACACGCGCCTCCTCGACCAAAGAACATGCCTGCTGGCACGTTACCGGCCGACACCCGCGCAGCACCCAGGCGTCCTCGGTCTTGCCAGAACCAAGTAGCCGCAACGAAGTTCGCGGCTGTCGCGGCCCGACTGCTTGCGCCGCCAGGTCTAGGGGCGGATCGTGGTGGTCATGGCATGGAACCCGCGTTTGGTCACAGCGACGCTAGTCGTGGCCGGTGCCGCCGTCTTGGCCCTGACCGGTGCGCCGACCGCGGCCGCCAGTGGTGCCGACGCGACCATCGCCGATCTGCAGGCCCAGGGGTACCTCGTTCAGATCAACTGGGTCAATGGCGCCACAAAGTCCTTGTCCCAGTGCACCGTGACGGGCGTCAACAATCCGTCGAGTTCGCCACCGAAGCCAGGTGACACCGTGTACGTCGACGTCAGGTGCCCCAATCACGAGGACGACGATGGCGACGTCGGCATCGGAATCGGCATTGGCTGACTTGGTCTAGCGCGGAGGGCCGAGGATGATCTGCCCGAATCTGTCCGCCGCTTCAGCCATCCGTGAGGGTGAGATTTCGAATCCGTCCGGACGCGGTGTCGCTTTATCCCGACCGGAGTAGCGGAACATCCCTTCGATTCCCGCGGGAGTGTTGATCATGAGCAGATCCGCTTTCTTGGACGTAATGCGGTACCCGTGCGGAACATTCTTTGGCAGGAAGACGATCCCGCCTTCGGAAAGTTCCAGCTCTTGGTCGTCGTACCAGAGCAGCGCGGTCCCCTTGATCAGCATGAAGACCTCATCCTCGCGCGTGTGCTTGTGATACGGGGGCGCTTCACCCTCGCTGACATCGAAGCGACCAACCATCAACTGGCCATCCGTGGCCTTACCGTCGAGCAAGATCGCCAGCGTGCCGCCATCGAGCCATTCCAGTTGCTGCTGTTGGTGCGGTTGCGCCAGGTACGCCATGCTCATGCGTCATCCCTAATTCGCGATCGGCGGGACCAACTGAGCGACACATGTCCGATGGCGCCCGTGAGCAGAAACCTATCGCAGATGTTTGCGTTGAGGGTCGCGCATTCGTCGGCCCAACGACCGTGGATGCAGAATTCCGCACCGACCTACAGGTCAGCCAATAACGCGAAAGCACCCCCGGCCCAACAGGACCGGGGGTGCTCTTCGACTACTGCCTAGTGTGCGTGGCCGTGGCCGCCGTGGCCGTGGCCGTCGTCTGCCGGTTCGGCAGGCTTGTCCACGATTGCGGTCTCGGTGGTCAGCACCATGCGTGCCACCGACGCGGCATTGAGCACCGCGGACCGGGTGACCTTGACGGGATCGACGATGCCGTCGGCGAGCAGGTCGCCGTAGGTGAGCGTCGACGCGTTGAAGCCCTGGCCAGCCGGAAGCTCCCGCACCTTGTTCACCACGACCGAGCCGTCGAGCCCGGCGTTGGTGGCGATCCAGTACAGCGGCGAGGAAAGCGCGGCAGCGAACACGTCGACACCGATCGCCTGGTCACCCTTGAGCGATTCCTTCAGCGCCTTGAGCACCGCGCCGGCTTGCAGCAGCGCCGCGCCGCCACCGGTGACGATGCCCTCCTCGACGGCGGCCTTGGCCGCAGAAACGGCGTCCTCGACCGCTTCCTTGCGCTTCTTGAGGTCCGTCTCGGTGGCCGCGCCGACCTTGATGACGGCGACGCCGCCGGACAGCTTGGCCAGCCGCTCCTCGAGCTTCTCCCGGTCCCAGTCGGAATCGGATCCCTCGATCTCGGCACGCAGCTGAGACTTTCGGCCCTCGATCGCGTCCTTGGTGCCGCCGCCGTCGACGATGACGGTGCTGTCCTTGGTGACGACCACACGGCGCGCGGTGCCCAGCACGTCGAGGCCGACCTCACGCAGCAGCAGGCCCACGTCGGGATTGACGACCTGGCCGCCCGTAACGACGGCAAGGTCGTCCAGGAACGCCTTGCGGCGATCACCGAAGAACGGCGCCTTGACGGCAACAGCCTTGAGCGTCTTGCGGATTGCGTTGACGACCAGGGTCGAAAGGGCCTCGCCCTCGACGTCCTCGGCGATGATCAGCAGCGGCTTACCCGCCTCGGCCACCTTCTCCAACAGCGGTAGGAGGTCGGGAAGGGAGCTGATCTTCTCACGGTTGAGCAGCACCAGGGCGTCCTCGAGCACGGCTTCCTGCGCGTCGAAGTCGGTGATGAAGTAGGCCGAGGTGAAGCCCTTGTCGAATCCGACGCCCTCAGTGACCTCGAGCTCGGTGTTCAGCGTCGAGGACTCCTCGACGGTGACGACGCCATCGGTGCCGACCTTGGTCATGGCCTCACCTACGAGCGCACCGATCACTCCGTCACGCGACGACACGGTGGCGACCTGTGCGATGCCGTTCTGGTCGGTGACGGGCGTGGCGGCGGCCAAGAGTGCTTCGGATACCGCGTCGGCGGCTTTGGCGATGCCGAGGCCCAACTCGATGGGGTTGGCACCTGCCGCGACATTGCGCAGTCCAGCCTTGATGATGGCCTGCGCCAGCACCGTCGCGGTGGTGGTGCCGTCGCCTGCCACGTCGTTGGTCTTGGTGGCCACCGACTTGACCAGTTGAGCACCGAGGTTCTCGAACGGGTCTTCCAGGTCGATCTCGCGGGCGATGGTGACGCCGTCATTGGTCACCACCGGGCCGCCGTACGCCTTGGCCAGCACCACATGGCGGCCGCGCGGCCCCAGCGTTACCCGCACGGCGTCGGCGAGCTTGTCGACCCCGGCTTCCATTGCCCGGCGCGCAGTTTCGTTGTACTCGATCTGCTTGCTCATAGAGTTGCTTTCTTCGAAAAGGGGATTGAACGAGCGCCGCCCCGGACATCACCGTCGAAACGGGGATCTCCGGGGCGGAACACGAGTACTTACTTGTTGACTACGGCCAGCACGTCGCGGGCCGAGAGGATCAGGTACTCCTCGCCTTCGTACTTGATCTCGGTGCCGCCGTACTTGCTGTAGATGACGGTGTCACCTTCGGCAACGTCCAGGGGGATGCGCTTTTCGCCATCCTCGTCCCAGCGGCCTGGGCCAACTGCGACGACGGTGCCTTCCTGCGGCTTCTCCTTGGCGGTGTCGGGGATGACTAGACCTGAAGCGGTCGTCGTCTCGGCCTCGTTGGCCTGTACGAGGATCTTGTCCTCGAGTGGCTTGATGTTCACGGCCACGATGGAGCCCTCCACATTTGTTAGGGGTGCGGTCCGGGATAGTTCCCGGACCTTCACGGATTTCCAGCAGTTGTCAGGTGTTCGGCATGCGTCCTTGCCCGTTGCGCCGTCGTCGCGGGTGCCGGCACAGGGGGTTGGCCGCCTGCCACCTAGCACTCTATACACGCGAGTGCTAGCACTCAAGGGTGGGGTTGTGCCTGCCGGTAATTGAGTTATCCACAGGGCTTCGAATCGGCGGGTCGAGGCGTTCGCGCCCGCTCGTCGCCGCCGCTACGGGCCGGCGCTGACAACGCGCCGTGCGTTGACATCGGGCAGGTGTTGCGCTGCGAGTTCGTAGTCGGCGTCGTCGTGCAGGACTACCAGGCCCTGAACCGCGGCCGTGCCGCATACCAGCAGATCGACGACCGATAGGGCTCGCGCCGCACCTGCGCCTGCGAGTCGGTGCTGCGCCGAATCGATCCACCGCCACACGGATTTCGGCACGGGCACGTCTGGGTAGACGTCCCGGAACGTCTGGTTCATCTGCTCGAACTCCTGTGCATTGCATGCCGATCGACGGAACTCGGCGCGTTGCGGTTCACAGGATCCAATAGCCCCGCTCAAAAGAGGCGAGTTCCAGGCATCGGTGAGTTCCGGTTCTCGTTGAAGCCGCCAAACTGCGGAGGAATCCACGAGGAAGTAGATCAATTTCCGACGGCCTTCTCGTCGGCGCGCGCCGCGACCCAGCCCTCGTAGTCCCAGCCCTTCGCCTGCTCGCGGGACAGGGCCACCGCTTCGATGCGCCGGAACCGCTCGACATAGTCGCGCATCGCGAGGTTCACGGCTTCCTTCTTGGTGTGCACCCCGGCAATGCGCATGACTTCGGTCAGCGCCTCGTCATCTAGGTCGATCTGCGTGACCGACACGCCAGCCTCCAATGTTGGTGATGTATGAGTTGAGCATACATCACCAACATAGGAGGCTCCGACTACTCGAACTGCTTCGGATCGATCAACAGATGATCGGAGACATCCCCGATCATCTGGATGTCGACCATGCGCTCCGTGAAGTGCCAGCCCGCACCGTCGCGCGCGAACGTGTCGGCGTACCGCCCGACTACGATCGGTTGCAGCGCGACCGTTTCCGTCTGTTGAACGACGCAGAACGTCGAACGGGCGGCGGCCGCGTCGCCGTCCACGTCGACGATCGGATTGAGCACCAGGTGCCGGGTCCGCGGCGTGTTGTCGAACGCCGGGAAACGGCGGGTGGTGGCGGCGAACAGCTTGGCGATGCCGCTGGCGCCGGAGACACCCATGAAACTCCCCCGGCCCAGCAGCGTGCCCACGCCATCGAAGTCGCCGGCGTCGATCAGTTCGCCGTAGCGGTAGAGCAGTTCGGTGACGGCCAGCTTGTCCTCCCAAATGCGCGATCCGCCTCCGGCTCCTCGCTGGCCGAAGCTCACGCGACTTGGCCCTTCACCACGGGCAGACCCGGGTCGCTCGGCACGTCCAGGGGCGACGGCAGTGCCCCGGCCGCAATCAGGTGCGCGGCGAACGAGGCGATCATCGCACCATTGTCGGTGCACAGCCGCGGCTTGGGGATCCGTAAGGTCAAACCGGCTGCTGCACAGCGTGCTTCGGCGAGCTCGCGCAGGCGTGAATTGGCGGCGACGCCGCCCGCGATCAACAACGTGGACACCCCGAGGTCGGTCGCGGCCCGCACTGCCTTGAGCGTCAGTACGTCGGCGACCGCCTCCTGGAAACCCGCCGCCACGTCAGCGGTGGCCGCCTCCGGGTGCGCCTCCCAGTAGCGCGCCACCGCCGTCTTGAGTCCCGAGAAGCTGAACGCATACGGGTCGTCACGTGGGCCGGTCATCCCGCGCGGGAAGGCGATCGCCGCGCGGTCACCCGTGCGTGCCAGGTCGTCGAGCGGTTTGCCGCCCGGGTAGCCCAGCCCGAGCAGCCGCGCCACCTTGTCGTAGGCCTCCCCCGCAGCATCGTCTACCGTGCTGCCGAGTTCCTCGATCGGTTCTCCCAGCGAACGCACGTGCAGCAGGTTGGTGTGCCCGCCGGAAACCAGCAGCCCAATGCTCTCGGGCAGCGGCCCATGTTCGTAGACGTCGGCGGCCAGGTGTCCGCCTAGATGATTGACCGCATAGAACGGCACCTGCCAGGCCGCCGAATATGCCTTGGCCGCAGCGACTCCGACCAGAAGTGCACCGGCCAGACCGGGTCCGATGGTGGCCGCCACGACGTCGGGCTTGGTCACGCCGGACACCTCGAGCGCCCGCCGCATGGTGGGTCCGAGTGCCTCGAGGTGTGCGCGCGACGCGATCTCGGGGACCACGCCACCGAACCTGGCGTGCTCGTCGACACTCGAGGCAACTTCGTCGGCCAGAAGCGTAACCGTGCCGTCGGCGTTGAGCTCGCAGATGCCGACACCCGTTTCGTCGCAGGAGCTCTCGATGGCAAGGATGATCGTCATGTCGCCTCCCGGCGCATCGTATAGGCGTCGGCGCCGCTGACGCGGTAGTAGCGCTTGCGCACTCCGACCGCGGCGAAACCTACGCTCTCGTACAGGCCGATGGCCGCGTCGTTGTCGGTACGAACCTCGAGGAACACCACGCCGCCGGACGCGATGTCGAGCAGCCGATCGAGCAGCCCTCGACCAATGCCCTCACCCTGATGAGTCTTGTCCACCCCGATGGTGTGGATCTCGTACTCGTAGGGTGGCTTTCGGCCCAGCCGGGTGATGCCTGCATATCCGACGAGCACTCCGTCAATGCGGGCAGCGACGTAGTGGTTGTGCTCCGATTCAAGTTCACGGACGAATGCCGTTGCAGGCCAGGGATCGTCGCCCGGAAACAGTTGCGCTTCCAGTTCTGCGCAGCCGTCTGCGTCGCCGGCGGTCAATTCGTCGTAGCCGACGGTCACTTTCGCACCGTGCGCTCGCTCGCAGGCTTGGCGTCGGGCCTGCGCAGATACAACGGGATCAACGGGGCAGGCGCCACCGTCCAATCAACGGCCCGCACCAGCCCCGACACGGTCGGATAGGTGGGCGCGAGGCGCGGAAGGTCGAACAGGGCAACCTGTTCCGGAGCTCCCGCAACCGCATCGGCGTCGACGGGCACGTCGGCGGGGGCGTTGACGGCCGGACCGGCGACGCGCACGCCGTCGCGGTAGCGCGCCCAATAGACCTCCCGGCGCCGGGCGTCGGTCACGACCAACACCTCGCCCGTGGTGTCGCCCCCGATCGCATCGAGGCTGCAGACGCCGTGGACGGGGATGCCGAGTGCGTGCCCGTACGCGGCGGCGGTCGCCATCCCCACTCGCAGGCCCGTGAAGGGGCCAGGACCGCAGCCGATGACGACCGCACTCAGCTCCCCCATCGTCAGCCCCGCATCGGCCATGGCACCCAACACGTTCGGCGTGAGTTGCTCGGCGTGCGCGCGAGCGTCGAGCGTCACCTTCTCCCCAAGCACGTCGACCCCGGACGTGTTGCGCAGCACCACCCCTGCGGTGACGGCCGGGGTGGCGGTGTCGATCGCGAGCACGTACGACGTCATGGTCGGCTCCACCGCCAGACAGCAGTGCGCAGCTCGGTGTCGCGGGCGCGTTCGAGCCGCACGTCGAGGTGGCGCTCCGACAGCCGCTCGGCCAGGCCCTCGCCCCACTCCACGACCACCACGGCATCGTCGAGTTCGGTGTCGAGATCCAGCGAATCCAGCTCGCCGAGCACATCGACGCCTGCGTGATCGAGCAGTCGGTACATGTCCACGTGGATCATCGCCGGGGCATCGGTCTTGCGCGGCGGGTGAACGCGGGCCAAGACGAACGTCGGCGACGTCACGGGGCCGTCCACGTCCATGGCCTCGGCAATACCCTTGGCCAGCACCGTCTTTCCCGCTCCCAGCGGACCGGAGAGCACCACGACGTCACCGGCACGGAGGTCGCCGCCCAGTCGGGCACCGAGCGCAATGGTGTCGGCGGCGGTCGCCAGCTCGGCCGTGCCCTCCAGCCGTTCGGGGCGCCGCTCACCCATGGTTACGGGCCCGTTCACGCAGCCGCCGGGTCATCGCGACCAACCTTGACGGGGTAGCCCGCTCCACCAACCGCACCAGCGCGTCGTCGACGATCTCGGGCTGCTCGAGCTGCACGAGATGTCCTGCGCCGCCGACGATCAGGAGCTCGGCCTTCGGGAGCGCGTCGGCCATGTACTCAGAGCACTCCTGCGGGGTCAGCAGGTCGTGATCACCGCACACGATGAGCGTGGGCACCTTGGCCAGCGCGACCAGTCCCGCGGTCTCGTCGTGAACCTCCAGCGCGTGCAGGAATCCGACGAGCGTGGCAATCGGCGTGTCGTGCATCATCTTCTCGGAGAACGCCACAACGCTGGGGCTGACCTTCGCGTCCCCGTACGACGCCGCCCTCAACACGGGACCGATGACCGACCTGGCGGCACCGCGGGTGCGATGGACGGTCTTGGGTGCGTAGCGCGCGGCAAGGCGGGCCGCCTCCAGGGCCGGGTTCTTCAGGATCTCCCCAAGCGGCGACCGCGCCACCCCCTCAGCGGCCGAAGAGATCAACGCAGCGCCCACGATGCGAGTGGGATAGCGCTGCGGGAACTGGCGGGCATGGGACAGCACCGTCATGCCGCCCATCGAATGACCGATCAGCACGACCGGCCCGTGTGGCGCCATCACGGACAGCACGGCTTCGAGATCCTGACCGAGTTGTTCGACGGTGAACGTCTCCGGCGGGGCGTCCCCGGACTGCCCGTGGCCGCGCTGATCGTAGAAGACCATGCGCACCTGCGGCCCCCACTGCTCGGTGAGCCGTGCGCGCTGAAAGTGGAAGGCGCCCATGCGCAGACAGAATCCGTGGGAGAACACCACGGTCAGCGGCGCGTCCTCGGGTCCGACCTCGCGAACTGCCAGCGGCACGCCGTCAGAGGTGGTGACCACGTAACCGCGGTCCGCGTCGAGCAGGAGGAAGTCCTCATCGACGTAGGGATCGTCGGCGGTCACGCGGCGGGTCAACGAGCGGGCGACGGTGGTGCCGGCGAGCCCGCCGACCGCGGCGACTCCGGCCGCGCCAGCCATCCAACGCGCGTTGCGAATTCGGCCGCGGCGCCGCTGCGGTTCCTCGACGTTCAACGGTAGACCCGCCTAACTCGGCCACGTGGGCTGGTGACGACCTCGTAGTTGATGGTGCCGAGCAACTCGGCCCAGTCCTGTGCGGTCGGCTCGCCCTGATCGCCGGGGCCGAACAGGATCGCTTCGTCGCCCTCCACGACGTCGACCGGTCCAGGGCCGAGGTCGACGACGAACTGATCCATGCAGACGCGGCCGACGCTGGATCGACGGCGTCCGTTGATCAGCACATCGATGCGTCCACCAAGGCTGCGGTAGAGGCCGTCGGCATAACCGATCGGCAGCAGCGCAACGCTGGTGTCGCGGTCGGCGATCCAGGTGTGACCATAGGAAACACCGTCACCCGCCTTGAGCGAATGGACCCGAACGACGGTGCATTTCAACGTCATCGCCGGGACCAGCCCCATGTCCCCCAGCGCTGGGATCGGCGTCTGCCCGTACACCGCGATTCCAGGCCGGACCATGTCGTACGCGAGGTCCGGACGGGTCATCGCCGCGGGCGAGTTGCTCAGGTGCGCCACTTCGAACTCGACGCCAGCATCGCGGGCCTGCGCCCGGAAGTCCGAGAACCGTTGGGCTTGAAGGTCATTCACCGGGCTGCCCGGATCGTCACCGCAAGCGAGGTGGGACATGATGCCGCGCAACCGGATGGCATCGTCGGCGGCGGCCTGGCGCAGCGCGGTCAGCAGGGCGGGAAACTCGGGGGCGCCGGCGCCGTTGCGGTTCAGGCCGGTGTCCACCTTGACCGTGACGACGGCCGTGCGACCAGTGCGGTGCACCGCGTCGAGCACCTCCCCAAGTTGGCGCACCGAGGACACGCCTAACTGCACCTCGGCGGCCAATGCCGGCGCGAAGTCGGTCCCTGGCGCATGCAGCCAACACAGCAGCGGCGCGGTGATTCCGCCCGCGCGCACCGCCAGCGCTTCGTCGAGCGTCGCGACGCCCAGTTCGGAGGCCCCCGCTGCGATCGCGGCCCGCCCCACCTGGGCTGCTCCGTGCCCGTATCCGTCGGCCTTCACCACAGCCATGACCTGGGCCGATCCCGCACGTTCCTTGAGCAGCCGCACGTTGTGGGCGATGGCGCCGAGGTCAACCACCGCCTGAGCGGCGGGGACGGTGAGGTCAGTCGGTTGCACGGTCATTTGCTTCCGATTGTCCCAGAACGCACTGTCCAACCCGAGTTGGCTCAGTGTGCGAACGGCTGCGCCACGTCGAAGTGCCCGTTGGGCTTGAGTTCGTCGAGGCTCTTCAGCACGGTGATGAGGTCGTCCTTGAGCGCTCTGGCCAGGTCGGCGGAGAAGCCCTCCCGCACCACGATGCGCAGCACGGTGACGTTCGTCGCATCGTCGGGCATCGTGTAGGCGGGCACCTGCCAGCCGTACGCGCGTAGCGAATGCGACACGTCGAACTCCGTGTAGCCCCGGTCGCCCGTCAGCCGGAAGGCGATCACGGGGATAGCCGAACCGTCGGTGATGACCTCGAAGTGCTCGCTGTCGCGGAGCTGATCCCCAAGCCATCGCGCGGTCTGCGAGAGCGAGTTCATGACCTGGGTGTAGCCGCTGTGACCCAGCCGCAGGAAGTTGTAGTACTGGCCGATGACCTGGTTCCCACCCTTGGAGAAGTTCAGCGTGAACGTCGGCATGTCGCCGCCCAGGTAGTTCACCCGGAACACCAGTTCCTCGGGCAGGTACTCGGCACTGCGCCACACCACGAAACCGATGCCCGGATAGGTCAATCCGTACTTGTGCCCACTCACGTTGATGGAAACCACCCGGGGCAGCCGGAAGTCCCACTCCAGGTCGGGGTGCAGGAAGGGCACCACGAAGCCGCCACTCGCGGCGTCGACGTGCACCGGCACGTCCACTCCGCCGTCGGCCGCCAGCTTGTCCAGCGCGGCACAGATTTCGGCGATCGGTTCGAGCTCACCGGTGTAGGTGGTGCCGAGGATGGCGACCACGCCGATGGTGTCCTCGTCGACGGCCGCGAGCACCTGCTCGGACGTGATGACGTACCGGCCCTCCTCGACAGGCAGGTAGCGTGGCTCGACGTCGAAGTAGCGGCAGAACTTCTCCCACACCACCTGAACGTTGGAGCCCAGCACCAGGTTTGGCGTCCGCTTCTTCCACCCGTCACCGACTTTCGCGCGCCACCGCCAGCTCATCGCCAGCCCGCCGAGCATCACGGCCTCGCTGGAGCCGACCGTCGACACTCCGATCGCGCTGCTGGGATCGTCGTCACGTAGCCCTTCGGCGTGGAACAGATCGGCCACCATGCACACGCAGCGCTGCTCGATCGCCGCGGTGGCGGGGTATTCGTCCTTGTCGATCATGTTCTTGTCGAACGTCTCGGCCATCAGCTTCTCGGCCTCGGGGTCCATCCACGTGGTGACGAACGTCGCGAGGTTGAGTCGGGAACTGCCGTCGAGCATGAGCTCGTCGTGAATGAACCGGTATGCGGCCTCTGCTTCCATACACTCGTCGGGCATCCTCAGCGTCGGCACCGGCGCCATCGAGAACCTGCCGGTGTAGGCCGGCGAGATCGAGGAGGCTGGCTTGTGCCTTCGTGACATGTGTTGTCCCTTCTAGAGTTTGGCGATCGATGCACGGAGGTGACCAAGAATTCCCGACGCTGACGTCGGTGCCGGCCGCGGTCCCGGTTCGTCGGCCGAAGCGTTGGCCGCCCCGGCGTGGACGAACGCAGCCATCGCGGCAGCCTCGCCAGGGGGCCGTCCGGCCGCCAGCAGCGCGCCGATGACACCGGACAACACATCCCCGGAGCCTGCCGTGGCCGCCCAGGACTGGCCTGCCGGATTGAGGTAGGTCTCACCCGAAGGCTCGGCGACGACGGTGACGTTGCCCTTCAGTAGGACGGTCGCGCCGAAGTGCGCGGCGAGCTTGCGGGTAGCGGCGACCCGATCCGCTCCTGGCGGATGACCTGCGAGCCGGGCGAACTCGCCTGCGTGCGGCGTCAGTACGGTCGGCGCCTTGCGGCCCGCCAGTAGGTCGGGATGCGCGGCGAGGATGGTCAGCGCGTCCGCATCCACGACGACCGGGAGATCGGTACCGAGCGCGAACCACAGTGCGGCGGCACCGGATTCGTCCGTGCCGAGCCCTGGCCCCACGACCCAGGCTTGCACCCGGCCTGCTGCGGCGGCGCTCGGCGCGGCCACCACCTCCGGCCAGTGGTCGACGACGTGGTCGGCGGCGCTCCCCGCGTAGCGGACCATGCCCGAGGTGGCCGCCACCGCGGCGCCCGTGCACAGGATGGCCGCGCCGGGGTAGGTCACCGAGCCGGCGAGCACACCGGTGACGCCCTGGGTGTACTTGTCGTCGCGAGGTCCCGGGACGGGCCAGTTGGCGGCGACGTCGGCGGCCTCGAACGCCGCGACGTCGGTGGGCGGCAGGTCCAGTCCGATGTCGACCAACTCGACGACGCCACAATCACCAAGGGCGTGAACGGGTTTGAGCCCGCCGAAGGTAACGGTCAAGGCGGCGTGCACGTGCGGACCGTCGGCCGCCCCGGTCTGGACGTCGAGACCGCTCGGTATGTCAACGGCCACCACGCGCGTACCACGTTCGTCGATGGCGGCGAAAAGTTTGGCCGCCGCAGGACGCAACGGCCCCGAGCCCGAAATGCCGACGACGCCGTCGATCACCAGATCGGTTGCCGCAGGGACGCTTTCCACGATGCGGCCACCAGCACGCGTGAACCCGGCCAACGCCGCACCGTGGGTGCGGTCCGGGCTGAGCAGCAGCGCCGTCGTCGCGACACCACGCCCGCGCAGGAACGCCGCGGCCCACAGCGCGTCACCGCCGTTGTCTCCGGAACCGACGATCGCGCACACGCTCCGGCCAAAGCAGCCGCCGGTGTCAGTGCTCAATTTCCTGGCGATCGCGACTGACAGGCCGTACGCGGCCCGACGCATCAGTGCCCCTTCGGGCAGGCTCTGCAGCAGCGGCGCCTCGGCCGCGCGAATCGCGTCGGCGGTGTAGTAGTGCCGCATCGGCCCTAGGTTACGTCGTCACCCTTGAGGTCTGGGGCCGGATGAGCGCCCCGGCGAGGGATGTCAGGTAATGGGCGCGCGGCTTCCGCCAGACCTGACGGCGCTCGTACGGCCAGGCGTAGACGGGCGCTCCGTTGCGGACGAGTCCAAGCAGACGCGGCTCGTCGAGCGCATCCGCGGCGGAGGCATACAGCGCGTCGAGACGCGGCCCGATCACCGCATAGTCCAGCAGCCGGCCCAGCGGATTCTCGAGGCCTATGAGCGCCTCGACGGTCGGCGTCTCGATCGGGTAGTCGGCGGGCACGACATTCGCGATCGCCAGGAATGCGCCAGCCATCCTGGCCCTCGGATGGCCGATGAGTCGGCTGAGGAACGACAGCCGACCCAGGGCCAGGCCGCCGTCAGACACCAACGCCTGGGCGTAGAGCACACGCAGGAGCACGACGTTCATGACGAACCGCTCGACAGGCAGCTCGGCCGCTGCGAGCTCCTGTTGCGCCAGATAACCGGCGACGATGCTGGCGTTGTGGGCGCGGTACCACGACGTGGCCGACGGCGCCTCGAAGAACTCGACCCACCGCGCGACGCTCGGCCGCGACGCTTCCCCGCTGCCGCGTCGCATGAGGATGCCCGCCTCGCACGTGTCGCGGAGCAGCCGTTCGTTGACCGCCCGCCACCACGCACTGCCCGGACGGTCGTCGAGCGGCGAGTTGAGCACGCCGCGACTGTCCTGCCAACGCATGAAGGCGACGATCGCGCTGGCGTAGGGCCGATACCGCGCCGAGCCCGCATACGCATCGGCCGCGAACCGTATTCGGGCCGCCGGGTCGTCGCGCACCTCGGCGACCAACCGCTCGGCATGCTCGGCGGCCGGGTGCCCAATGACGACGGTATTCATCGGCCCGAGGGCGCCAGCGCGTCGGCCTTGGCATTCGGCCGCAGCAGACGAGCTTTGACGACGGCCCATCCGGCGGTTCGTCGATTCGACATTTCCGGTTCCTCTCAATCGATGTAAATGTCTTTAACATACTCCGAATGTTAAAGTCGTCAACATGTCAACGGCGAAGAAGGCGCGCGCCAGCTACCACCACGGGGATCTCAAACGGGCGCTCACCGAAGCGGCACTGGCCCTGGTCACCGAAAAGGGCCCGAAGGGCTTCACCTTGAGCGAGGCCGCCCGGCGCGCGGGCGTCAGCCTCGCGGCGCCCTACCGCCACTTCGCAGACAAGGCCGACTTGCTCGCATCCGTCGCGGAGCAGGGCTTCCTCGAGCTAACCGAGGCCAGTGCGGCCGCCGGCCATGGCATCTCGGACCCACGCGCCAGGCTTACCGAACTCAGCCGTGCCTACGTGCGCTGGGCCGTCGCACATCCGGATTACTACCAGGTGATGTTCGGCGCCGAGACGAAGGACAAGGCGGATCACCCCGGCCTGCTGACAGCAGGCGCTCAAGCATTCGACACCCTGCTCGGGGTGATCAACGAGGGCATTGAGGCTGGGCTGCTGCACGGCGACGATCCGCTCAAGCTCGCGGGCACGATGTGGTCGATGGTGCACGGCATCGCTGCGCTCGCCATCGGCGGCGACCTCCACCACGTGGGCATCGACGAAGACCCGGAACACCTTGCCGAGCAAGCGACGAACGACCTACTGGACGGCCTCGCTCGCACCTGACGTCCGGTGGTAGTGGCGGCGCGCCTTCATCCGGTTCCCGCAGCCGCTCATCGAGCACCAGCGCCCCGTCCCTCCGCGGCTGCGGTCGAGCAGAAAGAGTCGGCACTCCTCGTTCGCGCACGGGCGCAGGCGGCCTGGCGCCTCGGCTTCGACGGCGCCCCAGGCCAAGACCACCCGGGCGGCCCAGTCGGCATCGGCCAGCGACCACGTGAGGCCGTCAGCGGCGATGTGGGGCACTTGGCGGACACCGGTGAGGTAGGCGGCCAATTCCTCGGGAGCGGACTCGCCCCAGACGACCCGCTGAAGCGCGTCCCGCACCTGCCGGACGACGTCGAGGTCATCGGACCGGTCGCCGCCGTGGGCCCGCAACCAGGAGCGCGCGGCCGGGGCGTCGGCCAGCAGGTCGATCGCGGCACCGTCGACCACCGGCGTGGTGTTCAGCAAGGCGACCAGCACCGCCTGCCAGTCCGTGGGTTTCACACTAACCATCATAGCTCACTTGACAGGTTAGACCGAATGGTTGTTGAATCACTTCTAACCCTATTAGGAATTTATGGAGGTTAGTCATGGCCACTCACCATCGCTTCGCCGAGATCGCGGGCCGTCGCATCTTCTACCGCGAGGCCGGCCCGTCGGACGCACCCGCAATCGTGCTGCTCCACGGCACCCCGGCCAGTTCGCACATGTACCGCAACCTGATCCCCGCCCTCGCCGACCGCTATCACGTGATCGCCCCGGACTACGTCGGGTTCGGGCACTCCGACGCGCCGAGCACCGACGAATTCGAGTACACGTTCGACGCACTGGCCGACCACGTCGACGGACTTCTCGATCACCTTGGACTGCAGCACTATTCGCTGTACGTTCAGGACTACGGCGCGCCGGTGGGATGGCGACTGGCGCTGCGGCACCCCGACCGGATCACCGCCATCGTCACGCAGAACGGCAACGCCTACGTGGAGGGCTTCGTCGGCGATGCCATGGAACCGCTGTTCGCCTACGGCCGGGACCGCTCGGAGGCCAACGCGAAGGTCCTGCGCGACCTCATTAGCATCGACGGGCTGAAATGGCAGTACACGCATGGCGTTTCGGACCCGACCGTGGTCGATCCGGATGCCTGGGTCAACGCCCACGCCGCGGTGGCGAGCAGCGAGGCGGCCATCCAGATTCAACTGGCGCTGTTCGCCGACTACATCACCAACGTCGACCTGTACCCACGGGTGCACGAGTACTTCCGGAGCTCGCAGATTCCGGTGCTCGCGGTCTGGGGCCGCAACGACGAGATCTTCGGCCCCGCAGGTGCGCTGGCGTTCACCGGCGACCTGCCAAAGGCCGAGATCAATCTGCTCGACGGTGGCCACTTCCTCCTGGAGAGCCGGCTGGATGCGGTCGTCGCGCTGATCCGGCCCTTCCTGGCCGAGCACGCCGGCTAGCGCGCGGTCAGCAGCATGCACCCGGCGATCGGTCCGCCACCGGCTGCGGCGAGGGCCACCTCGGGGCGCCGCGCAAGCTGCCGATCACCGGCCTGACCGCGCAGTTGCAGACAGGCCTCGTGCACCAGCCAGTACCCATGCATGCGCCCGGCGGAAAGCTGGCCGCCGTACGTGTTCAGCGGCAGCTCCCCGTCGAGGGCAATTCGCGTTGCACCCTCGACGAACGGGCCCGCTTCTCCAGTTCCGCACAACCCGAGCGCCTCGAGCCACGCGAACGTCAGATAGGTGAAGCCGTCGTAGATTTCGGCCACCTGGACGTCAGCGGGGGTGAGGTCGGTCCGCGACCACATCTGCGCCGCGGCCTCGGTCGAGGCCATGTTGGGAAAGTCGTCGCGGTGAAACCAGCCCCCCGAGCCGTACGCCCCACCGATCGCCTCGACATTGATCGGACGGTTCGGACAGTCGGATGAGTAGTCGGCGCGCGAGACCACCAGTGCGATGGAGCCGTCGACTGGCACGTCGCAGTCGTAAAGGCTCAGCGGCGTGGACACCGGGCGCGACGACAAATAGTCGTCCATCGTCATCGGATCCCGGTACGCAGCAAGTGGATTGAGGCCAGCGTTGCGCCTGCTGTTGATAGCCAACCAGCCCAACTGCTCCTTGGTGGTGCCGTAGAGCTCCATGTGGCGGCGACAATGCATCGCCACCCAGTTGGACGCGGAGTATGCGTGCGCGGCCAGCAGTTCACCGATGTCACCGATGGACCCGAGCTTGCGTCGCGTACCAGACACGTGTGGCTCGACGGGAGGATTCGTCAACACGTTGGGTTCCATCGGCGCGCCGCCGCCGAGCATCGAACCGCCCAGCATCTGCACGGTCCGGTAGACCAGCACGTGCCGCGCCCGGCCCTCCGCGACGGCAAGCATGGCCGACATGACCGGGGAGATGACCCCGCCGGTGTCGAACCCGGAACTCTGGTTGGCCGCCTCGATGCCAAGCCCGGCCGTCACCTCGGCCCGCGGCACATCCCCCAACGTCGCGATCCCGTCGATGTCCGACAGGTTGAGCCCGGCGTCGGCGATGGCGTCGCGGGCGGCGTCCAGCGTCAACTCCAGGCCGGGGATGCCCGTCCGGCGCCCGATCCGGGATATCCCGAGACCGCTGATGATCGCGTCTTTTTCAAAGTTGGCCACCGGCACCGTCCGCTCAGTTTCATTGTTATTTTAGTTAGTATTGCGAGCCAATTGAATGTACGTTAGCCGTCATGCCAGGTGATGCGCAGACGGATGCGCCAGGGCGGATCATTCCCGAACGCCAGGAACACAATCGAGCGTTCTGGACCGGGGGCGCCAACGCCGAACTGTTGATCCAACGCTGTACGGGGTGTGCGCTATGGGCGAGCCCGCCGACGTCCTGTTGTCCGGATTGTGGCGGCGAGTTGGTGGCCGAGCCGGTGTCGGGCCGCGGAGAAGTCTTCACCTACACCGTCAACTACCACCCCTTCAATCCGATGGTTCCGCCTCCATACGTCATCGCTATCGTGCAGTTGGAGGAGCAAGAGGACCTGCGGATCGCCGCGAACATCGTTGACTGCGAGCCGGATTCGGTGCACATCGGCATGCCTGTCCAGGTCGCATTCGAGCGCCAGGACGTCGACGACGAGAGCGTCTACGTGCCGGTGTTCGCGCCCTCCGCAAGCTAGCCCGCGAGCGCCCCTGGGCCCGAAAGCATAGGGAAACACCCGATTTGTCGAATCGTCTCCCGCCATATTCTTGACGTCGACAACTAGGGGGACTCGACGATGAAACAAACGGTGATCCGCGCCTCGATGGCGACAGTGAGCGCGATAGGCCTGCTCAGCATGCCAGTGATGGCACATGCCATGCCGCCGCTTCCGCTCGCGCCGCAGTGCGACGGGATATGGGGATTCGACGGAGAATCAGTCATCTTCGAACCCGACACAGGCTGGTCTGTGACCTTCTTCTCGAACGGCAAGCTGGCGACGGGCGATGCTACCGCCAGCAACAACCGGGGCGAATCCAAGACCGGCAGCGTGCGAGGCGGAATCACGGATGATGGCCGCCGCTACAACGTCTCCGTCGATTACGACAACGGTCAGCACCAGCTGTACTCGGGCCGGGTGAGCCGCGATGGAGTGGTGACCGGCGCGACCAACAACGGCATTACCCTCGAAAGCGGAAAAGCCTTCACCCAGCGGTTGGTCTGCCTGCCGGCGTAGCCGCGCTATTCGACGGTGACGGACTTGGCGAGGTTGCGCGGCTTGTCGACGTCGTAGCCGCGCGCCTGCGCGACACCGGCGGCGAATACCTGCAGCGGAATGGTGGACAGCAGCGGCTGGAAAAGCGTTGACACCGCAGGGATTTCGATCAGGTGATCGGCGTAGGGCCGAACGGTGTCGTCACCTTCCTCCGCGATGACGATGGTGACCGCGCCGCGCGCCTGAATCTCGCGGATGTTGCTCAGCAGCTTGGAGTGCAGCATGGCCGCGTTCTTGGGCGACGGCATCACGACGATGACGGGCAGGCCGTCTTCGATCAACGCGATGGGCCCGTGCTTGAGCTCACCCGCCGCGAAGCCCTCGGCGTGCATGTACGCCAGTTCCTTCAGCTTGAGCGCGCCCTCAAGCGCCACCGGATAACCGACGTGACGACCGAGGAACAGGATCGTCGGTGACGCGGCGAACCGATGGGCCAATTTGGTGACGGGCTCCATGCAGGCCAGCACCCTCGCGACGAGATCGGGCATCCCCTCGAGCTCCTGATACTCCCGCTCCACCTCGTCGGGGTACTTGGTGCCACGGGCCTGCGCCAACGCCAGGCCGACGAGATAGTTGGCGGTGACCTGCGCCAGGAACGTCTTGGTGGATGCGACGCCGATCTCCGGCCCCGCCCGGGTGTAGAGCACCGCGTCGCATTCCCGAGGAATCTGCGACCCGTTGGTATTGCAGATCGCCAGCACCTTGGCCTTCTGCTCCTTGGCGTGCCGGACCGCCTCAAGGGTGTCGGCGGTTTCGCCGGACTGCGAGATGGCGATCACCAGCGTGCTGCGGTCGAGCACGGGGTCGCGGTAGCGGAACTCGCTGGCGAGCTCGACCTCCACCGGCAACCGGGTCCAGTGCTCGATGGCGTACTTGGCCAGCAGCCCGGAGTGGTAGGCGGTGCCGCACGCGACGATGAAGACCTTGTCGATCTCGCGCAATTCTTGATCGCTCAGCCGTTGTTCATCGAGCACGATGCGGCCGTCGACGAAATGCCCGAGCAGGGTGTCGGCGACGGCAGCGGGCTGCTCGGCGATCTCCTTGAGCATGAAGTACTCGTAGCCGCCCTTTTCGGCGGCGGACATGTCCCAGTCGATGTGAAACTGCCGGTATTCGACGTCGGGATTGCCGTGGAAGTCGGTGACCCGGAAACCGTCGGCAGTGATCACGACGGCCTGGTCCTGACCTAGTTCGACGGCCTCGCGGGTGTACTCGATGAACGCCGCGACGTCGGAGCCCAGGAACATCTCCCCGTCGCCGACGCCAATCACCAGCGGAGTGGAGCGGCGGGCCGCCACGATGGTGCCGGGATCGTCGGCGTTGGCGAACACCAGCGTGAAATGGCCTTCCAGCCGCGGCAGCACGGCCATCACGGAGCCGACGAAGTCGCCTGCGGTAGGGCCGTGGTGGTACTGCCAGGACACCAGGTGCACGGCGACCTCGGTGTCGGTATCGCTGGCGAACTCAACCCCGGTGGCCTCGAGTTCGACGCGCAGCGCCGCGAAGTTCTCGATGATGCCGTTGTGGACCACCGCGAGCTTGCCCGAGGCGTCGCGGTGCGGATGCGCGTTGCGGTCGGTGGGCCTGCCGTGAGTCGCCCAACGGGTGTGGCCCATGCCCGCGTTGCCTGCGAGCTCGTCACCGCCGACCTCGTCGAGCGCTGATTCCAGGTTGGCGAGGCGTCCTGCACGCCGTCGGACGGTCAGCCCGCCGTTGCCGTCGAGCAGTGCGATGCCCGACGAGTCGTATCCGCGGTACTCCATCCGACGCAGCGCGTCGACGACGATGCCGCGGGCAGGACGCTGCCCGACGTAGCCGACGATTCCACACACGGATACCTAGGGTAGTGCAGGCGTCGCCTCCGAGCCCTGTCGTGATCATTCCCCGGTCGCTACGCTCCTGCCCGCCGTGACCGCGCAGCAACCTCCCCAAGCAACGCCACGCCCGCCAGCGCCTGCCGAGCCGACACGTCAACCCGCGGACGGGCAGGTGGCGGGAAGGCGCAACTTCATCCAGGGAACGTAGCCCCGGGGTGGTGAACGGCGGGGTGAGATAAGTTCAACGGGTGGCCGGGACGAAGAAGCTCTTCGCTGCATTGACCCGACGAGGCCCGCATCGCGTATTGCGCGGTGACCTGGCCTTTGCCGGACTGCCGGGTGTCGTCTACACGCCCGAGTCCGGGATGAACCTGGCTGGGGTGGCGTTCGGCCACGACTGGCTGGCGGGCGCCGATCGCTATCACGGAACCCTTGAGCACCTTGCGTCCTGGGGCATCGTCGCGGCCGCGCCAAATACCGAGACCGGGGTCGCGCCGTCCGTGCTCAACCTGGCGTTCGACTTGGGCACCACTCTCGACATCGTGGCAGGGGTGCGACTGGGCACCGGCAAGATCAGCGTGCACCCCACGAAGCTGGGTGTCGTCGGCCATGGTTTCGGCGGATCGGCGGCCGTGTTCGCCGCGGCGGGCATGCCGGCCAAGCTGAAGGCCGCTGTTGCGCTCTTCCCGTCCGTCACGCAACCGCCCGCCGAAGAGCCCGCCAAGGGGCTCCGGGTGCCTGGACTGATTGTCGTCGCTCCGGACGACCCCTCCAGCATCACGTCCAATGCGACGGCGCTGTCGACCGCTTGGCGGAGCGCGACGGTGCGCACCGTGGCCAAGGCCGAGCGCGGTGGGATGGTCGAGGGCTTCCGACTCACGCGCGTGGTCGGGCTACCTGGCGCCGACCGTCGCACGCAGAAAACCGTCCGCGCGCTGCTGACGGGCTACCTCTTGCACACCCTGACCGGCGACAAGGCCTACAAAGAGTTCAGCGACCCCGAGGCCTCGTTGCCCAAGACGGTCGCTCCGGATCCCGACGCACTGCCGCTCTCCCCGGAAGACAAGGTGGTCGCGCTGTTGAAGCGCTAGCCACATTATGCCAACCAACCGGTTGGGTGTATAAAACACCTGTGACCTCTATGCGCACTGGAATCTTTCTCAGCTACGCGGGCGACTTCCGCGAGGCCGCCGATCAAGTCGTCGAGTTCGAGAAGATCGGTGTCGACATCGCACTGGTCGCCGAGGCCTACTCATTCGATGCGATCAGCCAACTCGGCTACCTGGCCGCGAAGACCTCCACCATCGAGCTCGGTTCCGGCGTGGTGCCCATCTACGTGCGTACCCCGACGCTCCTCGCGATGACGGCGGCGGGGCTCGACTACGTCTCGGACGGCCGATTCCGGTTGGGCATCGGCACTTCGGGACCTCAGGTGATGGAGGGCTTCCACGGCGTTCCCTTCGACGCACCGATGGGTCGCACCCGCGAGGTCGTGGACATCTGCCGTCAGGTGTGGCGCCGCGAAAACGTCGCCTACGACGGCAAGCACTACCAGATTCCGCTGCCAGCCGACCGCGGCACCGGACTTGGCAAACCGTTGCATCTAATCAATCATCCAGTGCGCGAACGTATTCCGATCACGATCGCGGCCCTCGGCCCCAAGAACGTCGAACTGACCGCCGAAATAGCCGAAGGTTGGCAGCCGGTGTTCTTCTACCCGGAGAAGGCCGACTCGGTATGGGGCGACGCACTCCGGTCGGGCTTCGCCAAGCGGGCCCCAGAACTCGGTCCACTGGATGTGATGGTCTCGGCCAGCCTGGCGATCGGCGATGACGTCGAAGAAAGGCTCGCGTGGGCGAAACCTCAACTGGCGCTGTACATCGGTGGCATGGGAGCGCGGGGCAAGAACTTCTATCACAACCTGGCCACCAACTACGGCTTCGGCGAGGTCGCCAACCAGATCCAGGACCTGTATCTGGCAGGCAAGAAGGCCGAAGCCATCGCAGCCGTGCCCGACGAGCTGGTCCGGCACACGAACCTGATCGGCCCGCGCGGCTTCGTCAAGGAGCGGCTTGCGGCGTACGCCGAGGCCGGGGTCACCACGCTGCTGGTGCATCCGCTGGCGGGCGAAACCGCCGAACAGGTCCGCTACGTCGAGGAATTGGTGGCGCTGACGGCGTGATGCACGCCTCATTGTTCGGACATTGTCCGATCGTCCGATAGACTGGCGTCAGCGGCATCGTCTGTTCTGCCTTTTGCCGCCTCTCGATCGTCAACCGAGCGCCGCGGGAACACCCGCGCCGGGCAGGACGACCTTTCAACTTTCGGAGTTTTCACCTTGTCTGTCCCCATGCCAATTTCTGAACCCATTGGCAACACCATGCCCACCTTCGCCGACCTCGGCTTGCCCGCGGCCGTCGTTGCCGCCCTCGCCGCCACCGGCATCGAGAGCGCCTTCCCCATTCAGGCTGCGACACTGCCGGATTCACTGGCAGGGCGCGACGTCCTGGGCCGCGGCCGCACCGGCTCCGGCAAGACCTACGCCTTCCTGCTGCCCGTCGTGGCGCGGCTCGCGAATAGCTCCACCCCCCGCCGAGCCGGACGTCCGCGTGCACTGATCCTCGCCCCGACCCGCGAGCTCGTCGCACAGATCGATGCGGCGCTGGCACCACTGGCCAAGGCCATGGACCTGCGGTCGGTCACCATCTTCGGCGGGGTCAGCCCCGGACCGCAGATCAGCAAGCTGCGTGAGGGTGTCGACATCGTCATCGCCTGCCCCGGCCGGCTCGAGGACCACGTGCAGTCCCGCCACGCCGACCTGTCCGCGGTGGAGATCACCGTGCTCGACGAGGCCGACCACATGGCCGATCTCGGCTTCCTTCCGCCGGTCAAGCGCCTGCTGGACAAGACCCCGAGCAATGGCCAGCGAATGCTGTTCTCCGCCACCCTCGATGGTGGTGTGGACGTGCTGATCAAGCGTTACCTGCACCAGCCGATCGTGCACAGCGTCGATTCGGAGCAGTCGCCGGTATCGGCGATGGTGCACCACGTGCTCCACGTCGACAACGCCGCACGCATCGAGGTGCTGACCGACCTCGCGGCCTCCCCCGGCCGCACCATCGTCTTCGCCCGCACCAAGCACGGCGCGAAAGGCATTGCCCGCAAGCTGAACTCGCGCGGTGTAGCCGCAGTCGAGTTGCACGGCAACCTGTCTCAAAATGCCCGCACGCGCAATCTCGCGGCGTTCTCCGACGGTTCGGCGGGCGTACTCGTCGCCACCGACATCGCGGCCCGCGGCATCCACGTCGATGACGTCAACCTGGTGGTGCACGCCGACCCGCCCGTGGAACACAAGGCGTATCTGCACCGTTCGGGTCGCACCGCGCGCGCCGGGGCCGAGGGCACCGTCGTGACCCTGATGATCGACTCCCAGGTGTCCGACGTTCGCACCCTGACCCGCAAGGCCGGCGTCAAGCCCACGATCACCCGCTTCAGCGGTGCCTCGCACCCGGTGCTGCAGGAGATCGCACCGGGCGAGCGCGACTTCAGCGGACCGATCATCCTTGAGACGCCTGCATCGCAGGCACCTGCCCGGCAGGGCGGCGGCCAGGGTGGTGGCGCCCGTCGCCGCGGCGGATCGGGACGCAATCACCAAGGGGCGGCCAATCCCCGCTCGGGCAACGGATCACGCGGCAACCGCTCGCGAGGCGGAGAACCGCGCTCGTACACGACCACGTCGGCACCGTCACGCGGCTCGCGCAGCCGCTAACAGTCCAACTGGCTAATCCGGATGGCCCGGCGAGCAGGGACCCCCTGCTCGCCGGGCCATCCGGCTTCAGACCGATCAGCTCACCGCGGCGGGCACGGAGCCAGCGGCAGACACGGTCCGGGTCCTGGCGGCAATAGCCCGGGTCCCGGAGGCAGGCCAGGGCCGGGTCCTGGCGGCGGCAGGCCAGGGCCAGGTCCTCCCGGGCCGCATGGCGCCCCGGGAGGGCATGGCGGTGGCGGCGCTGCGCTGGCCACTCCGGTGACGAAACCCGTTGCCGTGAACGCGATGCCGCCACTCAGTGCAACGGCTGCGATTCGCCGACGGAGCGCGACGCGTGATCGCGAGTCCATTCATCAACTCCTTTCGATGCTGCCGACGTATTCCGTCGACCGCACCACCCTGACACGGGTCCCGATTAAGCGCGTCCAGAAACCTGCGGTATCCGCTTATCGGTGTGTTAGCGAATTCGTATGCTCTTCCTGTGGGGCCCAAGGGAATTAGCGATTCTCGGGATGCCCGCTCGGTGACACGCCTACGCAAATGCGGCCATTCATAGCTCACGCATAAAGAATGCACAGACGATCGCTAATCGCTACGACCACCATGGGTCAGTGCGACATGCAGACAACGAGCTCGGGTCGGCAATCAACACCGCCCCGATCCGGATGACGCGGCCGGACGGTAACCCCATCGAGGTCCTCGTCGTCGACGACGAGCCTGCGCTTGGCGAGCTGGTATCGATGGTGCTGCGTTACGAAGGCTGGAAGGTGGCGACCGCCGCCAACGGCGCGACCGCAATCGAGAAGGCCAGTGCGAGCACGCCAGACGTGGTCGTGCTGGACGTGATGTTGCCTGACATGAGCGGACTGCAGGTGCTCGCGGAGCTTCACGCCATCAGGCCCGAACTGCCGATACTCTTGCTCACCGCGAAGGACACGCTCGAGGACCGCATCGCGGGTCTGTCCGCCGGCGGCGACGACTACGTCACCAAACCGTTCAGCGTCGAGGAGATGGTCCTCCGGCTACGCGCACTGCTGCGCCGAACCGGCTGCGGCATCGTTTCCAGCAGTGCGCAACTCGTCGTCGGGGATTTGGTGCTGGACGAGGACAGCCACGAGGTCAGGCGAGGCGGCGTTGACGTCCAGCTGACGGCGACCGAGTACGAAGTGCTGCGGTACCTGATGCACAACCCCCGACGCGTGCTTACGAAATCCCAGATCCTGCACCAGGTATGGGACTACGACTTTGATGGTCGATCGAACGTGGTCGAGCTCTTCATCTCCTACCTGCGTAAGAAGATCGACGTTGGACGCGATCCCATGATTCACACGGTCCGCGGGGTTGGCTATGTCCTCAAAGCGCAGTGAGCGCGCCGGGATAGCTGCATCGACTCAATCGACCCGAACGGCGCGATTGATCCGCCCATTTGCCTGGTCTTTACGGACCCGCCTGGTATGCGTCGTCGCCGTGCTTGGGCTTGGGCTCTGCATCGCCGTGGGGTTTGGGACCTTGATTGCGTTGCGGCACTTCCTCATTAGACAAGTAGACGAGCAACTCGCCGAAGCGCAGTCGCGCTCTACCACGTTCTTCGAACTCGGGCCTCCGCCGTTCGTACGGTTCGCCGGTCCTGGACCGATCTTTCTCGATGGCCCCGGGCAATCGGCGGGCACGGTCGGAGCGGTAGTGACCGACGACGACGGGGTGACGGAGGCGGCGGTCATCGCGGCGAGCGGGGATCGCCAAGCACTAACGCCCGCGGCGATGGCTCAACTCGCCGACGTCGCGCCGGGCCACGTTGTCAGCGTGCGTTTGAACGGCGTGGGCGAATACCGACTCGTCGCCGGGCACACGGCAGGGCGCCCCGAACTCGTCGTTACCGGGTTGCCGCTAGCTGGGGTCAACGACACCCTGACGTCGGCAGCCTGGATCATCGGCGGGTTCTCGCTGGCCGCCCTTGCGCTCGCTGTATCCGCGGGGATCATCGTCATCCGGCGCGAACTCAGCCCACTGAACCGTATGTCGTTGGCAGCACAACACGTCGCAGGACTGCCCCTGCATGAGGGCGAGGTTCGACTGCCTACACCGCTTGAACCCATTGATCCGATGACGTCCCACACCGAGGTCGGTCGGCTCGGCCTCGCCTTCAACCACATGGTGGACCGCGTCGCCGAGGCGCTAACGGTACGTCACGCAAGCGAGACCAGGGTGCGCCAGTTCGTCGCCGACGCGAGCCATGAGCTGCGGACACCGCTCGCGTCGATCCAGGGTTATACCGAAGTAGCCCGCAGACTCGTGAACAGCATTGCCGACGAACAGGCCAACGGTGATCGCGACGACCTGGTCTACGCCTTGGGCCGGGTTCACGCCGAGTCGCGGCGGATGGTTCGGCTCGTCGAGGACATGTTGCTCCTCGCCCGGCTCGACGAAGGACGCCCGCTGGATCGCGAACAAGTCGACATCTCCAGACTCGTCGTCGACGCGGTCAGCGACGCTCATATTTCAGGCCGAGAACACCGTTGGCCCTTGGAAATTCCCGATGAGCCGCTCTTCGTCCTCGGTGATCGGCTACGCCTGCAACAAGCCCTGGGCAACCTCTTGTCGAACGCCCGCATTCACACCTCTCCAGGCACTCGTATCGTCACGTCGTTGCGACCCGGGTCCGACGGTTCAGTCATCATCACGGTCAACGATGACGGGCCCGGCATCCCCGACGAGCTGTTGTCAGAAATCTTCGAACGGTTCGCCCGCGGCGACGGTTCACGGTCCCGCACGGCAGGCAGTACCGGTCTGGGGCTGGCCATTACGCGTGCCGTGATCATTGCCCACGATGGAACCATCGACGTCGCGAGTTGCCCTGGGTCCACGTCGTTCACCGTGCGATTGCCCAGGGTCGTGGACGTGAGTGAGCTACTGCCCGAGGGCGAGTCACCGCTTCAATCACTCCCCCACCTGGGGTAGCTCGTCGGCAGCGATCTCACACGGGGTCTTCGGCTCGGGCAGGACCTCGAGGTCCGGGGGCGGGATCGGGCCAGGCTCCGCGAGAACCGGCGCGGGAGATGGCTCCGGCGGCGGTGGTTCTGTCGGACCGTCGGCCTCGTCCGGTACGTCCGTCGCGGATTCGACTGCCGCGTCGGCAGGTTCGGCTTCCGCAGGTTCCTCGGCGTCGGGATCCTTGGCAGGCTCCTCCTCGTCGGACGCGTCGTCGCTTTCGTCATCGGGTTCCTGTACGTCTGGCGAATCGAGTTCAGGTAGTTCGGGCGTTGCGTCAGCGGAAGCTCCGACGAGGCCGCCGATGAGATCGGACAGCTGCTGCCCGATCCCGGACAGCCCCATCCCGCCGAGACCGGACGCGCCGCCGAGACCGGGCACACCACCACCGAGGTCACCGGGCGGCGCTGCCCCAGTGGACGAAATCGGTTGCGGCTGCGGCTCGGGCATGAAGGGCGCTGGCGGCGCCAGTCCCGTACCGGGAGCCGGCGCAGGCATCGCAACGGCCGCGGGCACCACACCCGCCGACGCGCCAACGGGTGATGGCAGCGGATCGCGAACCGATGCGGCGATCGCCCCGCTGGCGGTAGCCGGGGATTGTTCGAGCGGCGCGACCCACTCCGGCCCCAACGCACCGGGGACCTCGAAGATCGGCTGCGTACCCGCACCCATCCGGGCGACCGCGGTGTCGTAGGCCGCCGAGACGGACGCCGAGCCCGCACGCATCGCCTCCAGCCAGTCCGCGCGAATATCGTTGGCCACGAACGGTTCAACCTGCTGATCGATGAGCTCACTGGCCACGGAGCGGTCCCCCGGACCGGTCGCCACGGTGCGAGCGGCGGCCAACCAGGTAGCGCGTTGAGCGACGACCCGTTCGTCGATGGCCAGCGTCGCGGCGACCTTGGCGTCGACGGCCTTCCACAGCTCGTCACGGAGCGCGACGAGCGCCCCGGCCGCCTCGCGCACCGCCGCCGCGGCGGTCGCCGCCGCCTGATGATGACGCAGCAGGAAGTCCAGTGCCGCTGCCGCGCCTGGGCCTGCCCAAGCGCCCGTGAGCGCCGCGATCAGGTCGGCGTGTTGGCGTACCGCATCGTCCGCCAGCGCAGCAGCGGCGGCGACCGCTTCGGCATCCGTATCCAGCGCGCTGAGGTTCAACCCCTCTTCGGCCGCGTATTGCTCAGCCAGCCGCGCCAACTCGGGGTGCTGATGCCCCAGCTGCTGGCACGCCTGCACGTACTCGGCGAAGTCGTCGACGGCCGACCGGCCCTCGGCGAGCCTGCCGTCGACGTCGTACTCGGCAGCCATCGTCAGCCCAACCGGGCCGCGCCGCGCGCCTCGGCCGTCACGTAACCGTCCGCGGAAGCCCTTAGACAGCAGGCGATCTCGATGCATGCCCTGGCCCAGGTGCGCATGTCGTCGCCGAGCTGGTCGATCGCGCCGCGCACGTCCGCTCCGCGGGCCACATACGACCGGCCCGCCGCTGAACCGCCGAACCTCAAGGTGGTCAGATGTGTGCGCGCGGCGTGGTCCACGAGCACCGCGACGTCGTCGCACCTCCCTGCGGCGGCCAGCACGGCACCGATATCGACGTTCGCACGTTGTCCCATGAAGTTAGGACGCGCCAGCCGCTCGGCTGGTTCCCCTCGGATCAGTCCTGAGCGCTGACGGATTCGGCGACCCGCGCCGCCACGATTCGCGCGGTGTCTTCGTCGGCGGCCTCCACCATGACGCGGACCACCTGTTCGGTTCCCGAGGGTCGCAGCAGGATTCGGCCGGTGTCGCCGAGTTCGGCCTCGGCCTGTGCCACCGCGGTGCGGACGTCGGGTGCCTCGGCGACGGTGGCCTTGTCGGACACGGCCACGTTGATCAGCACCTGCGGCAGGGTCTGCATCGGTTGGGCCAGTGCGGCCAACGTCATCCCCGTCTGCGCCATCCGCGACATCAGCCGCAACCCGGTGACGATGCCGTCGCCCGTCGTCCCGAATGCTGGCATCACGATGTGGCCGGACTGTTCGCCGCCAAGCGAGTACTCACCCGCCCGCAGTTCCTCGAGCACGTAGCGGTCGCCGACGCTGGTGATACGCAACTCGATGCCCGCCGAGCGCATCGCCAGGTGCAGGCCCAGATTGCTCATCACCGTCGCGACCAGGGTGTTGGATGCGAGTTCACCGGCGTCGCGCATGGCCAGCGCAAGCACCACCATGATCGCGTCGCCGTCGATGACCTGACCGGTGGCGTCCACGGCGAGGCAGCGGTCGGCATCGCCGTCGTGGGCCAGACCGAGGTCCGCGCTGTGCGCGACGACCGCCTTCTGCAGAACGTCCAGGTGGGTGGAACCACACCGTTCGTTGATGTTGAGCCCGTTGGGTTCGGCGTTGATCGCGATGACGTTCGCGCCTGCGGCCCGGTAGGCCTGCGGTGCGGCCGTGGACGCGGCACCGTGTGCGCAGTCGACGACGACGGTCAACCCGCGCGCCGGCGTGGTGACGGTCGACGCAGCGTGACGCAGATAGCGCTCGAGCGCGTCCGGCGCGTCGACCACTCGCCCGATGCCTGCACCGACCGGCCGGACGCCGGGTCCGCCGCCGACGAGTTCCTCGATGCGGTCCTCGGTCGCGTCATCCAGCTTGTGGCCGCCAGGGCCGAAGATCTTGATGCCGTTGTCCGGCATGGGATTGTGCGACGCCGAGATCATGACACCGAACTCGGCGTCATAGGCACCGGTGAGGTAGGCCACCGCAGGGGTCGGCAGTACGCCGACGCGCAACGCGTCGACGCCCTCACTCGTCAAGCCAGCGATGACGGCGGCTTCGAGCATTTCGCCACTGGCCCGCGGATCACGGCCCACGACGGCCACCCGACGAGCGTGGTGCGACGTGCCGAGCCGTGCAGCCGCCGAGCCCAACGCCAACGCCAGCTCGGCGGTCAGCTCGCGATTGGCAACGCCGCGGACGCCGTCGGTACCGAAGAGTCGACCCATGGAAAGCGCAGTCTCCTAAAACCAGCACGAGCAGTGCGCGTCCGGACGCAATTGGTCCTGGTCGCGCACTGCTCGTGGCCAAACAGCGATGTGCAGATCAGCGCTTGCTGTACTGAGGCGCCTTGCGGGCCTTCTTGAGGCCGTACTTCTTGCGCTCGATGGCACGCGGGTCACGCGTGAGGAAGCCGGCCTTCTTCAGCGGCGGCCGGTCCTCGGGCTGCACGATGATCAGCGCCCTGGCGATGGCCAGGCGCAGTGCGCCGGCCTGGCCGGAGGGGCCGCCGCCATCGAGGTGGGCGAAGATGTCGACCGAGTCGAGGCGATCGACGAGCACCAGCGGAGCCTTGATCAGCTGCTGGTGCACCTTGTTCGGGAAGTAGGCCTCCAACGAGCGGCCGTCCAACTCGAACTTGCCGGTGCCGGGGGTCAGGCGCACTCGCACCACGGCCTCCTTGCGGCGGCCGACGGTCTGGACCGGGCGGTCGAGGACGATGGGCTCGCGCGCAGGAGCGGCTGGGGCCTCGGCGACCTCTTCGACGGCTTCGACCACGGGGGCCTCGGCTTCAGGTGCCTCAGTGGCCTCAGGGGCTTCGGTCTCGGCGGCGTCGGTCTCAACGACCTCGACGACCTCGGTCTCTTCGATGGGATCGGTCACTGTGCTACCTGCTTGATCTCGAACGGAACCGGCTGCTGCGCGGTGTGTGGGTGCTCAGGCCCGACGTAGACCTTGAGCTTCTTCTGCACCTCACGGCTCAGCTTGTTGTGCGGGAGCATGCCGACGATCGCGTTCTCGACGACCTTGTCGGCGTGCTTGGCCAACTCGTTGCCGAGTGCGCGGGCACGCAAACCACCGGGGAAACCCGAGTGGCGGTAGAGGAACTTCTTGGTGAGCTTGTCGCCGCTGATGGCGACCTTCTCGGCGTTGATGACGATGACGAAATCGCCGCCGTCGACATTGGGCGTGAATGTCGGCTTGTGCTTGCCGCGCAGCAACTTGGCTGCTTCAACGGCGAGCCGGCCGAGCACCACGTCGGTGGCGTCGATGACGTACCACGTGCGTGTGGTGTCACCCGCCTTCGGCGTGTACGTAGGCACAGCGTTACCTCTTCTTTTCTCGGGTGATCCCCGGGATGCTCCCGGGCTGCCGGTCAGGCGGGTGTGGCTGAGGTGGGCTCGGCGACCGACGTAGACCCGAGCACCCCGTGCGTCCGAAGACATACCGCACGCCAACGAGGCAGCTTACCGGTGAGCGTCATCGCAGGTCAAAACGCTCATCCAGATCGCGGGCCGACGGCCGCGCTGGCCCTCGAATTCGCTTCCGGTGCTGGTCGACGCCCTTCCGCTGTGCGCACCGATGGTGGTGACGCTTCTCGCTGTCATGGTGACACTGCCGCAGGCGGTCAATCCACACTTTTCTTACGGCCCCGTTAATTTAAGTTAAGGTCTCCCCGACAACCAACTGCAAGGGGATTCCATGGTCCGCACGACACTGACAGCTGCCGCTCTCTTAGTAGGGCTAGGCATCATCGCTGCGCCTACCGCGCTCGCCGAGTCAGGGCCGTACAAGAACTGCACCGCCGCGCATAACGACGGTCGCTACAACATTCCGCAGGGCGACTCGGACTATAAAGCCAGCCAGGATCGCGACGGTGACGGCGTGGCCTGCGAGGGCTAACCGCTCAGGCCAGCATCCGGCAGCGGAACTTGGGCCGCTGAGAAATACTGTGCGGTCCCGCTTGGCTCTCCCTTCCGAGCGGGACCGCACAGGGTCTGGGTGTCTGGGTCGGGGCCGCTTCTAGCCCCATGCCCCTGCGGCGCGACGATCGGTGTCCGCGACGTCCTCCGCACCGTCGCGGACGGCGTTGCCGAGCCTGAACAGGATGTCGTTCAGCGCCGCCGCCGACTGGTCCCACCGCGACTGCTCGATGCGGTATGCCTCGGCCGCCTGTCGCGTCCACATGGCCTGCAACGGAGCTATCTGCGCCCGCAAGTCATCCAGCGCAGCGTTGAACCGGGCCGATGTGGCGTGAATCTCCTGACGGACGGTGTGTTCGATCGCACCGAAGTCATATGACAGAACCGGATCCATGAGAACTCCATTCGGGTTGGCGGACAGTTGTTTACAGCGAATGGGAGGTAGCGGAGATGGTGTGCGAATGTGCCTCTGCGACCTCGCGCAGCGTGCGCTCGTTGAGCCTGATGGTGTCCGCGATCCGCTGCAACGACGCGTACAACCTCGTCGACTCGGCGTCCCAGCGGTCGGCCACCTCCCGGAACCGTGCAGCGGCCACGCCACCCCAGACCGAAGCAGGCACGGTCGTCATCTGGCCGATGAATGCGCGGAGCATGGCGCGCACCTCGTCGTTGCGGGTGTCGATTCCGCCTGCCACCGCGGTCATCAGCCCGAAGTCAGTGTTCAGTGCGCCGCTCGCAGGTGTCGTCATCGCGTTCCCCTCCCCGTTTCTGTGTTGTGATGTATAGATAGGACGCGGGCGAGCAGCGTTCGGTTCCCTTGTCCACGAACCAATTTCAGGGCACCACATGCGCAGTGCGAATCGCCCGCTCGCACGCCGGGTCCAGGTCGGGTTGGTTGACCGCGTGTTGGCAGCCGACGGCGATTCGCACACCGCGATCGAGCACCGCCACCCAGTCCACCTCGACAACGGCCCTCCTTTCGCGGTACGTGACGGAGGGACGGTCTGCGCTGCGGGCGTCGGGATCGAAGTCAGCGAAGAGTCCGCGAGGCTGCTCGTCGAGCGCGCTCTTCAACGCTTCGGCCGTCTGCTGCAGCGTCTCCTCTACGCGCACCCGAGCCTGGGTGATGTGGATGGCGACGTGCGGATCGTACGGCGAATGCACCTGCACCCGAGCGGAACCCGGGCCAGAGACCACCCGTTCCACCACCCAGTCGGCTGGCAATTCGGCGGCGATCCGCCCCTCGACAACCCACGTCACGTCGTCAGCCTCGAGCGCGTGACTACCCGGATTCAAGGCCGCTCCGGCCAGCGCAGCGATGACTGCCAACGCGCCGACGAGCACCGCAATGCGCGGCTTGCGCGCGCGGGCGGGCCGCGGGTTCGAACCCGGCCCACCCAGCTCGGCTCGTCGACTGGCCAACACGGCGCGTCGCACCCCGTCGTCGTCCAACGAAGTCACGGCGATGCCGCGCTTGCGCAGCCTGCGGACGAGTTCAGCTGCCAACAACGGCGATTCGGGCACTCCATCCGGAACGTCGATCACGACAGACGTGGTTGCGGACAGCGTCGCCAACACGTTGTCGGCCACCCACTCAGCGCGACCGACGCGGGGCAGTACGAACCGCTCGCCGGTGGCGGTATGGACGACGACGCAATCCTGCCCGAGCTCGACGACCTCCGATGGTTCGGATCGAGTGCTACACCCCCGCAGCAGCACCGTCACGTGCGCGCACGATTCGAGCATCGCGTTCTCCACCAATTCGACGCGCGACCGAGGCCACCAGGACGGCACTACCAGCACGGCTGAACCTTGCTCGCCTGCGAGCGCCGCGTGCATGACGTCGCCCCACAATTCGCGAACCGCGACGACGCGATCGGCAACGACGGTGAGCCGGTCGTCGATCGCCTCGAGCGCGATCGAAGCCAACGTGGTCTCGACGACACCCGGCCCGCATACCGAGGCCGGACCGACCACCACGACTGGTTCGGTCATGGCGGATCGGTCCATGCGACCTGGACGAGCTGATCCGGATGTCCGCGCCTGATCATCGTCGCTCTGCCCTGGGGCAGCGCCGATGGCCGCACCGAGCCGAGCAACACACCCTCGTCGGGGCTCGCGCTCATCATCAGTCCGAGGCAGCCGACGTCCCGCAGCCCGGTCAACACGGGGTCGAACATCGCGCGCGCGGCGCCGCCGGCCCGGCGCGCAATGATGACGTGCAGCCCGAGATCCCGTGCGTGCGGCAAGAGCTCGAGCAGCGGCGTCAATGGATTGCGCGCTACGCCCGCCACCAATTCGTAGTCGTCGACGACGACGTACATGTCCGGACCCGACCACCACGACCGTTCCCTCAGCTGCCGTTGGGTGACGCCGGCGTCTGGCAGCCGGGCAGTCAACTGAACGGCAAGGTCGGCCACGTGAGCTTCGGCCGCCGCGACCGACATGGCGTAGCCACCCAGATGCTCGGTCTCGACCACTCCGAGCAACGTGCGCCGAAGGTCGACGACGACCAGCCGCGCGGTGCCAGGATCGTTGATGCGCACCAGTTCCCGACACAGCGTGCGCAACGCACTCGTCTTGCCGCACTGCGGCTCGCCAAGGATGAGCGCGTGTAGTGATTCGGTGAAGTCGATGGCCATCGGACGAAGCTCATCGCCGCCAAGCCCGAGCACCACATGCGCGGGCGAATGCGCGACCACCCCCTCGTAGGCCACCCGCGTTGGCATCGGTACTACTTCGGGTGCCGTCAGACCGCGGTGGCGCAGGCGCAGTTCATCCGCCGCCGCGCGCAGGGCGTCGTCGAGACCGTGGGCCGTCGCCACCGCGTCGAGCCGGGGCAATGCCACCACCAACTCGAGTCCTTCGCGAGTGATGCCGTGCCCGGCAGGTCGTTCGGCGAGCAGCCTGGCCCGCTTCCTATCGAGCTCAGAATCCGCGGGGTCACCGAGCCGCAGTTCGATCCGGGTGCCCAGCTGATCCTTGAGCGCAGGGCGGAGCTCGGCCCACCGCGAAGCCGCGATCACGACGTGTACGCCGACGGAAAGCCCCTGTGCGGCAATGGCGGTAATAGCCTCCTCCAGCCCGTCGAACTCTTGCCGAACCCCGGCCCAGCCGTCGATCACCAAGAACACCTCGCCGTGCTGCCTGATGTCCGCGGTTCGGAGCTGGGCCTCCCGACGGCGCACGACCGCTTGGAGGTGCGCGACGATCCGCCCCACCAGCTCGCGATCGAACCTGCCCGCGACGGCTCCCACGTGCGGCAACGACCGCACCGCCGACAGCGTGCCACCGCCGAAGTCGAGGCCGTATACCTGCACCGCGGCCGGATCATGGGTGGCGGCGAGCGCGAGGATCAAGGTCCGGACCGTCGTCGACTTGCCGCTGCGCGGCCCGCCCACCACCGCGACGTGACCTCCCGCCCCACGCAGGTCGGCGAGCAAGACATCGCGCCGTTGCTGAAACGGATTGTCCACCAACCCGATCGGCACTACCAGGCCGGGCGCCGGGGACGCGTCGGCGAGTACGGCGCCGAGCGTCGGCGAGACCGCCAGGGGCGGCAGCCACACCTGATGCGCACGCGTACCCGCCTCGGCCAGGCGGTCGAGCATCGTGTCGAGCACGCTGCGCGGGCCGGCTTCCGCAGGTGGACATTCCTTGTGGACGCGCCCAACCGGAGCAGCCGTGAACAGCGTAGGAACACCCACCGACCGCCTCGATGAGTCGGACCGATGGGCCGCCGCCATCGGGCCAGATACGAACGCGGTGCGGAACCGCACGAGTTCACCCGACGCGTTCTTCAGGTACGCGCCGCCCGGTGTGTTGGGTAGCTCGAAGGCCGCGGTGGTGCCGAGTACTGCGCGAGACTCTGCTGCGGAGAACGTCTTCAGGCAGATCCGGTAGGACAGATGGGACTCCAGTCCCCGGAGCCTGCCCTCCTCCAGTCGTTGGCTGGCCAGGAGCAGATGCATGCCAAGCGATCGACCCACCCGGCCGATGGCCACGAACAGTTCGACGAAGTCGGGATGTTGAGTCAGCAGTTCGGAGAATTCGTCAACGACGATGAACAGTGTCGGCAGCGGGGCGAACGCGGCGCCGTGGGTCCGAGCGGCTTCGTAGGCGGTGACGTTGGCGAAGTTGCCGGCCGCCCGAAGCAGTTCCTGTCTCCGGGTCAGTTCCCCGGCCAGCGCGTCACGCATGCGCGCCACCAGATGTGCCTCGTCGGCCAGGTTCGTGATCACCGCAGCCACGTGCCGTAGCCTTTCGAAGCCGAGAAAGGTTGCCCCACCCTTGAAGTCGACGAGTACAAGGTTCAGCGCCTCGGGCGGATGGGTGGCGACCAGCCCAAGGGTCAGCGTGCGCAGGAACTCCGACTTGCCCGAACCCGTCGCCCCGACGCAGAGCCCGTGCGGTCCGGTGCCACCATGTGCGGCCTCCTTGATGTCCAACTCGACGGGGTCACCCTGGTCGTCGACACCGATCGGGACCCGTAGCAGTCGCTCGACCGCGCGCGGCTGCCACAGCAGTTCCGGTGAGGCCAGCTCGGGATCTGGTATTCCCGTCAACTGCGCCCACGTCCCCGGAGTCGTGGTCGCATCGTCGGCGCCCTCGCGAAATGGGGCCAGGCGTCTGGCACACACCTCGGCCTGCATCGCGGTCAACGCGTCGGGCCGCTCGGGGAACGCGTCACCGGAGCAGTCGATCCGCACCCGGGGCAATGTCTCCATGGCGCCCGGCGCCGCGCCGACGGTCACCACCGTCATACCCTCCGGCACATGACCGTGCTCCTGCGCGAGCGCTGCGTCGACGATCACCAGCACGCGCTTCGCCGTGGTCGCCGTGACCTGCCGCATGCTGCGATGAGTCATGCGCGCTGGTCCCGCGGCATCCGTCGTCAACGACGATCGGTGGTGGGGAAGCCATTTCAGCCAGTCCCATTCTGATGCCGACGATCCATCGACCACGGCCGCGACGGAGACGTCGGACGGGCCGTGAAACACCGCGAGTTGGCAGACCATCGCCCGCACCAACGCGCGTGCAGCCGAGGTGTCCCCCTCGACGACCACCACGGGGCACTCTGGGAGGTCGATCGTGACAGGCAACTCCGTGACCGCCGACCGCGCTGCCAACAGGTGCTGCAACGCCATGTGCGTCACGGGATCGTGCTGACCCGAGTCGAGCTCGGGTGCCACCAGCGGTGTCGAAAGCGGTTTCCCCCCGAGCCCGACCCGAAGCTGAACGTAGTCGGCGTCACCCGGCCTGCGTTCCCACATCCTTGGACCACCCACCAGCGTCCACAGCGCGCTCGGATCGGGATGGCTCCACCACAGCGACCGACGTTGTGCATCAGCGGTTCTCGCGGCTGAGGCATCGAGCACATCGAGGTAACCCAAGTAGTCTCGCCTGTCCTCGTCGAGCTCGGCCGACCGTTGGCCGCCGCGGGCACCGTAGGCCAGCGAGCCGAGCGCCGACACCAGCATCATGACCGGAAACAACACGAACATCGGATTTCGAGCGACGCCCATGCCCGATGTGAAGTACAGCGCCATCATGCCCACTCCTGCGACGACCATCGCCACGGGCAACAGCCGTGCCAACGGGTTCGCCGGGCTCGGCTTGGGAAGGTCGGGTGGGCCGGCCACGTCAACGTCACCGACGTCGATATGGGGCGTCGGTAGCCGCGTTGCTCGTACGAAGTCCATCAGAGTCTTTGACGCGCTGGGGTCCGATTCGGTTCCGGCCAGCGGCAGAAACTTTGGTGCGTCGACGACCTCCGTGGCTCGGTTACGGTGGCGAATGCGAGCGATAACTCCGGGGGGAGGTGGGGCGGTGTCGGTGTGTCGGTTGTCCATTCAGACCGGTGGCGACGGCGACGTCCGCACGGTCGACGTCGCGGTGTGCGCGCAGACACCGGTCGGAATGTTGCTCCCGGCAGTCAACGACGTTGCACAGCTGTGGCCTCCGGCCCGAGGCACTCATGGGTGGCGCCTTGACCGGACCGTCGGCGGCCCGCTTGATGATTCGATGTCGTTGGATGCCAATGGCGTTCGCGACGGTGAGCTGCTGGTGCTCACGGCGGTGCACACGCCGATCCCACGGTCGACTTTCTGGGCGCCTGCCCGGACCGTCGCCTCCGCGGGCAGTCCGCCGCGCGAGTGCGACGGGGAACTCCGGGCCGCGGTGTGCATGTGGGCAGTAGTGGTTGCGGGGGCGGCGCTGGCCTGGTCCGGAGTCACCACTCACGCCGCAGGCCACCTGATCGTCGCCGCGTGCGGAGCATTTGCGGTGTGTTGGGCCGCGTTGCTCGGACGCAGCCCAACGTTGTCGGTGGCAGGCGCGGCGCTCACCGCGGCGGCCGGCTTCCTGGCCGTGCCGTCTGGGCCTGCCGCGCCCAATGTGTTGCTCGCCGCCTCGGCGGCGTCCGCGGTGGCAGTCGTGATGACGAGGCTCACCGGCGGGGCGTCGGCAGTACTGTCGGCGACGGCGTCGTGTTCGGCCCTGGTCGCGGCCACGGCCGCGGCCGCGACGTTCGCCGTGCTGCCCGTCGCGACCATCGGCGCCGCCCTCGCGACGGGAGCGCTCGGCCTGCTGGCGTTGGCGCCGCGGGTCGCAATCCTGTTGTCGGGGCTGAGCACTCGGGGCGACGCTGCCACCCGGGCGGGTGACGGTCACGCAACGTTGACGGGCCTCGTCGCAGGCAGCGTCGGAGCGGTGGTCGTCGGGACGGTGTTGGTGGCCCTCGGGTGCCTCCGAACAGAGCTGCCACCGGTGACCGGGGCGGCATTCACTGGCGTGGCCGGTCTGGTCACGCTGTTGCGCAGCAGGACCCACGCCGACACCGTCCGGCGCATCACGCTGACGTTCGGCGGATTGCTCGGCACGACAGCTGCTTTCGCAATCGTGACCGTCGTCGTTCCTCAATACGCCTACTGGTTCGCCGCAGCCGTGTGCGCGCTCGGACTTGGAGTGCTTCGTCAGCGCAGACTGACGGCCACCAACAGCCGGGCCGTCGACCTGATCGACTACGCGGCGCTCGCGGCCGTAGTTCCCTTGGCCTGCTGGGTCATTGGTGTCTATACACTGGCGCGGGACCTCCACCTGGCATGACGAATACGTGGGAGCGGGCGCTGCGGCTCACCGCCGTCGTTGGATTGGGGGCAATGGCGACCTGGACGTCGCCTCCGGCCGTTGCGGTGGCACCTCCAGCCGTCAACGGCTCGTTGTTGCCCGCACCACGCTCGCCCGCACCGCCCGGTCCGACTGAACAGACCGGGGACTGCGGGTACCCGATGCGTGCTACGCCGAAGGGTCGCCCAACTCAGTTGACGGACTTCGACGTCGCGGCGCTTCGCCCCCTCTCGCGCGGTTCGGGCCAGACGGTCGCCGTCATCGACACCGGGGTGGCGCGGCATCGGTTGCTCCCACGTCTGGTCGCAGGCGGGGACTACGTATCGGCTGGTGATGGCACCCAGGACTGCGACGGACACGGCACGCTCGTCGCGGGAATCATCGCCGCCGCACCGATCGACGATGATGATGTCGGAACGTTCGGCGGCATCGCACCCGATGCCGGAATCATCTCGATCCGGCAGTCGAGCAATGCTTTTCGCCGCTCGGAGGACCGCGCGGGTTCGGGTGTCGGGGACGTCGAGACGCTGGCCATGGCCGTGCGCACCGCCGCCGATCTTGGCGCAGGAGTCATCAACATCTCCTCGGTGGCGTGCGTACCCGCACGGGACGGGATCGAAGACGGCGCACTCGGCGCTGCACTGGCCTACGCCGTCGACGTCAAGAACGTGGTCGTCATCGCCGCGGCGGGCAACGTCGGCAGCCAATGCCCCGAGCAGAACCCTCTTGCCGATCCTGCGCATCCCGGCCGCCCGGACTGGGATGCCGTCAACGTCGTGGTGAGCCCGTCGTGGTACGACGACTACGTGTTGACGGTGGGGTCGGTCGGGGCGGATGGCCAGCCGTCGCCATTCACACTGGCGGGTCCGTGGGTGGACGTCGCGGCCCCGGGCGAAGGCGTGGTTTCACTCGCCCGCGACGGTGAGAGCCTCATCGATTCGGCGCCGGGATCGGCTGAGGGGGACCCGATTTCAGGCACCAGCTATGCCGCGCCCGTGGTCTCGGGTGTCGCTGCGCTCATGCGTGCTCGCGCTCCGCAACTGACGGCGCGACAGGTCATGCAACGCATCGAGCAGACGGCCCATCGTCCTCCCGCCGGTTGGGACCCGTTGGTCGGCTACGGCGTGATAGATCCGTTGGCGGCGCTCGGCGCGGCGCCGGGCCAGGACCCGGTCCGCACCGCAGCACCTTCTGCTCCGCGTTCGGTGGGTAACGGCAAGGCCGACCTGCGTACCCGCACAGTGGCGTTCGGTGGCGCGGCCGTGTGCATTGCGGTGGCCACTGCGGCCCTGATGCTCTCGGCGGGTCGGCTACGACGACGGCGGGAGCCCGTCGCGCAGGACTGACGCGGCGTCGGTGCTCAGTTCAGGTCCATGTGGCAGGTGTCCCAGGATCGACCACGGGGCTGCCCCGGGCGGTGCAGTCAAGCCCAGCTGGGTCGCGGCCTCGTCGTCCCGAATTCCGTACGCGACACCCGAATCGGTGACGAGGAAACGCGGTCCGGTCATGCCGTCATCGCCGAGGGCGCGGGTGGACCGGACGTCGGCGCTGCGGCCACCGGGTAGTGCGACGGCATCCACCTTGGGACCATCCCCGTCAGCCTGGGCCAGCTCCGCGATCTGCACGCCGTCCAACGCCGCCGGGCGGCCGGTCAACACCGTGGTGCTCGACTGCCCATCGATTTCGCTGCGCTGCCATTGCGCGCACACCAGGGCACCGGTTTTGGCGCCGACGGGCGCGCTCGCACGGCGTGGGAAGGTGTCGACCGGCAATGTCGCAACCGCCTTGACTCTCGCGATGGCCGCTGGCGTGACCGTCGGAATCTCGTCGGGTCCGCGATAGGCAAACCTGATGACGTCCGCGGCGACGTCGCCGATGCGCTGCACGCCGTCGACGAGGACGACGTAGAACTCATTGGCGTCGGCCCTGGCGACGCGCACCACGGTTCCGATGACAATCCCGCTCAATGATTCTGGGCCTGTCGATCCGACCCCGGCGATGCGAGGCACGGCCAACGCGGGCGCCTCGGGCACGGTGTCGAGCAATGCGCGCGACACCGGAAGCGCGACGATGCCATCGAGGCGCAAGGCCCGCACAACGGCCCGGTCACGGAGATCGACCGCAGCCCGCCACCCCTCGTAGAGCAGATAGGTGGTCGCGGCACTCTCGCCGCGCGGGGTGACGAGCACGATGCGCGATGGATCGAGCGCAAGACCCGCACCAACGATGACGACTGTGCGTTCGCCGTCGCACACCGTCCACAGTTGCTGCGGCAACGGCGCGCCGATCGTGGACGGGGCGCCCGGAATGCCGACCATGGGGCCTCTTTTCACGTCGGCGATCGTTGCCTCCGCAACGATGATCGGCTTGGTGCTGGTACGCGCGAGCAGATGGGCGGATGCCAGGTTGTAGACCGGATGGAGGGTGTCACCGAGGCGCACGTACACCGCTCCCGATTCACGTGCCATCACGATCGGCGCATCGCCGGGCGTGCCGTGCGGCTTCACCACGGCCATGATGGCGCAGCCCGCAACGGCGATCGCCGCGAGCACGCATCCCGCTGCGAGCGAACGTGATTGCGCACGCATGGGGTCGTCGTCCATCGCGACGTCCCTGCGCACCAATGCATGTTCCATGCGCCGCGTCAGAAAGCGCTGAGCGCTCACCTGCAGCCGCGTCGACGCTTGCCGACTTTCACCACCAACCACGAAATCCCCCGGTACCCAGCCTAAGCGCTACCGGATCTGCTCCAACGCACCGATTCTCGGCGCCCGGAGGGCCCACCCGTAGGACGCCGACAAGGGACTCGAACGCGATACCCCGCTATGTCAGAACGAAGTTCGCCATCAACACCGAACCAGACGCCGGATCAACCGATTGACGGATGTGCATATTCAGCTCGCGCTGAGATGATGAGGTCTTTAAGATTGCTGAGTGTTCCGATTAGAGGGGGAAGCGGGATGCGCTTCACCTTGAGGGGTCCGTGTCTCACCGACGCACGACTGGTGCGCCAAATGGGAGACACCGCACCATGACGGCCCCCACGGTCGACTTCCAGGGCAAAGTCGCAGACCGACGGAACGAACTGGCCGAACTCAGGGCGGCCGTGCAAGCGGCCGAACGCGTCGGCGGAGGATGCGTCCTGCTCGGCGGGACTCCCGGCGTAGGAAAGTCGACGCTCGTACAGGCATTTGGCGCAGAAGTCTCTGGACGAAATTGCGTGTTTGCTTACGGACGGTGCCGCGACGGTGAACCTGCACCGTATTCCGCGCTGGCCGATGTGCTCAGGACGATCGTCGGCACCATGGACGCGACCGGTGCGGCCGAGCGCGCACAATGGCGCGCAGACGTCGTCGGCGGGATGCCTGGGCTGGTCGGCATTCTCGGGGACCTCGTGCCCGAGCTGTCACAGGTAGTCGGCGAGCAAACGTATACGGCTGACCTCAACGCACCGGATCCTCGTGGTCGTTTGCACCGCGCGGCCATCAGGCTGGTGTCCGACACCGCGACCTACCGGCCGGTGGTGCTCGCGATCGACGACCTGCAATGGGCCGATCGAGATTCGCTGCTGCTGCTCGCCGAACTGTTGACGATGTCGCTGCGCAACGTGTTGGTGCTCGGTGCACATCGCCAGGGCGAGTTCGACCCCGGCGCTGCAGGCATTAAGCCGGACCGCTTCACCGCCATCCAGCTCGAACCGCTGGCCCCCGAACACGTCGAGGAACTACTCGCCGACGTGTGCGGCCAGAGCGTGGATCTCGGCGACGTGGCCGCCGAGTTCCACCACCGCACCGGTGGCAATCCGCTGCAGGTCCGTCAACTGTTGTACCGCGCACAACGCGAGGGTGCGCTCCTCCCGGCCACCTTGGGCGGCCGACCCAGTTGGGACCTGCGGGTACTGACATCGATCGAGGTCACCGCCTCGGCCGCGGAGTTCTTCGCCGGCTACCTCGCTCAGCTGCGCCCGAACGACCGGGCGGTGTTGAGTTCGCTGGCGTGCATCGGTGGCGAGTTCGACCTCGACGACGCGACCGCAGCGGCCGCGCAGTCGCCCGACGTCGTGGCCCATGCGCTCTGGGCGTGCCTCGAGCTTCGCCTGCTAGAGGCCCTCGACGGGGACGGCCAGCGGATCACCAACGCGATCAGTCGCGACGCCCGCTATCGGTTCAGCCACGATCGCGTGGCCGAGGCAGCGCGCGCGGGCGTGTCCGCTGACGACATGCGTGCCGTTCATCTGCGCGTCGGCCGACGGCTGGTCACGCTGGGCGACGATCGGCTGTTCGAGGCCGCGCGCCACGTCGGCATCGGTGGCCTGGGGCTGGCCGACGACGTCGAACGCACCAGATTCGTCGAAGTAGTACGGCGGGCGGAGCGCAAGGCTCGGGCGCAGGCCTCGTTTCCATTGGCGTTCGGGTACTGCCGGAACGCTTTGGATCTGCTCGGCGAGCAACGTTGGACCACGCACTTTGAGCTGACCCGGGAGCTGCATCTCGATGCCGCCGACGCGGCATTGCTGGTGGGTGATGTGACGGCGCTAAATGCGCTCCTCGACGAGGCCGAGGAGATCTTGCGCGAGCCCGCGGACCGCGCGCGAGTCGCTTACCTCCGGCTCAAGGGGCGGGTCACCGAGAACCGTCTGCAAGAGGCGCTCGAGATCGGGCTTGCCGCGCTCGACGAGCTCGGCGAAAGGGTGCCGACCGACGCGGGCAAGCCACGCATGGGCAACGCGATCGTCCGGATGATGATGACGATGCGCCGCTGGAGCACCGAGCGGCTGCTGCGGCTACCGCACTGTGATGACCAGTTGGTCATCGAGATCCACCGGATTCTTCTCGAACTGCGCAACATGTCGTACCTCGTCCGGCCCAACCTCATGCCGTTGCTCGTACGAAAACAGCTCGATCTCACGTTGGCCCACGGCCACACGCCGTACTCCCCGCTGGTCATCAGCGGTTACGGGGTTATCCGCGTGGTGCTCGGTGATCACGCGGGCGGCCAGCGCTTCAGCGAGGTAGCCATGCGGCTGGCCGAGCGCCCGGAATTCCGGGAGGCCCGCCCGCAGACGGTGTTCACGCACGTGAACTTCATCCGCCATTGGCGCCACCCCATTCGCGACGGCCTTGGCGACCTTCGCGATGCCGTCGAGGGCGCGCTGGACCAAGGTGACCAGGAATACGCCGGATTTCTGGTCGCGTGCCTGCTCTCCCAGTCATTCTGGGTCGGTCGTCCGCTCGCGGAGATCGACGTCCTCGCCAGGTCCCTGATCCCCCACATCCGTTCCCAGCCCGTGTCGAGCGCGCTTTGCCAGGCTATGCAGCAGCTTTGCCTCAATATGATGGGCCGCAGTGCCGATCCGTTCCTCCTCGCCGGCGAGAGCGGCTACGACGAGCGAGAGGTGCTGCCGGCCGCCCGCCTTGAGGGCGACGAGGTGGCCCTTGGCGTAGCCGCAGCGATGAAGCAGGGGCTGCACTTCTGGTGCGGCGACCACCCTGGCGCAGTGGCCGCGACGCCAGAGGCAATCGAGCATCTCGGCGGGCTGGTCGGCACCACGACCTCACAACTCGTCTATATGGTCGGTGCCCTCAGCATGCTGGAATGCGCGCCGCGGGCCCCTTCGACAGCCCGCTTCGTGCGTCAAGCACTGGCGTCGCACCGCAAGTGGGCGGCGGGCGCACCGGAGAATTACGCGGCACCGTACGCCCTGATCCAGGGAGCGTGGGCGCGAGCGCGCGGGCGACGTTCAGACGCGGAGCGCTACCTTCACCAAGCGATTGAGCTGGCCGAGGAAAACCATCTCCCAATGATCGGTGCGCGCGCCCTCGAGGAGACCGCCGCCCTCTATGCCGACATCGGGCGGACGACGCTCTCCCAACACATGCTGCGGACGGCGTACCAGCGCTGGCTGAATCTGGGCTTCGCGGTGCGCACGGACTGGCTCGCGCGGGAGCACCCCTGGCTACTGCGACGCGATCTCAAGACGGACTCGGCGGGGATCGACCCGATCGGCGCGCATCAGCTGCTGCACGCGCTGTCAGGGGCACGAACCCCGGACGGTTTGGCCAACATCATTCTGGGCTCGGTCGCGGACACGACCGGTGCGGGCCGCGTCCTGTACCTCACCGGTGGAACGGAGAATCTGTCGGTCCGCGCCATCAATGATCACGGCGACATTTCGATTGTGGACGGGCCGTGGACCGAGGTGTCCTATGACACGAACATCGTGCGGCGCGTGATGGACGCCGGATCCCCGCTGATCGTCGCCGCCGACCCCGTCCGACTGGCCAGCCAGCCACCGGGACTGCGCCAACAGCAGCAGCCAAATGAGGCATCGGGGCTGTCCAAACTCGTCGTCCCAATAAGGGTGCAGGACAAGACAATCGGTGTGATCTACGCCGAACAGGACCAGCCTGACAGATACTTCGACGCCGACCACGAGGAGGCGGTCGCCTTCCTGTGCGCCCAGGCTGCCGCGCCCCTATGGAACTTCCAGCTCGAGGCACGACTACGGGCCGCCGACGAACACCGACAGTCCCTGATGGACGTGCAATCGAGGTTTGTGCCCAACGAACTGCTGCGCATCCTCGACATCGACGACCTTCGCCGCGTCCGCAGCGGTTACCGGGTCGAACGCGAGATGACCGTGCTCATCAGTGACATCCGGGGCTACACCACCATGATCGAGGACATGAACGTCGCTGAGGCGGGCAACTTGGCGATGGGCTTTCTGCGCGCCGTCGAGCTCCCGATCATCAGCTACAACGGGATGATTCAAGACGTACGCGGGGACGAGATCGTCGCCGTCTTCGAGTCCGAGCCCGACGCCGTCCGGGCGGGATTGGCCATGCTGCGCTCGTTGCGGGAACACAACCAGGAACGTAAGGCGTTGGGCTCCGAGGAGCTGCGCGCGGGCATCGGCATCAACACCGGCGCGGTCGCGGTGGGGCTCGTCGGCGGGGTAAACCGCATGGTGCTCACCATCATCGGCGACGCGGTGAACCTGGCGGCACGCATCGAGAGCACCAACAAGCGCTACGGCTCCGCCCTGCTCATCTCCGACCGCACGTATAAGCGCCTCGCTGATTCCGAGCAGTTCGACGTCCGCCGCATGGAGCGCGTCATGGTGGTCAACCGACGTCGACCGGTGACGATTTACGAAGTGTACGACGAGGATTCAGCTCCGGTTCGTGCCGCGAAGCGCGCGGCACAACCCGCGTACGACGAGGCCTTCAACCTGTTCGACGCAGGCGAAGTCGACAAGGCGCGCGCCGCCTTCGAGCGATGCCGCGCGTTGCTGCCCGAGGATCCCGTCGCCCCGCTGCACCTGGCGCATTGCGACGCGGTTGCCCGCGGCGAGATGACCCCTGGTCAAGAGATCGCACTACTGCAAAAATGACACTCACGACAAAGTTGTCTGCAATGATTTGAAGTTACATTCGACGAGGGGGGTCTCGGTCATGTACTTGAGCGCGGAACGGTTGGCGCTTGCCAACCAAGCGGTTCGGGAGACGTTTGAACAGTCCAGCGTTGCCTGGCAAGCCATCCCGCACTGGGAGACCGGTGACCCGAGTCAGACCACGGTGCGCCAGGACAACGTGACGGGGCCGCCGGGCTACCTGCCGCTGCAGACGCTGCCCCAGCCCTTCTCGGTGACGCTGGCCGAGGCGATCGCCCCGACGCACGATGCAGTGCTCGCGAAGGTGATCGCCAACACCGCCATACTCGCTGGGAAGTTCGACGACATCGTGATCCCGGCACTCCACGTCGCGGGCATGCAAACTGTCGGCGTCGGGACGGCGACGCCGCCCGAACTCCTTTACTCGCTCATCATGGCGCGATCGATGGTCGAGAAGGGCGGGTACCGCGCGCCCTCAGCTGGCGTCACGCACGTATTTGGGCTGATCTTTCTCAGCCAGTTGGTCAGCGGATACAGCGTCTACAACTCTCTGCTCACCCCCGCGAACGTCAACTCGGTATATCGCGTGGACACGCTTGAAGTAGCCCCTCTGACACCTCCAACCCCTGTTCGGGGGTACATGGTGGGCCGCCGCCAGCGTATTGCGCAGGGCGGCGCGCCAGCGGCATCGCCGGGTGAGGAGCCGGTGGACATCGCGGTAAGCGTTACTCCACGTTTGGAAGTCGTCGGCGACACGGCCGCCAACACGATTGATCTCATAGTCCGGGTCAGCTTCGTGACGAGAGTCAAGGACGTCGGCGGACTCGTCGCTTTCATTTCGTAATGACCTCGACCCCGGCCCTGGCGTATTGGGCCCCTGCCGCGTCGAACGCGCTGGAGGACTATCTCGCCTTGAGCAAGGACGCCTGCGACGACGAGATCAAGAGGCTCTACGGTCCCGACGAACGCAGAGCCAAGGCGCTCCACGAACTGATCCTTGACTACCCGCTGCGCGGCGGTAAGGCGCTGCGGCCAGCGCTGAGCATCGCGATGTGCCTCGGGCTCGGCGGCCACCTCGAGGCGATCCTGCCGACTGCGGCGACCCTCGAGCTCTACCACAACGCATTTCTCATCCACGACGACATCGAGGACGAATCGTGGTCGCGGCGTGGCAAACCCACGCTGCACATCGACCACGGCGTCCCGATCGCCGTCAATGTCGGCGACGCCATGCTGTCGCTGTCGTTACAGCCGCTGCTCGACAACGTCGAGCGCGTCGGGCTGGGCCCCGCCCTGCGCATCCTGCGGGCCGTAGCGCACATGACTCGGCAGACCGTCGAGGGACAGGCGCTGGAACTCGAGTGGGTCCGGTCCAACACCTGGCGGCTCGATGACGCCGACTACCTCGAGATGGTGGAACTGAAGACCAGCTGGTACTCGTTCATCACACCGCTGCAGGCCGGTGCGATTGCCGCTGGCGCCCAAGCGAAGTGGTTGACGCCGCTGGAATCCCTCGGCCGGCATCTCGGAGCCGCCTTCCAGATCACCGACGATCTGCTGAACCTGCGGGCGGACCCGGAGGAATACGGCAAGGAGATCGGGGGCGATCTCTGGGAGGGCAAGCGGACGCTGATGCTCCTACACACCTTGCGGTGTGCCGAACCGAACGAGCGGGATCGCGCGGTGCACATCCTGGCCAAGCGCCGCCCGAGCCCGGACGGCGAGTTAGACCTGACGGATCTGCTCGATCGACTCACCGGACTCGGGCAACTCTCGCAGTCGGGTCGCACCGAAATCACGGCTCGCCTGCAAGGACACCGCCACTCGGAGTCCAAGAGCCTCAACGACATTCGATGGCTCTACGAATTGATGAACCGCGTCGGTTCGCTCAAGCATGCTCGGGATGTCGCCGCCGAGCATGCCCGCCAGGCCGCCGCCGCGCTAGCCAATCTCGATTGGTTACCGCCCAGCCAACACCGCGACGCACTTGCCTGCCTCGTCGACTACGTACACGGGCGGACCCGATGAATACCGAAGCCATTACCGGCATGCTGGCGGAGCTCGAGCAGATCCGCGAGCTCACTCTCGACCTCATCGAGCAGCAGACCCCGCAGTTGCGCCCAGTCCCACCGGACGAGACCGACGGACCGGAACGAACGGCGTTCGACCTACTTGTCGGCGCGCGGCGCGCGGTCCTCGGCAACCCCGCGGCCGCCCGACGGCTGCACGATCTACTCGTTGCCGAGGGTCGCCGCTACGCAACCACACCCCAAGGTGCACAGTTGCGCGACGCGTTGGTAGCTTCCGAGGCAGTCGAGAACCTCCGACGCGTCTGGGAGATGGTGAGCCTCAACGTTCTCGACGGCCTCGCCACGCCCAACGGCACGCCCGACGCCTGGGCGGAGCTGCTTGCCGACATTGCGATGGGGCAGGGCCTCGACGATTCCATTCTGGAGCGCTTGCGGCCCGAGGGGTTCGCATGACGCTCACCGATCCCCACGAAGCGCTCGCCGATCAGAGCACCTTCATTGGCTATCTGGTTGGCCTCGCCGGGCTGGCCCGGCTGGTTCACACACTGGCCGCCGATAGCAACCTCCAAGCTGAGACTTCCTGCGATTCCGACGACTTCGTGCACCTGCTGTTAGGCCTCGCCAGCCTAGGAGACGCGATCGAGCGGCTCGCCGAACCCGCACTGGCGCAACACTATCCCCGAATCGAAGCCGACCCTCCGGGCTGGGCGACTAGGCGTTGGCTGCGATGACCACGCTGCTCGCACGCAACGACTTTCACCGCGCCCCAGTGCTGGCCGGCGCCAGGCCAACGGGTTTCAAGGAGTGGCATCACTTCGTGGTCCACGGGCAAGGCGTGCGGCTGTTGATCAACTTCAGCCTCTTCAATGAAGGCTTCGGCACTGACGAAGCCCGACTTGCGCCACGGGTCATCGTGATCGCTCACGACGAGAACTGGAGCGGCGCGATCGAGCGGTTCGACGAGCGCGCTCTGAACGTCTCAGCCGATCTGAGTGAACTGACCATCGGCGCCAACCGGATGACCGTGCTGCCCGACGGCTATCGTGTCGCAATCGATCTACCCGACAAGGGTATTCGGGGAGAATTGCACTTCACCTCGCCGAGTAGTCCCTTCGTGGTCCGCAACCAACCGCTGGGGGACGGGCGGATAAATTGGCTCTTCGTACCGAGGCTGCGCGCTGAGGGCTGGTTGCGTATCGGCGGCCGGGAGCACCACATGAAAGACGACCTCGCCTACCACGACCACAACTGGGGTCGGTTCTGGTGGGGCGACGACTTTGGTTGGACGTGGGGCACCATTTTGCCCACGGCACCCGCGGACCCGTGGTCGATGGTGTTCCTGCAGACGACCAACCGGAGCCGGCTGCGCTGTCTGACCCAAGCACTCTACGTGTGGCACCACGATGAGCCCGCCGCGATATTCCGGCACGCGGCGGTACAGACGCGTTCGGTCGGTCAGCTCAGCCGGGCAGCAGATTGCACGTTGCCGCCCCCGATGCGGCTGCTCCTGGACGGCGAGGTGCGGGGTGCGCCAGAACGGATCGACATCACCGCGAGGCGGGCAGGCGACAACGTGGACGTCGAGTTCCGCTCGCGCTCGTATGCCCGGCTGGCGCAGCCGAGCGAGACATGCCTCGACCGATCGACTGTGCTCTGCGAAACCGACGGTACAGTCCGGGCGAGCGGATCGATCAACGGCGAAGACTTCGACTTCGTTGGCACCGGCGTATTCGAGTTCCTCCATGGCTGAACGGGTTTCGTCGTTACTGCGGCGCTCGGTCCGGCACCTTGAGCACGAGGTGCCCGACAGTTACCGCTTGCTAGTCGCAGAGCTCGGCACGATGGTGGTCGAACTCGACGTCGACGGCGAGGTGTTTACCTTGCGCGGCGGTGACCGACTTCAGGTATCGGACGGTGCGGCGCAGATGGCCGGTGCCCGAATCCTCACCTCGCGAGCCGCCATCCTCGACCTGCTCGACGCCAGGGTAGGACTGGGCGAGGCCGTCGAGGGCGGCTCGGTGGCCGTCCGAGGCTCACTCGATGACGTCCAGCGAGCCCACGACACAATGCTCGCCTACGTTCACGCTGCGGTCCGGGCGTCCACCCAGCCCGCACTGCTGTCCGAACTCCGGGCGGGCCGATGAGCGAACACATCTCGACGCCGGCATCCTGCGAACGACGTCCCACCGTGGCGGTGCTCGGGGCAGGCATCGCCGGCCTCACCGCCGCTCACGAGCTCGCGGAGCGTGGCTTCGTCGTCACGGTGTACGAAGGTCGCGCCGATGAGCGCAACGGATTGGGAACCGAGCCGGCATGGACGTACCCGCCCGTCAAGCTCGGCGGCCTCGCCGCTTCTCAGTATTCAACGGTGGGCACACACGACGGGAGCAAAGCTGAGCTGCGTCCGTTCCCGGGCCGAAGGGGCCAGCCGCGTAATCCCGGTAGAGCTGTCGCGGGTGAACATGGCTTTCGCTTCTTCCCGGCGTTCTACCTGCACATCTGGGACCTGTTCCAACGCACCCCGGTCTATCAGCTCACGCAGACGGCCAACGGCACGGCCTGCTGGACACCAACCCCTCGCACTGTCTACGACAACGTCCGGCGGGTAATCACCAAGGGCATCACGGTAGACGGCGAGCCGTCCCTCGTCTTTCCCAGCGAACGCCCACGTAGCCCCGCTGAGTTTTTCGGAATCCTTAGCCAACTCGGAACATTGGGCTTCACTCCGAGCGATGTCGCGACGTATATGAGCAGGCTGCTCCGTTACCTCGTCACCAGTCCCTTGCGTCGTGCGGAAGAACTGCAGAACGTGTCCGCCTACGACTTCTTGGTCGGACACGACAGCACAACGGGGATGAACCAGTTCTCCTATTCGCCGCGTTGCGACGCGCTGTTGCGCCAAATGCCAAGGGTCCTAGTGGCTCTCGATTCGCAGTGGGGCGACGCACGCACCAACATGTCCACGTATCTTCAGCTCTACCTCAACATGGACCGCCGCGACAACAAGGCCGACGGGGTACTCAATGGGCCTACCACCGAGGCGTGGTTCGACAATTGGTACCGCCACCTCCTCGCACTCGGTGTCCGCTTCGTCCGCGGTGCGGCGCAATGCCTCGATCCGCCCGCCTTCGACCCGAGTCAGCCGCCCCACCTGAGGCCCCGAGTACACGTGACGCTCGCCGACGGAACCCAGGTTGCTCCGGACTACACGGTCGTCGCCGTGGATGCGCCAGGGGCCGAATACATCACGTCGGCGTTGCGCGCGGCGGGGACCGGAGGCACGGTGGCGAAGCTGGACGGTTTCACCACGTCTGCGCCACCACCCGACGGCCCGCTGCAAGCCGGGTCGACGCGCCCTTGGACGCGGCGGGATCCCTACGCGATGGACCAGCTGGGCCGGGTGCCATGGGATCGGTTCCAAACGCTGTGCGGCATCCAGTACTACTTCGACACGGAATTCCAGCTGCTCCGCGGACACATGTTGTTGACCGGCACTCCGTGGGCCCTATCGTCGATCAACCAGACTGGAATGTGGGAGCAGCGACCGTCGCTCGACCGCGACGGCTACATCTCGGTGCTCTCAGTCGACATCGCGGATTTCAATACCCCTTCCACTCACCTGGTCGACGAGTCTGGCCGGGGCAAGGCGGCCCGCGACTGCACTGCCGACGAAATCGCCGCAGAAGTATGGCGACAGTTCGTCGCTGCGCTCACAAGCCAGAAAGGCATTGTGGCGGAGAACATTCTGCCGTGGCCGGTGTGGTACGCACTCGACCGAGGCCTAACGATGGAAGCCGGCCCGGGTCAAGGCAAAGGTTGTGTGGCCCGCAACGAAACCCCGTACCTCGTTCCCATAGTCGGGGACTGGACCAATCGGCCAGGGACCGAACCGTGGAATCCGCACGGATCGTCCTGGAGTTACCTGCCGCCCGAAGACTGGTGGCTCGAAGATCTCGAGCAGCGCAATGTCTGGCAGGCCCGCCATGGCGGCTATCAAGTGCACAACAATTCGGTGGTTTTCGCGGGCACGTGGAACAAGACGTTCACCAGGGTGACATCGATGGAGTCTGCGTGCGAGTCGGGACGCCACGCCGTCAATGCCATTCTCGACCACTATGTTTGGGTGGAATCGGGCGGTCTCGACCTTCGGGAGAACACGACACTCGGCTGGGACTTCCCCTACGGCTTTCTCGATCAGGGACTGTCGAGTCCGGTTCGGTTCCCTACCCCGGCCGGTGATTATTGCTACGTCTTCGACATCGAGAACCGCGAGCCTGCCGATACCCGCGCCCTACGCAACCTGGACAGCAAGTACTGCCTTGCGTCGCTGCCACATCCATTGGACACACTGGCCGCACCTGCGGTCGGCGCCCCCACGTCCCCCATCCCCCCACTCTCTGGAGGTCATTAAATGTCCGCGCCCCAGCCTGATTACAACCATCAGATGATTGCGTACCTCCAGATCTGGCGCGACATTCTGGAGAAGGCAGCGGCCGCCGCGGCGGCGCTCGCCGCCAACATGGCCTTCACACCGCCGGGCATGCCGTTCCTGCCTCCGGGCATGCCGTTCGCGCCTCCCGGCCTGCCGTTCGCGCCTCCGGGCATGCCGTTCGTGATGCCGGGTATGCCGCCGATGCCAGCCGCCCCTCCCGTCGCGCCAGCACCACTTGACTATGCCCAGCAACTGTTCAGCAATCTCCAGGCGTGGAGGCAGTCGCTCGAACAACTTGCGGCGCGCCCCCGATCGCCTCAGCCATCGACCGCACCGGCTTCGGCCGGCAACGCCACTGGGAGATATCCCACTGGTGACAGCTCTGGCGAAACCAATCCCTCCTACCCTTACCCGATACCCACCCCGCCAGGCGCCGACGACCTGAGCAGAAGCGGAGATGTCGAGCGCGGGGGCGGCGCAGCGACGTCGACGAGCAAGTCGAGTAGGTCGGAGGTGCCCGTTGCGCCCCGCAACGACGAGCAATCCGCCAGCGTGCCCATCGATCGCTACGGCAACCAATCGCAAACGTGGCCGCCGCCCTACGCGCCCGTCGCGCCACGAAGCCCGGGTACGAGCCAAATCCCCGGTGGGGCTGACGCAATCCTGAACGCCGGACCAGAGCCACCTGCGAGACCCATTCCACCGATCTTCGACGACTTGAACCAAACGGTCCCCCCGGGTTTTCAATACGACCTCGGCGGGCCGGTAGCTGCCCCAACTCGGCGCCCTTCACAAATCGCGGCAACAACCGCGCCTGCCCAAAGTCCGGCTGGTTCGCCATTTCTCGGGGCAATCGGTCGCGTCACGCCCGACGCAGTGCAGGAGGTCGTGCAGCAATCTTTGTTCAAGAACCTCGGTCAGACCCCGACGCCGTGAGCCGCTAGTCGGCGGCGTCAGACGCCCGCCGCTCCCGGTACGCCGCCACGTGCTGACGATTACCGCAGTTGCCGGTGTCGCAGAACTTCCCGGACCGGTTGCGCGACAGATCGAGGAGCACGGCCTCACAGTCCGGCGCGGCACAGGTCTTGAGCCGGCGCAGCTCGCCGGCGCGGATGAGGTCGGCCAGTGCCATCGCCATCTCCGCACCCATGCGCTGCCACAGCGGGTCGTGGATCGACGCCAGGTGCAGGTGCCATTCAGGCATCTCCGGGTGTCGGGTCAACCACGGCGCCGCCCGGGTATCGGACAGGAGGGCGTTGACCTGACCGACGGCGCGTTCCTCGTCGTCGGCAACCGCCCAGATCCGGCCTATCCGGTCGCGGAGTCGATGCACGGACTCCAGTTCGGCCGTATCCCTATCGCGTCGCCCGGTCCAGCCGAAGCCATCGAGGTATTCGTCGAGGGACGCCATGTCACCCAGCTGCTCACCATCGACGCGACCGGTGTTGACCAGCACACACGCGGCCCGCAGAGTGAGTTCTGTGTCATAGGTAAAAATCATTTGACTCATGACTCCTTTCGGCCGTAGCGTCATGACCAACTTTGATTTTACTCATTACATTTCTGGAGGTGTCGCATGACCGCACAGTTGGATCCCCGCCAGCCCACGGTCGATCACTTCCGACTCGGACTGACCTTCGCAGTCGCCTCCGCGTTCGCGTTCGGCATGTCCGGCCCCTTGGCCAAGTCACTCATGGAAGCGGGCTGGAGCCCGACCGCCGCCGTCACCGCCCGGCTAGCGGGTGGCGCGTTGGCAATGATCGTGTTCGCCACGGTGATGAAGCGCGACTGGTTACGCAACGCCGTGGCGCACTGGAAGACGGTCCTGGCGTACGGCATCGTGCCGGTTGCCGGTGCACAATTCTGCTACTTCAACGCCGTCTCGCATCTATCCGTTGGCGTCGCGCTCCTGCTCGAATACACCGCACCGGTGCTCGTCGTGGGTTGGCTGTGGGCCACCACCCGCCAGCGGCCAAGCAACTTGACGCTCGCGGGAGCGGCACTGGCAATCGTCGGAATCATGTTGGTGCTGAACGTCTTCGCGAGTGCGCACATCAATCTCGTCGGTGTCGGCTGGGCGCTGACGGCGGCCGTCTGCGCAGCGTGCTACTTCATGATGTCCGACGAGGTGAGCGCCGACGGCACCGAAGGCAGCCTGCACGCGATCACACTTGCCGCGGGCGGGCTCGTCGTCGGTGCCATCACGGTGGCGCTCCTCGGGCTGTCGGGCGTGATGCCGCTGACCTTCACCACCAACGACACGGTCATCGCGGGGTGGACGACATCGTGGGTGGTTCCGATGATCGCGTTGGCGCTGGTGCCGACGGCGATCGCGTACACCCTCGGCATCATGGGCATTGCTCGGCTACGGCCGCGGTTCGCCTCGCTCGTCGGCCTTGCCGAGGTGCTGTTCGCGGTACTGACCGCGTGGGTCTTGCTCGGCGAGGCGATGACGCCCGTGCAGGCCATCGGCGGCGTGGTCGTGCTGGTAGGACTTGCGCTGGCCAGACAGGGTGACCGGACCGAAAAGGTAGCGCAGGCCAGCTGGCCGGAAACGCCCGTGGACGGCGCCTGCTCGGAGCAAACGGTTCGTCGTGGCTGACCGTCATATGTGAAGATGGCCCACGTGACAATGCTGAAATCGATGGCCCGGCTTGGCGCGCTCGCGTCGGTGATCGCGTGCGGTTCTGCCCTGATCAACGCGGCCCCTGCGGTCGCTGAGGGTGCCTGTTCCGACATCGACGTGGTGTTCGCGCGCGGCACCAACGACACTCCAGGGTTGGGTCGCGTCGGCGACGCGTTCACCGATGCCCTGCGCCCGTTGGTCGGCAGCCGCACTGTCACCACCTACGCGGTGAACTACCCGGCCAGCTACGACTTCCTGGACGCTGCCCAAGGAGCCAACGACGCCGCCGCACACATCGCCGCGACCGTGGCGCAGTGCCCGTCGACCCGCATCGTGCTCGGCGGATATTCGCAGGGTGCCGCGGTGGTCGACATGCTGGCGGGCGTGCCACCGCTTGGCAACAAGATCGGCGAGATCGGCTCGGCGCCGCCGCTGGACAGCAGCCTGGCGTCCTCCATCGCGGCCGTCGCCGTCTTCGGCAACCCCGCGACGAAGTTCAGCAATCCGCTGACCAGCTCGGTGTGGGGAAACCGCGCCATCGATCTGTGCACGGACGGCGATCCGATCTGCTCGCGGGGCCGCAACCCCTTCGCGCACAGCGATTACGTGACCAAGGGGCTCGCCCAACAGGCCGCCAGCTACGTCGCCGGATTCGTTTAGCCAATCTCGCGTTATCATTTGGCGTGACGTTCAGACGAGTGCGCCGCTTCGCCGTTGCCACCGCAACCGCCGCGCTAACTGCCTCCGCCGCTCTGCTCCTCCCCGTTATGTCGCCGCATGCCGTCGGCGGACTGGGTACCGCATCGGCTGACTGCCCCGACATCGAAGTGATCTTCGCCCGCGGCACCACGGAGCCCCCCGGCCTTGGAAAGGTCGGCGGAGCATTCGTCGACCAGCTGCGTGGCAAGGTCGGCGGCCGCTCGGTCGGCAGCTACGCGGTGAACTACCCCGCCTCGTACGACTTCATGGCCGCCGCCAACGGCGCCAACGACGCCAGCGCACACGTCCAGTACATGATGGGCGCCTGCCCCAACACGCGGCTTGTGCTCGGCGGCTACTCGCAGGGCGCGGCCGTGATGGACGTCATCGCCGCGGTGCCGTTCCCATCGTTCGGGTTCGACAACCCGCTACCGCCCAATGCGCCCGACTTCGTCGCTGGGATCGCCGCGTTCGGCAACCCGTCGGCCAAGCTCGGTCTGCCGTTGACCTCCAGCCCGGTCTGGGGCGGACGTGCGATCGACCTGTGCAACGGCGGCGACCCGGTCTGTCAGACCGACGGTGAGAGCGTCCCCGCGCACAGCGCGTACGCAGGCGGCCAGACCAACACCGCGGCGAACTTCATCGCCGGGCTGCTGTAGCCCACGGCCGACACTCACGACAAACGTTCAGTTAGCATTCAGCTGGTGATCCGCCGCCGCCTCGTCAAGGCCATCGTCGCCGCGTCTGCCACTGTGCTCGCGGCGGGCGTCCTGCTCGTCGCACCCGCCGTTACCGGAAGCGGCCTTCCGTCGGCGTCGGCCGCGTGCTCCGACGTCGAGTTGGTGTTCGCGCGCGGCCGGCTGGAGCCGGCAGGCCCCGGTCAGATCGGCAATGCGCTCATCAGTGCGCTACGGGCCAAGTCCAAGAAGAACATCTCCATGTACGCGGTGCGGTATCCCGCCGACAACCAGATCGACGTCGGCGCCAACGACATGAGCCAGCACGTTCAGAACACCATCGCGAATTGCCCCAACACGCGGATCGTGCTCGGCGGGTACTCCTTGGGCGCCGCCGTGACCGATGTGGTGCTGGCCGTGCCCTTCTCGTTCTTCGGCTGGGACAATCCCTTGCCGCCCGAGGCGGAGCAGCACATTGCCGCCGTCGCGCTCTTTGGCAACGGCAGCCAGTGGGCAGGCCCCATCGGAAACTTCAACGGGGTCTACGCCGAGCGCACCATCGAGCTCTGCCATGGCGCGGATCCGATCTGCAACCCGGCCGACCCGGATACGTGGAAGGACAACTGGCCAGCCCACCTCGCCAATGCGTACATCAACGCAGGCATGGTCAACCAGGCCGCCGACTTCGTCGCGGGCCGGATCTAGCGCCCGACGTCGTCTGCCGACCGCACGTCGCGGGTGACCTCGGTCCGCGCCAGCAATTGGTCGTCAGCGGGGTAGTCCACGTGAACCAGGGTCAGCCCCCGCGCGGGCGCAGCGGCGAAGTCGCTGGACCGCCCCGCCGCTGTGAGAAGCGTGGCGCACCAAGCTGGTTCGCGACGCCCCTCCCCCACAGCCAGTAGGGCGCCGACGAGCGAGCGCACCATCGACCAGCAGAACGCATCGGCGACGACGTGCGCGGTGATGCGGGCACCGTCACGCGTCCAATCCAACCGTTGCAGATCGCGAATCGTGGTGGCGCCGTCGCGGTGGCGACAGAACGCGGCAAAGTCGTGCAGCCCCACCAGCGCTCGGGAGGCCTCGACCATGGCGTCGACGTCAAGCGGCCGCATCCACGGCGTGACGTAGCGGGCCAGGTCCGGCTCGACGCCGTACGGCGCGGTCGACAACCGATACTCGTAGTGTCTGCGCAGCGCGGAGAATCGCGCATCGAAGCCGACTGGTGCGCGTACCACCTCGAGCACGCGAACGTCAGCGGGCAGGAACTTGCCGAGCCGGCGCACGAGCGATGCAAATTCGGGCTCACCGGGCCGGGGCTGTCGCGGCCGAGCGTGGTCGAGCGCGATGACTGGCACGTCGACGTGCGCGACCTGACCGGCGGCGTGCACACCGCTGTCGGTACGCCCGGCGGCCCGCACCTGCACCGGGCCGCGGAACACCGTCGACAGCGCCTCCTCGAGCACCCCCGCGACGGTGCGTTGTCCGAGCTGCGCGGCCCAGCCCGCGAATTCCGTTCCGTCGTAGGCGATGTCGAGACGCAGACGAACAAGCCCGCCACCGGAATCGATGGCGGGCGCGTTCGTCATATCACTACGACTTGGCGTCGTCGGCCTTCTCGTCTTCGTCGGCAGGTGCGTCGACCTCGTCCTCGACTGCGTCGACCTCTTCGGCTTCCGCGGTCTGAGCGTCGGCGATCGCCTCATCCTCGACCTTGGCGTCTTCGACGGTCTCCTCGACGGGAGCGTCTTCGACCACCGGAGCGGCCTTCGCTGCCTTCGGCGCCTTGCGGGCCCGGTCGGCTTCGGAGGTCACCGTCTTCTCCCGCACCAGTTCGATGACGGCCATCGGGGCGTTGTCGCCCTTGCGTGCCTCCACCTTGATGATGCGGGTGTAGCCGCCCTCGCGGTCGGCGAAGAAGGGACCGATCTCGGCGAACAGGACGTGCACGACGTCCTTGTCGCGGATCTTCTTCAACACCTCACGCCGGTTGTGCAGCGTGCCCTTCTTGGCATGGGTGATGAGCTTCTCCGCGTACGGCCGCAATGCCCGCGCCTTGGGCTCGGTGGTCTTGATCCGGCCGTGCTCGAAAAGCGACGTGGCCAGGTTGGCCAGCAGCGCCTTCTGGTGCGAGGACGACCCGCCGAGGCGGGGACCCTTGGTGGGCTTGGGCATTGCGACTTCTCCTAAATGGGGCCGGTCCCCGTATCAGGTAGGACCGGGACGGATTGGTGGATTAGAGCTGTTCGGTTTCGGCGTAGTCCTGGGTGTCGTCCAGGTCATAGCTGGCATCGCTGTTCCACGTGCCGGTCGCGACGTCGTAACCGGCGACCTCGGACGGGTCGAACGTGGCCGGACTGTCCTTGAGCGACAGGCCCAGCTGGTGCAGCTTGATCTTCACCTCGTCAATGGACTTCTGGCCGAAGTTGCGGATGTCCAACAGATCGGACTCGGTACGCGAGACGAGCTCGCCCACCGTGTGTACACCCTCGCGCTTGAGGCAGTTGTACGAACGCACCGTCAACTCGAGGTCGTCGATGGGCAGTGCGAACGACGCGATGTGGTCGGCCTCGGCGGGCGACGGCCCGATCTCGATGCCTTCCGCTTCGACGTTGAGTTCCCGTGCCAGCCCGAACAATTCGACCAGCGTCTTGCCGGCCGAGGCCAGCGCGTCACGCGGGGTGATCGAATTCTTGGACTCGACGTCGAGGATCAGCTTGTCGAAGTCGGTGCGCTGCTCGACGCGGGTGGCCTCCACCTTGTACGTGACCTTCAGCACCGGGCTGTAGATGGAATCGACTGGGATGCGGCCGATTTCGGCACCCGAGGCCTTGTTCTGCACGGCCGGGACGTAACCACGACCACGCTCGACGACGAGCTCGACCTCGAGCTTGCCCTTGTCGTTCAGTGTCGCGATGTGCATGTCGGGGTTGTGCACCGTCACGCCGGCGGGCGGGACGATGTCACCGGCGGTGACCGCACCGGGACCCTGCTTGCGCAGGTACATGGTGACGGGCTCGTCCTCTTCGGAGGACACGACCAGGCCCTTGAGGTTCAGGATGATGTCGGTGACGTCTTCCTTCACCCCGGGAACGGTGGTGAACTCGTGCAGCACGCCGTCGATGCGAATGCTGGTGACTGCGGCGCCCGGGATGGACGACAGCAGCGTGCGCCGAAGCGAGTTGCCAAGGGTGTAACCGAATCCCGGCTCCAACGGTTCGATGACGAACTTGGAGCGGTTCTCGGCAAGCGACTCTTCGGACAGGGTGGGGCGCTGAGAGATCAGCATGTGTTTCTCTATCTCCTTCTCGACATCCGCTATTTGATGCCGTTTGGTGTTGATGGTCGGGTGACCCTCAACATGTGCCGCGAAAAGCGGTTACTTCGAGTAGAACTCGACGATGAGCTGCTCGTTGAGCGGCACGTCGATCTGGGCCCGAACGGGCAGCTGGTGGATGAGGATGCGCTGGCGCTCTCCCACGACCTGAAGCCAGGCCGGGGTGGGGCGGTCGCCAGCGAGCTCACGCGCGATGATGAACGGCACGGTGTTCAGCGACGTGTCGCGCACGTCGATGATGTCGTACTGCGAGACGCGGTAGCTCGGGATGTCGACCTTCACGCCGTTGACGGTGAAGTGACCGTGGCTGACCAGCTGACGTGACATGCGGCGCGTGCGGGCGAGCCCGGCGCGGTACACGACGTTGTCCAGCCGACTCTCGAGGATCTGCAGCAGGTTCTCGCCGGTCTTGCCCGAGACGCGATTCGACTCCTCGTAGTAGCGGCGGAACTGCTTCTCCATGACGCCGTAGGTGAAGCGGGCCTTCTGCTTCTCCTGCAGCTGATCGCGGTATTCGCTCTCCTTGATCCGCGCGCGGCCGTGCTGGCCGGGCGGGTAGGGGCGCTTCTCGAATGCTTGGTCGCCACCGACGAGGTCGACGCCGAGGCGGCGCGACTTGCGGGTGACGGGTCCGGTATAACGAGCCATTGTTCAGATCCTCCCTAGACCCGGCGCCGCTTGGGCGGACGGCAGCCGTTGTGCGGCTGCGGTGTGACATCGGAAATGGCGCCGACTTCGAGTCCGGCGGCCTGCAGTGAACGGATCGCGGTCTCGCGGCCCGAGCCGGGGCCCTTCACGAAGACGTCGACCTTCTTGACGCCATGCTCCTGCGCCTTGCGGGCCGCGTTCTCGGCAGCCAACTGGGCGGCGAAGGGAGTCGACTTACGCGAGCCCTTGAAGCCGACGTGTCCCGAAGACGCCCAGGCGATGACGTTGCCCTGCGGATCCGTGATCGACACGATGGTGTTGTTGAACGTGCTCTTGATGTGAGCGGCGCCGTGAGGAACGTTCTTCTTTTCCTTGCGGCGGGTCTTCTGCCCCTTCTTGGGGGCAGCTCCGCCCTTCTTTGCTTGTGCCATCCGGGGTTACCTGACCTTCTTCTTGCCGGCGATGGTGCGCTTCGGACCCTTGCGGGTGCGTGCGTTGGTCTTCGTGCGCTGGCCACGCACCGGCAGGCCGCGACGATGCCGCAGGCCCTGGTAGCAGCCGATCTCGATCTTGCGGCGGATGTCGGCCTGCACTTCGCGGCGCAGATCACCCTCCACCTTGAGGTTGCCCTCGATGTATTCGCGCAGCTGGCTCACCTGATCGTCGGTGAGGTCCTTGGTGCGCAGATCCCGATCGATGCCGGTACCGGCGAGGATCTCCTGGGAGCGGGTACGGCCGATGCCGTAGATATAGGTCAGCGCGATCTCCATGCGCTTGTCGCGCGGGAGGTCAACGCCCATGAGACGTGCCATCAGGCAGTGTTTCCTTCTCTTTGCGGAGGTCTTTTCCCAGTCCGTTCCCGCTTGCTAGCGGGGTCCGGCCTCCGTGCCGGACGTGTGTGGGCAGCCAATCTGCTCACTGGTACTGGGAGGTCTGCATTCAGTTGTGGGTGCTTCGGTCGCGCCCAGCCTCGGGCACTAGCCCTGACGCTGTTTGTGGCGCGGATCGGAGCAGATCACCATGACCCGCCCATGCCGGCGGATCACCCTGCACTTATCGCAGATCGGCTTGACGCTCGGGTTCACCTTCACGGCTGTTCGATCCTTCTGGATTGTTCGGTGACTCGCGCAAGCGCTCGTCACTGGAAAGTAGTTACTTATAGCGGTAAACGATGCGGCCCCGGGTCAGGTCGTAGGGCGAAAGCTCCACTACGACGCGATCCTCGGGGAGGATGCGGATGTAGTGCTGCCGCATCTTGCCGCTGATGTGCGCGAGCACCTTGTGTCCGTTCTCCAGCTCAATGCGAAACATCGCATTGGGCAGGGGTTCGACCACCCGGCCCTCGACCTCGATGGCACCGTCTTTCTTGGCCATGTCCTCCGTTGTCCTGAATTCTTTGGCGCACGTCACCGCCCGTCGAGCAGTGAGGGTCGTGCCCCGTGGCGCAGCTGAAACTCCGACTACAAAACGTGAGCCGGTGACGAGAAATTCCAGTAATTCCAGGGCAGGGCACGCAAGAGCCGGCGCGGAAACCGCACCGTTGGTCAATAGTACCCGCTCAAACGGCCCGCCCAAAATCGTCCATCACCGGGTCACGCGGTTCCCACTCGGGCCAGGTCACGGGCCACATTACCGGCGATGGCGCGTCCCGGCCGCGCGTTCGCTTCAAGCACATCTCCTGACCCGATATCTGTTGGACGCGCAGCGCATACTTATTACCGATGACTGGACCTGCGCCCGAGCCACGTAAACCCGCAATTCTGACCGTCGACGACGACCCCGCAGTCTCGCGTGCGGTTGCCCGCGACCTACGCCGCCACTACGGCGAGCGTTACCGCATCATCCGCGCCGAGTCGGGACCCGACGCACTGGCGGCCATCAAGGAGCTCAAGCTCCGCGGTGACACCGTTGCCGTGTTCGTCGCCGACTACCGCATGCCCCAGATGAGCGGCATCGAGTTCCTCGAAGAGGCGATGGACATCTTCCCGCTCGCGCGTCGGGTGCTGCTGACGGCCTACGCGGACGTCCACGCCGCCATCGACGCCATCAACGTCGTCGACCTGGACAAGTACCTGCAGAAGCCGTGGGATCCGCCCGAGGAGAAGCTGTATCCCGTCATCGACGAGCTGCTCGAGGATTGGCACGCAACCGGCGACCGGGCCATCCCCTATACGAAGGTCATCGGCCACCGGTGGAACCCGAGGTCGTGGGAGGTGCGGCAGTTCCTGGCCCGCAACCAGCACTCCTTCCGCGCGTTCATGGCCGACGAGCCGAAGGGCAAGCAACTGCTCGACGCCGCCGGGCTCGATGGTCTGCAGCTGCCCGTGGTGATCAGCGAGAAGGGCGACGCACTCGTCGAGCCAAGCAACGGCCAACTCGCCACGATGCTCGGGCTGTCCACCGAGCCGTCCCTGCAGATGTACGACCTCGCGGTCATCGGCGGTGGCCCGGCCGGCCTGGCCGCCGCCGTGTACGGGGCGTCCGAGGGGCTCGAGACCGTGCTCATCGAACGCACCACGACCGGCGGGCAGGCCGGCCGCAGTTCCAGGATCGAGAACTACCTCGGCTTCGAGAACGGGGTCTCAGGCGCCGTGCTGACCACGTCCGCCCGCAGGCAGGCCGAACGGTTCGGTGCCGAGGTGATCACCACCCGCCAGGTGGTCAAACTCCACGTCGGCGATGCGGCGCCCACCATCGAGTTCGAGGACGGCAGCACCATCGGGGCGCGCTCGGTGATCCTGGCCACCGGGGTCGAGTACCGCCCGCTGCGGGTCAACGGCTGCTGGGAGAACCCCGACGATCCGGATGGATGTGATTTCACGGATCGCGGCGTCTACTACGGCGCGTCGGTTTCGCAGGCCTCGGAGTGCAAGGGCGAGGACGTCTACATCGTCGGAGGCGCCAACTCGGCGGGCCAGGCCGCGATGTTCATGTCCAAGGAGGCCAACTCGGTGACGCTGCTGGTGCGCGGTCCGTCACTGGAGGCGTCGATGTCGCACTACTTGATCCAGCAGATCGAGCAGAACCCGAAGGTCCACGTCAGAACCTGTACCGAGGTCGTCGACACGTGCGGCGAGGACGGTCACCTCTCCGGGCTATGGCTGGAGAACCGACGCACCGGGGACCGCGAGAAGGTCGACTGCGGCCGGCTGTGTTGCTTCATCGGCGCGGTACCGCGGACCGATTGGCTCCACGGCGATCTGGCCCTGGACGAGCACGGGTTCATCCTGGCCGGCCCGGATCTCAAGGACGTAGTGGGTTGGAACCGGGAAAGGCCGCCACATCATCTGGAAACAAGTGTGCCCGGTGTGTTTGTTGCAGGAGATGTGCGTGCCGAGTCTGCGAAGCGAGTGGCCGCTGCCGTCGGCGAAGGGTCGATGGCCGTGATGTTGGTGCACCGCTACCTGGCCGAGGCCTAGAGAGGAATGTCCCATGGGTGAGACCTGTCTTCCTGACGAACTCCGGACGCTGTTCCTGTTCGAGAAGTTGACCGACCGGCAGCTGCAGAAGTTGTGCGAGAACGGGCACCTCGCCCGCTACGCCCCCGGGCCGATCTGCGTCGAGGGCGAAGCCGCAACGTGCTTCTACGTGCTCATCGAGGGCGAGATCGCGATGTCCAAGCGGTCCGGCGGCGCCGACATCGAGACCACCAGGACGTCGCAGCGCGGCGTGTACTGCGGCGCGTGGAGCGCGTACGTCGACGGTGTGCCCCAGGTGTACGAGTCGTCCGTGCGCGTCACCAAGCCGTCGAAGTTCTTCGTGCTCGACGCGGCGGCCTTCGGCGACTTCGTCAGGGCCGAGCTTCCGATGGCGGTACACCTGCTCGAAGGGCTCAAGGTCGGCGGGCTGCGGCAGCGCCAGATCATCGACCAGCGCGAAAAGCTGCTGGCGCTCGGGCAACTGTCGGCAGGCCTGACCCACCAGCTCAACAACCCGGCCGCGGCCGCGGCGCGGGCGGTATCCGATCTGCGGGAGAAGATCGCGGGCATGCGCCACAAGTTGGCCATGCTCGCCGACGGCAAGTTCACCCCGGAGGGCCTGCGCGTGTTAGTGACCCTCCAGGAAGAGGTGGCCGAACAGGTCGCCAAGTCCAAGGCGCAGGAACTCACCGCGCTCGAAGCGTCCGATCGGGAGGACGCCATCGGGGACTGGCTCGACGACCACGGGATCGCGGGCGCGTGGGACTACGCGCCGACCTTCGTCGAGGCCGGCCTGGACACCGACTGGCTCGAACGCATCTCCGCCTCTATCGACCAGGCGGATGCGTCGGCTTCGCTACAGGGCGCGTTCGGTTGGCTGAAGTACACCATCGACACCGAGCTGATGATGAATCAGATCGCCGAGGCGAGCAGCCGGATCTCCGCGCTGCTGGCAGGTGCAAAGCAGTACTCCCAGATGGATCGCGCGCCGTATCAGAGCGCGAACGTCCACGAGCTCCTGCGCAGCACGGTGATGATGTTCGGGGAGAAGTTGGGCAAGGACAAGCCGGTCAATCTGGTCAAGGACATGGACAAGTCCTTGCCCGAAATACAGTGCTACCCAGGCGATCTCAATCAGGTCTGGACCAATATCATCGACAACGCCATCCAGGCGATGGGCGGCAAGGGCACCTTGACCATCCGCACCTCGGCTGTCGGCGAAGACGCCATCAAGGTCGAGATCTGCGACGACGGCCCCGGCATCCCCAAGGACATCGTCGACCGCATCTTCACGCCGTTCTTCACCACCAAGGCGTTCGGCGAGGGCACCGGGCTCGGGCTCGATCTGGCCTGGCGCATCATCGCCCAGAAGCACCACGGCAACATCCGCGTCGAGTCGAAGCCGGGCGACACCCGGTTCATCATCATTTTGCCGCTGGTCGCCCCGAAGCCCGAGGAAGTGCCCGCCGAGTCGGTGTCTGCGGAATAGTTCGACTCAGTCGGATCGCCACGGAATAGCCGCCATCTCGAGCGAGGTTGACCCGGACATGACGAAACCAGACCTCGGAAAGTTCGGCGTGTTCGGTCGTGGGGCAACCCCGGCGCAGGCGAAGGACATCGAAGCACTCGGCTACGGCGCCATCTGGGTCGGCGGATCGCCGCCTGCCGAACTCGACTGGGTCGAACCCCTGCTTGAAGCCACCAGCACGCTGCAGGTGGCCACCGGCATCGTCAACATCTGGACAGCGGCGGCAGGGCCCGTCAGCGAGTCGTTCCACCGCATCGACAGCGCCTACCCCGGTCGCTTCCTACTCGGCATCGGCGTCGGCCATCCCGAGGCGCACCAGGAGTACAAGAAGCCGTACGACGCGCTCACCGAATACCTGGACAAGCTCGATGAATACGGCGTTCCAAAGGACCGTCGGGTGGTCGCTGCACTGGGGCCGCAGGTGCTCAAGCTGTCGGCCAGGCGTAGCGCGGGCGCCCACCCGTATCTGACGACACCGGAGCACACCGCGCAGGCGCGCGAGCTCATCGGGCCCGACGCCTTCCTGGCCCCTGAACACAAGGTGGTGCTGACCACCGACGCGGACCAGGCGCGCGCAATCGGCCGCAAGGCACTCGAGATCTATCTGAACCTGGCGAACTACACGAACAACTGGAAGAGGCTCGGCTTCACCGAGGCCGACATCGCCAAGCCGGGCAGTGACGCGCTGGTGGACGCGTTCGTCGCGTACGGCACGGTCGACGCCATCGCGGCCCGGCTGAAGGAACATCTCGCTGCTGGCGCGGACCATGTTCCGGTTCAGGTGTTGACGGGTACTGACAAGCTGGTACCCGCACTCGCCGAGCTCGCTGGACCGCTCGGCCTGTCCTGACCTGATCCTCGAAGGGATTTCCCATGACTGACGCCGTTGCCCTGAAGCCAGACCTCGGCCGTTTCGGGGTGTGGACCTTTGGCGCACCCAAACCCGAACAGGCCGTCGAGATCGAAAAGCTGGGCTACGGCGCGGTCTGGATCGGCGGCTCTCCCGCCGGCGATCTGAACTACGTCGACCCGATCCTCGAAGCCACCGAGACGCTGCAGGTGGCCACCGGCATCGTCAACGTGTGGACCGCCGACGCCGCCGAGGTCGCCGCGGCCTACCACCGCGTCGAGGCCGCGTACCCGGGCCGGTTCCTGCTCGGCATCGGCATCGGTCATCCCGAGCACACCGAGGAGTACCGCAAGCCGTACGACGTGCTCGTCGAGTACCTCGACGCGCTGGACGCCGCAAAGGTGCCGACCAGTCGCATGGTCGTCGCCGCGCTCGGCCCCAAGGTGTTGGAACTGTCGGCCAAGCGGAGTGCGGGCGCCCACCCGTATCTGACGACGCCGGAGCACACCGCGCAGGCGCACGAACTCATCGGCAACACGGTGTACTTGGCACCCGAGCACAAGGTGGTGCTGACCACCGACGTCGAGGAGGCCCGCACGGTCGGTCGTGGTGCCGTCGACTTCTATCTTCAGCTCAGTAACTACCTGAACAACTGGAAGCGGCTGGGGTTCACCGACAAGGACCTCGCAAAGCCGGGCAGCGACAAGCTGATCGACGCGGTGGTGGCGTACGGCACCCCGGAGGCCATTGCCGCTCGGCTCAACGAGCACATCGACGCGGGCGCCGACCACGTGTCGATCCAGGTGCTCGGCGGCTGGGACAAGCTGATTCCGACACTCACCCAGTTGGCCGGTCCGTTGGGGCTGAAGGATTAGTCGCTAGGGTTTGACCATGCGGTTACTGGTCACCGGCGGCGCAGGCTTCATCGGCGCCAACTTCGTGCACAGCACAGTGCGTGAACACCCCGACGCGGCGGTGACAGTGCTCGATGCGATGACGTACGCGGGCAGTCGCGAGTCGTTGGCCCCCGTCGACGACGACATCCGGCTGGTGCAGGGCGACATCACTGACGTGGCACTGGTGGACGAACTGGTCGCCGACGCCGACGCCGTCGTCCACTTCGCGGCCGAGACGCACGTCGACAATTCGCTGGCCGATCCCGAACCGTTCTTGCGCACCAATGTGATTGGCACGTTCACGGTGCTCGAGGCCGTGCGACGCCACGGGGTTCGGCTGCACCACGTCTCGACCGACGAGGTCTACGGCGACCTGCCGCTCGACGACCCGGTCCGCTTCACCGAAGCGACGCCATACGACCCGTCGAGCCCCTACTCGTCGACCAAGGCGGCCTCCGACATGCTGGTGCGCGCATGGGTCCGGTCCTACGCCGTGCGCGCGACGATCTCCAACTGTTCCAACAACTATGGGCCGTACCAGCACGTGGAGAAGTTCATCCCCCGCCAGATCACGAACATCCTGACCGGCCGACGGCCCAAGCTGTACGGCGCCGGCGCCAACGTGCGCGACTGGATCCACGTCGAGGACCACAACAGTGCGGTGTGGCGCATCCTCGAAGGCGGGCAACTCGGCCGCACGTACCTGATCGGGGCTGGCGGCGAGCGCGACAATCTCTCGGTGCTGCAGTCGCTGCTTGCGCTGATGGGCCGCGAACCGGACGACTTCGATCACGTCACCGACAGGGTGGGCCACGACTTGCGTTATGCCATCGATCCATCCGCACTGCGCGACGAGTTGGGCTGGGGCCCCAAGCACACCGACTTCGAGGACGGACTTCGCGACACCATCGCGTGGTATCAGGACAACGAATCCTGGTGGCGTCCGCTGAAGGACGGCGTCGAGCAGTCGTATGCGGAGCGCGGCCAGTGACCGCCCGCGAACTCGCGATACCTGGCGCATGGGAGCTCACCCCGATCGTGCGCCCCGACCCTCGCGGGTTGTTCTTCGAATGGTTCACCGATGGTGAATTCACCGCGATGACGGGGCACCCCCTCGACCTTCGGCAGGCCAATGTGTCGGTGTCAGCGGCCGGTGTGCTGCGTGGACTGCACTTCGCCCAACTGCCACCGAGTCAGGCCAAGTACGTGACGTGTCTGCGTGGCGCGGTCTTCGACGTAGTTGTCGACGTCCGGGTCGGCTCGCCGACGTTCGGCCGCTGGGATTCGGTGCTACTCGATGACCGTGACCACCGGACGATCTATCTTTCCGAGGGGCTCGCGCACGGTTTCCTTGCGCTGGAGGATGATTCGACGGTCGCTTATCTGTGCTCGGCTGGCTACTCACCCACTCGCGAGCACACCATCTGCCCTACCGACCCGGCGATCGGGATCGACTGGCCACTCGTCGGAGGGGCCAAGCCGAACCTCTCCGAGCGCGATGCCGCCGCCCCGAAACTCGACGAGGTCCGGGCGGCAGGCCTGCTACCGACGTGGGACGCGGCGCAGGCGTTCATCGACGGGCTCAAGCAGTCGCCCGACGCCGACTGAACCACCAAGCGCCGCAAGCCAACACCGTGACCACCTCGGCCGCCACGCTCAGCAGCGCGTGGGGTGCGGGCTCCCAACCGGTTTCGACGAACCCGGCGATGCCGACCGAGCGCGAGAGCGCGAACGCACCAAGCGCACCGAGGGCCAGTACGCCCGCGGCCCACACCAACCACTCGGGTCCACCGAGCAGCACCAGCACCGCCACGGCGAAGCACACACTCGCCTGTAGGAGGAAACCCGTTCCGATGACCGGGATGTGGGCGTAGCCATGCGCGTACAGATAGGCGTGGCTGACCCCGCTGACGACCAGGCTCGCGGCAATGACCATCCGGAACACGAGCAACCTCATGGCAACGTCCTCTCCTTGAGCGCGAGCGCCGTTTGGCCCTTGCTGTAGCTGACCTCCCTGATCCCGAGCGCGTCATGCAGCTTGCCTGCGGGCAGGGTCAGCGGCTTGGGTGCGGGTCCGTCACCAGGATGAGGTAGCGGGTACGCGGTCGTGGTCCCGCTGAAGAACTTCACGTTGCCTTCGGTTTTCGAGAAGACCTGATGCACATGCCCGTTCAGACACGTCACCGATGCGAATCGCTTCAAATAGGACAGCGCCTCCACGGAATCGTCGGTGCCCCAACCCCAGTCCGGGTACATCGCGAACAGCGGGATGTGGCTGAACACGATGATCGGGGTGTCACTCGACAACGGCGCAACGTCCTTCTTGACGAAGTCGAGCTGGTCTTGGCCCAAGTGTCCGAGCTTGGTCATGTGCAGCGTGTTCACCAACGCGATGACGTGCACGCCCGCGATGTCGAAGCTGTACCAACCGTCGCCGCGGGTACCGGCACCGAAGACCTTGCGGTACTTCTGGCCCGCATCGTCGGTTGAGTCGTGCTCGCCTGGGACGGTGAACACGTGCGGCGTGCTTAGCCCGGACAGCATGTGCTTGACCTGATCGAACTGACCAGGGGTGGCGAGATGCGTGAGATCGCCTGTGTGGATGACGAAGTCGGGGGTGTAGCCGAGATTGTTGATTTGGTTGACGGCATTGGTGAACGAGCCGGTGACGTCGGCGTTGGCGGGGCCGGTGAAGCCGATGTGGCTGTCACTGACCTGCGCGAAGCGCAGGGTGGGCCGCGTCTCGGTCGTGGTGGCCGCCCCCGCAATGTGCGAGATCACCTCACCGCCCACGACGGCTAGCCCGACGGCCGCGCCGAACCAGGCGCTGTGCCTGATCAATTGGCGCCGACTCATCTGCATGGGGTCGCGATCCCCGGTTGACTCGGTCATGGCGTCACCACCACGGTGCCGTGCATGAACGGATGAACCGAGCAGATGTAGTCGAACGTGCCTGCCGTCGGGAATGTGAACGAATACGTGCCGCCGGAGCCGAGCGCCTGTGAGCGGAACGCTCCGCCGTTGTCGACGACGGTGTGCGGGTCCTCGTCCTTGTTGGTCCACGTGACGGTGGTCCCGGCCTTCACGGTCAGAGTCACTGGGGCAAAGGCGAATCCATCGATGTTCACCTCGTTGGGGCCGGCGGGCGCGGCGGGAGCCGACGATCCACCTTCGGTCGCCGACGGCGACCCACTCATTGCGGGCATGCTGCCCATCCCCTGCATGCCCGGGCTAGCGGAGACGTCCGTGCTGAACGTCGGACTCGGTTGACTGGCGGGTTGGTCGGTGGCCGCACATGCGGCCAGTAGCAACGCGGTGGCAGTCAGTACGGCGCTCACCGCGACTGCGACGCGCTGGGTTCGTCGGGACACGACGGGTACCTCCGTTGGCGGTTGACGAGTCCGCGGGCTGCGGGGCTCTCACCAACAGATAGGGAGGCGGGTTACACGCTCAGATCTGCTCGGTGCGACTAGGCGGCGCGAACACTTCAATGGCGCCGTTCATCTCCCGAACCTCCAACTTGGGCAACGGCTTCGGCGAGATCGGCAACTGGTGGGTGAGCACCTGGCCTTCCTTCGAGAACGACGTCGAGTGGCACGGGCAGCGCAGCCGATCATCGGGTCCGTCGAACCACAGTCGGCAACCCTGGTGGGTGCATATCCCCGAGATGCCCTCGGCGCGGCCGTCGACCCGCTGAACGAAACCGACGACGGACCCCAGGTCGAACGGATGCATCGCGCCCTCGGTCACGTCGGCGCTCGAGGCCACGCGCTGCCACGCGCCGTCGGTCGGCACCAGATCTTGTGCCACCTCGGTGTCGTCGGTCTTGCCGCCGCCAATGAGTCGATCCACCGCCACTGCGGCCACTGCGGCGGTGGCCGCGGCGGAAGTGCCGACGATCACCTGCCGACGGTTGGCATGCAACCACGTCGGCGATTCCGGCTCGCCGTCCAGCTGCGCTGCGAGCCGACTGTGCAAGTCCGACAGGAACTCTGGGCGCGGCTCGTCGGCTCCGGGCCTAGCGGCCTGCATCTCGATGGCGGTGCGCACCTGCGCGGCCTCGAAGTCGTCAGGGGCGAAACCCTTGGGCTTGCGGTTACGCATCAGATCGTCGAGGTATTTGCGCAAGCCTCGCTCGTTCATGGCGTGCCCTCCTCGTTGACCTGGGCCGCTAGCCTTAGCGCCCGGTGTTGGAGCACTTTGGCATTGGCCACGCTCACCCCCATCGCCGACGCCGATTCCTTGATCGACAGGTTCTGCAGGAAGCGCAGGTCCAGTATGCGGCGATAGTTGTCGGGCAGCGTTTCCATGACAGTGGCCACGCGTTCGGGTGCCGTGCTGATCGCCTCCTCGCTTTCCGGCGGTGCCGCGATGTCGTCTTCTATCGCGGTGATCTCGCGGCCCATCGTCTGACGCCAGTGCGCCGCCAGCACGGTGCGCGCAGTGTTGCGCAGATACGCGCGCACCTCCGCGACGCTGGCGGTCAGCCGCAGCGGCCGCAAGGCCGCCATGAAGACCTCGGCGGTGAGATCCTCGGCGTCGGCCTGATTTCCGACCCTGGCGTAGATCGTGCGATACACCCAGGTCGCGTTGTCCTGGTATACGGCCTCCCAGTCGGGATAGCGATCATCGGAGGACACCACCCGAAGGGGTCGCGGGTGCGCGCGGTCGCGTCGTGCCGTCACGTGTCGCCTGTCTACTTCGGGGAGGCCGTGCACATCATGAGATAGCGCCAGGGGTTACAGCCCGAATCGGTTCAAAGGACTTTCCAAGCACATCAGAAGGAACGATCTTGAGCACCACGACGTCGAGAACTCCCAGCACGTTCACAGTTCTGAAGCGTGACCAGGGCGAGCCGGCCTCTTGCGCCCGACGTTTCGGAGTTACTAGGATGTCCTAGTAACTCCGAGTAAACGTCTTCGCCTAGGGGCTCCTCATGACCACACAGATTCCGCACTTCATTGGCGGTCAGCGCACCGCCGGCACGTCGACGCGCACCGCTGACGTGCTCAACCCCAGCACGGGCGAGGTTCAGGCCCAGGTACCGATGGCCTCGACGGCCGAGGTCGACGCGGCCGTCGCCATCGCCGTCGAGGCGCAGAAGGAATGGGCCGCCTGGAACCCACAGCGTCGCGCCCGCGTGATGATGAAGTTCGTCGACCTGGTGAACAAGAACGTCGACGAGCTCGCCGAACTGCTCTCCCTCGAGCACGGCAAGACCGTCGCCGACTCGCGCGGTGACATCCAGCGCGGCGTCGAGGTCATCGAGTTCTCCATCGGAATCCCCCACCTACTCAAGGGCGAGTACACCGAGGGCGCGGGTGGCGGCATCGACGTCTACTCGCTGCGTCAGCCGCTGGGCGTCGTCGCGGGCATCACGCCCTTCAACTTCCCCGCGATGATCCCGCTGTGGAAGGCCGGGCCCGCGCTGGCGTGTGGCAACGCCTTCATCCTCAAGCCCAGCGAGCGCGATCCGTCGGTGCCCGTCCGGCTCGCCGAGATCTTCGAAGAGGCCGGGCTGCCCAAGGGTGTGTTCCAGGTAGTCCATGGCGACAAGGAAGCCGTCGACGCCATCCTCGACAACCCCGACATCCAGGCCGTGGGATTCGTCGGAAGCTCCGACATCGCCCAGTACATCTACTCGACGGCCGCGGCCAACGGCAAGCGCGCACAGTGCTTCGGCGGCGCCAAGAACCACATGATCGTGATGCCCGACGCCGATCTCGACCAGGCTGTCGACGCGTTGATCGGCGCGGGCTACGGCAGCGCGGGCGAGCGGTGCATGGCGATCAGTGTCGCGGTCCCGGTCGGCGAAGAAACAGCGAACCGACTTCGCGCCAGGCTCGTCGAGCGCGTCAACCAATTGCGCGTCGGCCACAGTCTCGATCCGAAGGCCGACTACGGACCATTGATCACCTCGGCGGCGCTGGCCAGGGTCAAGGACTACATCGGCCAGGGCATCGACGCTGGCGCGGAGGCCGTCGTCGACGGGCGCGAACGCGCCAGTGACGACCTCACTTTCGGTGACGCGAGCCTCGAAGGCGGCTACTTCATCGGGCCCACCTTGTTCGACCACGTCACCCCCGACATGTCGATCTACAAGGACGAGATCTTTGGGCCGGTGCTGTGCATCGTCCGGACTGAGAGCTACGAAGAGGCCCTTGCGCTTCCTTCCGAGCACGAATACGGAAACGGCGTGGCGATCTTCACCCGCGACGGCGACACCGCGCGCGACTTCGTGTCCCGCGTGCAGGTCGGCATGGTCGGCGTCAACGTGCCGATTCCAGTTCCGGTGGCGTACCACACCTTTGGCGGCTGGAAGCGGTCCGGCTTCGGCGACCTCAACCAGCACGGGCCCGCGTCGATCATCTTCTACACCAAGGTCAAGACGGTCACCCAGCGTTGGCCGTCGGGCATCAAGGATGGCGCCGAGTTCTCCATCCCGACAATGAAGTAGCGCGGATGGATTACTTCGGTCTCGACGACGACGAACGCACGATCGCCGAAACGGCCGCCGAATTCGCCGAGAAGCGCATCGCGCCATACGCGTTGGAGTGGGATGCGGCCAAGCACTTCCCCACCGACGTGCTACGCGCGGCGGCCGAGTTGGGCATGGCGGCCATCTACTGTCAGGAGGACGCGGGCGGCAGCGGTCTGCGTCGCCTGGACGGCGTGCGCATCTTCGAGCAACTGGCCGTCGCCGACCCGACGACGGCGGCATTCCTGTCCATCCACAACATGTGCACGTGGATGGTCGATACGTACGGGAGCGACGAGCAGCGCAAGAAGCTGGTGCCGCGACTGGCCTCGATGGAGCTCATCGCGAGTTACTGCCTGACCGAGCCCGGTGCTGGATCCGACGCAGGTGCGTTGCGCACCAAGGCTGTTCGTGATGGTGACCATTACGTGCTCGACGGCGTCAAGCAGTTCATCTCCGGGGCGGGTGCCTCGGACGTGTACATCGTGATGGCACGCACGGGAGGTGACGGTCCGCGTGGCATCTCGGCATTCGTCGTCGACAAGGACACGCCTGGCGTCAGTTTCGGCGCCGACGAGTACAAGATGGGTTGGAATGCGCAGCCCACTGCGCAAGTGGTGTTCGAGGGCGCCCGCGTGCCACTCGACGCGATGCTCGGTGGAGCCGCGGGCGAGGGCACCGGGTTCGGCATCGCGATGAACGGGCTCAACGGCGGCCGCATCAACATCGCGGCGTGTTCGCTGGGCGGAGCGCAGGCCGCCTACGACAAGGCGAAAGCCTACCTCGCCGACCGTGAGGCGTTCGGCATGCGACTACTCGACGAGCCAACCATTCGGTTCACGCTCGCCGACATGGCCACGACGCTGGAGGCTTCGCGAAACCTGTTGTGGCGGGCGGCTACTGCCCTCGATGACGGCCATCCGGACAAGGTCGAACTGTGCGCGATGGCCAAGCGCTATGTCACCGACGCGTGTTTCAATGTGGCCGACCAGGCCCTGCAACTGCATGGCGGCTACGGCTACCTGCGCGAGTACGGGCTGGAGAAGATCGTCCGCGATCTACGGGTGCACCGCATTCTCGAGGGAACCAACGAAATCATGCGCGTGGTCATCGGTCGGGCGGAAGCCGCCCGGGCGCGCGCGTCTTAAACCGGAAGGCTGGCTGTATTCAATGGCGACGATCGCGTTCTTGGGACTGGGCAACATGGGTGGCCCGATGGCGGCCAATCTGGTCGCGGCGGGGCATACGGTGCGCGGCTTCGATCCCGTACCCGCGTTGAAGGACGCCGCAGAAGGCAAGGGCGCCAAAGTGTTCGACACCGGCGCCGAAGCCGTCGCCGCGGCTGACGTCGTGATCACCTCGCTGCCGAACGGAGCCGTCGTCAAGGCGTGTTACGCCGAGGTGCTCCCCGCCGCCAAGGCCGGAGCCTTGTTCATCGACACGTCGACCATCTCCGTCGACGACGCCAGGGCCATCCACGGCGACGCCGTGGCAGCGGGTTTCGAGCAACTCGACGCGCCGGTGTCCGGCGGCATCAAGGGCGCCACCGCAGGCACGCTGGCATTCATGGTCGGCGGTGAGGACGTGGCGGTCGAGCATGCTCGGACGGTGCTGGAACCCCTGGCGGGCAAGATCATTCACTGCGGCGCCTCGGGCGCGGGGCAGGCCGCCAAGCTGTGCAACAACATGGTGCTGGCGGTCCAGCAGATCGCCATCGGCGAAGCCTTCGTGCTGGCCGAGAAGCTGGGCCTGCCCGCACAGTCACTGTTCGACGTCATCACCGGCGCCACCGGCAACTGCTGGGCGGTGCACACGAACTGCCCTGTCCCAGGACCGGTTCCGACCTCGCCTGCCAACAACGACTTCAAGCCCGGATTCGCGACCGCGCTGATGAACAAGGACCTCGGGCTGGCGATGGCCGCGGTGAGCTCGACGGGTTCGGCTGCGCCGCTTGGCAGCCACGCCGCCGAGATCTACGCGAAGTTCAACGAGGACCATGCCGACAAGGACTTCAGCGCGGTCATCGAATTGATCCGCAACGGCTAGCGCTGGGTCCTCGCTCCGAGCGCGTCGTGAAATAGGGCCTGACGCAACGCGAGTTCGCGTGGGTCGCTGTAGATGTGGAAGCCCATTCGGTTCATGACGTAGCCGTAACCGATACCCGTGTCCGGATCGGCGAACCCAAACGAGCCACCCGCTCCTGGCCACCCGAAGGCCTTGCCAGAAGAGCCAAACACGAACGCGGACGTCGGCTTGCCGAATCCGAGCGAGTAGGACGCATCGGTGTGCAACACCTTGTCGCGCAGTCCTTTCGTCGGAGGCACAGCAGGACCTTCGAGCGCATCGCGAACGGTCTGACTCAACCCCAGCTCTGAAGCGCCCGCGGCGGCGGCACCGTAGATCTTGGCGATCGACCTCGCCGTGGCCGTGCCGTTGGCGGCAGGCATCTCGACGACCCGATATTCATCGCTGTTGAAGGCTTCGGCTGAGGTGACGCCCGTGGCAACCACGAATGCTCGCGCGGGCAGGCTGAACTTGTTGAACATCGCGGCTGCGAACATCGGCGGCATCGTGTTGATGTGCCACACCAGGTCCTTCAGCGCGAACGCCTTCAACCGCGCCACGCGCGCGCGGTCAACGGAAGGCGGTAGCCCGATAAAGAAGTCGAGGTCCAGTGGCCCGGCGAGCTCCTCGGCGAAGTACCGGCCGAGCGTGCGGCTCTTCGGGTCCACGTGGCGGATGAGCTCGGATTCGTACCAACCAAGGGTGACGGCGTGATATCCGTGGCGGGTGCCGGGCGCCCACGCCGGAGTCTGCGCCGCGATCCTCGCCGACAGTTCGTCGGTGTCGGCGATGTCGGAAAGGGTGAGCGGCGGCTTGACGGCGACCAGCCCAGCCTGGTGGCTCAACAATTGCCGGACCGTGATCGCACCCTTCCCGGCCTGTGCGAACTCCGGCCAGTAATCGGCTACCTTGGCCTCGTAGTCGAGCAGTCCACGCGACGCGGCATGTGCGACCGCCAGCGACGCGACACCCTTCGTCGTCGAGAAGACGTTGACGAGAGTGTCTGTCTCCCAAGCTGCTTGGGTGACTTCGTCGCGATAGCCGCCCCACAGATCGACGACCTTGCGGCCGTCGCGGTAGACGGCGACGGCGGCCCCAATCTCCTGACCGCTGCTCAGATTGCGACGGAACGCGTCTGCGACCTTTCCATAGCCCTGGTCGACTTCGCCGCTGATGACATCCGTCGAGGTCTGGTTCTCACGAGCCACGATCCGCTCCTTCGCCGCGTGGAGCGCCCCTGTCCTGCACCCCGTGAGCCGGATGTTAGGCGCAGGGCAAGCGAAACGGGGATTGGTTGGGTCAGCGACCCGTCTGCCAGCGCCGGTGCAGCGCCTCACAACCGGAGGCCAGCAGCCCGTCGTACGCGCTGCGCACGTCGGCCGCCCCGGCGAAGTCGGCCCCGACGGTGTAGCCCGTGGTCACGACGAGCGTGGCCAGCTTGGCCGCCCGCGCGGCCCGCAAACCCCGCGGCGTGCCCGCGACCGCGAGCGCGCGCTCCGGGGCCAGCCCAAGCTCCCACAGCGCGTAGCCGTGCAGGTCCGGTTCGCGGCCGGGGCGAGTCAGGTCGTCGGGCGTGACGATCGTCTCGGCGATGCCGTCCCCGATCAGCTGTCGGACCAGCGGATCGACCCACTTGCGGGCGCCGGTGCTGACGACAGCCACCGGAACCGCCGCGAAGTACAGGCTGTTGACCAGATCATCGAGGCCGGCCCGTGGGATGACCTCACCATCCAGCACCGACCGCTCGAACAGGTCGTTCTTCGTCCGGTAGACGTGGGCTGCGATCTCGGCGCTGACTCGGCCGAAGCCGCGCCTACGCAGGGCCGAAGCGATGCGCCGCTGCTCGTCGGCGATGCAGATCAGGCGGCCATACTCTTCGACGGTCCAGCTGATGTCGAGGCCGTGTTCGGCGAAGGCGGCGTTGAAGGCCAACCGCTGTCCGTCGCGTTCGATATCGGCCAACGCCCCATCGAGGTCGAAGATCACGGCGTCCAGTGACTCGACGGCGGCGTCTGCCGGCCGTCCGGCATCCCACCAGAACGTCCGCTCCGCACACGTAACCGACATGCTTAGTAGCGTGTCCCAGCTCACAGTGGTCGGACCTCCCCCATTGGGGGGATTCGCATGGCCATCTTGGTGGGATGGCAGGATCGGCCGCCCTATGGTGGTGCACATGACGCCGGCGGGCAGGAGCGCAGCGACCGGGGGCATGTCACCGGTGCGGTTGGTGCTGGTAGACGACCACGAGATGGTCATCGAGGGGCTCAAGGCGATGCTGGCCGCATTCGGTGACCGGGTGGAGGTGGTCGGCCAAGCCGTCGGTGCGGAACGCGCGATCAGCGTGGTCGAGGAGCTCGATCCCGACATCGTGTTGTGCGACGTGCGGATGCAGGGCGCCAGCGGGCTAGATCTGTGCTCGGACCTTCGCGATCGCCATAAGGACCGCAAGGTCGTCATGCTCTCGGTGTATGACGACGAGCAGTACCTCTTCCAGGCGCTGCGGGTGGGTGCGTCGGGCTATCTCTTGAAGAGCATCAGCAGCGACGAGCTGGTGCGTCAGCTGGAGTTCGTGCACCGCGGCGAAACGGCTATCGACCCGAGCATGGCGGCTCGTGCCGCGGACACGGCCGCACGGATGCAGCGTGACGAGTTCTGGCCGGGCGCCAGGCAGGGCCTGACGCAGCGTGAGAGCGAGATCCTCTCCTATGTCGTCAACGGCCTGTCCAACAAGGGCATCGCCAACAAGCTGGTGATCGGCGACGAGACCGTCAAGACACATCTGCGCTCGGTCTACCGCAAGCTCGGGGTGAGCGACCGCACCGGGGCCGTTGCGACGGCGTTGAGGGAAGGCATTTACCAGTGACGGCGGGCAAATCGAATGCGGTGCGCGACCTGGTCGACGCGGACCGCGAACTCGCGCTGTTGCGTGAGCTGATCCAAGCGGCGTCCAGCGGTCCCGGCGTCGAGCCGCTCGCCGCGGCCGCGGCCCGGATGATCACCGCGGCCACGGCCACCGACGTGTGCTTCGTGCACGTGCTCGACGACGCCGAGCGCTCGCTCACGCTGACTGGCGCCACGCCGCCGTTCGACAGCGAGGTCGGCAAGATCCGACTTCCGCTGGGACAGGGCGTGTCCGGCTGGGTGGCCAGCCACCGCGAGCCCGTCGTGATAATCCACGACAAGGAATCCGATCCGCGGTACCTGCCGTTCGAGTCGCTACGCGGGTCGGACTTCACATCGATGGTCTCGGTGCCGATGGAGACCGATCCCGGCGGGCTGGTCGGGGTGCTCAACGTGCACACCGTGGCACGCCGCGAATTCACGGACCGCGACGTCGAATTGCTGCTGGTCATCGGCAGACTCATTGCGGGTGCCATGCACCAGGCCCGCCTGCACCGCCGGTTGGTCGCCCGCGAGCGAGCGCACGAGAACTTCGTCGAACAGGTCATCGAGGCGCAGGAGCTCGAGCGCCGCAGGCTCGCCGGTGACATCCACGACGGCATCTCGCAACGCCTGGTCACGCTGTCCTATCGGCTCGATGCCGCCAGCCGGGCCGTCGGCGCCGATCCCGCGCTGGTCGCCGAACAGTTGGGCATGGCCCGCGAGCTGGTCGACCTCACCCTCGGTGAAGCTCGCGCAGCGATCGGTGGGCTGCGGCCGCCGGTGCTCGACGACCTCGGACTCGCAGGCGGCCTGGCCAGCTTGGCTCGCTCCATCCCGCAGGTTCAGATCGGCGTCGATCTCGACGACACCCGATTGCCCGACCACATCGAGATCGCGATCTACCGCATCGCTCAGGAGTGTCTGCAGAACGTCGTCAAGCACGCCCAAGCGACCAACGCCAGCCTGACGTTCTCGGTTGACGATGACATCGCACGGCTCGAAATCGTCGACAACGGTGTCGGTTTCGACACCTTTGAGAATCCCCTTGGTGGTGACGAGATGGGCGGCTACGGGCTGCTGTCGATGGCCGAGCGCGCCGAGATCGTCGGTGGACGACTCAACATCCGCTCGCGGCCAGGCGCAGGGACCGCAGTGACGGCGACGATCCCACTGCCTTCGATCACGACCTAGTGAGCCGGCGCGACGCCAACGACTTCGGATCAGCCCGATTCGTAACCTTTGCTAACTAACTCGGCATCCGTAAATTCACTTGCTGGCCGACCGGCAGCTGGCCACCGCCCGTGCGCGGCGAGCGCTGCCGGTTGAGTTCGGGCGATGTTGCCCTGCACAGTTTCCCCTCGGGTGACGAAACCCGCCGCGAGTTCGTCTGCGCCCCTGCATGATTCGAGTCAGAAAGATCGCATGATCGAGATAGAGCACCTGACCAAGCGGTTCGGCGATCGAACCGTCCTCGACGACGTCTCGCTATCGGTTGACAGCGGCGAGATCCTCGCCGTGGTCGGACCCAGCGGCGCTGGCAAGAGCACGCTGTCGCGGTGCGTCAGCTTCCTTGAGCGGCCCACGTCGGGCACCGTACGGGTCGACGGCAAGGACTTCACCAGGTTGGAGGGCCGCGAACTGCTGGCAGCGCGCAGGAGCGTCGGCGTCATCTTCCAGACCGCGCCGCTGTTGCGGCGCCGCACCGTCGCTCAGAACATCGCGCTTCCGCTTGAGTACCTCGGAGCTACCGACGCATCGATTGCCAAGCGAGTCAACGCACTTCTCGACCGCGTCGGTCTCAACGATCGACGCGACTATCTGCCCGCCCAACTCTCCGGCGGTCAGAAACAGCGCGTCGGAATTGCCAGGGCCCTTGCGCTCGGGCCGTCGTACCTCTTGTCAGACGAGGCGACTGCCGCGCTGGACCCCGCGACGACGAAGGCGATCCTGTCGCTGCTCGGCCACCTTCGCGATGAATTCGGCTTGTCCATCATCTTGATCACGCACGAGATGGAAGTCGTCCGCGAGATCGCCGACTCCGTCGCCCGACTCGACGGCGGGCGCATCATCGAGCGCGGTTCCGTCGCCGACGTCATCCTCGACCCCACGTCGTCGCTGGCTCGGGAACTGTTGCCCGATCGCCCTAGTGTGCCGTTTCACGGCGCCGGTGAGGTGTGGGAGGTCTCGTACGCCTCCCGCGACGTACCGCTCGACTGGCTCACGTCCATCCACGCGGTGCCGGGCATCTCCGGGCTGCAGGTGAGCGTGCTCAGCGCCAGCGTAGAGGCGATCCGCGGAGTGGCCGTCGGGCGCGCAGTGCTCGCAATCACGCCATCCGCACCGGCCGGCTTCGAGACCTACCTACGCGAACGCGGGCTGCACGTGACGGCCATCGCCGCGAAATCCGAAGGGGCAGCGGCGTGAACCTCGCTGCCAGTGAGGATTTCAGCACGCCATGGGCGAAGGTCCCGGACCTGCTCCTGCCTGCGTACGGACAGACCTGGGTGATGGTGGGCGTCACCATGGCGCTTGTGCTCGTCATCGGCACGCCGGTGGGAATCACGCTGCACAACACCTCCACGTTCGGGCTCTATCCCAATCCGAGGGTGTTCGCCGTGCTGAACACGGTCGTCAACGTGGGTCGGTCGCTGCCGTTCCTGATCCTGATGACGGCGATCATTCCGGTGACGCGATTCCTGGTCGGCACCACGATCGGCATCGCGGCGGCGATCGTGCCGATGACGACGGCGGGCGTGCCGTTCTTCGCACGGCTCGTCCAGAATGCGCTGCGCGACGTGCGATCTGATGTCATCGACATGGGCCGGGTGTCCGGAGGCACCAGCCTGCAAGTGATCCGGACCGTTCAGTTGTCCGAGGCGCTCCCCGCCCTGGCCGGCGCGTTGACCGTCAACCTCATCGCGATGATCGAGTACTCGGCCATTGCGGGGTCGATCGGGGCCGGCGGAGTGGGGAACCTGGCGATCACCTACGGCTACAACCGGTTCGACCACAACATCATGATCGCCACGGTGATCACCCTGATCATCACGATCCAGATCGTCCAATTCGCAGGCGACCGCCTCGTCAAATCCCTAACCCGCTGACTGCCAACCGATTCCGCCAACTCACCGAGCAAGGAACACCCGTGACGAACCTGACCGGCTCACCGGCCACCGACGACATCGAACTCAAGCAGAAGACACGCTGGCCATGGATCGCGGCGGCGGTCGTGGTGGTCGTCGCGATCGTCGGCGGTATCAGCTATGCGACATTGTCGAACGAGGACAAGCCTTTCGGCACCAACCTCAAGGTCGCGACCTGGAGCACCGACATCGCGGCCGAGAGCCTGCTCAAGTACATCAACGACCAGGTTGCTCCCGCGCACGGCGTCACCATCGAGCCCGTCAAGATCGACAACATCATCGAGATCAATCGCGCCGTCGACGCGGGCACCATCGCAGGCAACGTCTTCGAGCACCAGCCGTTCCTCAACGACGCCATCGCGGCCAACGGCTTCAAGCTGAAACTCGCTGCGCCGACGTTCACTTGGGACCAGGCCACCTACTCCGACAAGTACCGCACCTGGGCCCAGGTGCCCAACGGCGCCAAGATCGCACTGCGCGACGACCCCGCCGGGCAGGCCATCGCGCTGCTGGATCTGGCCTACGACAAACAGATCACGTTGAAGCCTGGCAAGGACACCCTGGCCGGCCTGCCACAGTTGTCCGACGTCGAGTCCAATCCCAAGAACTACCAGTTCATCCAGGTGCCGATCGGCCAACTCGCGCGCAGCCTCGCCGACGTGGACGCCATCGTGGTCCACATCTCCGACGTCTACGCCGCCGGGCTCAAGGAGGACCAGATCATCGCGCGCGAGCCCGCTCCCAAGGGCAGTGAGGGCGGTCTGGTGGTCAGCGAAAAGCACCTCGACGACCCCAACGTGCAGAAGCTTATTCAGACCTTTCAGGATCCGAAGATCGCCGAGTTCCTCAAGACCACGAATGACCAGTTGATCCGCAACACGTTGGGACCCATCGCATGAGCGCCAAGCGCCCGTTGTACTACAGCGCATTCGTCATGAACACCGCATCCCATGTGCTGCATGGCCTCTGGCGCGCCCCGGAGGCAGAGAACCACAAGTTCAACTCGCTTCGGCATTGGACCTCGGTCGCTGCGGAGGTGGACAAGGCCGGATACGACCTGATCTTCTTCGCCGACGTCTTCGGGTTACGCGCGCCGTGGAACGGCAACTGGCGCAAGGCCGTCGAGGGTGGGATTCAGATCCCGGTCAACGACCCCTCCGTCCTGGCATCGGCGTTGGCGGCCGCGACGGAACACCTCGGCATCGTGTTCACCAGTTCGATCGTTCAGGATCATCCCTTCAACTTCGCCCGTCGGATGTCCTCGCTCGACCACTACACCGAGGGCCGCCTCGGCTGGAACATCGTGACGAGCTTCAACGCCAACGTGTTTCGCAGCTTCGGGCACGAGGGCACGCTCAACCACGACGAGCGCTACCAGTGGGCCTACGAGTACGTCGACGTGGCCTACAAGTTGTGGGAGGGTTCGTGGGACGACGACGGGCTGGTGCAGGACAAGGAACGCGGCATCCACGCGGACCCGGCGAAGATCCACAAGATCAACCACGTCGGTGACCGCTACTCCGTCGAGGGTCCGCACTTCGTCGCGCCGTCGCCGCAGCGCTCGCCGGTACTCTTCCAGGCGGGCTCATCGCCTGCGGGCCAGCTCTTTTCGGCCCGTAACGCCGAAGGCGTCTACATCAGCAGCCCGAGCCCGGCCGACGCGTACAAGCTGACGGCCGAGACCCGTGCGCTGGCAGCCGAGCAAGGCAGGAATCCCGACGACATCACCTTCGCCCAAGGCCTGTCGTTCGTGATCGGCGACACGCACCGGGATGCGGTGCGCCGCAACGATGAACTCAAGAGGTACCTCGACCTGGAGGGCATCGCCCTGCACGCCCTCGGCGACGCGGGCATCGATGCGGGCAGCCTGCCGCTGGACACGCCAATCAGCCAGCTCGGCGAGTTCACCGGGGTGAAGAGCTTCATCCGTTGGGCATCGGAGGTGTCGGGCAACGATGATCCGACCATCCGCGACATGGCGTGGGTCATGGAGGGCGCGAACCGGGTCGTCGGCACCGCCAAGGAGATCGCGGATCGCCTGGAGGAGTGGAGGGAGGCCGGCGTCGACGGCATCAACGTTTACCACGCCACCGTTCCTGGTTCGTTCCGCGAGGTGGCCGACCGGCTCTTCCCGACACTGCGCGAACGGGGCCTGATTTCAACGGACAAGTCGGGAACGTTGCGGCACAAGCTACTTGGGCGTGGCGACCGACTGCCCGACACCCATCCCGCTGCTGCCTATCGAGGCGCCTTCGGCGACAACGATCTGCTCAACGGAGTCGAAGCGCCCGTCGGCGCCGCGCTCTGAGCTGAGTTTCAGCCCCCCAATTTGCCCGAGTTCTCGGGGCAGCGGTAGGTCAGCGCCACCGTCACGATGACGCCGAGTTGCTGATCCGAGAACTCGGCGCCCATCTGTTGCATCGCGTCGACGATTTCTTGTTTGGTGTCGTTGAAACTGCTGTCGGCCACGATGCACGCGATGTCGATCACGTCGCTGATGTTCGACTCCGTCCCGCTGACGCCCGACGCCCGTATCTCGTCGTAGGCCTCCGGCGGGACGACCGACGGTGCGGCCGTGGGGCTCGGCGCTGAGGTGGACCGCGTGGTCGTCGTCGTGGATGGCGTCGACTTGGTGGTGGTCGAGTACGCACTCACGCCGCTGGGAGCGGTGGCTTCGCCAGTCGTCGTGCTGCTGCATGCGGTCAAAAGCGCCGCGGCGGACAGTACAACCAGGACGTTCGGCCTGATGTTCACGAGACTCCCCACGGGACCAAGCGTAAAGCCCCGGGCCGCGTGTCCTGACCACCAGTTGCGAAGACTCCTTCGCCGCTCAGAAGTCGCCCGTGTGGCGGCGCAGGGTCTCGATCGACGCGGCCAGTGCCGCCGACTCGGCGGCGGAAACTCCGATGTCGGCGAACACCTCCTTGTTGAGCGTGACCGTCGCGTCCTCCACCGTCGACCGCCCGAGCCCGGTCAGCCGCACCAGGGTCGTGCGGCCATCCGTGGGGTGCGGGATGCGCTCGACGAGCCCATCCTGCTCGAGCCTGCGGATGGCATGGGTGACGCTGGTGACGTGTACCTGAAGACGGTCAGAAGCCTTCGTGATCGGGAGCGCACCGGTGCTGCTGAACGCCAGTAACCGCAGCAACTCGTAGCGCGAGAAGCTCAGGTCGTACGGCCGCAGCGCGGCCTCGACCCGGGCCAGCAGGATCTGGTGTGCGCGCATCACCGACGTCACTGCCACCATGCCGTCGGCGACGTCACCCCACCCGGCGCGTTCCCAGTTGGCGCGTGCCAGCGCGATGGGATCTGGTTTGCCAGGAGGCGGGTTCGGTTCTTCAGACGGCACGACTCTTCATACCGCACTCCACCCGCCGGGTGCAGGAATCAGGCGACTGCGACTGCAGCCAACACCGCGCGTGAGGAGGACCGGCTGCCCACGCTGACCCGCACGCCACCGTCGGCGTAGCTGCGTACCCGCAGCCCAGTGTTGGCGAAGACGTGCTGCCAGGAGCGCGCGCACGCGGGAAGGTACACGAAGTTGGCGTGGCTGTCCGTGCTGTAGACGCCCATGGCGCGCAGTCGCGCACGCAGGTACCTGCCTTCCGCACTGATCACGCGAATGCGTTGCTGCAGTTCGACTTCCGCATCGTAAGATGCCGCGACCCCGACCAGCCCGGTGGAGCCGACGCCGAACGGCAACTGCATGGTCCACAGCCGCCGCGCCAGGTCCGCAGCACAGAACCCGTATCCGACGCGCAGTCCGGCCAGCCCGTAGGCCTTCGAAAAGGTGCGTAGCACCACCACATTGGGGAACCGCTCCACCAGGGCCGGCGCATCGATGCGGTGCTCGGGCGACAGGAATTCGACGTAGGCCTCGTCGAGCAGCACCACCGTGTCCGGCGCGATGCGGCGCAGGAACCGTTCGACGTCAGCCGCAGCTTCGATCGTGCCGGTCGGGTTGTGCGGGCGGCACAGCACGACGACGCGGGCATGGGCTGCCGCGTCGGCCATCGCGTCGAGGTCATGGTGCCCGTGTTGATCGAGCGCGACGGTGACCGAACGTAGCCGTGCCATCTGGGCGAAGATCGGGTACCCGTCGAATGTCGGCGACGTCATCACCATGGTGTCGCCGGGGCTGGTGACGGCATGCAGTACCTGCAACACCACCCCGGTGGCGCCTGCACCAATCACCACCTGGTCGTCGCGCACTCCCACCCGACCCGCGATCAGTGCGCGCAACCGTTGGGGCAGGAACTCCGGATAGCGGTTCGCCGTGTCGAGCGACGTGGCCAGCGCCGAACGCACCGACGGCAACGGTGGGAACGGATTCTCGTTGAGCGACAGGGCAAAGGGGTTCACCGCGGGCTCGAGTGCGTCGATGGCATCGGTGAGCGCAAGGTTCGTGGTCACCGGGTTTGCCCGCCCCACTTGATGGCCGCGGCCCCGGCGAAGTCCCCTGCGTGCGCGAACGCCGCCATCATCACGACGTCACCCTTCTTGATCTGCCCTTCGGTGATCGCCCTGTCCAGGTTCACCGGAATGCCTGCGGCAAACAGGTTGCCGCATTCGTCAAACGTGTCGCGGTGTCGTTCGGCGGGCAACTCCAGGGCCTCTCGCCAGTTGCGCAGGAAGACTCGGTTCGGCTGGTTGGTCACCAGTAGGTCAAGATCCTTGGGCGCCATGCCAATTCGATCGCACACGGAGTACGCAATCTCGGGCACCTGCCGGTTGCCCCGCGCCAGCACCTTGGTGATCTTGGCGTCGGTGAACCCGATGCAGCCTTCGCCGGGACCGGCCTGCCACCACTTGCGTGGCGGGTCGACGGCCAGCGTCATGTCACCGGCATATTCGCCGTAGGTACGGCACTCGACGTCGAGGATCGGAGACTCCTCCGACAACGCGACCAGCCCGACCGCGGCTCCGTCGCCGGGCACCGCGGCCTGCGCCTTGCGCCGGATGGTCGGCTGATCGAAGGCCGTCCCCGCCGAATTCTGGGCGACGGCGATCAGCGCGGTGCGACCCTCTCCTGACTGGAGCAGGCGACGGGCCAGCTTCAGGCCCAGTACGAAGGCCGCACAACCGCCGTTGTGCAGGTCCACCACCCAATTCGGTTTCATACCAAGGCGATATGCCATTCCCCCGCCGCCGCCGTAGAACGGCATGTCGGGCATCTGGGTGTGGGTGATCAACACGTCGACGTTCGCCAGCGCATCAGCACCGTGCCGCTCCACCAACCCCGCGGCGGCCCGTTCGACCATGTCGATAGCGGTCTCGTCCGGCGCGACGTGGTGGCGGAACTTCGGCGCGCGGAACATCAGGTTGTCCCGCAGGTCGTCGGATTCCGCGAACTGTGCGTAGTAGTCCGCGCCGATCGGTTCCCCGGGCAGATAGGTGGAGACGTCGATCAGGCTGACTGAAGGCAGGGGCGTGGTCGTGGTCATGTCGTCGTCCGCTCAGCTCATCCAGACCGGGGTCACCGGCAGTCCGTTGTGGTGGCGATATTCGGCAATCGCCTTGAGGTTCTTCAGTTCCAGTTCATGGCCTGCGCCGAACATGTCCCAGAAGTCGCCAACCCAGACCGGCCGCTGCTGCGGCGCACTCTCCGGGTACGGGTTGTGGTCGTAGAACGGGTGACGACAGTTGGTCCACAGCACGACCGAACCGGGCTTGTCGAACACGACCTGCGCGTCCACCACTCGCATCAGGTAGACCATCCAGAGGTGCTTGCCCTGGTCCCACGCACAGTGATAGTCGACGGTGCGCGCCGCGCGATTGGCGACCGTGCGCGTGTAGATCTCGGTTTCCGACCCGAGTCGGTCGTAGGCCACCCACAGCCCTGGCTCCTCAGTGGGTGTGAAGCCGCGCAGGCTGTAGGTCCACTCCTCAAGGCTGCGGGTATCGGACAGGTAGGTGAACAGCTCGTCCGGCGGGCAGTCGACGTAGGCGTTGACGGTGCAGAATTCGCCGAACACCTGGTCGTGGGGATACACCGACCGCATCATCTCCATGATGATCGGCGTCGCCTGCTCACGCGGCGAAGTCTCTATGCGGACGACCCCGTCAATGGGGGCGGTTATATCGTCAAGCGCGGGCAGCGACATCGGGCTTCATCTCCTCGTCAATTGAATGATGTTGTGGGGCTTGCAAAAAGGGTGCAAATGGGGGGATCTCATCGGCCGAGCATTCGATGCTCACCACCGCGGGACCGTCGTGGGCGAAGGCGTCGCGCAGCGCGCCGGAGAGCGTCGCGACGTCCGAGACGTCAACCGAAGGCAGCCCGGGAAACATGGCTGCCAGGCCCGCGCCGAGTCGGCTGGGCGCGAATCGGTTGTAGCTGTACTGGCCGCCGTAGAAGAGTTGTTCACGGGTGACGCACATCGCGTGGGCGTTGTTGTTGAACAGCACCACCGTGAGCGGCAGCCCGTACTGGATCGCGGTGTGCAATTCCATGCCGTGCATGAAGAACGACCCATCCCCTGCGACGACGACGGTGCGCCTGCGCGGCCCGTGACTCGTCGGACGTGCGCCCATCGCGCGGGCGAAGCACATCCCGATACCCGCCCCGAAGCTGTACCCCATGCCGCCCATGCCAAGTGCCACGACAAAGCGTCCGGAACGCCGGACCGGCAGGAGGTGAATTGCGGCCGCGCCACTGTTGCCCGCATCGACCACGATGTCGGCCCCTGCCGGCATCGCTCGGTCCAGTGCGGCCATCGCATCGCGATAGCTCACACCGGGGCCGTCGTACTCCGGTGGTTGTAACTCGCGGCGCGACAACACTTCCACTACCTGCAGCCCCCGCGGTCTACCCTGGCCGGTCAGGGCGCGCGTCAAGTCGGCCAACGATACGTTGAGGTCCTCGCTGTGCACGTGGACTGACGGCACGTACGGTTCGGCCGACCCGATCGACATCACCCGAACCCGGCCCAGCGCGTCGTCGAGCCCTGCGCGTGCGGTCACGGACATCCGCGTGCCCACCAACAGACACACCGCACTTTCCGAAAGCGCTTGCTCCACCCCGGGATGCCCCATGACACCAGTGACCCCCAGTGCCGAGGAAGTGCCGAGCCCCGGCGTCCCGCTGACGTCCTTGGCATCTGGCACCGTCGCGACCCAGGCGCGCAGTGTGGTCCGCAGCTGCTCGAGCGCGACCCGCGCGTCATCACGTGCAACTTGTTCTCCCGCGATGATGGCGACGGGCCCGAGCGCGCGGTGCAATTCCTCGACGATGGGCGTCACGTCTCCGAGCCGCGGACTCGCGCAGGCGACGGCGGGCCTGTCGATGCACTCGATCATGCTCTGCTGCACGTCTTTCGGCAGCAGCAGGACTGCGGGCCCGCCCGCTCTGGCGGCTGCGACGGCCTCCCGGAGCGCCGTTACGATGTCGGCCGGGTCGACCACGCGCCTGCAGTACACCGATACCGCCGAGAACAGGGCGACGGCGTCCAGCGAACCGCCCGCGCTACTGGTGTCCTGGAAGCTTCCTCGCCCGTCCATGGCGGTCGGCGGCTGACCGACCAAGGCCAGCACCGGAACCCGGCTGGCGTACGACTCCCCCAGCCCCGCAACCAGATTCAACGAACCGCCGCCCGACGTCGCGGCCACCACGCCGAGGCTCGATGACGCCCGGCTGTAGCCGTCGGCCATGGTTGCCGCGGAGAACTCGTGCTTGGCCAGCACACCGGTGACACCGTCGCAAAAGTGAATGGCGTCGTAGAGGTCTTCGATGTTGGCGCCGTCAACGCCGAACACGTAATCGACTCCGCCAGCGGCGAGTTCGTCGACTATATGGTCGACCACCCGGTACGTCATGACCATCGAACACCTGCTTCCCGATTCCTGCTAGTGACACGACGCGGGTGGCGTCGCGGTTCACCGCAGGCGGGATCTCACAGCTGGCGTTCGAGCAACACCTGTCCTGAATCAGCGGAAACTAGTTGTACCGCAGCGATTTCGCCGACGTGCTCCGGCGTGTTTCCGCTGGGTAGCGCGGTAGCTCCCGACAGCCCCAGCCACGTCGCGATCTGGGTATGACTTCCGTCACGGCCCACCACGACCATGCCGAGATTGCTCGGCGGTGTTCCGCCGCCACTCGACCAATCGCCATAGGTGCAGGCCATGTCGATACGGGTGCCCCACGCGAAACTGTTCACCGAGATGGTCGCGCTGAACGGCGTCGTGACGAGCTTGTTCATCTCCAACTGTTGAGCCGTCACCTGTTCCGTGCCGCTCTGCAGGCCCACGATGCCCGGGCGGACGGCGATCACCAGACCGACGGCCAGCAGTGCGGCCGCCAGCCCAACCGCTCCGTACGTCAAAATCCGCGACCGGCGCCTGCGCCAGCGCACCTTGTCCAACACCTGTGTGCGCACCTCGGGCCGCAACGGTGGCGGCTCGGGCTGCTCCTTGGCCAGCGCTCGTACGTCGTCGGCGTCGAGCATGGCTAGCAGGGCAGGCATGCCGCTGATGTCGCCGACGGCCGTGCGGCACCGGTCGCACGTCTCTAGGTGCGCTTCGTATTCTCGTCGCTCGGCGCTGGACAGCGAACCAAGCATGTATGCGGCATCCCACGTCGTGTAGCGGTCGCCGTCGACCGGTTCCAGACTCCGAGGTCCTCCCGACTGTGTCACCGTGTCACCCCCATCTCCTGCAGGTTGAGACGTAGCGCGCGGACTGCGTAGTGCAGCCGCGACTTCACCGTGCCTTCGGCGATCCGCAGCTCATTGGCGATCTGCGCGACGCTGTGGCCCTGGTAGTAGGCCCGGAGGATCACCGCGCGGTGGTCCTCCGAGAGTTCGCTCATTGCGGTGCTGAGCAGCAGCCGGTCCAACGCGCCGTCCACCTCGTCTGGACCGGCGCGGTCGGCGACACGCTCGACGTCGTCGGTCCCTGTCTCGTTGCGAAACCGGGCGCTGCGGCGCTCGTCGATGATCTGGTTGCGCGCGACGGTGAACAACCACGCCCGCGCTGAGCGGTCGGCGTCATAGGTCACCTCTGGATGCCGCCAAGCCCGAAGAAGCGTCTCCTGTACTACGTCCTCTGCGCGTGCCGCGTCTCCGGTGAGCCGCAGCACGTAACGCCAAAGCGCGCCGGCGTGCTCGTCGTACAACACTCGCATCATGGCGGCCTCTGGATCTTCCATTCCCAACCTCCGCCAGTTAACACGGTGTGGAGGCCCCGGAGGTTCAACCGTCTCGACCGGCCGCGTGCCCGTCTACTAGCAACTATGCCGCAATCCGTCGTGCTGCGAGCGGCAGATCGACGGATGATTGCCGCGAGCTGGGCAATTCGACGGGTAGGCCAGACGACCGTGCCGGGGCCTCAGAGCGTGAGGATGCGGGGCCCGTCCTCGGTGGCGGCCACGGTGTGCTCCCAGTGCGCCGCCCGGGATCCGTCGCTGGTGATGACGGTCCACTCGTCGGCCAGCACCTTGGTCCGCGCGGTACCAAGGGTCAGCATCGGCTCGATGGCCAGCACCGAACCCGGCGCCAGGTACGGCCCGCGCCCCGGCGCCCCTTCGTTGGGCAGGAACGGGTCCATGTGCATTTCCCTGCCGATGCCGTGCCCGCCGTAGCCTGCCACGATGCCGTACTTGCGGTCGTGAGCCGTTTCGGCGGCATGCGTGCCGGTCTCGATGGCGTGGGAGATGTCGGTGAGCCGGTTCCCGGGCACCATGGCCGCGATGCCTGCCTCCATGGACAGCCGGGTGGCCTCGGACAGCGCCTCGTCGGCGGGGATCAACGGCCCGACGCCGAACGTGAACGCCGAGTCGCCATGCCAGCCGTCCAGTATCGCGCCGCAGTCGATGGACACCAGGTCACCGGAGGTCAACGTCTCGTCCGCGGTCGGGATGCCGTGCACGACGCGATCGTTGACCGACGAGCAGATGCTTGCGGGGAAGCCGTGGTATCCGAGGAACGACGGGATGCCACCGCCTGAGCGGATGACGCCCTCGGCCACCTCGTCGAGCTCCAAGGTGGACACTCCGGGCTGCGCGGCCGCCCGAACCGCCTTCAGCGCGGCGGCGACCAATGCGCCTGCCGCAGCCATCGCGTCGAGTTCACCGGCACTGCGTTGGGCGACGACCTTGCGGCTGCGTAGCCCCGGCACGTTGATCACTACTTGCCGAGCGCAGCCAAGGCGCGCGCGAACACCTCGTCGAGGTCACCGACGGCGTCGACGGTCTTGAGTTCACCCTGGTAATAGTCCAGCAGCGGCGCGGTCTCGTCCCGGTACACCTTCATGCGGTTGAGGATGACTTCCTCGGTGTCGTCGGCGCGGCCGCGGCTCTTCAGCCGCTTCAGCAGCTCGTCTTCGGAGACCCGGAACTCGAGCACCGCGTCGAGTTTGAGGTTGCGTTTGGCCAGCATCTCGCGCAAGGCCTCGGCCTGCTCGACCGAGCGGGGAAAGCCGTCGAGGATGAACCCTGCGGCGACGTCTTCGTCGTTGAGCCGGTCGTCGACCAACGCGTTCGTCAGCGTCGCGGGCACCAGGTCGCCCGCGTCGAGGTACTTCTTGGCCTCGAGGCCGAGTTTCGTGCCGGTGCTGATGTTGTGCCGGAACAGATCGCCCGTCGAGACCTGCGGGATGCCGAGCTTTTCCACCAGCTTCTCGGCCTGCGTGCCCTTGCCTGCGCCGGGCGGTCCAAGCAAAACGATTCTCACTTGAGGAACCCTTCGTAGTTGCGCTGCATGAGCTGGCTTTCGATCTGCTTAACCGTATCCAGGCCGACACCGATCATGATCAGGAGCGATGTGCCGCCGAAGGGGAAGTTCTGTACTCCGCCGCTGTTGCCGAGTTCCAGGAACAGGTTGGGCAACACGGCGATCGTGCCGAGGTAGATGGAGCCGGGCAGCGTGATGCGGCTCAGCACGTATTGCAGATAGTCCGCGGTCGGCTTGCCTGGCCGGATGCCAGGGATGAAGCCGCCGTACTTCTTCATCTCGTCGGCCCGCTCTTCCGGGTTGAACGTGATGGAGACGTAGAAGTACGTGAAGAAGATGATGAGGCCGAAGTAGATGGCGATGTACACCGGGCTGGCCGGGTTGGTGAGGTAGTTCGCGACGAACTTGGCCCACCAGCCGGTGCCGGGGTTGGCGCTGCCGCTGTCGACCAGCTGGGTGATCAGGTGCGGGATGTAGATCAGCGACGACGCGAAGATCACCGGGATGACGCCCGCCTGGTTCACCTTCAGCGGCAGGTAGGTCGAGGCGCCGCCGTAGACGCGGCGACCGACCATGCGCTTGGCGTACTGCACCGGGATGCGGCGCTGGCCCTGCTCGACGAAGACGACGCCCACGATGATGATCAACGCCGCGGCGGACACCGCGGTGAAGACGAGGCCGCCGCGCGAGTCGAGGATGGTCTTGCCCTCGGACGGGATGCGTGCGGCGATGCCCGCGAAGATCATCAGCGACATGCCGTTGCCGATGCCGCGTTCCTGGATGAGCTCGCCCATCCACATCACCAGCGCTGCGCCGGCGGTCAACACGAACACGATGACGACAAGGGTGAAGATGTTCGAGTTCTGGAGGATGTCGACCGAGCAGCCCTGAAGCAGCCCGCCGTTGGCCGCCAGCGCCACGATGGACGTGGCCTGCAGGATGGCCAGTGCGATCGTGAGATACCGCGTGTACTGGGTCAGCTTGGCCTGGCCGGCTTGGCCTTCCTTGCGCAATTGTTCGAATCGCGGAATGACGACGCCGAGCAACTGCACGATGATGCTGGCCGTGATGTAGGGCATGATGCCGACCGCGAACACCGACAACTGCAGCAGCGCGCCGCCGGAGAACAGGTTGATCAGCGAGTAGATCTGCGCCGAGTCACCGCCGCTGACCTCTTTGATGCACTGCTGCACGTGCGGGTAGTTGACGCCGGGAGACGGCATCGTCGCGCCAACGCGGTACAGGATGACGAGCCCCAGCGTGAAGAGGATCTTGCGCCTGAGTTCGGCCGTCCGTAGTGACGCTATGAATGCCGAGAGCACTCTTCCTCCTGCGCAGCCGAGCACTTGTCGCGGCGTACCAATTTGGGGCTGGGTAGACCAGCATTTGGTTAAGTCGTGTGCGATCCGTCCGCAAGGCTCGCAGGCATGCCCGCAGCCAGCGACGTCGCGTGTCAAACAGTCTACGAGAGTAACAGTTGGCGGACCCTCTAACTTCCACCCCTGCTTCGCCCGATCGACGCCCTAGCAGCCTTGCCGGCCGTTCAGAAACGAAGCGTACAGTCGAAGCAAGTCGTTACATCACCTAACTAATCCTTGGAGGATCGCAGTGCGCACGAACGACGACACCTGGGACCTGGCGTCCAGCGTCGGTGCGACGGCGACCATGGTGGCCGCAGCCCGGGCCATCGCAGGCCGCGCCGAACACCCACTGATCGACGACCCGTTCGCCGAACCGCTGGTACGCGCGGTCGGGGTGGACCTGCTCACCCGGCTGGCCACCGGCGACGTCATCCCCGGTGACATCGGGGACGACGCCTCGGGCGGCATGCAGCGTATGGCGGACAACATGGCCGTCCGGACGATGTTCTTCGACGACTTCTTCCTCGATGCGGCCGACGCGGACATCAAGCAGGCGGTCATCCTGGCCTCCGGGCTGGACTCGCGGCCGTACCGCCTGGCCTGGGCGCCGGGAACGACGGTCTACGAGGTCGATCAGCCCGACGTCATCGCCTTCAAGACCCGCACGTTGGCCGAGCTTGGCGCCGAACCCGCGGCTCGGCGCCGCACCGTGGCCGTCGACCTGCGCGACGACTGGCCCACCGCGCTCAAGGAGGCCGGCTTCGATCCGTCAGTGCCTACGGCGTGGAGCGCCGAGGGCCTGCTCGGGTACCTCCCGCCGGACGCCCAGGACCGGCTGCTCGACACCATCACCGCGCTCAGCGCACCGGGCAGCCGCTTCGCCACCGAGAGCACGCCCACCCTTGACGAGGCAGACCACGGCGTCATCCGCGAGCAGATGCAGAAGTCGGCCGACCAATGGCGCAAGCACGGCTTCGAGCTCGATCTCGCGGAGTTGATCTACCTCGGCGACCGCAACGAGGCCGAGGCGTACCTGACCAACCACGGCTGGCAAATGACCGGAAGCACCGTCCGGGAGCTCTTCGACGCGCACGGCCTGCCGCCGTTCGATGACGAGGAGATGGCCGGCTACGCAGACACTCGCTATGTAGCGGGCACACTGGGCGACGCTCGATGAGCCGCTCCGACGCCGACAGCTGGGACCTGGCGTCAAGCGTGGGCGCGACGGCGACGATGGTGGCCGCAGCGCGGGCGCTGGCCACCAAGGAGCCGGATCCGCTCATCTCCGATCCCTATGCCGAGCCTCTGGTCCGTGCCGTCGGCATCGACTTCTTCACCAAGCTCGTCGACGGGGAGGTCGCGACCGACGGGGTCGACGACGGCGGTGTCGCCAAGCAGATGGTCGGCATGATGGCGGTCCGGACGCGATTCTTCGATGACTTCTTTCTCGAGGCGACGGCGGCCGGGGTGCGGCAGGCGGTCATCCTGGCCTCGGGGCTGGACTCGCGGGCCTATCGGCTGCCGTGGCCTACGGGCACCACGGTCTACGAGCTCGACCAGCCTCAGGTGATCGAGGCCAAGTCCGCGACCATGGTCGACATCGGTGCCACCCCGACCTGCGACCGTCGCGTGGTCGCCGTCGACCTGCGCGACGATTGGCCGAAGGCATTGCTGGGCAGTGGTTTCGATCCGACCCAGCCCACCGCCTGGAGCGCCGAAGGCCTACTCGTGTACCTGCCCCCGGAGGCACAGGACCGCTTGTTCGACGAGATCACCGCGCTGTCCGCACCGGGCAGCAGGGTGGCCACCGAATATCACCCCGACGGCGGGGCCGGCATGAGCGAGCGAGCTAGCGCGATGACCGGCGCCTGGGGCGGCCACGGATTCGACGTGAGCCTGCCCGACCTGTTCTACAAGGGCGAGCGCAGGCCCGTCGTCGACTATCTGGTCGGCCACGGCTGGCAGGTGTACGCCAGGACTCGACCCGAGGTTTTCGAACTCTACGGGCGCGACTTCGGCGATTCCGAAGCCCTTGCCCCCATGCGTAATTCACTGTCCGTGACGGCAGAACGAAAGTAGGAGTATCACCAATGGCACGTACTGACAACGACACCTGGGATCTGGCCTCCAGCGTTGGCGCCACCGCCACCGCGGTGGCCGCCTCGCGCGCCGCCGCATCGCAGGGCCCAGAGCCGCTGCTCGACGACCCGTATGCGGAGCACCTGGTGCGCGCTGTGGGCATCGATCACTTCGTCAAGATCGTCAACGGCGAGCTCTCCGCCGAGGACGATCCGGTGCTCAACCGTCGGGCGATGAACGAACAGATCACCGTCCGCACCCGGTTCTTCGACGACTTCTTCACGGCCGCAACCAATTCCGGAGTCCGGCAGGCCGTCATCCTGGCGACCGGGCTCGACACCAGGGCCTATCGACTGGCCTGGCCGGCAGGCACCACGGTGTTCGAGCTCGACCAACCCGAGGTCATCGAGTTCAAGACCCGCACCCTGGCCGAACTCGGCGCGGAGCCGACGGCCCAGCGCCGCACCGTCGCGATCGACCTGCGTGACGACTGGCCGAAAGCCCTGCTGGACAACGGTTTCGATCCGAAGCAGCCAACGGCATGGATCGCAGAGGGACTGCTGGTATACCTACCACCAGAGGCCCAGGACCGATTGCTCGACAACATCACCGCGCTGTCCGCACCGGGCAGCCGGGTAGCCACCGAACACATGGACCTGACGACCATCCCGGCGGATTGGGCGCACCGACTCACCGAGCGGTCGCAACGCCTCGGGTCCACCATCAACCTGGCCGAACTGTTCTACATGGGCGAGCGCAATAGCGCGGGCGACTACCTCACGGCCCACGGTTGGAACGTCGACGTCGTCGATACCGAGCAGGCCTTCGCCGCACAGGGTTTCACGCTGCCAGATGACGAAATGGCAGCCTTTGCAAGCGGTTCCGGATACCTCAGCGCAATCTTCTAGTAAGGGAGCATCATGGCACGCACTGACGACGACACCTGGGATCTGGCCTCCAGCGTTGGCGCGACGGCGACGATGGTCGCCGCCCAACGCGCACTGAGCCACCGCGAGCAGTTGATCGACGACCCGTACGCCGAACCGCTGGTGCGCGCCGTTGGCGTCAGCTTCATGACCAAAATCCTCGACGGCGAAATCTCCTTCGAAGACGTCGACCCGAGCTTCACGGTCCGCAGGGCCGCCGAGGGCATGGCCGTTCGCACCCGCTTCTTCGATCAGATGTTCACCGACGCCGCCAAGCACGGGGTCAGGCAGGCGGTGATCCTGGCCGCGGGCCTGGACGCGCGGGCCTACCGGTTGCCGTGGCGCGATGGCACCGTGGTCTTCGAGGTCGACCAGCCGGAGGTCATCGAGTTCAAGACCCGTACCCTGGCCGGACTCGCCGCGACCCCAACCGCGGCGCGCAAGGTCGTTGCGATAGACCTGCGGGAAGACTGGCCGAAAGCCCTGCTGGACAATGGTTTCGACCCCAATCAGCCGACGGCATGGAGCGCGGAGGGGCTGTTGATCTATCTGCCGCCCGACGCGCAGGACAGGCTGTTCGACAACATCACCGCGCTGTCTGCGCCGGGTAGTCGGCTGGCCACCGAGCGCGTGCCAGACGTGGAGGCGTTCGCTGCTGCCAGGCCGAAGGAGATCTCGGATCGGATGAAGGAACTCGGCTCCGACATCGAGTTCGACGACCTGGTCTACAAGGGCGAGCGGTCCAACGTCATCGACTATCTGGCCGACCACGGCTGGACGGTCTCGGTGCAGTCCGCGCAGGAAGCGCAGGAGGCCAACGGATTCGAGTGGCCCGAGCAAGACCCGGCGATGGCCGCCTTCGGGCAGCTGAGTTACGTCAGTGCAGTGCTCGTCTGACTCAGAAGCGGTAGTCCCCCACCCACAGCGCGTTGGCACCGGTCAGCGACTTCTCGACCTGACCGAGCAGTCCAACCACCGATTGCCCGATGAGCGCGCCGACCGCATCGGACAGCGAGGTCGCTGCGGGTTGCGATGACGCCTTGGGGCGCAACATCTCCAGGAACGACGATCCGGGTAGCGCGAGCACCTTCACGTCGTCGTCCGGCTCGAATCCGGCGAGCACCTTGGCCCGCCTCACGGCCGTGCGCAGGCCGCCGAGTTCGTCGACGAGGCCGTGCTCCAAGGCGTCCGCGCCAGTCCACACCCGGCCCCTGGCGACGGCGTCGACGGCGTCGATCGTGAGGTCGCGGCCCTCGGCCACGCGCGCGATGAAGTCGGTGTAGCAGAGCTCGGTCTCGGCTTCGACGCCCGCCCGCTGCGCTGAAGTAAACGGCTGGTTCAGTGACCACGCGTCGGCATTTGCGTTGGTGCGTACCGAATCCGAGCCGACGCCGAGCCGGTCCTTCAGGTCGCGGGCGATGAACTTGCCGGTGATCACGCCGATCGAGCCGGTGATGGTGCCAGGGTTGGCGACGATCGCGTCGGCCGCCATCGACACGTAGTACCCGCCGGAGGCGGCGACGGCGCCCATCGACGCCACAACGGGCTTGCCCGCCTCCCGCAGTCGAACGACTTCGCGCCAGATGGTCTCCGATGCGGTGACCGATCCGCCGGGGCTGTCGACGCGAAGCACCACGGCTGAGACGTCGTCGTTGGCGCCGGCCTCGCGCAACGCGGCGGCGATGGTGTCGCCGCCCGCGGATGAGGTACCCAGCGGAGACAGCTGCCGCCCACCACGACCGCTGACAATCTGCCCGGCCAGTGTGACGACGGCGATGGTCGGCTTCGACTTTCGGCCAGGCAGCCCGGGCGAAGGGACCGCCGATGCCTTCGCATATCGTGACAGATATAGCCGCCGTGGTGCGTCCGGGTCATCAGCATCTAGCGAAACATCGGGTGCGCCAACCAGTTCGGCGATGCGGGCGTACGCCTCGTCGCGGAACCCGACGCGGTCGACGAGGCGGCCGGCCAGCGCGTCGTCGCGTAGCAGTGGCGCCTTGTCCACGAGTGCGTCGAGCTCGGCGGGCTCGAGGTGGCGCGACGCTGCGACCGCGGCGAGCACCTGGGCGTGCAGACTCTCGATGAGCCGACTGTCGGCTTCGCGGTGGGCGTCGGTATAGCCGGCCTCGGTGAAGCGGTTGGCCGCTGACTTGTACTCGCCCTTGGTGATGAACTGGGCCTGAATGCCTGCCTTGTCGAGCGCGTCGCGCAGGAACGTCGCATTGGTGGCGAAGCCAACCAATCCGAGCGTCCCCGACGGTTGCATCCACACCTCACGAAAGGCCGAAGCGAGGTAGTACGACAGGGTGCCTGGGTAGGCCTCGGCCCACGCCAGCGAGGGTTTGACGTCGCTGAACGCGGCAATCGCCTCGCGCAACTCCTGGACTGGACCGGCCGCGGCGGCGGGCAACTGGACGCGGGCGATCAGGCCCGCCACGCGGTCGTCCTCGGCCGCGCGGTGGATGGCGGCCACGGCTTCCCCCAAAAGCAACGGCTTGCCTGCGCCGTTCACGAGGGCCAGCGGATCGAAGCCACTGGACTCCGGTGGCAGCACCTGAAGGTCGAGTTCGAGCACGCACCCGCTCGGAACGCCGTGGTGACGCGCGGTATCGACCTTTCGGACGATCGAGCGAAGCTCGTCGGTCCCGGGAATGCCGGATAGAAGGCTGAACATCCTGTGAGCCTACCGACGAGCGCGGCGAAGCGGATTCGGCCGTAACGTGGTGGGGGTGCGATTCTCGATCTCGCTCCCCCAGCGCGATTCAGTCGGATTTCCCGCCGACGAGTTCAAGGACTACCTGATCCGCGCCGAAGAGCTCGGGTTCGAAGGTGGCTGGACATTGGAACAGACCATCGGCGCGGCGCCCCTGATCGCACCCATGGAACTGCTTGCCTACGCCGCGGCGTGCACGACTCGGCTGCGGCTCGGCGTCGCCGTGCTCATCACGTCGCTGCACGATCCGTTGCAGTTGGCCGCCACCGCCACCGCAGTCGACCGGCTCAGCCACGGCAGGCTGGACCTCGGCGTCGCGCCTGGCGGCGGTTTCCGCAAGTTCGCCGCGTTCGGCGTCGCACCCAAGACGTTCATCAGCAGCTTCACCGAGGGCCTCGAGTTGATGAAGGCGGCCTGGTCGGACGAGCCGCGGGTGACGTTCCACGGCCGGTTCCGCGACGTCGACGACCTACCGATCGAGCCCAAACCCGTTCAGCGACCGCACCCACCGATCTGGTTCGGCGCGAACGCCCCGGCGGCGCTGGCCCGCGCCGTGCGCCTTGGCGACGCATTTCTGGGGGCGGGTTCGTCCACCACCGAAGCCTTCGTCGGCGCCGTGGCCACGATCCGGCGGGAGCTCGCCGAACAACGAAGGGACCCGGCGCAATTCACCATCGGCAAGCGCGTGTACCTGATGATCGACGACGACGCGACCCGCGCCAGGGAGCGAGTGCTCGCCGGGCTGCACGGCATCTACGGAGACATGCCAGGCATCGAGTCGGTGCCGGTGTCGGGCACCCCGTCCGACGTCGTCCGTGGCCTTCGCGCCGTCATCGACGCGGGAGCCGAAATGATCCTGCTCAACCCGGTCGGCCCGACGGTCGCCGAGGATCGCGAGCAGATGGAGCGGCTGGCTGCCGAAGTGCTGCCAGCACTTTGGTGACCCAACGCAAGCGGCCCCCGCCTGCAAAATGATTCGCAGTGGGGGCCTCTTACTTATGACGTTACGAAGCTTCGGTCGCCGATCCGCCTGCGGCCGTGATCTTCTCGCGCGCGCTGCCACTGAACTTGTGCGCAGTCACGTCGACCTTGACGGACAGCTTGCCGTCGCCGAGCACCTTCACCAAGGTGTTCTTGCGGACGGCGCCAGCGGCCACCAACTCGTCGATGCCGACAGTGCCGCCCATGGGGAACAGCCTGCCGAGGTCACCGACGTTGACGACCTCGTACTCGGTACGGAAGCGGTTGGTGAAGCCCTTGAGCTTCGGCAACCGCATGTGGATCGGCATCTGGCCACCCTCGAACGTCACGGGGACGTTCTTGCGGGCCTTGGTGCCCTTGGTGCCGCGGCCCGCGGTCTTGCCCTTCGAGCCTTCACCACGACCGACGCGGGTCCGCTTGGTCTTGGACCCGGGAGCGGGCTTCAGATCATGCAACTTGATGGTCATGTCAGACCTCCTCAACTGTCACGAGGTGGTTCACCACGGCAAGCAGGCCGCGGTTCTGCGCGTTGTCCTCGCGAACGACGGACTGGCGGATCTTCCGCAGGCCGAGCGTCCGCAGGCTCTCGCGCTGCTTCCAGCGCGCACCGACGGTGCTGCGCACCTGGGTGATCTTCAATTCAGCCATGGTTATGCGTTTCCTTCACGTGCGGCCGCCGCGGCGAGCGCATCAGCCTCGCGGCGCGCCTTGAGCATTCTCGGTGGGGCGACGTCCTCGATCGGCAGTCCACGACGCGCTGCGACCTCTTCGGGGCGCTGGATCATCTTCAGCGCCGCGACGGTGGCGTGCACCACGTTGATCGCATTGTCACTACCGAGCGACTTGGCCAGGATGTCGTGCACCCCAGCGGCTTCCAGAACCGCGCGAACCGCACCGCCGGCGATGACGCCGGTACCGGGGCTGGCCGGACGCAGCATCACGACACCCGCAGACGCCTCACCCTGAACCGGGTGGACGATGGTGCCGCCGATGAGCGGTACGCGGAAGAAGTTCTTGCGCGCTTCCTCCACACCCTTGGCGATCGCGGCGGGAACTTCCTTGGCCTTGCCGTAGCCGACACCGACCATGCCGTTGCCGTCACCGACGACCATCAGCGCGGTGAAGCTGAACCGACGGCCACCCTTGACCACCTTGGAGACGCGGTTGATCGTGACCATCCGCTCGATCAGGTTGCTCTTCTCGCCACCGTCGCGACCGCCACGGCCACCACGGTCGTCTCGGCGACCACGGCCACCATCACGGGCTCCGCCGCCACGATTATCGGTGCGACCGGCGCCGGTTCCGGTTCCTGCTGCCTGTTCTGCCATTATGCAGACCTTCCGTACGTCTTCGTCATCAGAATTTGAGCCCGCCTTCGCGCGCGGCGTCGGCCAGCGCAGCGATCCGCCCGCCATAGGTGTAGCCACCGCGGTCGAACACCACGGTGTCGATGCCTGCGGCCTTGGCGCGCTCGGCGATCAGCTGTCCGACCCGCACGCTGTGGGCCTTCTTGTCGCCTTCGACGGCACGCACGTCAGCCTCGATCGACGACGCCGCCGCCAGGGTGACGCCATCCTGATCGTCGACCAGTTGCACGTGGATGTGCCGCGCGGAGCGGTTGACCACCAGGCGCGGAGTCGAAGCCGTACCCGCAACCTTCTTGCGCAGCCGGGCGTGCCTGCGCAGGCGGGCCACTCGACGGGTCTCGGAGATGTTCTGCCCCACGGGCTTCCGCTTCGCGGACGCTTCGGTCTTAGTTGCAGCCATGTCTACTTACCTGTCTTTCCGACCTTGCGGCGGATCTGCTCACCCTCGTAGCGCACGCCCTTGCCCTTGTACGGGTCGGGGCGGCGCAGGCGGCGGATGTTCGCCGAGATCTGGCCGACCTTTTGCTTGTCGATGCCGGTGACCGAGAACTTGGTGGGCGTCTCGACCGCGAACGAGATGCCCTCGGGCGCCTCGATCACGACGGGATGGCTGTAGCCGAGTGCGAACTCGAGGGTCTTGCCCTTGAGCACGACGCGGTAGCCGACGCCGAAGATCTCCATCTTCGTGGTGTAACCCTCGGTGACACCGGTGATGAGGTTGGCGACCAGGGTGCGCGACAGCCCGTGCAGCGAGCGGTTGAGCCGCTCGTCGTTCGGACGTGCCACCACGATGGCGCCATCGTCGTTGCGCGAGACCGAGATGGGCTCGGCAACGGCCAGTTCCAGCGAGCCCTTGGGGCCCTTGACCGACACGTTCTGTCCGTCGATCGTTACGTCGACCCCGGATGGAACCAGGACCGGTTGCTTACCAATGCGCGACATGTCTACTCCCTCACCACACGTAAGCGAGGACTTCGCCGCCCACGCCTTGTCGTGATGCCTGGCGATCGGTGAGCAGACCCGAGGACGTGGACAAGATCGCCACTCCGAGGCCGCCCAGCACGCGAGGCAAACTGGTGGAACGTGCGTACACCCGCAAGCCGGGCTTGGACACCCGCTTGAGACCCGCGATGCTGCGCTCGCGGGTCGGGCCGTACTTCAGCTGGACTACCAGCGACTTGCCCACGCGGGCATCCTCGGTGCGGTAGTCGGTGATGTAACCCTCCTTCTTGAGGATCTCGGCGATGTTCGCCTTGATCTTCGAGTGCGGCAGGGTCACTTCGTCGTGGTACGCCGAGTTGGCGTTGCGCAGACGTGTCAAGAAGTCTGCGATCGGATCCGTCATGGTCATGACAGCCGCTTCACCTTCCTCGCAGTGGTTCCCGGGATGGGCCTTCCGCGTGTTTTCAAAGTAGTTGTATTTGGTTAGGGCTGTTACCAGCTGGCTTTTTGCACGCCGGGCAGTTCGCCGGCATGCGCCATCTCACGCAAGCAGATACGGCACAGGCCGAACTTGCGGTAGACGGCGTGGGGGCGGCCGCACCTGTTGCAACGGGTGTAGCCGCGGACCTTGAACTTCGGCTTCTTGTTGGCCTTGTTGACCAGAGCCTTCTTTGCCATCTGCTCAGTTCTCCTTGAACGGGAAGCCAAGTGCACGCAGCAGCGCGCGACCTTCGTCGTCTGTCGTCGCCGAGGTGACGACCGTGATGTCCATGCCGCGGGGCCGGTCGATGCTGTCGATGTCGATCTCGTGGAACATCGACTGCTCGTTCAGCCCGAACGTGTAGTTGCCGTTGCCGTCGAACTGCTTGGCCGACAGACCGCGGAAGTCGCGGATACGCGGCAGTCCGATCGACACCAGGCGGTCGAGGAACTCCCACATGCGGTCGCCACGCAGTGTCACGCGGGCGCCGATCGGCATGCCCTCGCGCAGCTTGAACTGGGCGATGGACTTGCGGGCCTTGCGGATCTCCGGCTTCTGGCCGGTGATGAGCGCCAGATCGTTGACGGCGCCGTTGATCAGCTTCGCGTCGCGGGCGGCGTCACCGACACCCATGTTGACGATCACCTTGACCACGCCGGGGATCTGCATGACGTTGGCGTAGCTGAACTCCTTGTTCAGCGCGTCCTTGATCTCTTCGCGGTAGCGCTGCTTCAGACGCGGCAGCGTCTTCTCTGTCTTCTCGGTGCCTTCTACGGTGGTCATAGCTCTAGACTTCCTTGCCATTGCGCTTCGAGGTGCGCACCTTCTTGCCATCGTCGTCAACGCCGTAACCGAGGCGGGTGGGGTTCCCGTCGGAGTCAACGACCATCACGTTGCTCACGTGGATGGGCGCCTCCTGCGTGACGATGCCTCCCGAGGAGGCACCGCGCTCGTTGCGGGACACGGCGGTGTGCTTCTTGATCCGGTTGACGCCCTCGACCAAGACCTTGTCGCGAGTCGGGTAGGCCTGAAGGACCTTGCCCTTGGCGCCCTTGTCCTTACCCGAGATGACCAGGACGGTGTCGCCCTTGTGCACCTTCATCTACAACACCTCCGGGGCCAGCGAGACGATCTTCATGAACTTCTTCTCACGCAGCTCGCGACCGACCGGCCCGAAGATGCGGGTCCCGCGCGGGTCGTTGTCCGGCTTGATGAGCACGGCGGCGTTCTCGTCGAACTTGATGTAGCTGCCATCGGCGCGGCGACGCTCCTTGACGGTGCGCACGATGACGGCCTTGACGACCTCGCCCCTCTTGACGTTGCCGCCGGGGATGGCGTCCTTCACCGTCGCCACGATGACATCGCCGATGCCGGCATAGCGTCGCGCCGAGCCGCCCAGCACGCGGATGCACAAGATCTCCTTGGCACCCGTGTTGTCGGCGACCTTCACCCGCGATTCCTGCTGAATCACTCGATCTCCTCGATTTAATGCACGCAGAGCAGCCTCGACAGCAAGAATCAGCTCGACGTACGCGGTCTTCGTTCCCGAAGGGCACGCAGGGTTGGCCATAACGGTCAACCGAGGTCTGCCCAAGGCAACCCCTACATACTAGGTGAGCTCTGCGAATGCTCCAAATCGTCCCCACCAGCGATTTGGGCGCGCTTTTCGGCGGTCACGTCCGAAAGGCGCGCCGAAATCGCTCAGACGACGCACCGAAAGCCAATGTGAGTGGCCGCGCTGTCTTGGGACTGCGACGACCGCGCGGCAGGCCGGTAGCGCTGGCAGTACTCCGGCGCGCAGAGGTGTGAGCCACCCTTGAGCGTCTGATTGATGGCCGGATCGGCGTCAGTGGAAGGCGTGCAGCAGCCCTTCTTCTCTTCGGTGTGCTGCGCGGCGTAGGGCGTGGTGGTCCATTCCCACACGTTGCCGATCATGTCGACCAGCCCGAACGCGTTCTCCGGGAAGGTGCCCACCGGCGACGTGCCTACCCAACCGAGGGCGCCGTCGTTGCGATATGGAAAGCGCCCCTGCCAGGTGTTCGCCATCAGCCGGCCGCAGGGCGTCACCTCTTCGCCCCACGCGTACGTCGTCGTCCGCCCGCCCCGCGCGGCGTACTCCCATTCCGCCTCGGTCGGCAACCGCCTACCCGCCCAGCGGGCATAGGCCGCCGCGTCGGTGTACGCGACCTGGACGACGGGGTGGTCGGGCCGGTCGTCGACCGCATCGATCGAGCTGGCCGGCCCGAATGGCCGCCGCCAGTAAGCCCCGGGTGCCCAGTCCCACCACCGCCGCCAGTCGCGCAGGTCGACGGGTCCGTCCGTCGGCCGAAACACCAACGTGCCGGGTTGCAGGTCGGCTTCGGCGACCCCTGGATACAGCGCCGGATCGAGCGGCCGCTCCGCGACGGTGATGTAGCCGGTTTCGTCGACGAATTCGTCGAACTGCGCGTTGGTGACTGGATGTCGTTCGACGGCGAAGGCCGACACCGTTGCGGTGTGCACCGGTGCCTCTTCGGGGTAGAAGCTCGTCGACCCCATCGGAAATGATCCGCCTGGCAGCGCAATCAGTTCCGTCAGCATCTGCTCACGGTATTTGAATTCCGAAGTCCCGCATCATGAGGTCCTCCGCGGCGGCGAAGCCGGGGGTGCCTTGCGGGCCTTCGAGGTGAATCGCCACCAGATAGGACGCGGAGTTGGTCCAGACGTGCGCGATGCGGTCGCGATACTCCACCGGGGCCCCGCTGCCGGAACCCGACCACGTGCCCATCAACTTCTGGCCGCTGTAGCCGCAGAGCTCGGCGGGGAGCACGCTGACCGTGGCGATCGGCGCCTTGTCCATCGCGTCGTCGGAGTACTTGTCGAAGGCCTTGGCCGGCTCAAGCTCGGTGGGCGCGACGGTCACCGTGCCCGAAAGGCCGTCGGGCCCCGTCAGGTTCAGCGTCGGATTCCCGGCACTTGGCGCCAATGTCCAATGCTCGGGCGCGAGGAGCTCGACGATGGGCGTGCCGGGGCGGCCGCCCTGGACGAACGACACCTGTTGCGACCCGGGTTCGCGCCCGGCCGGTTCGCAGGTCTGCGCCATCGGTTCAAGCGGTCTACGGGTGGTCTCGACAACGCCAAAGCCCGCACCCGGGCTCAGTGTCGACGGCGCGGACGTCGAACTAGTCTGACTCGTCGAACGTTGTGCCGTCGCCGAAGTCGTGGGCTCGCCCGCGACGGCAGCACCCTCGGTCTGCTTGGCGCATGCGCAGCCGAGCCCCACGGCGGCGGCGACGGTAACTACGGCAATCGTTTTCATGCCGTCAGTCCTTCGCGAAAGCTCGTGCGAGTTCCCGTTCCGCGTCGAGGTACGGCGTGCCCGAGATGTCCACGATCACCTTGGCGATGCTGCCACCCGTGAAGGGGTACGGCGCCTTGTACGCGCTCGACACGGCCTGGCCACCGTTTCGGCCCACCGCCACCCCGCCACCCGCCAGGCCGAAGCTGCCTGGGTGCGCCCGCACGCCCGGTGCGGTCGCGACCTTCTCGCCGTCGACGAACAGCGACACCTCACCCAACGGCGTGTGGCTTCCCTCCACGGTGCCGGTCCTCTCGTATCGCACCCCGAACACGTGGGCACCCAACGGAATCGGGTCGGGCGCAACGATCTTCTGCTCGTCCTCGCCCATGAAGTTGTAGACGTACTGCAGGTGGGCGTCCTGGACGAACAACACGTGACCACCGTGCCCGGCGCCCTGTTTGAACAACACTCCCTCCGCGCCGGTGGTGTCGACGGTGACCTCGGCAAGCACCGAGAAGGACTGACCTCGAAGCTCAACGGCAGCGCCGACGCCGACCTCGGCGGAGTCCGGGTAGTAGATGAAGCTCTTCCTGTCGACGGACAGGTAGGGCCTAAACCGACCCAGCGTCTCGAAGATGTTCAGGTCCCCTAGCGGCAGCCCGTTGTACTTGGCGGCCTCGGCGAACCAGAGCGCCTTGAGTTCGGCCAGCTTCTCCGGTTGCGCTGCGGCCAGGTCGTGACACTGACTGCGGTCGGCCTCGATGTGGAAGAGCTCCCAGCGGTCGTCGTCGAAGTGCGACCAACCGGCCGGGCTCGCTGCGTGCACGGTGTTGGCGAACCAACCGTCGTGCCAGATGCCGCGAGTGCCGAGCATCGTGTAGAACTGGGTGTCCTTTGCGGTGTCTGCGGCCGAATCCTCCAGCGCGGCCTTGAAACTCACGCCGTCGAGCGGCTTCTGCACGATGCCCGCGACCTCGTTGGGCGGTGTGATGCCCAGCAGGTCGTAGACAGTCGGAGTCACGTCGCAGACGTTGACGTAGTTGTCACGGACCTCGCCGTGCGCGTCGATTCCCTTGGGCCAGCTGATGATTGCGGTATCGGCGATGCCGCCCTCATGAGAGGCGTAGCGCTTGAACAGCTTGTACGGCGTGTTGAACGCCATCGCCCAGCCGATCGGGTAGTGGTTATAGGTGTCCGGCCCGCCGAGGTGGTCATAGAAACGCATGCTCTCTTCGACGGTGTCGATGTAGCCGTTGAAGAACTTGTTCTCGTTGACCGACCCGTTCGGCCCACCCTCGCCGCTGGCCCCGTTGTCGGAGATCGTGACGATGATGGTGTTGTCCAACTGCCCGGACTCCTCGAGGTAGTCCAGGATGCGGCCGATCTGCGCATCGGTGTAGGAAAGGAAGCCGGCGAACACCTCGGCCATCCGGCTGAAAAGCCGCTTCTCCTCGTCGTTCAGCGTGTCCCACGGCCGCACTGTGTCCTGGTACGGCCACGCCTCGCCGTTCGGGCCTTTGACGTCGAGATACGGATTCACCGGCGACAATTCGGTGTCAGGCGGCACGATGCCGAGCTTCTTCTGGTTCTCCAGCACGACCTCGCGGTAGGCCTCGTAGCCCATGTCGAACTTGCCCGCGTACTTGTCGGCCCAGTCCTTGAAGACGTGGTGCGGCGCATGCCCGGCCCCTGGGCAGACGTAGCTGAACCACGGCTTGTCCGGCGCGATCACCTTGGCGTCGCGGATGAATTCGATGGTCTTGTCCGCCAAGTCCTTCGACAGGTGGTAGCCATCCTCGGGGGTTGCGGGCGGGGCGACCGGATGGTTGTCGTACACCAATTCCGGATACCACTGGTCGGTCTCGCCGCCCATGAAACCGTAGAACCGCTCGAAGCCCCGGGACAATGGCCAATGCCGTTTGGTGGCAGCAAGATTGGATTCTTCGAGCGGAGTGAGATGCCACTTCCCCACGCAGTAGGTGTTGTAGCCCCGCTCGGCGAGCACCTCGGACAGCAGCGCGGTGTCGGCGGGGATGCGTCCGTTGCAGTTCGGGAAGCCATCGGTGAACTCTTCGATGGTGGCCATACCGACGGTGGTGGCGTTGCGACCGGTCAGCAACGAGGCGCGGGTGGGCGAACAGAGCGCCGTCGTATGGAACTGCGACAGCCGCACGCCGCGCTCGGCGAGGCGAGTCATGGCAGGCATCTCGACGAGACCACCGAAGCAATCCCAGGTGGCGATGCCCGTGTCGTCCCACACCAGGTACAAGACGTTGGGCGCATCGGGCGGCGCGACTGGCGCTTGGTAGGGGCCCCAGTCGGGAACCGAGTCGCGGATGTCGAGCTCGATCTTGCCGGTGAACTCTGCTGCCATTTCGCCTCAGCTGTCATTGCCCCGTCCGGGGGTCGGTGGTCGCCCGGAGGTTACACCCGCAACGTATCCGGCGACTGAGGAATTGACGATGGCGACACGTGGGGTCTGCGAGTCAGCCACCACGACACCGCGACTAGCGGAACCGTCCATCCGAGCCAACCCGATAGGCCCGCCACCAACCAGATGAACCGCTGTTCGTCGCCGCCAAAGACGGTGTCCCGCAGTGATTGCAGGGCGAGGTAGAGAATCGGGCTCCAGATCCGGTTGGTAATGATGGAGAACGCGAGCGTGACGCTGCGGAGCATATGGCGTCGATGGGCGGCGAATCGGCGACGGCGCGCGGCCACGTACCCGTTGACGGTGAACCAGAGCCACAACGCGGCCAGCACCACGTTGCTGACGGCAAGGATGGAACCGAACGGTGTCGCTGCGCCTATGACCATGCCAAACGCCGCCGCCAGCAACGCCGCGAGCACGTACACCCTTCCTGCGCGGCGATGCACTCGCGGCCACCTGGCGCGCACGCCCGGCGAGCTCTGCACCAGCGCCGTCACGATCGCCACGGTGGCGAGCGCGATGTGGGCGATCAACAACGGGTAGTGCAGGCCGAAGGTCGACGGCACGCGCGATCGCGCTGGGTCGACTGTCAAATAGGGAGGTAGTGACAAGACCAGAAACGCGGTGACCACGAACAGCAGAACCGCCGACCACCGTTGTGCGTATGTCATACGCGTTGAGCGTACGGCATACGCGGTGGCTCCGCGATGGGTTAGCCTGAGGTCCATATGACCAGCGATGAAGCCGCCGAGACGCCCCTCCCGCGCGCGCTCGAACTGCTGTGGCGCGGACCGAATCCCGCGCGCAGGGCCAGCGGCCTGACCCGCGAGCGAATCGTCACGGCGGCGATCGAACTGGCCGATGCCGACGGCCTGAGCGCCCTGTCGATGGCCCGCCTGGCCGAGCGACTGGGTTGCGGAACCATGTCGCTGTATCGCCATGTCGCCAACAAGGACGAGTTGGTGGTGTTCATGCTCTCCGAGGCGCCCGCACCTCCGCCCGCAGCGTCGGATGACACGAATTGGCGTGACGCCCTTTCGAATTGGGCCAATGGATTGTGGGACGTCTATCACCAACACCCGTGGATCCTGGCGGCGGCCTCCTCGGGTCCGCCCGCCGACCCGGGACAGTTGGCCTGGCTCGACGCCGGACTCGGCACCATGGCAGCGACCCCGCTCGCCGAACGCGACAAGCTGGCCGCCGTCATCGCGGTACTGCACTTCGTCCGTGGCGCGGCGGCACTGGACCTCGAAGCCGGCTCACTGGACGCGACGCAATATCCCGCGTTGCTTCGGCGGCTGATGGACCCAGCGCGGTTCCCGGCCCTGGCGGCCGCGCTGACCGAGGGCGTGTTCGACGACGCCGACGACGATCCGCGCTCCGGTCTCGACTGGGGCGTGCGGCGCTTACTCGACGGGATCGGCGTCGAGATCGCGACGGCGAACAGCGACTCGCGTTCGGGTGACGGAGCGTCGACGTGAACGCGACGGCCTGGTGACCTGAGCACCGAGTGCCATGCACGGCTACCGAGTCGGTGGAAGTATGCGGGGGTGTCGACGAAGAAGCAGCCGCAGACCATCTCGTACCCCGCACCCGAGGCACGCCCGCACCGTTATGACGATGTTTCGGTCGATCCCCACGTCATCGTGCTGTTCGGGGCGACCGGCGATCTGGCCAAGCGGAAGCTGATCCCCGGCTTGGCGTACCTCGACCAGTCGGAGCTCGCGCCGGACATCCAGCTCATCGGGACCTCGCTGGAGGAGCTCACCGTGGACGAGTTCCGCGAGCTCGCGCGGCACGCGGTCGAGGAGTTCGGCACCCACAAGCTCACCGACGAGCAGTGGGGTCGCTTCGCCGAGGTGCTCAACTATGTCCCGCAGGGCGCCGGGCCCGAAGCTTTGGCCGCCGCGGTGGCCGAGGCCGAGGCCAAGCTTGGACCCGAAGCGCGTCGGCTGCACTATCTTTCGGTACCGCCGAAAGCCGCACGCGCCGTCATCACGATGCTGCGCGAGGCCAATCTGGTCGAGCGCTCGCGCGTCGTCATGGAGAAGCCGTTCGGCACCGACTTCGACAGCGCGGTCGCGCTCAACGACTTCGTTCACCAGACGTTCCTGGAGTCGCAGATCTTCCGCATCGACCACTTCCTCGGCAAGGAGGCCGCGCAGAACATTCTGGCGTTCCGCTTCGCCAATGGGCTGTTCGAGCCGATCTGGAATCGCAACTTCATCGACCACATCCAGATCGACATCCCCGAGACCCTCGGGCTGGACGAGCGGGCGAACTTCTACGAGAGCACCGGCGCGTACAAGGACATGGTCGTCACCCACCTGCTGCAGGTGATGGCCTTCGTCGTCATGGAACCACCGACCGCGCTGGAGCCGCGTGCCATCAGCGAGGAGAAGAACAAGGTGTTCCGGTCGATGTTGCCGGTCAAGTGTTCGGACGTGGTCCGCGGACAATTCACTGGCTACCGCGAACTGCCGGGAGTAGCAAGGGATTCCGATACCGAGACGTTCATCGCCATGAAGGTCGGCATCGACAACTGGCGCTGGGCCGGCGTGCCGATCTATCTCCGCACGGGCAAGAAGATGGCCGAAGGCATGCGCATCATCTCGATCGCGTTCCGGGAGGCGCCGCGCACGATGTTCCCGGCTGGTTCGGGAGTTGGCGCGCAAGGGCCCGATCACCTGACCTTCGATCTGGCCGACGCGTCCAAGGTGTCACTGTCGTTTTACGGCAAGCGCCCGGGGCCCGGCATGAAGCTCGATAAGTTGTCCATGCAGTTCTCGACTCAGGACGTGGATTCCGTCGGGGACGTATTGGAGGCCTACGAGCGGCTGATCCTCGACGCGATGCGCGGCGACCACACGTTGTTCACCACCGCCGAGGGCATCGAATCGCTGTGGGAGCGATCGGCTCCCCTGCTTGCAGACCCACCGCCCGCCAAGCCGTACGCGCCAGGCACGTGGGGCCCCAATGCAATTCACCAGTTGATCGCGCCTAACGCCTGGCGGTTGCCGTTCGAGCGCGTCTGGCGGCAATCCAAGAAGTGATTGAGACCTGACGGCCTCAAACGAACAACGTCCCCCATCCGCCAAAGCGGGTGAGGGACGTTGATTGCCACGAGGGCGAAGTGCTACTTGGCCTTCTCGAGAATCGAGACGAGGCGCCAGCGCTTGGTGGCCGAAAGCGGTCGGGTCTCCATCAGCGAGACGCGGTCGCCGATGCCGGCGTCGCCGTTCTCGTCATGAGCCTTGACGCGCTTGCTGGTCCGAATGATCTTGTCGTACAGCGGGTGCTTCACGCGGTCTTCGAGCTCGACCACGATGGTCTTCTGCATCTTGTCGCTGACCACGTAGCCGATGACGGTCTTGCGACGGCCACGCGGCTTCTCGGTGCGCGGAGTCCGCGCGGGACCCTTGGTTTCTGCCATTACGAATCATCTCCTGCGGGTCCGGACGCCAGACCCAGTTCACGTTCACGCAAAATTGTGTACACGCGGGCGATCTCATGACGCACCACGCGAAGCCGACGGTTGTTCGCCAACTGACCGGTCGCCGTCTGGAACCGAAGGTTGAAGAGCTCTTCCTTCGACTCCTTGAGGCGTGCGATCAGCTCCTCTTCGGTCAACTCGCGCAGTTCACCCGGCGATGTTCCTACTGCCATCAGAACTGCTCCTCTCTGGTCACGATGCGAGCCTTGATGGGCAACTTGTGGATCGCGCGGGTGAGTGCCTCCCGCGCCGTCTTCTCGTCTGGGTAGCTGAGCTCGAACAGAATGCGTCCGGGCTTCACGTTGGCCACCCACCATTCCGGCGAACCTTTACCGGAACCCATGCGGGTCTCGGCGGGCTTCTTGGTCAGCGGACGGTCCGGGAAGATGTTGATCCACACCTTGCCGCCACGCTTGATGTGCCGGTTGATGGCGATACGAGCGGACTCGATCTGCCGGTTGGTGAGGTAGGCATGGCCAAGGGCCTGGATGCCGTACTCGCCAAAGGACACGGTCGTTCCACCGCTAGCAATGCCACGCTGTCTCGGGTGGTGTTGCTTGCGGTGCTTGACCTTGCGGGGAATCAACATGACTAGCTCTCCGAATTCTGCACGGTCTCTGCGGCCGGAGCCTCAGTGGCAACAGCCGACGTCTCGGCGGGCGCCTCTTCAGTGGCCGCCCGGCCGGCTTCGGTGCTGGTGGCCGTGGTGCCCGACGCACCGCTGCGGCGCGGACGCGTGCCCGACGGGCGGTCGCGACGTGGCCGATCGGCGGTGGCGGGAACTGCGGCGGCGAGCTCGCGCTTACCACCGACGACGTCACCCTTGTAGATCCACACCTTCACACCAATGCGGCCGAAGGTGGTCTTGGCCTCATAAAGGCCGTAGTCGATGTCGGCACGCAGCGTGTGCAGCGGCACGCGACCGTCGCGGTAGAACTCCGAGCGGCTCATCTCGGCGCCGCCAAGACGACCCGAGCACTGCACCCGGATGCCCTTCACGTTCGGCTGACGCATCGCGGACTGCATCGCCTTGCGCATGGCACGACGGAACGCGACACGGTTGCTGAGCTGCTCGGCCACGCCCTGTGCGACCAGCTGAGCCACCGACTCGGGGTTCTTCACCTCAAGGATGTTCAGCTGAACCTGCTTGCCGGTCAGCTTCTCCAGGGCGCCGCGGATGGAGTCCGCCGCCTGGCCGCGCTGGCCGATGACGATGCCGGGACGAGCGGTGTGGATGTCCACGCGAACCCGGTCACGGGTGCGCTCGATCTCCACCTTGGCCACGCCAGCACGCTCGAGGTCGACCCTGCGGGGCGACGACGACGGGGTGGCCGCGATGAGGAACGGCTGGAACAGCCGTCGCCGGATGGCGACGTCTTCCTTGACGTATTCCTTGTACTGCTTGTCGGCGTACCAGCGCGACTTCCAGTCGGTAGTGATACCGAGGCGGAAGCCGTGGGGGTTGATCTTCTGGCCCACTACTCCGAGCCTCCCTTCGAATCTGAAGTCTCAGAGACCTTCTCGGTGACCTTGTCGGTACTCTTTGTCGCCGCCGGGGCGGCTCCGGAAGCCTTCTTGGCGGGTGCCTTCTTCGCCGGAGCCTTGGTAGCGGCGGCCTTGCTGCCCTGGGCGCGGCGCGCGCGCGTCGAGCTCGTCGACGAGTCACCCCTGTCGGAACGGCTCGGCCTACTTTCCAGGATCACCGTGATGTGGCTGGTGCGCTTGCGGATCCGGAACGCACGCCCCTGGGCGCGCGGCCGGATGCGCTTGGCGGTCGGGCCCTCGTCGGCGTGGATGGTGGCGACCACCAGCGTCGTGGGATCGAGGCCGTCGTTGTTCTGCGCGTTGGCCGCCGCACTGGCGATGACCTTGGCAACCGGCTCGCTGGCAGCCTGCGGTGCCCACCGCAGGATGTCGAGCGCCTCGGTCACGGACTTGCCGCGAACGAGGTCGATCACCCGGCGCGCCTTGGATGCCGAGACGTGCACGAAGCGCGCCTTCGCCTGCGCAGAGGGGTAAGTGGACGGATTCGTCGTTGCTGTCGTCATTTCCTACCGCCGCTTCGCTTTCCGGTCGTCCTTGATGTGACCCTTGAACGTGCGCGTCGGAGCGAATTCGCCCAACTTGTGCCCGACCATGGATTCTGTGACGAACACCGGCACGTGCTTGCGACCGTCGTGGACGGCGAAGGTGTGACCGATGAAGTCAGGGATGATGGTCGAACGACGCGACCAGGTCTTGATGACCTGCTTGGTGTTCTTCTCGTTTTGGACGTCGACCTTCTTGAGCAGATGGTCGTCGACGAACGGGCCCTTCTTCAGGCTGCGTGGCATCGCTGGATACTCCTAGCGCTTATTCTTGCCGGTGCGCCGGCGTCGGACGATGAGCTTGTCGCTCGGCTTGTTCTTACGGGTGCGGCCTTCCGGCTTGCCCCACGGGCTCACCGGGTGACGACCACCGGACGTCTTACCTTCGCCACCGCCGTGCGGGTGGTCGACCGGGTTCATCACGACACCGCGGACGGTCGGGCGCTTGCCCTTCCACCGCATACGGCCGGCCTTGCCCCAGTTGATGTTCGACTGTTCGGCGTTGCCGACCTCGCCGACGGTGGCGCGGCAGCGCACGTCGACGCGGCGGATTTCACCGCTGGGCATGCGCAGTGAGGCGTATGCACCTTCCTTGCCGAGCAGCTGGATGCTGGTGCCTGCCGAGCGGGCCAGCTTGGCTCCGCCGCCTGGCCGTAGCTCCACGGCGTGGATGACCGTACCGGCCGGGATGTTGCGCATCGGCAGGTTGTTGCCGGGCTTGATGTCGGCGTTGGGACCCTGCTCGATCACGTCGCCCTGCGAGAGTCCTTGCGGCGCGATGATGTAACGCTTCTCGCCGTCCAGGTAGTGCAGCAGCGCGATGTTGGCGGTGCGGTTCGGGTCGTACTCGATGTGCGCGACCTTGGCGTTGACGCCGTCCTTGTCGTGGCGACGGAAGTCGATGACGCGGTAGGCGCGCTTGTGGCCTCCACCCTTGTGGCGGGTGGTGATGCGTCCGTGCGCGTTGCGGCCACCGGTGCTGTGCAGCGGGCGAACCAGCGACTTCTCCGGCGTCGACCGAGTGACCTCGGCGAAGTCGGAGACGCTGGAGCCGCGGCGACCGGGGGTCGTCGGCTTGTACTTGCGAATAGCCATGTCTGTCTTAGTCCTCTGTGCTTCCGCCGGCCGTTACGCCGGTGCTCCGAACAGGTCGATTGGCTTGCTGCCTGCGGCCAGCGTGACGATGGCGCGCTTGCTGCTCTTGCGTTGGCCGTAGCCGCTGCGGGTCCGCTTGCGCTTGCCCTGACGGTTGAGCGTGTTCACGGAATCGACCTTGACGCTGAAGATCTTCTCGATCGCGATCTTGATCTGCGTCTTGTTCGAGTCCGGGTGAACGACGAACGTGTAGGTGTTGTCCTCGATGAGCCCATAGGACTTCTCCGAGATGACCGGGGCCAGAATGATGTCCCGCGGGTCAGTCACAGTTGCCATCAGGCCGACACCTCCGCTGTGTCTTTTTCGACCTTCGTCGAACGTTCGATGTACGCGTTCAGCGCCTCGACGCTGAACACCACGTCGTCGGCGTTGAGCACGTCGTAGGTGTTGAGCTGATCCGGCGAGAGCACGTGCACGCCAGGCAGATTGCGCACGCTCTTGGCACTGACCTCGTCGCTGCGGCCAATGACGATCAGCACCTTGCGGCGGTCGGTCAGGGTGCCGAGGAAGTCCTTGGCACTCTTGGTCGACGGCGTCTGACCGCTGATGACCTCAGTGATCGCATGGATCCGGTCGTTGCGGGCCCGGTCGGAAAGCGCCCCACGAAGCGCGGCGGCGATCATCTTCTTCGGGGTCCGCTCGCTGTAGTCGCGCGGCTGGGGGCCGTGCACGACGCCGCCACCCTTGAACTGCGGCGCACGCGTCGAGCCCTGACGGGCGCGACCGGTGCCCTTCTGGCGGTACGGCTTCTTGCCGCCGCCGGAGACCTCACCGCGGGTCTTGGTGGAGTGGGTGCCCTGACGGGCCGCCGCGAGCTGCGCGGTGACCACCTGGTGCATCAGCGCGATGTTCGGCTCGACGTCGAACAGCTCGGCGGGCAACTCGACGCTGCCGTCGTTCTTGCCGCCCGGCGTGCGGACGTCGATTTTCTTCGAAGCCATTACTTCTCACCTCGTTTGATCGCACTGCGGACTACGACGAGCCCGCCGTTGCGGCCAGGAATGGCGCCCTTGATCAGCAGCACGCCGTTCTCGGCGTCGACCTTGTGCACCACCAGGTTCTGCGTGGTGATGCGATCGCTACCCATCCGACCCGACATGCGCGTGCCCTTGAAGACGCGACCCGGGGTGGCGCAGCCACCGATCGAGCCGGGCCGACGGTGCACGGCCTGCGCGCCGTGGCTGGCGCCCTGGCCCTTGAAGCCGTGACGCTTCATGGTGCCTGCGAAGCCCTTGCCCTTGCTGGTACCCGTCACGTCGACGTAGCTGCCGTCGGCGAAGATCTCGGCGGTCAGTTCCTGACCCACCTCGTACTCGGCGGCGGCGGCCTCGTCGTCCAGCCGGAACTCTGCGAGGTGACGACGCGGGTTCACACCGGCGGCGGCGAACTGTCCGGCGACCGGCTTGTTCACCTTGCGCGGGCTGATCTCGCCGTACGCGAGTTGGACTGCGCTGTAGCCGTCACGCTCCGGGGTGCGGATGCGTGTCACCACATTGGGGCCGGCCTTGACGACCGTCACCGGGACGACTCGGTTGTTCTCATCGAACACCTGCGTCATGCCCAGCTTGGTGCCCAAAATGCCTTTTCTAGCCATTTCTTTCGGGTCTCCTACTGGATGTTGACGTCGACGCTCGCCGGAAGATCGATGCGCATGAGCGCGTCAACGGTCTTCGGCGTCGGGTCGAGGATGTCGATAAGACGTTTGTGTGTACGCATCTCGAAGTGCTCCCGCGAGTCCTTGTACTTATGCGGGGACCTGATGACGCAGTAGATGTTCTTCTCCGTCGGCAGCGGCACCGGACCGACCACGCTGGCGCCCGTACGGGTGACCGTTTCCACGATCTTGCGCGCCGAGGCGTCAATCGCCTCGTGGTCGTAGGCCTTGAGCCTGATGCGGATCTTTTGTCCCGCCACGCTTGTCCTACCTCACTATTAACGGGCCCGTGCTCGGGCCTGGTCTTCGTGCGCGTGCCCTCGGTGTCCCGAGCGCAGCGCGCTGGCTTATGCCGCCGCTGTTTACCTGTCTGTGGTTCACCGACCCCCGCGCTCGGGCGTGTCGCCCTTGCACACGCTCGTCCGCGCCGAAAACTTCCGCCACGATCGAGGTTGGGACCGGACGCGCCCGCAAGGGCGCCGGTCGTATGCCCGACCAGGCGAACCTGGCTCAAGGCAACCCGAACAGTATGCCTCAAAAGGTCACGTCAGCCAAATCCCTGATCAGGGCCGACTCAGCGCATTCCTCTGCAGGCCGACCTAGTCTCCCCCACCACGACCGCAGCGCTACAACTGCCACCGCGACTGCTGCCGACCAGCCCTACCTTACTCCGGAGTAAGGTAGGGCTGGTGAGTACGCAAACGCCGACCTACCGCGCCTGGAGTCAGCTGTCAGGACGCCCGGGCGGAAGCGTGATGTTCTCGATCGCCGCCATGGCCCGCGTGCCCTACTTCGCCTCGGTGCTGCCGCACGTCAGGCGGATGGAGCCGGGGTTGGCCGAGGTGGACGTACCCAAGTGGTTCCTGGTGCACAACCACCTCCACACGGTGCATGCCATCGCATCCTGCAACGCGGCGGAGATGGCCTATGGGCATGCTCATGGAGGCCACCGTGCCGACCACGCATCGCTGGATCCCCAAGGCGATGACCGTTCAGTACCTGGCGAAGGCCACCACGTCGCTGCGCGCGACGGCCCGAATCGACCCACCCGACTTCGGCGCCGTCACCGAGGGCACGGACCTCGTCGTGCCCGTCAGCGTCACCGACCGCCACGGCGTCGAGGTCGTCCACGCCGACATCACCACGTGGGTCACCCCTGCGAACTGAGCGTCTATCCCGGTCCGGCCGGATAGGCGTGAATCAAAGCGCTCGCGAGCTTCGGTACCGCATGGGTGAGTGCGTGCTCGGCCCGGTGCGCTACCTGGTGAGCGTCGGCGAGGCTGGTATCGGCTTCGATGTCGAGTTCGGCGTCCGCGTGCAGGCGGTGTCCGATCCACCGCATGCGTACGCTCCGCACGCCGACCACACCCGGTTCACCAGCCAAGGCGGCTTCGGCGGCGTCCACTAGCTGCGGATCGACGCCGTCGAGCAGGCGCCGGAACACGTCGCGGACCGCCGTCCGGAGTACCGCGACGATCGCCACGGTGATGATCAGCCCGACGATCGGATCGGCCAGCGGAAACCCGAGCCATACGCCGATAGCCCCGAAAACCACTGCTAGCGAGGTGAACCCGTCGGTCCGGGCGTGCAAGCCGTCAGCGACGAGGGCCGCTGAGCCGATTTGGCGGCCCACCCGAATCCGGTAAACAGCGACCAGTTCGTTGCCTGCGAAACCGATGACTCCTGCGGCGATCACCCAGCCGAGGTGGTCGATGGTGATCGGATTGACCAGCCGTCGGATCGCTTCGTATCCGGCGATGATCGCAGACAACGCGATCATCAGAATCACGAACAGTCCGGCGAGGTCCTCGGCTCGCCCGAAGCCGTAGGTGTACCGCCTCGTCGCCGCCTTGCGACCAAGGACGAAAGCGATCCACAACGGGATGGCCGTCAGGGCATCCGAGAAGTTGTGAATGGTGTCTGCTGCCAGCGCAATCGACCCCGACATGATCAGGACGACGACCTGGAACGCGGCGGTGATGCCGAGTGCGATCAGGCTGATCTTGACCGCGCGGATACCGATCGTGCTGGACTCCAAGGCGTCGTCGACGCTGTCGGAGGCGTCGTGGCTATGCGGGGCGAAGAGCTCGCGCACCACGCCGCGCATCCCCTTGGGATGGACGTGGTCGTGGTAGTCCGTGTCGACGTGGCTCATCGACCCCTCGCCTCTCGGTTGCGTTGCGGGGGCAACACCGCGACCTCGCCGGCTCCGCGGTGGTGGCCGGGCACGCCGGGGCTGGCGTGCTCGGCGTTGAACACGGCATCGCTGACCAGTTGACGGACGTGCTCGTTCTCCAGGCTGTAGAAGATGGTCGTGCCGTCACGGCGGGTGCGCACGAGTCGCGCCATCCGCAGCTTCGCCAGATGCTGTGACACCGACGGCGCAGGCTTGCCGACGTGCTCAGCGAGATCGTTGACCGATAGCTCGCGGTCGACCAGCGCCCACAGCACCCGCACTCGGGTGGCGTCGGCCAGCATCCGGAAGATCTCGACCATCAGGCCCACCTGGTCGTCATCGAGCCGCTGCCCAGGTGGCTGCATAGCTACGTTCATACGCAGATAGTAGTACACAAGGGGGCGCTGGAGGCATGCGTCATTCAGCCCGCCACCTCGCGTCAGGTGGCGGGCTGATCGACCGGGGCTCAGCTGGCTTTGGAGGTAATCGCGTTACGGTTCAGCACCGGCGCCTTCTGCGGCGTTCCGGTCAAGACCGGCTTGGTGCCGACGCTGCGACTCGGCGCAGCGCTGACGGTGATGGTTCCACCGCTGCACGTGACGGTCTTCCCGTCGACGATGACGCCCTGGCCGTCGTCGATCGGGATGTCGTAACCGTCCTTGTCGGTGTAGTGGCATCCGCCGTCAGCGCCAGCGGACCCCACCGGCTGGGCGTTGGCGATCGCCGGAGCCAAGGCCACGAAGGCCAGGGCGCCGAGCAGCGTCGCTGCGTACTGGAAGCGAGTCAGCTTGCGGGGGGTCGCGGTGTTCTTCACTTGGGTCTCCTTGCCGTTGTCGCGACCCTTCGGTGGGCCGCGTTCGTCAGCTAGGAGCAACCGGGTGCAGAACTTCCCACACTTTTTTGCGAAGTAGTTTCGGCTACGCCAAAGCCGCTACGCCAAAGCCGCTATGCCAACGGCGAGCCAAGACGTCAGAGCTGAGCCCAGACCGACTTCGTCTTCATGTAGGCGTCGACGCCTTCGCGTCCGAACTCATGGCCCCAACCGGACTGCTTGTAGCCGCCAAACGGCACGTCGTGGTCGAAGACCAACTGGCAGTTCAACGAAACCGTGCCCGCCTGCAGACGCTTCGCCAGCCGGTGTGCACGGCTGAGGTTGGTTGTCCACGCGGTGGCGGCGAGTCCATAGGTGGTGTCGTTGGCCATTGCCACCGCTTCGTCGTCGTCGTCGAACGGAATGATCGGCACGACGGGTCCGAAGATCTCTTCCTTGTAGAGCCGGCTCGTCGCGGGATCGACGTTGGTGAGCACCGTCGGATGTACGAAGTAGCCCTTCCGGTCGAGGCGGTGCCCGCCCGTGACCACGTCGACACCATCGGCCTTGCCCTCGTCGATGTAGCCCATCACGCGTGTCAGCTGCTTCTGACTGATCAGCGGGCCGATCATGCTGCCCTCTTCCTTGGGGCCGCCGAGCTTCAGGTTGTTCGCCATCATCGAGATACCGTCGACGACCTTTTCGAAGACGCCTCGCTGCACGAAAATCCTTGAGCCACATACACACCCCTGGCCGGAGTGCACGAAGATGCCCATCGCTGCCATCATGATGGCCTTGTCGAGGTCGGCGTCGTCGTAGATCAGCACTGGCGACTTGCCGCCGAGTTCGAGCATGACCTTCTTGAGGTTGCCCGCAGACGCCTGCACGATCAACTTGCCGACCTCGGTCGACCCGGTGAAGGCGACCTTGTCTACGCCGGGGTGCGCGGTGATCGCCGCTCCCACGGTGTGGCCGTATCCGGTGAGGAGGTTGACGACGCCGTCTGGCACACCGGCCTGGGCGATGAGCTTGTTGAGCAGCACCGCCGAGAGCGGAGTCTCCTCGGCGGGCTTGACGAGCATGCTGCAACCCGCGGCCAGCGCAGGCGCAAGCTTGGCGCACGCGTTGAAGATGGGGCCATTCCACGGAAAGATCAGGCCCACAACGCCATACGGCTCCTTCAGCGTGTAGGCGTGCATGTCGACATACGTGTCCGACGCAATGCCACTGGTCTTGACGTCGTAGGCGGTGCCGTTGAGCTTCGAACACCATCCGGCGTAGTAGCGGAAGAACTCGGCGCTGGTGGGCACGATCAGCTTGGCCTGCATCAAGGGCATGCCGGTGTTGGCGGAATCGAGCTCGGCGAGTTCGTCGGCGTGCTCCTCGATGAGATCGGCGATACGCCACATGATCTTCGCCCGCTCGCGGCCGGGCAGGCCGGACCACACGCCCGCGTCGAAGGCGGCGCGCGCACGCGTCACGGCCTCGTCGACGGCTTCTGCACCGCAATCGGTGAACTCGGCGATCTGTTCTTCCGTCACGGGATCGATGACCGCAATCGCGTCCCCGGTTCCGGGGCGCTCACGCAACTCTTCGATTACCGACTGCAGCGTCATTCTGTGCTCTTTCACTCGTTGGGTTGGTGATCGACGTTCGTTCGATTGAATTTGTTGCAGCGCCACCGCGGGCCTCCCCAGGCTCGGGTCGGGACCGGGTGGATAGGAAAGCCTCATGTGCTGTGCACCTGCTTAGCATCCGGGGCTCCGCGACGTCAAGGTTCCGATTCACTCGACGACGCCCCTGGCCGCTCGCGAGCCTTGGGCCTGGACGGAGGGGCTCCCCACAAAGCAATCGGCCCCCTCCGCGGAGGGGGCCGATCGACGTTGCGCTTACTACTTACTCGACTTGGACGACCCTGAATCCGCCTTCGCGTGCTTGGACTCGCCGGAGGCCTTCTTCACCGAGTCGCGGATCTTCTTGACCGCTGAGCTCACCGGGTTGTCGGCCTGCGCACGATGCCGACCAGTCTTGTCCGCCTTGGCGGGCTTCGTGGTCGTGTCGCTCGTGCCGGCGGCATCCTTGGTGTCGGTGGCCGACTTCGTCGAGGAGACGCCCTTGGTGGTGGTCGCATCCTTGGTCGAATCTTTGACCGTCGCGTCCTTGGTGGTCGCATCCTTGGACGTCACATCCTTGGCGGCAGTCGCGTCCTTGGCCGTCGCGTCCTTGGCAGTCGCATCCTTAGCGGCGGTCGAATCCTTGGCCGTCGCATCGGTGGCGGCAGTCGAATCGTCCGCCGTCGCATCGGCTTCCGTCTTCGGCGGCGCGGCCTCGAGCGACTTCAGGGTGACGGTCTTCGCCGCGGGTGCGGCAAGCGTCGAGAATGCGGAGGTAGGCGGCGCGAGCGGCTTGAGCGAGTCCGCAATGGTGTCGCGGAGGCCGAGCAATCCGGAAACGAGGCCGGCGCCGAATTGATTGGCGGCCGACGTCAGCAGTCCGGGGCTCGTAACGCCCGGAAGGCCTTCGATGGCGCCCGTTCCATTCAGAATGCCGTTCACGACTTCAGTCGGAATGCTGAGTGCAGCGCCTATCGCATCCGGTAGGTCGCCACTCTTGACTGAATCGAGCACGTCTTGGGCTTGCGTACCGAAGTTGGTAAGCCCGGCGTAGACCGGTGTGATCGCGGTGAGCGCAAGGAGCAGCACCGGTGAATCGGGACCGGCGATGGCGTTGACGGCGTTTGCGAAGTTCTGTGAGGAGTTGACGGCAATCTGGTTGATGGCCGGCAACGCAACGGCCAACCCCAGCGCCGCCCCGAGGGGAAGCTGGAATGCGCTGTTGACCGCGTCTGCGATGTCGCCCGCCTTCAGTTGGTCGGCGATCGTCTGAAGCTGGCTCGGAATGGTCGGCAAGAAGCCCTGGTAGAACGTAATGGCCTGCTGCAGTGCGTCTCCGAGGACTGCGGCGTTGGCGCCCTGATTCGTGATCAGTTGGCCCAGGATCGGGGCGGGATCGGTCGCGAACTGAGTGCCCAGACCGGCGACGTTGTTGGCCGTGTTGAGTACCAGTTGCGTGAACGATTCGAGCGGATTGACGACGGCGTCGAGCTCCACCGCAACCGACGACACCGCGCGTTGGACCGTCGCCTGAACATCCGGCATGGGCGGTGTTAACGGCGAAACCGCAAGGGCGCTGGCTGCCAACAGCGCGACGCCTGCCGCGGCGTGTGGACGAACAGCTTCGTGCATGACCTCTCCTTAAAACCCTCAACGTGACCCCCGACACAGGGAAAGTAATCGTTACTACTGGTGAGTAAGAACAAATTGAAAAAGAGGCAGTGGCTGCCATAATTTGACCGGTTAACTATGCCTATAGATTCCCTAAGTACCAAGTCGTTGCCGGTCAGCCATATGATTGACGGTGCAGCAAATAACAAAGATATTGCTTCCTTAGCGACGCGAATTGGTTAAGCGTTACACGTACTTACCCCGTAGTAATGTGGCCGAGTTTGCTGCGCAGTGAGGTCTTGGTTACCCAACCGCAACAAATAGGGGTACACCCGGGTACCGGTCACTTTGCGGAGTCAAGCATCCCGAAGGGCTCCCCGCGACCTCTGAGATTGTTTGCTGATGCAAACAGGCGGCGGGCGTCGCCCGTTGTCGCCAGCATTGTCACGAGTCGGTCGACACCGTGTTTGCCAAGGGTCCGAAAAAATTTCTCTGACAAGTTGCTGAAATTACAGATTGCGTCACACCCGTCACACAGGTGAAGCCGATCCGGGGCCACTGACACGCGGATGTCGCGGCTAAACCCCACTTTTGGGCGTGCGGCATCCACTCGGCGACGATCCAGCCGCAACGAGGCGACGCGTCGCCAAGCTACCAGCGTTAGCCGAAGGGCACTTACCGGTCGTGTGCTAGGTATGCAGGTAGGTGCCGTGGCCCTCGCGCACCAGGCCGCCGTCGAACACCAGCACCTCGTTGACCAGGCCGCCCCGTTCATTGCGGTAGTTGATTACCAGCAGCGACTCGCCGCGATACACGCCGATGACGTCGAAGTGCAGCTCGGGCACCACCTTCAGTGCGGCCACCCAGTAGTCCCGCAGCGCAGCCTTGCCATGCACCACTCCCCCGGTCTCGGGCAGCAGTCGCGCGGCCACCGGCGAGCTGAATACGACGTCGTCGTGAAAGTGCGCGAGCACCGCCTCAACGTCGTGCGCGTTCCAGGCCCGCGCCCACTCGTCGCCGAACACCGCCGGATCGGGAGTCGCCATCGTCGGTCACCCCTTCATGCCGGCCCAGAAGCCACACTGGTGTCTTTGGTCGAAATCGGTCACCAGCCTGCTGCCATCGGGCTGCAATGACAACCGATTTTCCGCGGCGGGGTTGGTGCCGAGCGCGGGCCATTTCGGCTGATCGCCGCCGGGCTCACCGGTGGCGACGAACCCGCTCCAGTAGTCGATCATCTGGTCCGACAACGCCTGCTGGGCCGGGTTCAGCGGTGGCGCCCCACCCACGTCGAAGAGGTACCGAAGCTCGAGCGAATGGCTGGCACCCACGGGAAACGGCAAGGTACGCAACGGGTCTGGTGTCGGTGGTGCGGGGTCGTTGAACTCGTACGAGTAGACGGTGCTGCTAGCGGCCAACTGCTCGCTCATTCGGTCTGCGACGCAGGCGAATACGCCGTCGGTAACCGCGGCCGAATAGGCCAGCGCCGCGCTGCCTGCGTAGTGCTCCAAAGGATAGTGTGCGGCGATGGCGGGCGCGCCGACCCCGAACGTGTCCGACAGCAAGTGCGGGTACGCCTCGGCCGGAAACCTGTGCCCCAACCGCAGGTACTGCAGGGCGACGAACAGCGTGAACTCGTCGCGGTTGGTACCGATCAACATGGGCACCTTCGCTGCAGTTCCTGACGCGAACGCCGCCATGGGGTCGACGGGCAGAGCCTTCGTTCCCGTGACCGGTCCACTCAACGTGTCGTCGCCAATCCGGAAGTACCACACGGGATTTCTCAGCTTGTCTGCGGGCAGCGCGCGCAAGCACTGCGGCGCGGTGACCGGATCGCCACACCCGGCGTCGCGCGCGTAGTCGAGGCTGATGCGCTCCGCCTCGGGCAGCGGGATCTGGGCTTGGCACGGACCGCTCTGGACGATCGCCGCCCGGAACAGCCCCGCCGATCCCGGCGCAACGAGGTGGTCGCACACCGACATTCCGCCTGCCGACTCGCCTGCGATGGTCACCTTGTCCGGATCACCGCCGAAGTTCGCGATGTTGTCACGTACCCAACGCAACGCCGCCTGCTGGTCGGCCAGCCCGTAGTTGCCCACCTCGCCCGCGGGCCCGAGTGATGGGTGCGCCAAGAAGCCCAGTGCGCCAAGGCGATAGTTCAGGGTGACGACGACGATGTCGCCGCGTGCCGTCATCCGCTGCGAGTCGTAGATGCCACCGCTGCCATTGATGAAGCCGCCGCCGTGGATCCAGATCATCACTGGCCGCCGCTCATTGGACGGCGGCGGGGTCCAGACGTTCAGCGTCAGACAGTCCTCCGAAGAGTTCCGGCCTCGCTCGAAGTCGCTCATGTCCTGGATGCATCGCGGACCCCGCGTGGTCGCGTCGCGCACCCCCGGCCACGAGGCTGCGGGCATCGGCGGCTGCCAGCGCAGCGGGCCGACGGGCGGCGCGGCGTACGGAATTCCCGCGAACAGCCGATGGTCGGGCGCGACAAGGCCGCGCACCTCGCCCGTCGCCGTCTGCGCCAAGGCCGGGTCGGGTGGTGGCCCCGGCGGCGCAGGAGCGGCCCCGTCGCCGCGCCCGCAGCCCAGCGTCAGCAGCGCGACGACGATCAACGCGGTCGCACTCCGGGCAACCTGCCGGACCGATGGGGAGCGCACGGGTTCCGAGCCTACTGATGGCGAATGAGGACAATCGGGTCTAGAACTCCATCGTGCCCACTTAGACTGCTACTTGACACCCGTCAAGTAGCAGCCCGCGAGTGAGGAGTTTCAATGAGCACGCCGACGATTGATGACGCCGCGAAGGTTCTTGCCGATCCGTCGGCGTACGCCGACGACGAACGGCTCCATACGGCGCTCACTCACCTGCGCGCCAACAATCCCGTTGCGTGGGTGGACAATCCGCCGTATCGGCCGTTCTGGGCGATCACCAAGCACGCCGACATCATGGCGATCGAACGCGACAACGAACTGTTTCTCAGCGAGCCGCGCCCACTGCTGACCACCGCCGCAGGTGACGACATGGCCAAGGAGCAACTCGAGGCGGGCATGGGATTGCGCACACTCATCCACATGGATGATCCGCACCACCGCAAGGTGCGCCAGATCGGAGCCGACTGGTTCCGCCCGAAGGCCATGCGCGACCTGAAGGTGAGGGTCGACGAGCTCGCGAAGCGCTACGTCGACAAGATGGCCGACATCGGCCCGGAATGCGACTTCGTGACCGACATCGCCGTCGACTTCCCGCTGTACGTGATCATGTCGCTGCTCGGCCTGCCGGAGTCCGACTTCGGTCGCATGCACGCCCTGACCCAGGAGATGTTCGGCGGTGACGACGACGAGTACAAGCGTGACGGCGGCTCGCTCGAGGATCAGCTGGCCGTGCTGCTCGACTTCTTCGCCTATTTCTCCAAGCTGACGGCGTCTCGGCGCGAGCACCCGACCGACGACTTGGCCTCGGCCATCGCCAACGGCCGCATCGACGGCGAACCGCTCTCCGACGTCGATACCGCCTCGTATTACGTCATCATCGCGAGCGCCGGACACGACACCACCAAGGACGGCATCTCGGGCGGAATGCGCGCGTTGATCGACAACCCCGCAGAACTCGACCGACTGCGCAGCGACCCGGGCCTCATGGGCACCGCGGTCGAGGAAATGATCCGATGGTCAACTCCCGTCAAGGAATTCATGCGGACCGCCAGCGCAGACACCCAGGTGCGCGGGGTCGACATCGCCAAGGGTGAGTCCGTCTACTTGGCATACGTCTCCGGCAACCGCGACGAAGAGGTGTTCACCGACCCGTTCCGCTTCGACGTCGGGCGTGACCCCAACAAGCACGTCGCCTTCGGGTACGGCGTCCACTTCTGCCTCGGCGCCGCGTTGGCGCGCATGGAGATGAGCAGCCTGTTCACCGAGATGGTGGCCCGATTGGACTCGATCGAGTTGACCGGGGCGCCAGAACTGAGTGCGACGACGTTCGTAGGCGGGCTCAAGCACCTGCCAATTCGATACTCGTTCAAGTAGTTACGGAGCGGGCTTCTTGGCGTGCGTGGCCAAGAAGCCATCGACGGCGGCTTCGGCGATCTGACGATAGTCGAAGTCCGACAGCGTACTGAGCTTGCCAAGCACGATCGGGCCGAGCAGGAGTAACGCCGCTCGCGTCCGGTCGACCTCACCCAGTTCGGCCTGGGCGACGGGACTGTCGAAGATGTTGTCGAACGGGGCAGCATACTGTTCGGCCACCCGCTCCCGAAGCGTCTGCACCTCTGGACTCTCGGACCGCTTGTCGTTGCCCCAGCGCATCTGTTCCAAGTCGCCACCCAGCGCCAACCACGACATCGCAGCAAGGCTGATGGGCGCCTCCGCGATCAAATCCGAGAACCCCTGCAGCGCAGCGATCAGCCGGTCCCGCAGCGTGCCCTCGTCCGGTGGAATCGGCACAGGCGGGATCAGCGCGTGAAAAGCCGCCGCCAGCAAGTCGTTTCCGCTGGGGAAGTGGCGGTACAACGTCGCCCTCGCGACGTTCGAGGCCCGGGTTACCGCGTCGACGGTGACCGCACTGGGTCCGCCCGACCGCAACAACGCGGTCGCGGCATCGAGCAGACGCGCCCGAGAGCGAGCCGGCCGCGGGTCGGTACGCACCGTTGCCATGTTTCACGCCCCTCCACATTGGGAAACAAGACTGTTAGTCTCTGTTGTAGACGGCGAGTCTCGAAAACATCGTATCGCCGGAAGGAGCGACCTCGTGGTCGACACTCTCTCCCGGCCTGGTCAGCCTACCGACCCCCGGCTGGCGGGCTTGCCCGCTGGGTCCAGAGTCTGGACGCTGTTCGTCGCATGCCTCGGCGTCCTCCTGGTGATCTCCTCGATGGTCGCACTGAACACGGCACTGCCAGACATCGCGAGGGCGACCTCAGCCAGCCAGACCCAACTGACGTGGATCGTCGACAGTTACACGCTGACCCTGGCCTGCCTGTTGCTGCCGGCAGGCGCGCTTGGCGACAGGTACGGAAGGCGCGGCGCGCTGCTCGTCGGACTCGTGGTGTTCGCCCTCGCGTCCGTCGCCCCGATCATCTGGTCGGACCCCGTGCACCTCATCATCTCCCGGGGCGTGGCGGGTGTAGGCGCCGCGTTCGTCATGCCCGCGACGTTGTCCTTACTCACCGCGGCGTACCCGAAAGACCAGCGCAACAAGGCCGTTGGCATCTGGGCGGGCACCGCGGGCACCGGAGCCGTCGTCGGAATGCTCGGCTCCGGCGGTCTGCTCCACTTCTGGTCGTGGCAGTCCATCTTCTGGGGGTTCGCCGGCGCGGCCGCGCTCATCTTCGTACTGACGCTCACGGTCGGAACGTCGAAGGAGTCAGAGCCCAAGCCGCTAGATTGGCTGGGCGCCAGCGTGATCGGCGGAGGGGTCGCAATCCTGGTCTTCGGCATCCTGGAAGCCCCTGCGCGCGGCTGGTCCGATGCCTTGGTGATCGGATGCATCGTCGGTGGCGTGGTGATGTCGATCGCCTTCGGAGCGATCGAACTGCGCACGCGTCAGCCGCTACTCGACGTCCGACTCTTCGCCAATCCGACATTCGCAACGGGAGCGGCGGCGATCACCGTGTTCTTCCTCGCGATGTTCGGCTTCTTCTTCATCATGATGCAGCACATGCAGCTGATCCTTGGCTACGACCCGATCAAGACCGCCATGTCGCTTGCCCCGATCATGGGCCCGATCCTGGTGCTGTCTGCCACGTCGTTCTGGTACCTGCCCCGCGTCGGCCTGCGCCTGGTCGTCTTCACCGGCCTGGCGCTGATCTCCGCAGGCTTCTTCTTCCTCCGGTGGGTCGAGGTGGACTCGACGTACTGGGACATGGCTTGGCCGATGGTGGTGATGAGTGTTGGAATCGGATTACTAACCGCACCAACGACTTCCGCCATCATGAATACCGCTCCCGACGACAAGCAGGGGGTGGCATCGGCCGTCAACGACACCACCCGCGAGATGGGGGCCGCCCTCGGCATCGCGCTGGCCGGTTCCCTGCTGGCGGCCAAGTACTCCGACGCGCTCAGTCCGCGTTTGACCGGGTTCCCCGCACCAGTGCGCGATGCGGCCGTCGACTCCCTCGGGCAGGCCATCGAGGTGGCAAAGCGCATCGGTCCGCAGGGGGCACACCTTGCCGAGCTCAGTAAGGCCGCCTTCATCGAGGCGATGCACACCTCACAACTCGCGCTCGCCATCACCGTCGCCATCGGTGCCGTGGTGATCGGACTGTGGGCGCCCGGCCGCGACGACCAGCAGCTGCGTCTCGTGCGGCGCATGCGAACGCGTGGTCAGCACCGCGCCTGACCGGCACCTAGGCTTGAGCAGTGCGCCTCCTTCTCGTCAACCCGAACACGACCCCCTCGATGACGCGGGACATCGAGGCCAGTGCCCGTGCCGCCGCAACCTCCGACGTCATCGTCGAGGCGACGAACCCCACCAGCGGGCCGGCCAGCATCGAGAACGACGACGATGAACAGCGCTGTGTCCCACACCTTCTCGCGGAGTTCGAGCGCGCAGCAATACGTCCGAAGGACCGGCCGGACGCCTACGTCATCGCATGCTTCGGCGATCCGGGGTTGGACCAGGCGCGCGCCCTCGTCGACGGCCCGGTACTCGGCATCGCCCAGGCCGCCATGCACGCCGCCGCACTGACCGCGGGTGGCTTCTCGGTGGTGACCTCCATGTCGACGACGGTGCCGCGCGCGTGGGCACTGGCGAAGGCGTATACCCCTGGCCAATGCCTCGGCGTGCACGCAAGCGACATCCCCGTGCTGACGATCGACTCCGATCCCATGACCGTCTACCCGATCGGTGAGCTCTGCGAACACGCCCTCGCACAGGACGGCAGTCGCGCGATCGTGTTGGGCTGCGCGGCTATGGCCAAGTTCGCGGCCCCGCTGACCCAGCGCCTGGGCGTGCCGGTCATCGACGGCGTCGTCGCGGCCACCCTGCTCGCCGAAACCCTCGTCAGGCTGGGCCGCGTCACCGCAGGATGAACTCAGCAGCGCGGTGGCCGATCATCACGATGGTGGCGTGCGGACCCCGGCTGGTGATGCTCGGCATGATCGAACCGTCCACTACCCACAGTCCGTCGACGCCGCGGACCCGGCACTGTTCGTCCAGCACCGACTCATCCTCGTCGGTGCCCATCGGCGCCGTCCCGGAAAGATGCTGCGACGTCGACCAAAACGATTCGCGCACATGGTAACCCGTTCCCGCCAGGTGATGGGCTAGTTCGGCACCCACCTCGAGTGCCACGACATCCGACGGCTCGCTGTCGTACCGATGCGCGATCGCGGGCGGGACGGCAGGGTCCGGCGATACCAGCGTCACGCGGCCTCGGCTGCGCGGACGCATCAGCGTCACCCCGAAATGGGGGCGGTCAGCCGGGTCTGCGTGCGGGCCGCCGGTCATGGCCCCGAAGCCATTGGTGTACGACCTAAGCTCCAGTCCGTCGGAGGTCGTCAGCACGGCCTCCAGTGGAGGTCGGCCAGGGGCCGCGGGCCAGTCGACCGGAAGTACCCATTCGGGATGATCTGCACACCGGGTACCCACCGGTGCGTCCGAGTGCACCGCAATGCCCATCGAACGCAGCGCCCTCGCGGGGCCGATCCCGGACAGCATCAACAGCTGTGCTGAGCCAATTGCGCCGGCGGACAGCACGATTCGATCTGCCGCCAGGTATTCGTGGCCGTCGGGGCCGTCGCACTCGACACCGACCGCTCGCCCGTTGACGATCCGAACCGCCACGACGTGTGTCCGTTCCCGCACCGTCAGGTTTGGTCGCGCCGCGGCCGGGCCGAGGAACGCGCCTCCCGGTCCCACGCGCGTGCCGCCGTCGATGTTCAGGGGCACCGCACCCACCCCGGGCGCCGCACCCCCCACCCCGTTCAGGTCATCGATCCAGTCATAGCCAAGCTCACGCGCGGCGTGAACGAAAGACAGTGCACCCTCATCGAATTCGGCGACACGGCGGATCTTCATGGGTCCGTCCGCTCCGTGGAGCGGACCGACGAAGTCGAGGTCCGTCTCGATCGCGCGGAAGTGCGGAAGCACGTCCGCCCACGACCAGCCGGGCACCTTCCACGACTCGAAGTCCGCGGGCAGCCCCCGGCAGAAGTACCCGCCGTTGACCGCCCCCGACCCACCGACCACGGCACCACGCATGATCACGGCACTGCGTGGCGGCGATTCGGTGAGCGTCGTCTCATAGCGCCGCACCACCGAGCTTGCCTCGCCGATCGGCAACCGCAGTCCGTCACTGATTTGCGCCATCACGTGCGGGTCGGAGGGACCCGGGCCGCCTTCGACGACCGTCACACTGCAGTTCGAGTCAGTTGAAAGCCGTTCGGCCAGCACACATCCGGCGCTACCCGCGCCGACGATCACAACGTCCGTCAAGGTGAGCTTCAGGTCCGAATCTGCGGTTTGAGCGCGCCAAGATGACGCTCGCGCACCACACCGGTCCACAGTCCAAGGCCGTAGGCGATGTCGTCGAGCCGCTTCAGCAGCAGGTAGGTAATCAGCCCGACGCGTTGCGCCTCGTCGTCCGAGTTGCGATCACGGCTTGCCCAATCGACGACGCCGTCAACCACCGCGGCCACCAGCACGACCTGGCGACAGCGGCGGAACAGCACGGCGGCGATGAGCGCGATCGGCCAGTAGTGCCGACAGATAGCCGAGGCCAGCTGCAACGCCGCCGCCCACAGGCCCTGCGCGGCGACGGCCGCGACCTCCTTGGGTTCGGTGTCGACGGATCGCAGCGAGTTGGCGATCCGCCTGCCGGTGATCAGCGCGACGATCGTCGACGCAAAGTAGCCGATCCCGGACCCCAAGGACAGCAGGATCCAGACCAGTAGTGTCCACCCGGAGATGACCAATGGGGCCGTCTTGCCGGGGTGACGGACCGACAGCGGAGCGGCGGAGGATCCATAGAAAGCCTTGCGCGCGAACCACTCTCGAAGTTCGGTCCGATGATCATGGGCCACCAACGCAACGGGTTCATAGCGGAGCCGCGCGCCTGCTTCGATCAACCGCCAACACAGATCGACGTCCTCGCCCGATATCAGCGTCTCGTCGAAGCCGCCGAGTTCGTTGAGCACGCTGCGCCTGCAGATGATCGCGGCGCTCGGCACGTACGAGACGGTTCCGTAGGGCACGACGGGCGCCTCACGTTGGCCGAGGTCGAGCGACGACCTGACCGCCTCGTACCGCGCCACCGCCCCCTTTGGCTCGCGCAGGTTGACGATGCGAGGGGCGACCAGCGCCACCGTGGGATCGCAGAAGTGCCCGAGCAGCGCTTCCAGCCAGCCGCGCCGGGGCACCACGTCGGAGTCGAGGAAGGCCACGAAGTCGGTTTGGCAGGCCGCCAGCCCAGTGTTGCGCGCCGCAGCCGGGCCCTTGCTTCGCGGATGGCGGATCACCTGGACGTCGCAATACAAGCCGTCGAAGTCAGCCGAGCTCATCGGCACCTCGGAGCCGTCGTCGACGATGACGACGCGCATCCCGCGCAGGGAGTGCATGAGGCGACTGAGCCCAACTGGGTTGTCCCGCACCGGGATAACGACGGTGATGTCGCGGTGCGAGGGGCCGGTGGCCGGCCTTGGGTGTGCCACCGTCGCGTCGAGCAGGGTGCGCGCCAGCTGCGCGCTCTGCGCGTCGTGGACTTCGAGCCTGCCGCCGTTGAGCATCGTCTGGGCCGCGGGCGCCAGCCTCAGCAACCGCGTGGGTGACCCTCCGAGCAGAGCCGCGCCCTCGCTCAGCACCTTGACGCGCCGGTCCACTTGGACGGCGAATCCATCGGGCAGCCTCGGTCCCGTCACTGCAGCATCCCCCCGCGGTTCGGACTCCAGGAAACAATACGGCGAACGCACGTGTCGACCATCTCGGCCAAGATGCGCGCACCCTCAATTGCGGAAGCGGTGGTCGGGTCCCCCAACACCCCGACCGGGCTGACGGCCGCGACGCCGCCGCTCCGCAGCTGCGGCAACAACTCCGCTAGCGGCGCGTCGTTCCCGGGTACGCATTCTTCCAGCCAGACGTCGTCCGGCGAAATATGTAGCAATACAGACGTTTCGGTGTGCCCCGCGTGGGCGTCGGCTCCGGCGACGGTGCAGGAACACCACGCCACGTCGCGGCCCTCCTGGCGCAGCAACGTCGTCGCGCCAGCAACCGCCTCGAGGTTGCCACCGTGGCCGTTGACGAAGACCAGCCGTGAGGCCCAGCTGCTGGCCGAGCGACCGAACTCGACCAACAAGAGCTGCAGCGCAGCGGTACCGATGGACACCGTGCCGGGGAAACCCTCGTGTTCCCCGCTGGCACCGTAGCCAAGCGCGGGCGCCATGAGCCATGAGCCATCGAGCCGCTCAGCAACGCCCCTGGCAACTGCGTCCGCGATCCGGGTGTCGGTGTCCAGTGGCAAGTGCGGCCCATGTTGCTCGGTCGAACCGAGCGGGACGATCAACGCGGGCGACAAGTCGTGCAGCTGCCTCGTCGTTGAGTTCCCAAGATCACTGGGGAAAGCCACCCGCCGATGGTAGGCCGAATTCACCTGGCGTGCGCCGGTTGTTGGCGTATGCGCAGCAATTCATTTCCGCGTACGTCTCCTGGCACGTCAGCGGCCGACACGGCAGTCTCGCCAGCCACGTCCGTACCAGGCCAGGTAGGGCCGAGCGGGTTGCCGTGGTCAGGACTCCCGACTCGGGGGCACCCCGAGCGCTCTGGCGAAGCCGGGCGGCACCAGGATGTCGTCAGCAACCAAGTCATGGACCGACGCCTTGCCCAGTCCCCGCAGCGCTGAGTCGATGCCGCTGGACAAGATGTCGAGCACGTTCTCGACACCGGCCTGCCCCTCGGCGGCCAGGCCCCACAGGTACGCCCGGCCGATCATGACCGCACGGGCGCCGAGTGCCACCGCCTTGACCACGTCGCTGCCGCGTCGTATGCCGCCGTCGAGCAACACCTCGACCTGATCGCCGACCGCGTCGGCGATGGCGGGCAGGCAACGTATCGCAGCTGGGGTGCCGTCCAGATTGTTACCACCGTGGTTGGACACGGTGATTGCCGAAACACCTGCATCCACAGCACGTTTGGCGTCGTCGACGCGGACCATGCCCTTGAGCAGGAACGGACCGCCCCACTGCTCGCGCAACCACGCGATGTCCTCCCAGGTCGGTGGCGGGGTACCCATCCACTGACCGTAGGCGTCGAAAAACGCCGGGCCCGACTCGCCGCGCTTGCCCTGATTGGGAACCCGCAGGTCTGGCGGACGCAGGTGCTTGCCGAAACTCCACAGCCATCTGGGCTTCGTCAGTACCTCCGGAGACATCCGCAGCATGGTCTTGAAGTCCATGCGCTCCGGGATCTTGGGACTACCCCAGTCGCGTCCGTGACTGAAGCTCCAGTCGGTGGTCGCGATCAGGCCGACCGCTCCCGCATCCTTCGCGCGCTGTACCCGCTCAGCTATTTCGTCGCGGCTGCCCAGCCAGTAGATCTGGAAGAAGATCTTGTCGTTGACGGCGGTGACTTCTTCCATCGGCTTGCTGGCGAACGACGACAACCCCATCGCCGTTCCGCGCGCGGCGGCCGCCTTGGCGACCGCCACCTCACCGTCAGGGTGAACCGCCTGCACACCGGTGGGCGAGATGATAACTGGCATCGAAATATCTTGGCCCATAACGGTTGTCGCTAGCTCGCGCTTCTCGGTCGCGCCGATGACATGCGGGGCGAAGCCGAGCTCGGCGAACGCCTCCACGTTGTCGGAGACCGATACGCCCTTCTCGCTGGCAGAGATCAGCGACGAGTAAGCAGACTTGGGCAGTCGCTTCTTCGCCCGCTGCTGGGCGATGGCGACCGTTTCGAACCATTTGTCACGGGCCATCTCAGACGGGACTCTCGTTACAGAACTTCTTCGGCGGGGCGAGCAGCTTCAGTGGGATCGGCGCCTTGCGCCCGCCACTGCGCGAGTGGTCGACGCTCGACTTGGGCTTGTTCCGCTGGAGCGCCAAGGCGGGCTCACCGTAGCCCTCCACGCACTCGGGATCGGGTCCGTCGAGCGGAAGGCCGGTGAAGAACTTCGCGGCCATGCAGCCGCCGCGGCAGGCGTCGTAGTGCCCACAACCACTGCAGGCGCCGGCTGACTGCGGTTCACGCAGTTCACGGAACAACTCCGAGTTCTGCCAGACGTTCTGAAATCCGCTGTCGCGCAGCACGTTTCCGGCAAGGAACTTGTCGTGGATGGCGAACGGGCACGCGTAGACGTCGCCAAGCGGATCGATCAGGCACACCACCCGGCCGGCACCGCAGAGGTTGAGACCGGCCAGAGCGCCTGGCTCGCCGAGCCCGGACAGGTGGAAGAAGGAGTCGCCCGTCAGGACGCGGTCGCCGCGCGCAACCAGCCAGTCATAGAGCTGGACCTGCTGGGCGGGTGTCGGGTGAAGCTCGTCCCACACGTCGGCGCCCCGGCCCGACGGACGCAGCCGGGTGATGCGCAGGGTGGCCCCGTACTGGTCGGCCAGTGTCTTGAAGTCGTCGAGTTGGTCGACGTTGTGCCGGGTTACCACGACGGAGATCTTGGCGTCCTTGAACCCTGCCTCAGCCAGATTCTCGAGCGCGCGGATCGCCATCGCGAATGAACCGGGACCGCGGACCTCGTCGTTCACCTCAGCGGTCGCGCCGTCGAGCGAGATCTGGACGTCGACGTAGTCGCTCGCGGCCAGCTTGGCCGCCACCGCTGGCGTGATGCGCACCCCGTTGGTCGAGAACTTCACCCCGACGTGGTGGGCCGTGGCGTAATCGACGAGCTCCCAAAAGTCAGGCCGCACAGTCGGTTCGCCGCCGCCGATGTTCACGTAGAACACCTGCATGCGCTCGAGCTCGTCGATGATGTCCATGCACTGACGCGTCGAGAGCTCCCGGGGATCGCGCTTGCCCGACGAGGACAGGCAGTGCACGCACGACAGGTTGCACGCGTACGTCAACTCCCACGTGAGGCAGATGGGCGCGTCGAGGCCACGCTCGAACTGATCGACGAGCCGCGGGACTGGCTGCATCGCCGGCGCAGGCGCCGCATCAACGGAGGTCATTGGGTTCCTTTGCTATCAGCATCTGGGACTGGACGAGCACGCTCAGCGCGTGCACGTAGGGCGCCTGTTGAGCGTCGTCGATTCCGGCCGCGCGCAAGGCCGAGCGAGCGTCGGGGTGGTCGGCCAGCGCGTTGACCACCTCGACGATCGTCGTGTTCTTCAGGAACGAGAGCTTGCGGGTGCCAAAGTGATACAGCAGCGCCCCGAACGGCTCCGGCCGCACCGACACCTGGTGGTGCAGCCGCCAGCCACGGTCGGGTTCGAACACCACTGTCCCGTTGCCAAAAGCTTCGGCGGGTGCCGTCACTGTCAGTAGACCCCGCACATACCGTCGATGGAAACTTCTTCGACCAGGCTCTCGGTGACGAGTTCTTCCTGGCCCTCCACTTGCTGAGTCGGCTCCATGTTGTTCCACCTTTCGGGTCGTGGGTCTCGACAAATGTGACCGAGGTCGCAAGAATATGGCATCGAGTGCCGAAATGGAAGAGGGAGTCTGATGCGCCGTGAAGCCGCCCGGCTGGGACGACGGCCCTCTACTACCCAGGACCACATCACGGCCGTCGCGCTCGACCTCTTCGCCAGCCGTGGGTTCGACGACGTCAGCGTCGACGACGTCGCGCGGGCCGCAGGCATCGCCAGGCGAACGCTGTTCCGGTACTACTCGTCGAAGAACGCGATTCCGTGGGGCGACTTCGACGCGCATCTCGATCACATGCGGGAACTGCTCGACGCGCTGCCGCCCGACGTGCCGGTCGGGACCGCTTTGCGCTCAGCACTGTTGTCGTTCAACAGCTTCGACGAGGCCGAGACGGCGCGGCATCGCCAGCGCATGCGGCTGATCCTCGAAACGGCCGCCCTTCAGGCGCACTCGATGACGATGTACGCGGGTTGGCGCGCCGTCGTCGCCGCGTTCGTCGCGCGCCGAATCGGCGTCAAGGACGCCGACCTCGTGCCACAGACCACCGCATGGACCATGTTGGGCGTCGCGCTCTCCGCCTACGAGTACTGGCTGGCCGACCCGTCCGTCTCCTTGTCACGCGCACTCGGCGACGCGTTCGACACCGCCAGCGCCGGCCTGTCCGGCCTCTAACCCCGCTCCCCTGCAATCTCGGCGTGCTCGGTTGCGGTCCGCGCAACTCTCCGCGCCGAAATCGCGAAAGGGGTGTCGGAGTTTGGGCCGCGATGGCGACGATAGGGGTGTGAGCGCCACACCGGACTCCCCCAGCGCGCTGTTGGAGTTGTACGACGAAGCGCTGCCGACGGTCTACGGGTACTTCGTGCGGCGGTGCGCCGATCGCGGGACGGCCGAGGACCTGACCTCGGAAACCTTTCTGGCGGCAATGGATGCCGCGCGGAGGGAATCACCGCCACCGTTGACGGTGCCCTGGCTGATCGGCGTGGCGCGTCACAAGCTGGCCGACCACTACCGGCGGCGAACCGACCGGTTCAACATCCCGGTGGCCGAACTCCCAGAGCCGGTGGACCCATCCGACGACTGGGACGCAGAACTCGACCGCATCGTCGCCGAGAGCGTGCTGGCGCGGTTGCCCGAACACCACCGCACGGTGCTGTGCCTGCGCTACCTGGACGACTGCACCGTGGGTGAGTGCGCCGAGTTGATCGGCCGGACCGTGCACGCCACCGAAGCGCTACTGGTGCGTGCCCGGCGCGCTTTCAAGAAGGAATACCCGGGACCGGAAGGAGGAGGTACGTCATGACACCGCACAACAGTCACGACCCGTTGAGCGCGCTGCACGGCGGCGATCTTCCGGTAGCCCCGGATCCCGAGTTCGCGGCACAGCTGCGCGCGCGGCTGGAATCCGCGCTCGCCCTACCCAATCGAACCGAAGGAGTCGACATGAGTGGCACCGATACCGCCATCGCCGAACTGAACCAACCCACCGCGACGACCATCGTGGCAGCCCAGCCGCGCGCCGCGGCCATCCCGTATCTGGCGGTCACCCCCGCCGTCGATGCCGTCGCCTGGTACGTCGAGGCGCTCGGCGCCGTGGTCGTCGGCGAACCGATCGTCATGGACGACGGCCGCATCGGACACGCCGAATTGGCCCTCGCAGGCGGCGTACTCTATCTGGCCGACGCGTTTCCCGAGATCGGACTGAAAGCACCTGCTCCACAGTCTGTTTCGGTGAGCTTGATGCTGTCCGTCGCAAACACCGACGCAGCATTGGAACGGGCCAGGGCTGCAGGCGCAGACGTGCAGCGCGAGGCCTACGAGAACTATGGTTCCCGGAGTGCGGCCATCATCGACCCCTTCGGCCACCGCTGGATGCTGAGCGGGCCGACGACCGGTGCTCCTACGCCAATCCAGCATGGCGACGTGGGCTACGTGTCGGTGTGGACGCCGGATGCCGACCGCGCGGCCGCGTTCTACGGCCACGTGCTCGGATGGACGTACGAGGCGTCAAGCCACCAGGTCACCAACAGCAGTCAGCACATCGGGCTGTTCTCGGTGCCCGGCCCGCCGACGCTGTTCTGCTGCTACGCCGTCACCGACCTGGCAGGCGCGCGGCAGTCGATCATCGACGGCGGCGGCACGGCAGGCGAGCCCACCGAGGAAGACTTCGGCACCGTGCTCGAAGCCACCGATTACTCCGGCGCAGCGTTTGCGGTGTATCAGCCGAACCCCGGCGATCCCCGGCCAGAACTCAACGGCGCAGGGCCAGGCGATCTTTCGTACCTGACCCACGAAGTCGCGGACTCATCGGCGTTTCGGGCGTTCTACAGCAGGATGCTGTTCTGGACGTATGAGCCCGGCCGGGTGGACGACGGCTGGGGCATCGAGGGGTCGCACCCGATGGCCGGGGTTGCCGGCGGCAGCGCGAAGAACGTGGCGGTTCCGATGTGGACGGTGGCCGACATCGACACTGCGGTCGCGCGTGTGCGCGAAGCGGGGGGCACCGTCATCGACGAGCCGACGCAGCAGTCCTATGGCCGCTCCGCGTTGTGCACCGACGACCAGGGCAGCCGCTTCTACCTCGGCGAGCACTAGCCCCCCTGCGATTTCGGCGTGCGCGGATGCGCCCCGCGCATCCCGTCACGCCGAAATCGCTACGAGGAGGGAGCGGGGAGCACGTCGGCGATCGGGGCCCCGTTGGCGATCTTGTTACGGGCCTTCATCACCTTGCCCGGCATGCCACCGCCGACCACACCGACAACTACGCCGTCACGCTCGTAGTACGCGAGGAACTTGCGGCCGTCGTCCTCGACGACGTGCACGATGTCGTCGGCCTCAGGCTCGCCGAGGCACTGGATCTTGATGTCGTACTGGTCGCTCCAGAAGTACGGCACCGTCACGGTCGACGTCGACTCCGCTCCGAGCAGTGCGGGCACGATAACCCTGGCCTGCTCCGCGACATTGCTCCAATGTTCAACGCGCACTTGATGTCCCGAGACATCCTGCCAGGACGCCACGTCACCGATCGCCCACACCTTGGGGGCTGACGTACGGCCAGCCGCATCGCAGACGACGCCGTTGTCCACGGCCACGCCACTGCCGTCCAGCCAGTCCGTCGACGGTCGCGAGCCGATGCCGACGACGACCAGGTCGGCGTCCAACTCCGTGCCGTCCGACAGCACGACCTTCTCGACGTGCTCGGTGCCGGTGACGCTGGACACCCCGATGCCGCAGCGCACGTCGACGCCCTCCGCGCGGTGCAGCCTGGCCACCAGTTCGCCGATCTGCTCGCCGAGCACCGATGCCAGCGGGGTGGGCTGCGGCTCGACCAAGGTCACGGCGACCCCGAGCGCGCGCAGGCTGGCGGCCACCTCGCAGCCGATGAAGCCCGCCCCGATGATGACCGCGCGTGACGCCGACCCGGCGTGCTTGCGCATGGCCATGCTCTCATCGAAGGTCCGCAGCGCACGGATGCCCTCGATGTCCGGCAGCGACGGAATCCGCTTGGGCACCAACCCCGTTGCGATGACGAGCTCGTCGTAGCCGATGACCTCGCCGCCTGCCAGCGTCACCGTCTGCGCCGCGGTGTCGAGGTTCGTCGCACCCGCGCCCAGGTGCACCGTGATGTTCTGTTCGGCGTAGAACTCGGCGGGCTTCAGCGCAACGTCGTCGTTCTCGGCGCGCAGCACGTCCTTGGACAACGGCGGCCGGTCATACGGCAGGTGGGCCTCGTCGCTGATAATCGTGATCGCGCCCGCGTACTCGGCCCGGCGCAGCTGTTCGGCCGTACGAACCGCTGCCAGTCCGCCGCCGACGATGACGATGCCCCCACTAGTAGTCACTTGGGTGTTCTACACGATGGACCCAGTGAAATGTTCAGCACCCCGACCCAAGTGCGAGGTCAGGAGCGGGTGCGCTCGATGATGTTTGACAGCACGACGATGCTCTCGCTGCGTTCGATGTCGGCGCTGGCCCGGATGCGCTCGAGCGCCACCTCGAGGTGCTGCATGTCCCGCGCCAGCACGTGCAGGATGGCGTCCGAGGTGCCCGTCACCGTGGCGGCGCTGACGACCTCGGGGATGTCGACCCAGGCGCGTCTCAGATCGGCGGGCGCAATGGTGCCGTGGCAGTAGACCTGCACGTAAGCCTCGGTGTTCCAACCGATTGCGTTGCGGTCCACGACGGTGGTGAAACCGCGGATGACGCCGTTGTCGAGCATCCGGTCGACCCGCCTTTTGACCGCAGGCGCGGACAGATTCACCCGCTCCCCGATCTCGGCGAATGTCGCCCTCGCGTGGTCGACCAACTCGGCCAGAATTCGCTCGTCGGTCTCGTCCAGACGGTCCACGTGCCACCAACTCCCACTTCACGCAACAAAACACCGCAATTGTAACTCTGACACAACGGATCGTGGCCAAACACGCAACGAGAGGTGATTGATTGCGTAGACGATGGTCCATATCGTTGATTTCATGACGATTTCAGATATCGCCGCGCCCGCGGCACCGGCCACCCCGGAATTTGATGTCGCCGCAACGGCGTGCGGAGGGCAGGAGCGCAGCGACCGGGGCATGGTGTGCGGATCTCGTTCAGCCCGACTCCGCCGCTACGCGATGACGCCCCCGGCGCACTTCGCGGTCGAGTACGCGATCAACCCATGGATGGACACCTCGACGCCGGTCGACCCCCGCGTCGCCGTGCGTCAGTGGGAGCACCTACTGGACGTCTACCGGTCCCTTGGCCACACCGTCGAACTCGTCGAGCCCGTCGCCGGACTGCCCGACATGGTCTACGCCGCCAACGGTGGACTGATCGTGGACGGCAAGGCCGTCGTCGCCCGGTTCGCCTATCCGCAACGGGCGGACGAGGCAGTCGCCTACGCGCAGTGGATGACCGACCACGGGTTCGAGACGCTATACACCAAACACGTCAACGAAGGTCAGGGCGACCTCCTCGTCGTCGGATCAACGGTGTTGGCCGGCTACGGATTTCGAACCGACCCCAGTGCACACGACGAAGTGGCCCGGCTCATCGGGCGGCCAGTGATCAGCCTGGAGTTGGTCGATCCGCGGTTCTATCACCTCGACACCGCGTTGGCAGTGCTCGACGACACCACCATCGCCTACTACCCGCCTGCGTTCAGCGCCGCTGCGCGCGCCCGGTTGCAGGAGCTGTTCCCCGACGCCATCGAGGTGGCCACCGCCGACGCGTACGTACTCGGGCTCAATGCCGTATCCGACGGGCTGCACGTCGTCCTCCCCGCCGCGGCCACCGGCTTCGCCAAACAATTGGCCGACGCCGGATTCGAGCCCATCGGCGTAGACCTGTCCGAGCTGCTGAAAGGCGGCGGATCCGTCAAATGCTGCACTTTGGAGGTGTATCCGTGACCATCCTGGATAGCGTGACGACGCAAGGGCACCATCTCACCGAGGCTGCGATCGCCGTCGACGAGCAGTACGCAGCACACAACTATTCGCCGTTGCCGATCGTCGCGGAGTCGGCGGAGGGCGTGTGGATCACCGACGTCGAGGGACACCGGTACCTCGACTGCCTTGCCGCCTATTCCGCGGTCAACTTCGGACACCGCAATCCAGAGGTCACCGCCACCGCCCACGCCCAGCTCGACGCAGTCACCCTAGTCAGCAGGGCGTTCCACTCCGACCGGCTTGGTCCGTTCTGCGCCGCGCTTGCCGAGTTGTGCGACAAGGACATGGTGCTGCCGATGAACAGCGGCGCGGAGGCCGTCGAGAGCGGCATCAAGGTAGCCCGCAAGTGGGGCACCGACGTCAAGGGCGTGCCGCCGGGCCAGGCCAATATCATTGTGGCGGAGAACAACTTTCACGGTCGCACCATCAGCATCGTGTCGTTCTCGAGCGACGAGTCCGCCAGGGGCGGCTTCGGGCCGTTCACACCCGGCTTCCGCGCGGTGCCGTTCGGTGACGCCGACGCTGTGGCGAACGCCATCGACGACAACACCGTCGCCGTGCTGTTGGAACCCATCCAGGGCGAGGCGGGCATCATCGTGCCGCCCGACGACTTCCTGCCGAGGGTGCGCGCGCTGTGCACCGAGCGCAATGTGCTGATGATCGCCGACGAGATCCAGGCCGGCCTTGCTCGCACCGGACGCACATTCGCGTGTGATCACTGGGGCGTGATCCCCGACATCTATCTGCTCGGCAAGGCGCTCGGCGGCGGCATCGTGCCACTGTCGGCCGTGGTGGCCAACCGCGACGTCCTCGGCGTGCTGCACCCCGGCGAGCACGGCTCTACGTTCGGCGGCAATCCACTGGCGGCGGCGATCGGCACCACCGTGGTCGCAATGCTCGCGCGTGGCGAATTTCAGTTGCGCTCGGAACGACTCGGCGCGCACCTGCACCGGCGGCTGCAAGACCTCATCGGCCACGGCGTGCTCGCGGTCCGAGGCCTCGGACTGTGGGCCGGGGTGGACATCGATCCCGCTTGCGGCACAGGGAAACACGTCAGCAAGTTGCTCGCCGAACGCGGCGTGCTGGTGAAGGACACGCACGGGTCGACGCTTCGTTTTGCGCCTCCGCTCGTCATCACCGAGGCGGAGATCGACTGGGCGGTCGACCGTTTCGCTGCCGTCTTGACTGATGCACGCTAAATTCGACTGACCTGAGACCGAATGCACTGGGAGGCCCCATGACAACGCCGACTATCCCACTGAGTGAGCAGATGCTCAGGCGTCGCCCCGTCATCGGAGCATCGGTCGCGCACGGCGCCTCCGACCACCTCAAACGCACGATCGGCGTCTTCCAGCTGACGATGTTCGGCGTCGGAGCCACAGTCGGTACCGGTATCTTCTTCGTCCTGCAGGACGCAGTGCCGATCGCCGGCCCCTCGGTGGTCGTCTCGTTCATCGTCGCAGGCATCGCCGCGGGCCTCGCAGCCATCTGTTACGCCGAGATGGCGTCGGCCGTGCCGGTTTCCGGATCGACCTACTCCTACGCGTACACCACTCTTGGCGAGTTCGTCGCCATGGGGGTGGCGGCGTGCTTACTGCTCGAGTACGGCGTTTCCACCGCCGCCGTGGCAGTGGGGTGGAGCCAATACCTGAACAAGTTGTTCGCGAACCTCTTCAACGGCTGGCAGTTGCCCGACCAGATCATCGCAGCGCCGTGGGATGAGGTCGCCGAAGGTCACGTACACGGCTGGCTCAACCTGCCCGCGGTCGTCCTGGTCGTCCTGTGCGCGCTGCTGCTGATCCGCGGTGCCAGCGAATCCGCAGTGGTGAACACCGTCATGGTCTGCATCAAGCTGGGCGTGCTCGGACTGTTCGCGATCATTGCGTTCACCGCATTCAACGCCGACCACTTCGCCAACTTCGCGCCGTTCGGCGTCGCGGCCATCGGTGCGGCGGCCGGAACCATATTCTTCTCATTCATAGGTTTGGACGCGGTGTCCACCGCGGGCGACGAAGTCAAAGATCCGCAGAAAACCATGCCGCGGGCCATCATTGCGGCGCTGCTGATCGTGACCAGCGTCTACGTCCTAGTGGCCATCGCCGCGATCGGCGCCCAGAAGTGGGAAATGTTCGACGGTCAGGCGGCCGGACTCGCTCAGATCCTCGACGACGTCACGGGGTCCACCGGGTGGAGCACGGTGCTCGCTGCGGGCGCCGTCATTTCGATCTTCTCGGTCACCCTGGTCACGATGTACGGCCAGACCCGCATTCTGTTCGCCATGGGCCGCGACGGGCTGCTGCCCGCGATGTTCGCCAAGGTGAATCCGAAGAGCATGACGCCGGTGAACAACACCATCATCGTCGCGATCGTGGTGAGTCTGCTGGCCGCCTTCGTCCCGCTGGACAAGTTGATCGACATGGTCTCGATCGGCACGCTCACCGCCTTCATCGTGGTGTCGATCGGCGTCATCATTCTTCGGGTGCGCGAACCCGACTTGCCGCGCGGATTCAAGGTGCCGTTCTATCCCGTCACCCCCGTCCTGTCGGTGTTGGCCTGCCTCTACATCTTGCTGAGCCTGCATTGGTACACGTGGATCGCGTTCAGCGCGTGGGTGTTGGTCGTCTGGACGTTCTACATGCTCTGGGGCAGGCATCACAGCGCCCTCAACGACGGCGGCGACGGCGTCATCGCATCAGCAGCACCGGGCGTCGACGACGTGCAAATCGTAGCGCCGAAGGACGAGGCGCCATGACAGTCGTCGTCGGATATCTCGTTGGGAAGGCAGGTATTTCGGCCCTGCATCTGGGGGTGGAGGCCGCCCGGACACTCAAGACGTCACTGGCAGTCGTCACCGTCGTCCCCAAACCGTGGACCACACCGTCACCGGCGCGCATCGACGCGGAATACGCCCACTACGCGGATCGACTCGCGGCCGACTCGGCCGCACAGGGCCTCGAATGCATCTCGTCGTTGGACGCCGAGCTAGACGTCAGCTTCCACAAGTACGCCCATCGGTCCGCCTCGGGTGGGCTGCTGGACGCCGCGAAGGAACTCGACGCCGACGCACTGGTACTGGGTTCTTCCGCGGACGGCAGCTTGGGACAGGTGGTGGTGGGATCGACCGCCGACCGGCTGCTGCATTCGTCGCCCGTCCCGCTCGCGATCAGTCCGCGCGGGTACCGGGGATCGAAATCCCATGGCCTGACACGCATCACGTGCGCGTACCCGGGGACACCGGAGTCGTTGCACGTCGTCGAGCGGGTCGCGACGTTCGCAGCCCAGCTGGCGGTTCCACTGCGAGTGATCACCTTCGCCGTCCGCGGCCGCACCATGTACCCGCCCGAGGTGGGCCTGGACGCGGAGACCTCCATCCTGCAGGCCTGGGCCGCGCAATCACGAGAAGCGTTGGCCAAGTTGAAGTCCGACGGCGTGGTGGGCGACGACGTCGAGCTACAGGTCGTCACGGGCAACGGCTGGGACCAGGCGCTGGATGCGGCAGAGTGGGAGGACGGCGAGTTGCTCGCCCTTGGCACCTCACCACAGGGCGCCGTCGCGCGAGTGTTCCTTGGCTCCAAGGGCACCAAGATCATCCGACACAGTCCGGTGCCGGTACTGGTGCTCCCGAACTAGCCAGATGACGGACTCACCCGATGATGAAGCGATCAAGGCGGTAGTCCGCCGCAACACCGAACTGGTGCAGGGCCAAGGCGATTTCGCGCTCTTCGACGAGCTGTTCGTCGACGACTTCGTCGACCACACGCCTCAACCAGGCACCACAGCCGACAAGGAAGGCGTTCGCGTCCTCTACCACCGGTTGCGCGATGCGTTTCCCGACTTCCGACCCGAGATCCATTGGCAAACCGTCGACGGCGGCATCGTTACCACGTACAAGACCTACCACGGCACGCACCTTGGCGAATTCCTCGGTATCGCCCCGACTGGCAAGACCATTCAATTCGAGACCGTCGACGCCATGCGAGTCCGCGACGGAAAGATCACCGACCACTGGGGCGTCGCCAACCTGTACTCGGTCCTACAACAACTGGGGCAGCTACCCACCTGACCCGAAGGCGTCAGGATCGGGTGTCGACGGCCGAGCGGTGCTAGCCGAACGTCTCGGCCAAGAAGTCGACGAGGCTCGCCCAGGCCCGCCGCGCTGTCGGCTCGTCGTACTGAATGCCGCGCTCTGGCGCGTTGGCGAACGTCGCCATGAACGCGTGCATCGCGTGCCCATACGCGTGCAGCTGCCAGTCGGCCGCGCGCTCCGTGAGCTCGGTGGCCAAGGCCACGACGTCACCAGCCGGCGCGAACGGATCTTCCCAGCCGTGGAAGACGCTGATCCTGGTGGAGATCGGCGTCGTCGGCGGCTGCGGCAATGGCGTCAGCAGGCCGTGGAAACTGGCGACGGCCGCCAGCTGCGTACCGTGCCTGGCTAGGTCGAGCATGCAGAGCCCGCCGAAGCAGAACCCGATGGCGGCCATCGCGTCCGGCCGCACCGTCGGCAGCGCTGTCATGATGTCCACTACGCCAATGAGTCTGTCCCGCAAGGCATCCCGGTCCGCCATGAACGCCGCCATCGCGGCAGCACACGCCTCGGGACCACCGCGCGTGACGGCCCTTCCGAACAGGTCGACGGCCACCGCCCGGTAGCCCAGCGCCGCAAGCTGGTAGCAGAACTCGACCTGAGCGTCGCTTCGACCCTCCATACCGTGGAACACGAGCACCGTCGGCACGTGCGCGTGTTCGCCGGAGACGATCACGCCTTCGAAGTCGATGCCGCCGTATGCGTAGTCGAACGGAACCGTGGTCATCCCGTGAACCTACCGATGGGACAAGCGTTCGCGGAACGCCGTTCGCTCTGCGCTTAGCGGATCAGTACTTCGCAGTCCCGCGATCGACGGCGATCTGCGAGCCCGAGATCGTCGCGGACCCGTCACCGGCGAGCCAGAGCACGACGTCGGTAACCTCTTCGGGCGTCATGAATTCCTTGAGGCCCTTCTTGCCGTCGTGATTGACAGGCTGGTACGGCATCGGCTTGAAGCTGTGCAGAAACGCCGGATACTTACTGAAGATCTCCATCATGGCGTCGGGTTCGACCATCGGGGTGTCGATCGAGTACGGGTGAATCGAGTTGACCCGAATTCCGAACTCGCCCACCTCGATCGCCAACGCATTGGTGATGGCGACCAGGCCGTGCTTCGACGCCGAGTAATGCCCGTTGCCGGGGGTGGCCTTCGTGCCTGCCGACGAGCTCACGATGATGATCGAACCGCCGTTGCCCGCCTCGATCATCGCGGGCACGGCCGCCCGGATGGTGCGCCACGTCCCGTTCAGGTTGACGTCGATGACGCTGTCCCACTGCTCTTCTGACATCTCGAACATCCGGCCCCAGCTGAGGATGCCGGCGTTGGCCACCACGATGTCGAGCCGGCCGAACTGTTCGATGCCGTCGGCCACCACCTGCTGCTGGGCGGCGAGATCTCGGATGTCGACCTCGCGGGCGAGCACCTTACGTCCGGTCGACTCGATCGCGCGCACGGTGTCGGCGAGTTCCTCCGACGTGGCGGCCGGATAGGTGACGGTGTCGGAGATGGGTCCGCAGATGTCGATGGCGATGATGTCGGCGCCCTCGGAAGCCAGTCGCACGGCGTGGGCGCGACCTTGGCCGCGTGCGGCGCCGGTGACGAATGCCACCCGTCCCTCGAGGGTTCCGTTGCCTGCCGCCATTGCCCGTCCTTTCGTCTGCCCGCGCTCAGGCTAGCAGCCGAATTGGAACGTGTTCTAGAAACCCCTCCTGCGCCGAAGGGGCTAGTAGTCGACCGCGTCTCGGACGATCGGGCACGTCATGCAGTGGCCGCCACCGCGGCCGCGCCCCAGCTCCGCACCGACGATGGTGATGACCTCGATGCCCGCCTTGCGCAGCAGCGAATTGGTGTGGGTGTTGCGGTCATACGCGAAGACCACTCCTGGCTCGACGGCGACCAGGTTGTTTCCGCTGTCCCACTGTTGCCGCTCCGAGTCGTACTTCGTTCCGCCGGTTTCGACGACGCGCAGCGCGCCGAGGCCCAGAGCGTCCGCGACCTCCTCGACGAACGGTTTGTTCACCTCGATCACCTCGACACCGGGCGCGGTGTCGCTCGGCATCAAGGTGAACGTCTGCATGTTGTCGACGATGTCGGGGTAGATCGTCACCACGTCGCGATCGGCGAAGGTGAACACCGTGTCGAGGTGCATCGCCGCGCGCAGTTTCGGCATGCCTGCGACGATGACCTTCTCGGCGGCACCTTCGGCGAACAACTGTGCCGCCACCTGTGTGATGGCCTGCCGCGAGGTGCGCTCGCTCATCCCGATGATGACGACCCCGTTGCCGGGCACCAGCACGTCGCCGCCCTCGATAGTCGCTAGCCCCCAAGAACTTTCGGGATCGCCCCACCAGACCCTGGAACCGACGAAGTCGGGATGGAACTCGTAGATCGCCTTCATCAACAGCGTCTCGTCATGACGGGCCGGCCAGAACAAGGGGTTCATCGTCAACCCGCCGTAGATCCAGCAGGTGGTATCCCGGGTGTAGAGCGTGTTGGGCAGCGGCGGCATGAGGTACTCCGTCACTCCGGTCGACTCCCTGGCCAATGCGCGGTACCCGGACTTCAGTTCGGCAGGCAGATCGCGGATCGACATGCCGCCGATCAGCAACTCGGCCAGTCGTCGGGGCTGGAGCGAGTCCAGGAAGCCGCGTGTGTCGTCGACCAGCCCCAGCCCCACCTCGTTGGGCACGATCTTGCGGTCGAGCAGCCAAGCCTTCGCAGCGGGATCCGTGATCGTCTCCGACAACACGTTGTGCAGTTCGACGACGTCGACGTCGCGTTCGCGCATCTTGTCGATGAAGTCGAAGTGGTCACGCCGTGCGTTCTGTACCCACAAGACGTCGTCGAACAGCAGGTCGTCGCAGTTGGTTGGCGTCAGCCGCTCATGCGCCAGGCCCGGCGAGCAGACCAGGACCTTGCGCAACGTGCCGACCTCGGAATGCACCCCATAGTCCGCCGAAGGCGGGTTTGATTCCGGCATCGTCGCTCCTCTCGCCCCTCGACACGATCTTTGCGAAAGAAGCGAGCCCTAGGTGGCGAAACCGCCGAACTGGGCGAAAGCGCGTGATGTCGTTCAGAATTCGCCGGCGCTCGGCGTCACAGCTCCCCGAGAATCTGCTGGCGCTTGGCCGTGTACTCCGCGTCGGAGATGGTTCCGGTGGCGCGCAGGGTCTCGAGTTCCTGCAGCCGCTGCGAAACCGATGGAGCAGCCGCTGCGGCCGCGTATGCGGGCTGCCCCGGCGGCGGTGGCGGAGGCGGAGGTGAGTACGCTCCGGCCAGCGGTTGCTGTTGTGCGCCCGCTCGACGAACCACGTCCATCACCTGTTGGCGGACCACCGGATTGGAGCGGATGTCGATGGCCCCGTTCATCGGCACGTTGTTGGCCTTGAGGATCTGCATGATCTCCATCAACGGACCGGCCTGTCCGGACAGATCGTAGGTGCGCCCATCTTCGGCCAGCGAGAACTGGGCAGGCACCAAGCCCGCCACCAAAGCGCTTCGCTGCCAGTCGATTTGGAACTTGTTGGTCGCCGGATCCACCAGCACCACCAACTTCCGCGAGGAGATCACCGGCATCTTCGTCACCGACGCTCGGACGGAGTCCTGCACGTCGAAGTTCACTCCCGGCCCCTGGATGCGGAGGTCCAGCCTGATGACGGGCTCCTCGTTGACGCGCATGCCGGTTTCGGCCATCCCCATCACGTTGGCCAGCGCCAACACCCCGGTCGCCTCGAGCTGTTGGGTGGTCGCGGCGGACTTGGCGCTGAAGTTCGCCCAGGCCAATGCGATCACCACGTCAAGCACGGTTATCGCGGCACCGATGTAAAGAAACATCTGGCCGACGACGGGCACGCCTGCGAGCCCGACGGCTAAGAAGATGGGGCCGACGATGCCGCCGAACAACAGCACCAACGCCTGGCACTTCAGGTAGCGCATCAACATCTGCCCAGTCCCCCGCTTGGTCGCAACGAATCGAACGTCAGACTAACGCCAACGCCTGAAAATTGAGCCGGTTGTCGTGCTCTGGGGCCGCGGTTGCGGCATTGGCTGCCAGGACGGACCCGGCGGTTGCTGAGGCGCACCGGCCACCGGTCGCGCGCCTGGCGGTCCGACCGATGGGGGCGGAGTTCGGGGCCACGATGCAAGGGCTTCGATCTCGGCGGGTTCGGTGTCTGGCGAGGAGAGGTCGGGGATGTCGACGATGACGAAGGAGAAGTTGTCCTCCGCCCCGTTTGCGCGAGTGCTCTTGATGATGTTGGCCGCACAATCGGCGAGGTCGACGGGCGCGACGGCAGCCCTGAGCTCCGCCTCGCTGAGCATGCCGCTGACACCGTCGGAACACATCAGATACGTACCGGGCTGCAGTGGCAACGTCGTGACGTGCGTCTGCACCGGGCCCGGCTGACCGAGCGATTGCGTGATGACGTTCGTGGGATGGCCGTTGACGTCGTACACGGAGTCGTCGTGCGAAAGCTGTTGCGGCTGACCACCCGTGATCGAGTAGACGCGGCTGTCACCGACGTTGAAGGCGATGATCCCGTCAGCGACGAGGCACAGTCCCGCGATGGTGGTGCCCAGCCCTTCGAGCCCGGTCTCGACTCCGGCGCCGCGCACCTGATCGTTGGCGTAGGCAACAGACGTCGCCACGTCCTGGACCGTGCGCCATTGGACTGACTGTTCAGCGAGCACCGTCAGGGCCAACTTGCTGGCGATGTTGCCGCCGGCGTGACCGCCCATCCCGTCGGCGACCACACATACGAACGGCGCCGTCGGCGCGAAATCCATTGTGGCGAGCAGACCGTCGTGTGACTGGGACAGCCAGCCCGCGACCAGGACGGCGTCCTCGTTTCGCTTCCGACGCAACCCGACGTCGGTGAAGGCCAGCACTCTGAGCCGATTCACCACGACACCTCCTGTAAGTGCACTCCATCCTTCCGCACTACCAACACCATTCGGAGCACTTCTCTGCGCGCGCCGTTGGCCGGAGTCACGTCGACAGACGAAAGCGGCGCCCACCCTTCGAGGGTGAGCGCCGCTTTGCGACTATTGCGTCAGATCACTTGATGATCTTGGTAACGCGGCCTGCGCCGACGGTCTTGCCGCCCTCGCGGATCGCGAACCGCAGACCGTCGTCCATCGCGACGGGCTGGATCAGCTTGACCGTGATGTCGACGTTGTCGCCGGGCATCACCATGTCGGTGCCATCCGGCAGCGTCACGACGCCGGTCACGTCCGTGGTCCGGAAGTAGAACTGCGGGCGGTAGTTCGTGAAGAACGGCTTGTGACGGCCGCCCTCTTCCTTGGACAGGATGTAGACGCTGCCCTCGAAATCGGTATGCGGCGTGGTGGTGCCGGGCTTCACGACGACCTGGCCGCGCTCGACGTCCTCACGCTTGACACCGCGGATCAGCAGACCGACGTTGTCACCCGCCTGGCCCTCGTCGAGCAGCTTGCGGAACATCTCGACACCGGTGACGGTGGTCTTGGTGACGGTCGGACGGATGCCGACGATCTCGACTTCCTCGTTCACCTTGACGATGCCACGCTCGACACGACCGGTGACCACGGTGCCGCGGCCGGTGATCGTGAAGACGTCCTCGACGGGCATGAGGAACGGCTTCTCGGTCTCGCGAACCGGATCCGGGATCGACTCGTCGACGGCGTCCATCAGATCCTCGACGGACTTGACCCACTTCGGGTCACCCTCGAGGGCCTTGAGCGCGGAGACCTGGATGACGGGGGCGTCCTCGTCGAACTCCTGGGCCGCCAGCAGTTCGCGGACCTCGAGCTCGACGAGCTCAAGGAGCTCCTCGTCCTCAACCGCATCCGACTTGTTCAGCGCGACCAGGATGTACGGCACGCCGACCTGACGGGCGAGCAGCACGTGCTCACGCGTCTGCGGCATCGGGCCGTCGGTGGCGGCGACCACGAGGATGGCGCCGTCCATCTGAGCCGCACCGGTGATCATGTTCTTGATGTAGTCGGCGTGGCCGGGAGCGTCGACGTGCGCGTAGTGCCGCTTCTCGGTCTGGTACTCGACGTGCGAGATGTTGATCGTGATGCCGCGCTCACGCTCTTCGGGAGCGTTGTCGATCTGGTCGAATGCGCGCGACTCATTCAGGGTGGGGTACTTGTCGTGCAGAACCTTGGTGATTGCCGCCGTCAGCGTCGTCTTGCCGTGGTCAACGTGACCGATGGTCCCGATGTTCACGTGCGGCTTGGTCCGCTCGAACTTCTCCTTCGCCACTTCGATGTCCTCCTGGACTTGTTGTTGCTTCTTCTAAAGCAGTGTTGATGTTTACAGTTGGGTGGTCCCGCCAGTGCGACAGGTCCGGATTTACTGACCCGTCGCCTTCGCGATGATCTCCTTCGACACGTTCGCCGGGACTTCGGCATACGAATCAAACACCATGGAGTAGTTCGCCCGGCCCTGGGTCCGCGACCGAAGGTCGCCGACGTAGCCGAACATCTCCGACAGTGGCACCTGCGCCTTGACGATGCGCGCACCGCTGCGCTCCTCCATGGCCTGAATCTGACCACGGCGGGAGTTCAGGTCACCGATCACATCGCCCATGTAATCCTCGGGCGTGGTGACCTCGACGGCCATGATCGGTTCCAGGATGGTCGGCTGTGCTTGCGCCGCAGCCTTCTTCAGCACCTGGGAACCAGCGATCTTGAAGGCCATTTCCGACGAGTCGACGTCGTGGTAGGCCCCGTCAAGCAGGGTGAGCTTGATGTTGACCAACGGATAGCCGGCCAGCACGCCGTACTGCATGGCGTCCTGCGCACCGGCATCCACCGATGGGATGTACTCGCGCGGGATGCGGCCGCCTGAGACCTTGTTCTCGAACTCGTAGGTCGCGCCGTCCTCGCCGGTGAAAGGCTCGATGCTGACGAGCACCTTCGCGAACTGGCCGGAGCCACCGGTCTGCTTCTTGTGGGTGAACTCGACCTTTTCGACCTTGCGCTTGATGGTCTCCTTGTAGGCCACCTGAGGCTTGCCGACGTTGGCCTCGACCTTGAACTCGCGACGCATGCGGTCTACCAGGATGTCGAGGTGAAGCTCGCCCATACCGCCGATGACGGTCTGGCCGGTCTCGTTGTCCTGGTGGACCTTGAACGTCGGATCCTCTTCGGCCAGCTTCTGAATGGCCAGGCTCAGCTTCTCCTGGTCGCTCTTCGTCTTCGGCTCGATGGCGACCTCGATCACGGGATCGGGGAACGTCATCGACTCGAGCACGACCTGCTGCTGCGAATCGCTCAAGGTGTCACCGGTGGTGGTGTCCTTCAGGCCGATGACGGCGTAGATGTGGCCGGCACTGGCCGACTCCACCGGGTTCTCCTTGTTGGAGTGCATCTGGAACAGCTTGCCCAGCCGTTCCTTCTTGCCCTTGGTGGCGTTGATGACCTGTGCGCCGGAGTCGACCTTGCCGGAGTACACCCGGACGTAGGTCAGCTTGCCGAAGAACGGGTGCGTCGCGACCTTGAACGCCAGCGCCGAGAACGGCTCCGTCGTCGAGGGCTTGCGGACGACCAGCTCGTCTTCCTTGCCGGGGACGTGACCCGTGACCGACTCGACGTCCAGCGGCGACGGCAGGTAGTCGATGACCGCGTCGAGCATGGGCTGCACGCCCTTGTTCTTGAACGCGCTGCCACACAGCACCGGGTAGGCCTGCGAGGTGATCGTCAGCTTGCGGATCGCGCCCTTGATCTCGTCGATCGTGAGATCTTCGCCACCGAAGTACTTCTCGAGCAGCGTCTCATCGGTCTCGGCGACGGCCTCGAGCAGCTTGGTGCGGTACTCCGCGGCCTGCTCGGCAAGCTCGGCCGGGATCTCGATGGTCTCGTACGTCTCGCCGAGCTTGGTCTCGCCGCGCCAGACCTTGGCCTTCATCTCGACCAGGTCGACGACGCCCTCGAAGTCACCCTCGGAGCCGATGGGCAGCTGGATCGGCAGCGCGTTGGCGCCGAGCCGCTCGCCGATGGTGCGCACGGTGAAGTAGAAGTCGGCGCCGATCTTGTCCATCTTGTTGACGAAGCAGATGCGGGGCACGTCGTACTTGTCGGCCTGCCGCCAGACCTGCTCGGACTGCGGCTCAACGCCCTCTTTGCCGTCGAACACGGCGACGGCGCCATCGAGCACGCGCAGGCTGCGCTCCACCTCGACGGTGAAGTCGACGTGGCCCGGGGTGTCGATGATGTTGATCTGGTTGCCATCCCAGAAGCAGGTGGTGGCAGCGGAGGTAATGGTGATACCCCGCTCCTGCTCCTGTTCCATCCAGTCCATCGTGGCGGCACCGTCGTGCACCTCACCGATCTTGTAGCTGATACCGGTGTAATAGAGGATGCGCTCGGTCGTCGTCGTCTTGCCGGCGTCGATGTGCGCCATGATGCCGATGTTGCGCACCTTGTTCAGGTCGGTCAGCACGTCCTGTGCCACGGCTAAATTCCCACTCTTTCGCTTGCTTGGTTGCTGTTGTCTTCATCCCCGAGCGGCAACACCGCCGCCGGTGGAATCACCAGCGGTAGTGCGCGAAGGCCCGGTTCGCTTCGGCCATCTTGTGAACGTCCTCGCGGCGCTTCACTGCGGCCCCGAGGCCGTTGCTGGCGTCGAGCAGTTCGTTCGCGAGGCGCTCGACCATCGTCTTTTCACGGCGCTGCTTCGAGAAGCTGACCAACCAGCGCAGGGCCAGCGTGGTCGACCGTTCCGGGCGCACCTCGACGGGCACCTGATACGTCGCGCCACCGACGCGGCGGCTGCGCACCTCGAGGGCGGGCTTGACGTTGTCGAGTGCGCGCTTGAGGGTGACGACCGGATCGGTGCCGGTCTTGTCGCGGGCCTGCTCGAGCGCACCATAGACAATGCGTTCGGCCAGCGATTTCTTCCCGTCGAGCAGGACTTTGTTGACCAGCTGGGTGACTAGTTGCGATCCGTAGACCGGGTCATTGACCAGCGGCCGCTTCGGCGCGGGACCCTTGCGCGGCATTAGCTCTTCTCCTTCTTGGCGCCGTACTTACTACGGGCCTGCTTGCGACCCTTGACGCCCTGGGTGTCGAGGGAGCCGCGGATGATCTTGTAGCGCACACCGGGCAGGTCCTTCACACGACCGCCACGCACCAGCACCATCGAGTGCTCCTGCAGGTTGTGCTGCTCGCCTGGGATGTACGCAGTGACCTCAACGCCGGTGGTCAGCTTGACGCGCGCGACCTTCCGAAGTGCCGAGTTCGGCTTCTTCGGGGTGGTCGTGTACACGCGTGTGCACACGCCGCGGCGCTGCGGGCTCTCCTTGAGGGCCGCGGTCTTGACCTTGGCGATCTTGTCGCGGCGACCCTTGCGGACCAGCTGGTTGATGGTTGGCATGTACCGGCTTTCTGTATTGCTTCTTCTGGTTTGCTACTGCTTTAAGTCTGTGTACTGCGGTTTTCGTCCGCTCGCGTACCCCGCGACCGGGCGTGTCGCACGCGCCCGGAGCATCGATATCTCTTCGATGCGTCGTGGACATGCGAATTGGCCCGGCGTGCAGGCGTGCTTGCATCTAACTCAGCCGCAAGCGCCTCGTCGGCCAGGCACGAGCCACCACGATACCCGCCCGCGGTAGGGCAGGTCAAAGCGCCGACTTACCGCCAACGCCGCTGCTCACGTCGGCACTTCATCTGCGCCAGGCTCAATCGCCCGAACCCGTCGACCTTTGACCGCCAGATCGGGCAACGCCCCAGGCCAGGCGGCACGTCCGACTCCGCCGTCCGCGCTCATCGCCTCTCCATGCCGGCCGCCAACCGCAACACCATGTCGGTAAAGACGGCGTCTGTGTCGATGTCGTCCATCACTCCGGTCATCTCCAGCAACACGAAGCCGTGCAACGCCGACCAGAACTCCAGCGCCGAATAGAACGCGTTCTCGCCGTCGATCCCGTACGACGAAAGCACCTCGATCACGGGTCCGGCCGCCGCGCGCGTGGCCGCGGTGTACTCGGGGTCGTCCCCGCCTAGCGGCATGCGGGTGAACGCCGAATATCGGCCAGGATGGTGGTGGGCGTAGCTGCGGTAGGCGCTGGCCATCGCGACCACGGCGTCGTCCCTGGTGCGCCCTTCGCCGACCGTGTTGAGCATGCCGATGATGTCGCCGATGACCCGCATGCGGACGGTGCGGCGCAGGTCATCAAGGCTGTCGACGTGGTTGTACAGCGACGGCCCCTTGGTGCCGAGTTGGTTGGCCAGGGCGTTGATGGTCAGCCCGTCCCAGCCGTCCCGGTCGAGAAAGGTGAGTGCTGCGTTGACGATGGCGTCGCGACTGAGCTTGGTGGCGCGCGCCGGGGTCCGCGACCGTCCGCCCGGAGCGGCGGCTCCGCCGGGCGGCGCTTCCGGCCGAGCTCCCATGAGGTCAGTTCCTTAAGTCGACGTCGTCCCTCAACGTGGGATGACGAATGACTCTAACCGTTCGTGGCAGAGCCAGTCAGTTCATCCGATCCTGACTCAGCTGCGCGAGTTGCTCGGCGACTGTGCACAGATCGGGCAGCATTCCTGGATTGACGGTCTGAATGGACCAGGTGATCACGTCGCCGCCCTTCGCCACGTAGACGCTGCACGCGTTGTCGTCGTACGCCTTGAACCCCTTGTTGCCGTTGAGCGAGAGCTCGGTGAGCGTGCGGCCCACCTTCCGCTCGAGGCTGCGTTCGACGTCCAGGTCGCTGCCGCGGTACCACCACGTCGAGATGCCCATGCCGACGCCGAAGTCGCCGATCACCGTGTTCTCCTGCCAGAAACAGCCCGCGTCGCTGACGACGACCTTCGTGAAGAGTGAGCTACCCGCGGCCTTGGTCACGTCGGCGTCGGAGACGGCGCCACAGTCGGCATCTCGGAAGACGGCCGCCGGAGTCGACGGTCCCGCAGTAGTGGGTGGCGGCGACCCGCAGCCGACGAGCGCTCCCAATATCACCAGCACCAGCAGCCTGGCTGGGCGCGACGGCATCACATGTCCGCCGACAACGTGGCGGACAACAGCTTCTCGGCGGCCTCACACGGGTTCTGCCCGTTCAAGGGCCGGAACTGCACCCACCAGGCCAGCACTCCGGGACCCGCGGCAGCGGTCGCCGAGCATGCGGCGGCATTGTCCGGGCGCTGCCCCAGAAACGCGGGGTGACGCTGGATGTCCTTGTCCGTGATCCGAATTCCGCGTTCGGTGGCCAGTGCACGTTCGCGCTCGAAGCTGCCGGTGTCGAACCAGGAGAAGACGACGTCGACGAGGCCCGAGCGTCCAGACGCCACGTACTGGCAGACGGCACCGCTGTAGGGCCGCACGATGCTGTCCGCCTTCAGCAGCTCCTTGATCGTGTCGTCCAGCAACAGCCCACAGCGGTCGTCGACGTAGCCGTAGTTGCGATCGGGGTCGGGCACTCCTGGACGGGCGCGTTGCGCACTGCCGTCGACGGTCTGCGAACACCCAACGGCGGTCACCGCCGCGGTGACCGCCACTAAGTACCAGGCAAGAGCCCGTGTGACCTGCCGACGCATCGCTGCACACGCTACCCAGCGGGTCGATTGCGGGCGACCGACGGGCACGGGCCTGCAACGGCGGATCCACCAACCGATGCCACTGGCGTCTTCCAGCGACGTAGGCTGACCCTCGATCAAGCGCGAAGGGGACGACCGTGAGCTGGAGAACGTTGGGCGCAGCGCTGGCGACGTGCGTGCTCGCAGTCGGCGTGGCGGCCGCTGGAGTCCCTGCCGCCCAGGCCAAGAACGGCGACACCCACATCACCGGTCAGGGCATCATCCAGACGCTGGACTGCAACGAGTCCACGCTCATCGTGGTGGGCACGGGCAACTACATCACGGCCAAAGGAAGTTGTTGGGCCGTCACGGTTCAGGGCTCCTCGAACATCATCATCGCCGACAACGTCGTCGACAACATCATCGTGTACGGGTCCGACCAGACGGTGATGTACCACAGCGGCGAACCTTCGATCAACGATCGTGGCCGTGAACTCGGAATGACCAACCGCATCGACCAGGTCCCCGCGTAGTCTGAGTACGACGGTCTGGGTGCAAGCGACGCCCCGGACCGCCGACGAAGCGAGGAACCATGCGTGCGTACTCCCATGGAAGAGCTGGACTGCTCGGAATCATCGGCGTGAGCGTGCTTCTGCTCGGCTCGACCGGCTGTAATTCGAACGGCAAGAACAATTCTGCGAAAGCCACCGCCGAGGTGGGCAACACCATCAACTATGGGTCGTTCGGGACCACCAGCGACCTCGACTGCGGCGACGGAAAGTCGTTGAACGTGGGCGGTTCCAACAACACGTTGACGATCACCGGTACGTGTTCGTCGGTGAACGTCGGGGGCGCCGACAACAAGATGACGCTGGACACCATCGGCAAGGACATCAGCGTGGTCGGGTTCAACAACACCGTCACCTACAAGAACGGCGACCCCAAGGTGAACGACCTTGGATCTGGGAACACGATCAAGAAGAGCTAACCGGCGTCACGCGGTGGCTCCGTGACGTCCCGCGCCGTCGGCGAACCGCTTCGCCCCCGCGAGGGATTCCGCGGCAACCCTTGACAGCGAAGCGAACTCGGCGTCGATGGCGTCGGCTTCGGACATTCCCCACTGGCCCATCATCGACAACCGGTCCGACCGCATGCACTGCTGCGGCAGCGCGGCGAGTTCGGCGGCTAATGCCTCTGCGGCTTGGCGGGCCTGCCCCTTCGGCACCACGCGATTGGCGAGTCCGATCGCCAGCGCCTCTTGGGCGTCGACGCTGCGGCCGGTGAGGATCAGGTCCATGGCGCGGCTGTGGCCGATGAGCCGCGGCAGCCGCACGGTGCCGCCGTCGATCAGCGGGACGCCCCAGCGTCGGCAGAAGACACCGAACTCGGCGTCTTGCTCGGCCACGCGCATGTCGCACCACAACGCCAGCTCGAGCCCGCCTGCGACGGCGTATCCGCTGACCGCGGCGATCACGGGTTTGGACAACACCATCCGGGTCGGCCCCATCGGGCCAGGGCCACTGCGATGGGCGGGATTCATGTCAGGCGTCCCGAAAGCCTTGAGATCGGCTCCGGCGCAGAAGGTTTCGTTGTCGCCCCAGAGCACCGCCACCGATGCCGAGTCGTCCTTGTCGAACTCCTCGAAGGCCGCGAACAACTCCGCAGCCGCAGGACCGTTGACGGCATTGCGCGCCGCAGGACGATCCATGATCACCGTGGTGACGGGTCCGTTGCGCTCGACCCGTACGCCGCCGCTCGTAGTCACTGTGCCTCCATCAGTTCGGTGTCGTTGCGCCGCGCAACCAGTTCCGCGGCGAAATCGTGATAAGCGTGGCGCAGTGCCACGCCGAGCCAACGGTCCGGCAGTAGTTCGTCGGGCAGCACCGGGTCGGTCAGCAGGTGACGCACGATGCCCGCGGCTGCGACGAAGCGCCCCGGGACGTCGCTGGCCGCGGCCATCTCGTCGAGTAGCCGATGGCCAGTGTCCACCCACGCCGACAGGTCCCACAGCCGGGTGGCGAGGCCCGCCGGATCATCGTCACGGGCGCTCATCACTCGCACCAACTCCGCGGCCAACCCCAGCTCGGCGTCAAGGTTGGCCGGGCGCATCCAGACACCTTCTCGGAGCTCACCGAACCGCTTGTCCTGCAGCGATGTTCGTAGCATTGCCCGCTTGCGCGCATCGACGCCGACGCTGGTGACGACCAACGTCGTCCACGTGCCGTCCCAGTCCCGCAACCGCGGGTCGAGCGCGTCGTCCTGGCGGCGCTGGCGGGCGAGTAGTCGATCGGAGAGCCGATAGCCGTCGGCCGACCGGACCAGGTCTCCCGCCCCGACCATCCTCGTCAACGCAACGCGCAGCGTGGGTTCTCGGATGTCGAAATCGGCAGTGAGCGTGACGAGTTCACTCGCGGATGCCCACGCGGGGTGCGCGCCGAGCAGCACGCTCAGGACGACCGATCGGGCCGTCAACCTGTCGAGCGCCCGACCACTCCGCACTCCCCCGCCGACGGCCACCGGCTACACCCCGGACGTCTTGCGACCCGCGTCGCCGAAGGGGTCGTCGCGACCGCGCACCGCCTCGCGGAAGCCGTGCTCGGTAGCCTGCGCCACGAACGCGTGGCCCTCCGGCGTGTGCCGCGCGACGCCGTCGAACACCGTGCTCACCATGCGACTGGTCGCGACGCCCTGATTGAGCAGCGCGGTGTTGAGCGCCAGCTTGGCCATGATGAGTTGGTTGACCGGCATCGCGGCGATGCGCCCGACGAGGTGCTCGGTGCGTTCGTCGAGGTCGGCCGGATCGGGCGCTTCGATGGCCAGCCCCCACTCCGCCGCCTGTGCTCCGCTGATGCAATCCCCGGTGAACAGAAGACGTTTGGCACGTTGATCGCCCAACCGGTGGGCCCAGAGTCCCGCGGCCGGAACGCCCCATACCCGCATCGGCGGGTAGCCGATCTTGGCGTCCGACGCGGCGATCACCTGATCGGCGTGCAGTGCGATGTCGGTGCCGCCCGCCACGCAGTAGCCGTGAATCTTGACGACGGTGGGTTTGTCGCAGTGCATCAGGCTGGAGAACCCGCGTACGAACCGACTCATCATCTGGTAATCGATCATCGGGTCCCACGGCGCATCGGGCAGGTGGTTGATGGCTTGGGTCTTGCCGTCGAGCACCGTGCCCTTGTAGGTCCCCGTGCCACCTGCCGAGGACGTCCGGTCGGCGTAGGCGGACAGGTCGAATCCCGCGCAGAACCCCTCACCTCGACCGGACACCAGGATCACGTGGACATTGGGGTCGAGGTCGGCGCGTTCGACGAGTGCCGAGAGCTCCAACGGGGTGTCGGCGACGATCGCGTTGCCCTTTTCGGGGCGGTTGAAGGTGATTCGCGCAACCCGGTCCGTGACCTCGTAGGTCATGGTCTTCAGGTTGTCGACGTCGACCGGCCTGATCGCGTGGGTCACCCCTTCACCAAAGCACGCTCGATGATCGGTCCCAGATCCAGTCCGGTGGGGAGCGTGCCGAACGCGCCGCCCCACTGTCCGCCCAAGCGGCTCGCCAGGAAGGCCTCGGCGACGGCCGGATGCCCGAACCGCACCAACAGCGAACCCTGCAGCGCCAGCGAGATGTCCTCGGCGATCTGACGCGCGCGGTACTGAATGGTCTCCACGTCATCGAGCTGAGGACGAAGCGCGCTCACGTGCGCGTCCAGCCGGGGGTCGTGGCCCGTGGTCTTGCCGAGCTCGTCGAAGAGCACGTCGATGCACTCGGGTCGAGTTGCTATGGCCCGCAACGTATCCAGTGCGCTGACGTTGCCGGACCCCTCCCATATGCCCATCAGCGGCGCCTCGCGGTACAGCCGCGGCATTCCGGATTCCTCGACGTATCCGTTGCCGCCAAGACACTCCATGGCCTCGGCCGCGTGCGGGGTCGCGCGTTTGCACACCCAGTACTTTCCTGCGGCCAGCCCGATGCGGCGGAGCAGCGCTTCGCGTTCGTCGCCGCGCACCACCGCGTCGGTGGCCCCGGCCATCCGCATCGCGAGCATGGTCGCCGCCTCGGCTTCGATGGCGAGATCGGCGAGCACGTTGCGCATCAACGGTTGGTCGATCAGGTAGGCGCCGAACGCTTTTCGATGCTGAGCATGATGAATGGCGCGCGTCAGCCCGGTGCGCATGCTGGTGGCGCTACCCAGTGTGCAATCCAGCCGGGTGAGGTTGACCATCTCGATGATGGTCGGGACGCCGCGCCCCTCCTCGCCGACCAGCCATGCGGTGGCGCCGTCATACTCGACCTCGCTCGAGGCGTTGGCATGGTTGCCGAGTTTCTCCTTCAAGCGCTGCAGGAGCATTCGATTGCGGGTGCCATCGGGCAGCACGCGTGGCAAGAAGAAGCAGCTGAGTCCACCGGGCGCCTGCGCCAGGACCAGAAAGACGTCACACATCGGCGCCGAGGTGAACCACTTGTGCCCGCGTAGCGAGTACGTGCCATCACCGTTGGGGGTGGCCTCCGTCGAGCCGGCCCTGACGTCGGAGCCGCCCTGCTTTTCCGTCATCGACATGCCTGCGGTGAGGCCGGCTTTGGTCGCAGGCACCTTGAGTTCGGGATCGTATGTCCGGCTGGTCAACAGCGGTTCGTACACCGCGGCGAGTTCGGGGTTGAAGCGCAGCGCGGGCACGACGGCATACGTCATCGAGATCGGGCAGATGTGACCGGGTTCCGGCGTCCACACCGACGTCTTGGCCGCCCGGACCACGTGCGCTCCGGCGCGCTCGTCGGCCCACGGTGCCGCGTGCAAGCCGGCGCCGACGGCGACCGTCATGAGTTCGTGGTACGCCGGGTCGTACTCGACCTCGTCGACGCGGTGGCCGTAGCGGTCGTGGGTGTGGAGCACGGGCTGGTTGCGATCGGCCAGCTCACCCCAGCGCTGCGCCTTGGCGCTGCCGCCAAGCGCTCCGAGTTCGGCGACCTCGTCCACGCCCCAGGCGCCGCCCTCGCGGATCAGCGCCTCGACGAGTACGGGTGACGTCGCTGGGTTGTAGTTCTCGAGCGGGGGCACCTGATTGGTGACGACATGCGTGTCCGACATGCCTCCACTGTTACACTTTTTCGACAGCTGCACAAGATCCGTAACACGGGTCGTGACACGGTTGGCACGCCGATCCCCCACACTGGGCCGATGAAGCCGAACTCCGTCGTGCACGCCGTGGCGCTCGACCTCGAACGTCAGCCAGTTCCTGCCGAGCAGTCCGTCGACGGCGCGCCGACCACGGCGGCAATGGCACTGACCGAATTCGAAGGCCTGGAAGTCGGGGTGTGGGAGCTGAGCCCGGGCGTGATGAGCGACGTCGAGGCCGAAGAGGTGTTCGTCGTGCTGTCGGGTTGCGCCACCGTCGAATTCGCCGACGGAAGCCCGACACTTCGACTCGACTCAGGTGATGTGGTCCGGCTGGCGCACGGCGCCAAGACCATCTGGACCGTCACCGAGACTCTGCGGAAGGTCTACCTGACCCGCGCGTGATCGGCGCCGCGCTTCGTACCTCTGCAACGTCATCACGACGACGGCCGCCAACGCCCAGCCGAGCAGAATGTCGACGACGTAGTGCTCCGCGCTGTACACCAAGGTGAACGCCATGATGAGCGGGTACGCGACGAGCAGCGGCCGCCACTTGCGGTGCACCCGCGTCCAGAGAAATGCGGACACGGCCGCGGTCAACGCCGCGTGCAGGGAGGGAATCGCGGCCACCAGATTCACGCTCGCCTGCCCCTGATCGAGCAGCGCAGTCGCCGTGTCGAGCTTCAGCTTGAGCCAACCCCGCCCGACGATGCGCTCGACCCACACGTTTGCGCCGTCCTGGCTGGATTGCATGGCGCCGAGCAGACCGCCGTCGGGCACGCCGCGCGCAGAGCCGAACATGCAATGCGGTCCCGAAGGGCCGTCCGCGACGTCGTCGGCCGTACACCTGGCTGCGGCCCATGGCGGCGCCGCGGGAAGGAGCGCGTAGATCACCAGCCCGGTGAACGACAGTCCAACGAACAAGCGGACGAACGCCTTCCACTCATCACGGTCGCGTAGCCAAAGCACCGCCGCCACCACGTAAGGCAGGATGAAGAACGACATGTAGACGGTGCTGACGGCGACTTCCCACCACGGCGGTTGGGCAGACTTCAAATGCTCCTGCAACCACACCGTCGGCATCGATCCGAAGAACAGCCAGCGATCCGCGTCCGCCTGCCAGTGCCACAGGGTGGGCCTGCCGACGAGCGTGGCGGCCCCGCGGCTGAGGTCGTAGGCGATCAGCACCAACGCGAACGGCAGCCAGTCCCGGATCACGTAGAACACTCGTTTGCCCTGGCCGATGCTTGCGGCCGCCAGCCCCGTGCAGATGTAGAGCAGCAGCAACTCGCGGTTGAATGCGAAGCCGTCGACGACCGTCCGATGGGCCACGACGCAGGCCCACACCGTGATCGCCAGCCACCGTGCGGCCCTCAGCAAGCGATCGCGTGTCGCCGGGGCATCCGCATCAGCGAGCGGTGCAATTGACACCTCGTCAATTGCAGACACAGTTCCTCAGCCTAACTAACCGAGGCGTTACCCGCTGTTTGATTGCCGTTTGCCGAAATCACCTAGCCGAGGTGCTCCCTGAGAAAGGCGATGTCGTCCTTGCGGCCTGCCTCCGACGTTTCGCAGATCACCGGCGCGTCGGCGGCCTTGACGACGGCGACCAGCAGCTGTGGATCGATTTGGCCGGTACCGAAGTTCGCGTGGCGGTCGGCCCCCGAGCCCGCAGCGTCCCGGGAGTCGTTGCAGTGCACCAGGTCGATGCGGCCGGTGATGGCCTTGATGCGCTCGACGGCGTCGATCAACGCCTCCCCCGCGGCCCAGGCGTGGCAGGTGTCCAGGCAGAACCCGATGCCCTTGTCGCCGATGTGGTCCCATAGCCGGGCGATCGTGTCGAAGTGGCGGGCCATGGCATGGTCGCCGCCCGCGGTGTTCTCGAGGTACACCGGCATGTCGGTCTTCAAGCTGTCGAGCGCCTTGACCCATCGCTCGAACCCGGCGTCGAGGTCCTTGTCGTCGGCGTGGCCGCCGTGCACGATGACCGCCGTGGCGCCGACTTCGGTGGCCGCGTCGCAGGTGTCCTGCAGAATCTTGCGCGACGGGATGCGCACCCGATTGTTGGCCGACGCGACGTTGATCAGGTACGGCGCATGTACGTAGCGCGGGACTGACGAGGCGCGCAGCACGTCCGTGTCTTCACGCGGCTTGGGCTTCTTCCAACTCTGCGGATCCCCGAGGAAGAACTGAACGACGTCGGCATTGTTGGTCTGGGCGGCGGCGAGTGGGTCGAGCGGGTCGACATGCGAACCAATGAGCACGGACCCAGTTTAGGTCGGCCCTACGACGGGTCCACTCCATCCGCGAGCAGTCGCAAGTGTGCCAGCGCGTACGGCGTGTCGCGCACACTTGCGTCTGCTGGGCAGGAGGAGCAGCCAAGGGCGCGCGAAAAAGCCCCAGGACGGAGTCCTGGGGCTTCTTCGTGACTTACTACCGGTAGTCGCTGAACCCGTAATCGTCCAACGGCACGGCCTGACCGGAGCTCTGACCGAAGTCGGGGCTGTAGTACTGATCCTCGTAGGACGGGATCGTGTACGCCGCGGCGCGGGCCTCCTCGGTGGGCTGCACCTGGATGTCCCGGTAGCGGGCGATACCCGTACCGGCCGGGATGAGCTTGCCGATGATGACGTTTTCCTTCAGACCGTTGAGCTTGTCGCTGCGGCAGTTGATGGCCGCATCGGTCAAGACTCGCGTGGTCTCCTGGAACGACGCTGCCGACAACCACGAATCCGTGGCCAGCGACGCCTTCGTGATGCCCATGAGCACCGGACGTCCGGCCGCGGGTTCGCCACCCTCGGCGACGACGCGACGGTTCTCGGCCTCGAACTCCGCACGCTCGGTGAGCGAGCCGGGCAGGAACTCCGTTGCGCCCGAATCGATCACGGTGACGCGACGCAGCATCTGCCGGACGATCACCTCGATGTGCTTGTCGTGGATCGACACACCCTGGGCGCGGTAGACCTCCTGGACCTCCTTGACGAGGTGGATCTGCACCTCGCGGGGACCCTGGACGCGCAGCACCTCGTGCGGGTTGGCCGAGCCTTCCATGAGCTGCTGGCCGACGACCACGTGGTCACCGTCCGACAGCAGGCGCTCGGAGCCGTCCTCGTGCTTGAACACCTTGCGGCGCTGACGCTTCGAGAGCTTGTCGTAGACGACTTCCTCGCCACCATCGTCGGGAACGATGGTGATCTTGTAGAAGCGCTCGCCCTCTTCGAGGCGCACCCGACCCGTGACGTCCGCGATGGGCGCCGTGTTGCGGGGCACGCGGGCCTCGAACAGCTCCTGCACGCGGGGCAGACCACCGGTGATGTCCTCGCCGACGCCACCTTCCTGCTTGAACGTACGCATGGTCAGCTGCGTGCCGGGCTCGCCGATGGACTGCGCGGCGACGATGCCGACGGCCTCGCCGATGTCGACGAGCTTGCCCGTCGCCATCGAACGGCCGTAGCACATGGCGCACACGCCGGTGCCCGTCGTGCAGGTCAGCACCGAACGAACCTTGACCTCGCTGATGCCCGCTGCGAGCAGGGCATCGATGGCGGGGTCGCCGATGTCGTGTCCGCGCTCGACGATGACCTTGCCCTTGGCATCGACCGCGTCACTGGCCAGCGTCCGCGCGTAGGCCGCGGTCTCGATGTGCGCATCGCGCACCAACGAACCGTTGTCGGCAAGCTCGGCCAGCGTGACGATGACGCCACGCTCTGTCTCGCAGTCGTGCTCGCGGACGATGACATCCTGGGACACGTCCACCAGACGGCGGGTCAGGTAACCCGAGTCAGCGGTACGAAGTGCCGTGTCGGCCAAGCCCTTTCGTGCACCGTGGGTGTTGATGAAGTACTCCAACACCGTCAGGCCCTCACGGAACGAGGACTTGATGGGCCGCGGGATGAACTCACCCTTCGGGTTCGTCACCAGGCCCTTCATGCCAGCCAGCGTTCGCGTCTGGTTGAACGTACCGGTCGCGCCCGAGTCGATCAGGGTGATGATCGGGTTGTCCGACGGGTAGTGCTCACGCAGCGCGTTACCGACCTCTTCGGTGGCGTCCTTCCAGATAGTCACCAACGCGTCGGTGCGCTCTTCGCGAGTCAACCCACCACGCTGGTACTTCTTCTCGATGACGTCGGCCTTCTCCTCGTAACCGTCGAGGATCTCCGCCTTGTTCGGCGGCACCAGCACGTCGGCCATCGACACGGTGACACCCGAACGCGTGGCCCAGTGGAAACCGCTGTCCTTGAGCTTGTCGACGGTCTGCGCCACGACGATCATCGGGTAGCGCTCGGCGAGATCGTTGATGATCGACGCCTGCACCTTCTTGTGCATCTGCTTGTTGACGAAGGCGTAGCCCTTGGGCAGCAGCTCGTTGAAGAGCACGCGTCCCAGAGTGGTCTCCGCGGTCCAGGCGTCACCGGGCTTCCAGCCGGTGTCGCCGAACAACTCGGCCTCAACGTCGGCCGGCGGGCGCTGCTGCGTCAACCGAACCTTGATCTTGGACCGAACCGACAGCGAGCCACGATCGACCGCCATCTGCGCCTCCGACGGCGAGCTGTACACGCCGAACTCCGGCTGATCCTTGGCGGCAGGCACGTATTCGCCGATGTCGCCGGGGATCTCGGTAGTCAGGAAGTACAGCCCGGTCACCATGTCCAGACGGGGCATGGCCAGCGGACGACCCGATGCGGGCGACAGGATGTTGTTCGAGGACAGCATCAGGATGCGGGCCTCGGCCTGCGCCTCCGCGGACAGCGGAAGGTGCACGGCCATCTGGTCGCCGTCGAAGTCAGCGTTGAACGCCTCGCAGACCAGCGGGTGAAGCTGGATGGCCTTGCCTTCGACCAGTTGCGGCTCGAAGGCCTGGATGCCCAACCGGTGCAGGGTTGGTGCACGGTTCAGCAGCACGGGGTGCTCGGAGATGACCTCTTCGAGGACGTCCCACACCTGCGGGCGCTGACGCTCGACCATGCGCTTGGCACTCTTGATGTTCTGCGCGTGGTTGAGGTCGACGAGTCGCTTCATCACGAACGGCTTGAACAGCTCCAGCGCCATCAGCTTGGGCAGCCCGCACTGGTGCAGCTTGAGCTGCGGCCCGACCACGATGACCGAACGGCCCGAGTAATCCACGCGCTTGCCGAGCAGGTTCTGACGGAACCGGCCCTGCTTGCCCTTCAGCAGATCGGACAGCGACTTCAGCGGACGGTTGCCCGGTCCGGTAACCGGACGGCCGCGACGGCCGTTGTCGAACAGCGCGTCCACCGACTCCTGAAGCATGCGCTTCTCGTTGTTGACGATGATCTCGGGCGCGCCGAGGTCGATCAGTCGCTTGAGCCGGTTGTTGCGGTTGATGACGCGGCGGTACAGGTCGTTCAGGTCGGAGGTCGCAAAGCGGCCACCGTCGAGCTGCACCATCGGGCGCAGTTCCGGCGGGATCACCGGAACGGCGTCGAGCACCATGCCCATGGGCGAGTTGGAGTTCATCTGGAACGCCGCGACGACCTTCAAGCGCTTGAGGGCACGAAGCTTCTTCTGGCCCTTGCCGTTCTTGATGGTGTCGCGCAGCGACTCGGCCTCGGCGTCGATGTCGAAGGTCTCGATGAGCTTCTTGATCGACTCGGCGCCCATGGCGCCCTCGAAGTACTCGCCGTAGCGATCGACCATCTCGCGGTAGAGCAGCTCGTCGACGATCAGCTGCTTGGGAGCGAGCTTGGTGAACGTCGTCCAGATCTCGTCGAGTCGATCGAGCTCGCGCTGGGTGCGGTCACGCAGCTGGCGCATCTCGCGCTCGCCGCCGTCGCGCACCTTGCGGCGCACGTCGGACTTGGCGCCTTCCTTCTCGAGCTCGGCCAGGTCGTTCTCGAGCTTCTGGCTACGCTCGGCGAGGTCGTGGTCGCGCTGGTCCTCGACGGCCTTCTTCTCGACGACCATCTCGGCCTCGAGCGTGGAAAGCTCGTTGTGGCGCATCTCGGTGTCGACACCGACGATCACGTAGGCCGCGAAGTAGATGATCTTTTCGAGATCCTTCGGCGCCAGGTCGAGCAGGTAGCCCAACCGGGACGGCACGCCCTTGAAGTACCAGATGTGCGTGACGGGTGCGGCCAGTTCGATGTGGCCCATCCGCTCACGACGCACCTTGGCGCGAGTGACCTCGACGCCGCAGCGCTCACAGACGATGCCCTTGAAGCGCACGCGCTTGTACTTGCCGCAGTAGCACTCCCAGTCGCGAGTCGGTCCGAAGATCTTCTCGCAGAACAGGCCGTCCTTCTCAGGCTTCAGCGTGCGGTAGTTGATGGTCTCCGGCTTCTTGACTTCGCCGAAGGACCAGGTACGAATGTCGTCCGCGGTGGCGAGGCCAATACGGAGTTCATCGAAGAAGTTGACGTCGAGCACGTAACTCCCTTTCCCCTTGCGGGTTTTCGAAACTAATAATTAAGCCCACGGCGGAGCCGTGAATCAGGCGAGGTCCTCAACCGAGGGAGACTCGTTGCGGGACAAGTTGATCCCCAGGTTGGCGGCAGCACGTTCGAGATCCTCGTCGTCACTGTCGCGCATTTCGATCCGCTGACCCTCAGACGACAGCACCTCGACGTTGAGGCACAGCGACTGAAGTTCCTTGAGCAACACCTTGAACGACTCCGGAATACCGGGTTCGGGGATGTTCTCGCCCTTGACGATGGCCTCGTACACCTTGACCCGACCGACCGTGTCGTCGGACTTGATGGTCAAGAGTTCCTGCAGCGTGTAGGCGGCGCCGTAGGCCTGCATGGCCCAGCACTCCATCTCGCCGAAACGCTGTCCACCGAACTGCGCCTTACCGCCCAGCGGCTGCTGGGTGATCATCGAGTACGGACCGGTGGAACGGGCGTGGATCTTGTCGTCCACCAAGTGGTGCAGCTTCAGGATGTACATGTAGCCGACCGTGACCGGGTACGGGAACGGCTCGCCGCTGCGGCCGTCGTAGAGCACGGCCTTGCCGTCGGCGTTGACGATCACGTCGCCATCGCGGTTGGGCAGCGTCGACCCGAGCAGGCCCTGCAGCTCATTCTCGCGGGCACCGTCGAACACCGGCGTCGAGACGATGCTGTTGGGTTCTGCCGACAGCAAGCCCTCGGGAAGGTTGGCGGCCCAGTCGGGCGTACCACCCACCACGTCGATGTTCCAGCCGGCCTTGGCAACCCAGCCGAGGTGCGTCTCGAGGATCTGGCCGATGTTCATCCGTCGCGGCACACCGTGCGTGTTCAGGATGATGTCGACCGCAGTGCCGTCCGGAAGGAACGGCATGTCCTCGACGGGCAGGATCTTGCCGATGACGCCCTTGTTGCCGTGGCGTCCGGCGAGCTTGTCGCCGTCGGAGATCTTGCGCTTCTGGGCCACGTACACGCGGACCAACTCGTTGACGCCGGCAGGCAGCTCGTCGTCGTCCTCGCGGGAGAACACCCGGATGCCGATGACCTTGCCGGACTCGCCGTGCGGCACCTTCAGTGAGGTATCGCGGACCTCGCGGGCCTTCTCGCCGAAGATGGCGCGCAGCAGGCGCTCTTCGGGAGTGAGCTCGGTCTCGCCCTTCGGCGTGACCTTGCCGACCAGGATGTCGCCGTCGCGGACCTCGGCGCCGATGCGGATGATGCCGCGCTCGTCGAGATCAGCCAGCACCTCGTCGGAGACGTTCGGGATGTCCCGGGTGATCTCCTCGGCGCCCAGCTTGGTGTCGCGGGCATCGATCTCGTGCTCCTCGATGTGGATGGACGTCAGCACGTCCTCCTCAACCAGGCGCTGCGAGAGGATGATGGCGTCCTCGTAGTTGTGGCCTTCCCACGGCATGATCGCCACGAGCAGGTTCTTGCCGAGGGCCATCTCACCGTTCTCGGTGCACGGTCCATCAGCCAGCACCTGGCCGGCCTCGACACGTTGGCCCGCATCCACGATCGGGCGCTGGTTGGCGCACGTGCCGTGGTTGGAGCGGGCGAACTTGCGCATCCGGTAGGTGTGCCGGGTGCCGTCGTCGGCCATCACGGTGACGTAGTCAGCCGAGACCTCCTCGATGACGCCCGTCTTCTCGGCGACGACGACGTCACCGGCGTCGATCGCGGCACGCAATTCCATGCCGGTACCGACCAGCGGGGCCTCACTGCGGACCAGCGGAACCGCCTGGCGCTGCATGTTGGCACCCATCAAGGCGCGGTTGGCGTCGTCGTGCTCGAGGAACGGGATCATCGCCGTCGCGACCGACACCATCTGGCGCGGCGAGACGTCCATGAAGTCGACCTCGGTGGACTCGACGTACTCGACCTCGTCGCCCTTGTCGCCCTTACGACGGACCAGGACCTTCGCCTCGGTGAACTTGCCCGTGTCGTCGGTCGGCGAGTTGGCCTGCGCCACGACGTGGCGGTCCTCCTCGTCGGCGGTCAGGTAGTTGATCTCGTCGGTGACGACACCCTTGACCACCTTGCGGTACGGCGTCTCGATGAAGCCGAACGGGTTGACCCTGGCGTACACCGACAGCGAGCCGATGAGGCCGATGTTCGGGCCTTCCGGCGTCTCGATCGGGCACATGCGGCCGTAGTGGCTGGGGTGCACGTCGCGGACCTCGAGGCCGGCGCGCTCACGGGACAGACCGCCGGGGCCAAGCGCCGAAAGGCGACGCTTGTGGGTGAGCCCCGAAAGCGGGTTGTTCTGGTCCATGAACTGCGACAGCTGCGACGTGCCGAAGAATTCCTTGATCGCCGCCACGACGGGACGGATGTTGATCAGGGTCTGCGGCGTGATCGCCTCGACGTCCTGAGTGGTCATGCGCTCGCGCACAACACGCTCCATGCGCGACAGGCCGACCCGGATCTGGTTCTGGATCAGCTCGCCGACGGTACGCAGGCGACGGTTGCCGAAGTGGTCGATGTCGTCGACCTCGACGGGCACCTCGGAGCCACCGGGAGCGGTCATCAACTTGTGGCCGTCATGCAGCCGCACCAGGTACTCGATGGTGGCGACGATGTCCTCTTCGGTCAGCGTCGACCTGGTGATCGGCTGGCCGACGTTGAGGCCGAGCTTCTTGTTGACCTTGTAGCGGCCCACGCGAGCCAGGTCGTAGCGCTTCTCCTTGAAGAACAGGTTCTCCAGCAGGGTCTGCGCGGACTCCTTGGTGGGGGGCTCGCCCGGTCGCAGCTTCCGGTAGATGTCCAGCAGGGCCTCATCGGTGCCTGCGGTGTTGTCCTTCTCGAGCGTGCTCATCATGATCTCGGAGAAGCCGAACCGCTCCACGATCTGCTCGTTGGTCCAGCCGAGCGCCTTAAGCAGCACCGTGACGGGCTGGCGGCGCTTGCGGTCGATGCGCACACCGACGGTGTCGCGCTTGTCGACGTCGAACTCCAGCCACGCACCGCGGCCGGGGATGACCTTGACGCTGTGCAGCACCTTCTCGGTGGACTTGTCGATGGCCTCGTCGAAGTACACACCGGGCGAACGGACGAGCTGTGACACGACGACGCGCTCGGTGCCGTTGATGATGAAGGTGCCCTTTTCGGTCATCATCGGGAAGTCACCCATGAAGACCGTCTGGCTCTTGATCTCGCCGGTGGTGTTGTTGATGAACTCGGCCGTGACGAACAGCGGGGCCGCGTACGTCATGTCCTTGTCTTTGCACTCGTCGACAGGGGCCTTGACCTCGTCGAAGCGCGGATCGGAGAACGACAGCGACAACGTGCCCGCGAAGTCCTCGATCGGGGAGAGCTCGGTGAGCACCTCTTCGAGACCGCCAACCGGTTCGACGTCGCCGCGATCGAGCGCCCGCTCACGCCAACGCTCGGCGCCGATGAGCCATTCGAACGAGTCTGTCTGTACGTCCAGCAGACCTGGGACCTCGAGCGGCTCGCGCAGCTTTGCGAACGAAACTCGGTTGGGTGCTCCTGGAACGGGGTTGAGGGTGTTTACTGCTTTGCTCTGGCGAGAGGCGGCCAAGATGCATCCTTCCAGCACCTAATGCGATCATCGGGTGCCGGTTCACACCGGTCCCCACGTCGCGAAATTGCGTCGGTTCGGCTGGCGTTCTCAAGTCCGAACCCCATGACGAACGGCACACGACTAGGTCACTGAGCGAACTCAGGCTAGGACTACGGTGTCGAATGCGGGTGAGGAGGGCAGGATGCAGCCAGCGCAACGTCCAACACTAGCGCAGGACGGCGCATTCCTCAACTACCGCATGCTGGGTCAACTCGGCGCTGGCTGGCGTCCTGTGAACCCGTACATACATGCTGCCCAATAGGTTGACCCGTTTGAGCCCGTCCGTCAAGAGATAACGCCGTGTTTTGCGGTGAAGTTTTCCCCTGCAAGCGTTGGCCTGGTGTCGCTACTGGCCGTCGACCGGCGCGGAGCCAGGCCTGCCGGCCAGCACCCTCCACGCCCGGTCAGCCCGCGGCGGACGGCCCGCACGCCGCTACCGCGTCGGCTTGGCCGCGGCCTTCTTCTCCTTCTTGAGCGCATTCCGCCTCTTCAGCACCGTCACTTCGCAGAAGTCCACCATCGCTTCGAAGGGCTCGGTCGGGTGGAAACCGAGCGCGCGGAGGTCGTCCGCGAGCCGGTCCTGACCCATCGGTGGGAGCTCGTCCCACAGCGCCCGAGCCAGCCCTTCCAGCGCGGCCCGTTTTGGTTTGGCACCCAACTTGCCCTTCTCGTACTTCCGCTCCACCTTCTTGCGGACGTGCTCGGCGGCCCGGCCGGGCTTCTGGTGTTGTTTGGGCTTCTGGTGCGTCGCCGCCGGGCGCTGGGGCTCGGACGGCTCGACGGGCGGCGGATCAGGCCGGGCAGCGCTCACACGCTCATGGCATTCCACGCACAACCCTTGGCTGTCGCCAGGGATCCAGAGGTACTCCGTGCACACGTCGCACGACGCGAAGCCACCGATGTCCATGGGCGCCGCCTCCCGCCTCCCTCAAGCGAAAACTCTTGCCGCCGAACTCAATTCACGTCTGGCGTCGACCGCTGACGGTCTGCGAGGCCGCCGTGACCCGGCGCTTGACGTCCACCAGCCCGGCGCCGCGGAACACGTCGGTGATCTCGTCGACGTCGAAGACTCTCAGTGGAGCCCGCTGGGAGGCGACCGCGCCCAGCCGACGGACGGGAGCGGGGCCCCGCGCGCACGTCGTGAGCACAGCGATGCGACCGCCTGGTTTGAGCACACGGATCAGCTCACGCAGCGAGTCGAACGGTTCGTCCATCAGGTACAGGGCGCCGTAACAGCTGACCGCGTCGAAGGTGGCGGCCTCGAATGGCAAGTCGGCGGCATCGCCCCGCACGTAACCGACGGGGTCGGTGGCGCACGTCTCTCGCACGGCCTGAGCGAGCATCGTCGCCGAACTGTCGACACCGATCACCAAACCGTCGGCACCAACCTCGCCGACCAGCGTGCGGGTGGTGTTGCCGGGGCCGCACGCCACGTCCAGCACGACGTCGCCGGGCCCGATCTTCAGCAGCTGTAGCTTCTGCGCGTCCTCGTCGGCGGTGTTGCGCATGGTGAACCCGAAGAACAGCACGGGCCGCCACAAGCGTTCGTAGATGCGTGGCAACAGCGTCGAACCCATGACGCGTTGAGCGGTCGTCTGCGGGACGCGATCGCGCCCCAGCACGTCGAGGTAGCCATCGATCACCGTCGCCGGCCTGGTCAACAGCGCCTCGACGCGCGTCCGCACCACTGACCGCTCAGCGTCGGTCACGGTCGGGAAACCCGACTGCTAGCCCTCGCGCTGTACGGGGATGGTCGCGGTCGGTGCTTCGTCTCCGATCGAACGATGCCGCGCTATGGCGGTGTCCTCGGGGAGGTCGTGGGCGACGTACTTGTGGGTGCCGTCGAGGTCGTCGCGGATGGCTTCCTGCGCGGCGGGCGGCAGGGTGTGCATGATCTCGCGCACCCGAGCCTGACGACGAGCCACGGCCTGACGTACCGGCATACCGGGAGTGGCCATGATCTGAGGCGGCACGCCCTCGATCTCCTCGGTACCACCATCGTGGTGACCGGCGTCGATGAGCGCCTGCTCCTCGGCCATCTGCGACTCGTCCTTCTCCTCGGACATGCCGATCGGGCCGATGCGGCGACCGTTGAGGAACTGCTTGACCACCGGCTCATCAGAAGTCAGCAGCACTTCGCGCGGACCGAACATCACCAGATGCTTGCGGAACAACATGCCCATGTTGTCGGGCACCGTGCGGGCGATGTTGATGTTGTGCGTGACGATCAGAATGGTGCAGTCGATCTGCGCGTTGATGTCGATCAACAACTGGGACAAGTACGCGGTACGGACCGGATCCAGACCGGAGTCCGGCTCGTCGCACAGGATGATCTGCGGGTCCAACACCAGCGAGCGGGCCAGCCCGGCGCGCTTGCGCATACCACCGGAGATCTCCCCGGGGAACTTCGTCTCATCACCGGTCAGACCGACCAGGTCGAGCTTCTCCATCACGATCTGACGGATCTCGGATTCCTTCTTCTTCGTGTGCTCACGAAGCGGGAACGCCGTGTTGTCATACAGCGACATGGAGCCGAACAGCGCGCCGTCCTGGAACATCACGCCGAACAGCGTGCGGATCTCGTAGAGCTCCTTGGCCGAGCACTCGATGATGTTGGTGCCATCGACGATGATCTTGCCGCGCTCGGGACGTAGGAGTCCGATCAGCGACTTGAGGAACACCGACTTTCCCGTACCGGACGGGCCGAGCATCACGCTGACCTCACCGGCCGGGAGGTCGAAGGTGACGTCCTGCCAAATTCGCTGGGACCCGAAGGACTTCGTCAGTCCCTCAACCTGAATGCCGATACCCACGCGCAATCCTTCCGCCCAGAATTCATCCCCGCCGCGCTGCTGCGGCCTGTGGCTTGAGTCACTGTAGCGCACGCGCCATGGCACTACTGACTTTGTGTCGTTCCGTGACATCGGCCCAGGAACACGCCGAAATTTGCTCCAATCGGGCCCGGCTGCGGCAGCCGGACCGCTCGTAGCGCGCCTCTGACTGGCCCTAGACACGAAGAAGCCCCCGGGGTTATCCCGGGGGCTTCTTACGTGGCAACTACTTGACGGTGACCGTCGCGCCGGCCTCTTCGAGCTTGGCCTTGGCGGCGTCGGCGGCGTCCTTGTTGACCTTCTCGAGGACGGGCTTGGGAGCGCCGTCAACCAGATCCTTGGCCTCCTTGAGACCCAGGCCGGAGACGATCTCACGGACGACCTTGATGACGCCGATCTTCTTCTCGCCGGCGGCCTCGAGGACGACGTCGAACTCGGACTGCTCCTCGGCAGCCTCGGCCGGGGCGGCTGCGCCACCGGCGGCGGCAACGGCGACCGGTGCGGCCGCGGTGACGTCGAAGGTCTCCTCGAACGCCTTAACGAACTCAGAGAGCTCCAGCAGGGTCAGTTCCTTGAACGCGTCGAGCAGTTCGTCGGTGCTGAGCTTGGCCATGATGGTCCTTCCTTACTTACTGACTGTTTGTGTACGGGTTATCGGGTGGTTACTCGGCTGCTGCCGGAGCGTCTTGCGGTGCTTCTACTTCTACTGCTGCCTCAGCGGGTGCCTCCGCAACAGGCTCGGGAGCGCCTTCGGCGGCCTCCCTCTTCTCCTGCAGCGCGAAGACCAGGCGAGCGACCTGCGATGCCGGAGCAGCGAACAGGGCGGCGGCCTGGCTGGTCTTCGCCTTCATGGCGCCTGCCAACTTGGCCAACAGCACCTCGCGGGACTCGAGGTCCGCGATGCGATTGACTTCTTCCACGGACAGCGCTTTGCCGTCCATGTAGCCGCCCTTGATGACGAGCGCCTTGTGATCCTTGGCGAAGGTCTTGATCGCCTTGGCGGCGTCAACGGGCTCGCCCTTGATGAATGCGATCGCCGTGGGTCCGGCGAACAGTTCGTCGAGGCCTTCGATACCGGCCTCGCTGGCCGCCCGCTTCACCAAGGTGTTCTTGGCGACGGAATAGGTGGCGGAGCCGCTGAGCGAGCGTCGAAGCTCGGCCAGGTTGGCCACCGTCAGCCCGCGGTACTCGGTGACGACGGTGGCCGTCGCCTCCTTGAACTGTTCGGCGATGTCAGCGACCGCAGTGGCTTTATCAGCCTTGGCCATGCATGCCTCCTCGTGAATGGATTACGTCTCGATCCACGTCAGGCATCGGCAGGGGCCGGAAACGACGAACGCCCCGACGCAACAGGTCGGGGCGCGCAAGAATTGCTACCTCGTCCTCCTGCGTGGGCCGCCCGGGTGATCCGGGACCTTCAACCGATTACTCGGTGACCGACGGTCTTCGGTGGAACGCGACAAGAATAGCGCGCCGCCCGCCGATCAGCCAAAACGCGCCCCCACCCCTCGCGATTTGTGGAGTCTTTCCGGTGCCGAGCGCCGGTTAGGCTCCACAAATCGCGGCGTAGCCCTCGCGGGCGCTCGGGTAGCGCGGGTGCCAGCCGGTTGCCTCGACGAAGCTCCGATTGCTCGCTCGCACCGAACGCGTCAGCGACGTCAGACGGTCGCCCAGCAGCAGACCCGCCCGCCCGGGCACCCTCGCCCATAGTCGAGTGCCGACGGCGTCGGCGACCGCGCTGGCATAGCCAGCCTTCGTCAGCGGTTCGTCGTCGACGACGTTGTAGATCTGGCCGGGTACGTCAAGCCCGGCGACGACGGCCGCGCCTGCGTCGGCGAGGTGAATCGACGACAGATAGCCGTCCGCAGCACCCGGCATGAAGCCAATGTGCTTGCGCGCCAACGCGAGGAACTCGTCACTCTGCACCGAGCCGGGTCCGTAAAACAGCCCGAACCGCAGCACCGTCGCCGACCCCCCGGCATCCGCGAAGCGACGGGCACTGGCCTCGGCGGCGTGGTTCCCGCGGGCGATCGGAAAGTGGTCTACGGGTGCCTGCTCGGTGATCCACGCCGTTTCGCCGTCGGCGTAGATCATCACGACCGACTCTTGGAGTAACCGCGGCACGTTGGCGGCGAGGGCGGCCTCGACGACCGCCGCGGAACCCTCGGTGCGCAGGCGTTCACAGGGTGCCCACGCGGACGTCCGCATCGCCGAGCTGGTGGGTGGCAACGCGGTGGCGAGGTTGACCACCGCGTCGTGGCCGACGAACGCGCTGCTCAACTGGGTCGAGTCGAAGATCGAGACGTCGAACGGCACCGCCCCATGAGCACGTAGTTCGTCGGCCTTCACTTGCGAGCGGGCCAGTGCCGACACCTGGTGGCCTGCCGCAACGAGCGCAGGAACCGCGTGCCTGCCGATGGCTCCAGTTCCACCCGTCAGGAAGATCCGCATGATCCCTCCATCCTCACGCGTTGAACAAGGCCGCCGCACCCACCAGGCCCGCGTCGCCACCAAGTTCGGCGGGCAGCACGCGCAGACCTCGGATGAAGTCCAGGCCAGCGTAGGACTTCAGCGCCTCGCGCACCGGGTCGAAGAGCAGCCCGCCGGCCTTCGCGACTCCCCCGCCGACGACCACCAAGTCGAGGTCGCAGACGGCCGCCACGGACGCGATCGTCATCGCCACTGCGGTCGCACCGCGCCGGAATGCGCGCAACGCGACGGCATCGCCCCGGGTCGCGTCGTCGGCGAGTTGCTTTGCATCGGCGTCGGGCGATGCGGCCCAACCATTTTCGCGGGCCCACTGCGCCATGTGCGGTCCCGACGCCACGGTCTCGACGCAGCCGTGGCCGCCGCACGTGCAGAGCGCACCGTCGGGGTCGACGACGACATGCCCGACGTGCCCTGCATTGCCCGTGCGCCCGTCATAGGGAGCGCCGTCGAGCACCAGTCCACCGCCGATGCCGGTAGACACCACCATGCCGAGCACGAACTGCGCGTCCCGTGCCGCGCCACACCATTGCTCGCCGAGCGCCATGCACAGTCCGTCGCCGCCGAGACGCACGCTGCGCCCGGTGAGCGCAGCGACACGTTCGACGATCGGAAAGCGTTGCCACGCCGAGATGTTGATGGGGCTGACGGTGCCGGTCGCCAGGTCGATCGGACCGGCCGAGGAGATGCCGACCCCCGCAATTCCATCTGGTGCCTCACGCACGGCGTCGGACAGCAATTCGGCCGTGACCGCCCAGATGGCCTCCGCGTCGGCATGCGGAGTGGGTTGCTGCGCGCGATGCACCAACGTGCCGTCGCGATCGACGAGGCCCGCGGCGATCTTGGTGCCGCCGACGTCGAGTGCGAGCGTGAGGTGGGCGCCCATCAGTGTCGGTGGGTGTTGTCGGGTTGGCGGGGATCGCCGGGATGTTCGTAGCCAGGCGCCAATTCGACGAGCGCCGCACACCTCGCGTCCAGCCAACGACGGAACGCACGGCGGTGGGCCGCAGCGCGCAAGTGCTCGATAATGGCCGGACGTGCCTCGTCGAGCGACGCGGGCGTCCGGCTGCGCCACCCGTCCGGGCTTTGGGCAGTCGAGCCGAACCGGCCGGGATTGCGCCCGTGGTAGTCGGCCACGGCGTCATCTGACACCTCGACCGCTGCGGTCACGCGGACGAACAGCGCCCGCGCCAGCGGCTGCTGCAGGACCGACGCCGCGACGCTGCCGAGCTCCATCCGGGCCACGTTGTCCGGCAACAGTTCCCGCTCGTCCGGCGCACCCTCGGTGTCGAGCCCGAATGCCGCAGCCTCGGCAGCGACGACGCGTTCCGTCACCATCAGCTGGGTGAGCCACCGCCGCAGTTGTCTACCTTCACTGGTCCCGGCATGCGGCAGGGCTGCCGCCGACCGGGAGGTGCGCAGCCGGTTCTCGCGGGTGTCGACGTCGGCCACCAGCACTGGGTCGCCGGCAACGGTCGCGACAACATCTGGCCTCATCGCACCGTCACCTTTACCGCCGGGGTGTAGACCAACTCTCCCGCACCGGCCACCCTGATGAGCGCCCACCACTCGCCGGGTTCCACCCACGCGGGTGGGGCCACGTCGAACTGGATCTCGACGGCGCCCCTTGCGGGGACGTCGGCCCCGATGATGTTGGGCCCCAGCCACTCCCATGTTCCCCATGGGGTGACGAGGTGTGCTTCCACCGACAGGTCGGCATACCCGTCGGTACCAACGGTGACGCCGATGGTGGTCGACTCACCGGCTGAGACGCGCACCGGTTTCGGCTCCACGACGAGGCGTAACACCTGCTCGTCGGTCGCGCCGACGGACACCACGCACACGTCCTCGACGGGCTGCCGCCAGGACGGCGGCAACGACGCGCCGGTCAGCGCCAGCTCGGCGCGCACGGGGTACAGCCCCGGCGGGGTCCCCGGAGGCATCGTCACCGCGACGTTGGACTCCAGGTACTCCCCGGGCGGGAGCATGAACGAGAGTTCGACCTCCTCGACCGTCCACTCCGGCGGCAGCAGTAGCCGCACCTTGCCGTGCAGCGCGACGTCCCCGTCACTGACCACCGTGAGCTGAAGGTCAACGCGCGCATCGGGTTCCACGGCAAGCTGTCGCGGATGCAGATGGGCCACGGCGGGCAAACCGCCCAGCGGTGCAGGCCCCCGGTTGTGCAGCCAGTAGCGCGCGTAGAGCGGTTGCGTGGGCTCGGCGTCTGGAGCCAGCACCGCGTGTTCGGCATCGAGCACTCGCGGCAGGTTCAATTGTGCGCGCACCGTGGCGATCTCGTAGCCGTGCAACGTCAACGCGTCGGAGTCCTCGGCGCTGGGTCGCTCCAGCAGATCCAGCCGCCGGACCGTCGACACATTGCGCAGCCCTGAACGCAGCGTGACGTCGGCGGTGCGCCCAAGCGTCTCGACCAGGCGCACCGCGATTCCGGCGGCGGAATCGACGTGCTCTGCGCTGCCGCGTGCAGTCGGGTTGCCGACGGCCTTCAGCGCGCCGATCGCCACTCCCCGCGCGGGTTCGACCTCCAACAGCGAGCCCCGCGACGGCAGGCCGCCCGAGCTGGGCTCATGGTGGCTCACCACGCCGATCAGCGGCTGGCCGAATTCGGCACTGCGCGCCGGTATGTCGGCGGATCGCCAGTCGCCGTCGCCCGCGGCCAGCGCGTAGTCGAAGTCGTGCGTCCAGTGTTGTAATTGGAAGTTCGAGCCGTCTGGTGCGGTGCGGCGAGGCGGATCGATCCACGTTCCCGACGGCCAACCCGTGCACGACCTCATCAGCGACGTGTGCAAGGTCCCGTCGGAGTCGATGGCGAAACTCGGCACGCCGCGGTTGAACAACGCCACGGTGCGGGCGTCGAACTCTTCGACCTCAGAAACATCGGCCTGGTTCACCACGACCTCGGCGTCGGCAAGGTCGTCTACTAGGGCCGCGACGGCCGCCGCCAGCCCATTGGGGTCCGCGACCACCAGCACGGGCAGCTTGCGCACGCCGCGCAGGTCGGCGCCGGGCACCCACACGTCGACCAGCGGTTGTGCCGCCGGAATCCACACGCGGACAAGGCTTTCGGAATCACGCCCGGCGAGCACAGCCGCACTGAAGGCGTTCTCCCGCGGTCCACCGAGCGCGATCCGGACGTCGGGCAGATTCGAGTCGACCGCCAGATCGCCGTAGCGGGCCTTTTCGGCGGTGCTGCACGTCGCGGTCACGCCGGCCCGCGCCAGGGCGACCATCACGTCGCGAGCCAACGGGTCGGCCTCTGGACCCGGGGACACCACCTCGGCCACCGATATCGCACGGGTGCGCTCGGTTCCGCCGCCCTGAATGCGCACGCGCACCATCGACGACAGCCCGAACCACCCGTAGGCGGGATTGTCGAGGGTGTACGGGAACTTCGCCGTGTCCACGGCCTTGTCGCTTCTCCCATGCCGGTGTGTCAGCCCGAAGCCGCGCCCGATGACAGCATCCCCGACCTCGCTGACGGGCATCGCGCCCGCAACGGGGCACGGCCAGCGCAGCCGCAACAGCCGATCCTCGCCGGTGAAGCCGTCGATCGTGGTACGGCAGTCGACGCGGTCGATGCCGTGCCACAACGTCAGCGTCTGGGTGTAGTTCAGCAGCCCGCGCATCCGTCCGCGCACGACGATGCGCTCCCCCAACGGATTTCGATACGCCTGCACCGACGCGGCTGGGGTGCCGGCCGAGCTCGTCACCGGCCCCTTCGGCAGCAGATGCCACGGTCCCTCGCCCGCCCTGGGGTGCGCGGAGTACTCCTTGTAGACGGCGAGCTCGTTGCCGACCCTGCCTTCCGCGATGAGTTGACGGTCCCCGACGAGCAGCGAGCACACCCCGCCGCCACGCGCCTGATCAACGCGAAGCCGGTAGTGCTGGTTGCCGATCTCGGACCCGTCGACGGCGGCCCAGCCGGTGCCCCCCGCACCGTCGGCGAAGCGGTAGGCCCGCCAGCCGAGTGACGGAACGTCGCGCGCCAACCAGGACAGCGTGTGCCCGTCGTGTTCGATGAATACCGGCACCTCGCCGCCCTCGTCGTCGAGCAGTATGCCGGCAAACGGCTCATCGCGGTGCACGGTCACGATGTCGGTGCGGTTGTGCGCCAATGGGTTCCATACGATCACCGAACCGTCGACTGCGGTCGACAACAGCGCTAGCGCGTTGTCCCGCGCGGTGCGGCCGAGCTCCCAGGCGTCCCGCCAACTGGTGAGCAGGTCGAGGTAGACCTGGTCGGACTCCGAGCCGGTGATCGCATCGTGGTGCGCTCCGTAGGCCAGTTGCACCCACGCCTTGGCCAGCGCGGCCTCCGGGTACGTCGCCCCGGTCAACAGTCCGGCGAACACCGCGAACCGTTCGGCCTCGAGCACCGCGTGTTCGGCAGCACGGTTGGCCTGCTTGGTGTCGATGTAGGAGACGTCCTTTCCCGTGTAGATCGGGTTCATGTCCCGGGTCTGAGGCGACGCGATGGCGCCGCGTTCGTCGAGTTCCGCTCGCACGGCGGCGAAGAATTCGCTCGGGATCGCGCAGACGAACCGGGGCCAGGTGTAGCGCGCACCCCAGTCGCGGTGAATGTCGGTGACCCACTTGTTGGGTGGGGTGTAGTCGGTGCCGACAGGGAGCAGGACGTTGCGGGTCAACGCGACTTTCTTCAGGCCTGCGAACAGTTCGTAGGTGGCGCGTTCGGCCTCCTCGAGCGAGGCCGACGAATCCATCCACCATCCAGCCGCGTAGTGCGCGGGCATGTAGTGCGTGAGCAGGCCGCGGCCCGACGGGGCCATCCACTCGAATTCGCTGGCGAACTGCATGCGTTCGGGGTCGCCACCGTCGGACATCGGGCCCCACTGGTGGTGTGGTCCGCGCGCCCACGAACTCGACGTCAGCCCGGAATCGGCGGCCATGCCCGGGAATTGGGGATCATGGCCGAACACGTCGAGCTGCCACGCGGTGGCAGGTGAGGCGCCCATGACATCGCGCTGAAAACCGATGCCGTGTACGAAGTTCCGGATCGCCGTCTCCGGGCTGGTCAGGTTGGTGTTCGGCTCGTTGTAGGTGCCGCCCATCACCTCCACGCGCCCCTCGGCCATCATCCGGCGCAGGTCGGCGCGATCCTCGGGGTGGGTGTCCCAGTATGGCTTGAGGTAATCGACCTCTGCGAGCACGAACTTGTATTCCGCTTCGCGCCTGGCCATTTCGAGATGGGCGGAGACCAACTCGAAGCTGTTGGTCTGCCTGCAGCGTCCTGGCGGATCCTCGGTCCAGACCTCGGTGTAGGCCGCCTGGGTGTTCCACCACACCGGGTCGTAGTGGAAGTGACTGACCATGTACATGGTCCATCCGGGCTCGGCGACGACGAAGTCGAACGCTTCGGTGGTGCGGCCCGCACTCACTCGCGCGGAGCGATGTTCACCGACTTTCGCGTCGGTCACGCGCACCGGCACTTCGACCGTGCGCCCGCGCGGGGTCGCAAGCACCTCGCCAACGGTTTCCAGGCCTGGCCCCTCGACACGCACCACAGTGGGCCGGGTGCACAACCGGTACGCGACGCGCACGAGTTGCAGCGCCGCGTCGGCTGGGCCGGTGAACAAGTCCGTCGACTCCGCGGAGGTGACGTGCATGTCGCCACAGTACGTGCCCAACCTTCCGCCGAACGTGGGTTGGGGACTACTGCAGCGGGCCGACTACCCCTTCGGCGGCGGCCACGACCGCACCGGACTGGACGAGGTCGACCGCGGCTGCGATTTCCGGCGCCAGGTACCTATCGGGTCCTGGGCCCGCGACGTGCTCGCGCAACACGGCGATGACAGCGCCCGTCGCGGGCGATGGAGTCAGCGGGCTGCGCATGTCGATGCCGCGGGCGGCGGTGAGTACCTCGATGGCCAGCACCCGAGAAAGCCCGTCGATCGCGCGTCGCAGCTTGCGAGCCGCCGACCACCCCATCGAGACGTGGTCCTCCTGCATCGCCGACGACGGAATCGAGTCCGCGCTCGCGGGCGCCGCCAAACGCTTGAGCTCCGAGACGATGCCTGCCTGGGTGTACTGAGCGATCATGTGGCCACTGTCGACGCCTGGATCGTGGGCGAGGAACGCGTTGAGCCCATGGTTGCGGGCGACGTCCAGGAACCGGTCGGTGCGGCGCTCGCTGATTCCTGCGAGATCAGCGACGACGATGGCAAGGAAGTCGAGCACGTAGGCCACTGGAGCGCCGTGGAAGTTGCCGTTGGACTCGACGCGCCCGTCCGGGGTGACGACGGGATTGTCGATGACACTGGCTAATTCACGCTCGGCGACCACCCGGGCGTGCGCGGCGGTGTCGCGCGCCGCGCCTGCCACCTGCGGCGAGCAGCGCAACGAATAGGCATCCTGCACAAAGGTACAGTCCGGGGTTTGGTGGCTGGCCACGATCGCCGAATCGGCAAGCAGCGCACGGATGTTTGCCGCCGACGAAGCCTGACCGGGATGCGGACGCAGGCGCTGCAGGTCGTCGGCGAAGACCCGGACGGTGCCCAGCTGGCCCTCGACGCTCATCGCCGCGGCGATGTCGGCGACCCGGAACAGGTTCTCCAGATCGGTGAGCGCAAGCACCAGTTGGCCGAGCATGCCGTCGGTGCCGTTGATGAGGGCCAGGCCCTCCTTCTCCGCGAACGTGACCGGTTGCAGGTCGTTTGCGCGCAGTGCGTCGGCGGTGTCCTGCAGCTCGCCGTCGCGGGCGCGCACCTGCCCCTCGCCCATGACCGCAAGCGCGACGTGCGCCAGCGGCGCGAGATCGCCCGAACAGCCGAGGCTTCCGTACTCGTGGACCACCGGCGTCAACCCCGCCGAAAGCAGGTCGGCATAGGCCTGGGCGGTTTCGCGGCGCACTCCGGTGCGTCCGCTGGTCAGCGTCGACAGTCGCAGCAGCATCATCGCCCGCACGACCTCGCGCTCAACTTCATCCCCGGAGCCAGCAGCGTGTGAGCGAATAAGGCTGCGCTGCAATGCCGTTCGCATATCGGCCGGAATGTGACGGGTGGCCAGCGCGCCGAAGCCGGTGGATACCCCGTAGACCGGAGTCGGGTCGGCAGCGAGCGCTTCGATGTGGCGGCGGCTTTCCTCGATCGCCTTCACGGCGTCGTCGGCAAGCGCGACCGGAGCGTCACCGCGGGCGACCGCGACGACGTCGTCGAAGCTGACGGGACCAATGCCGACGGTGACTGTCATCCCGCAAACCTAGGACCTGGGCCGTACCCTTCGGGCCGGTCCCGCTGAAGATAGTGTCTCGGATCTCAGACAGCGCCGGCTTCGAACCAGCCCTCCGGGCCGTGCCCCGACAACGCCCAGGTCAGCTGTTGCGCGGCCGCGCGCACCGCCCGCACCAGCTCCGCGTGCGAGGCGTGCGCGTGGTCTTCGCGCCACGTCACGCTGATGGCCGCGCACGGTCTGCCCAAGTGGTCGAACGCGCAGGCCGCCACCGACTGAAGGCCCGCGGTGACCAGGCCGACCTCCTCGGACCAACGCTGGTGCCGCTCTGCGGCGAGCACGCGCCGCAACTCGGGCAGCGTGGCGGGTCCCTGCCCGGTGCGGTCGACGAATCCGCGAGCCGACGGAAACAGCGCGCGCACCTGGGCGGCGGGTAGATGGGCCAAGATCGAGCGACCATTGGCGGTCAGTTGCGACGGCAGCCGCACCCCGACGTCGGTGACCAGCGTGACCGGGATCCGCGACACGGCGGGCTGCTCCTTGAGCAGGTAGAGGCTTTCGGCGCCATGCAGGACACCCAGGTGCGCAGTCTCGCCGACCTGCGCAACCAGGCGCCTCAACACCGGCCGGGCCAGCATCTCCAACGGCTCGTGTCGTAGGTACGCCGAGCCGACCTCGAAGGCCGCCATTCCGAGGCCATAGGTGCGTTGATCGGGAAAATGCACGACGAACCCGCGCGCGATCAGCACGTCGAGCAGGTGATAGGTCGACGAGCGCGGAATCTTGAGGTCGCGCGCCACCGCCGCGCCAGATACCGGGCCGGGCTTGCCTGCGAGGTACAGCAGCACGTCGAGGGCCCGACCGACGGCAGGCGAGGTGCTCGACACGCGTGCCCCCTTCAAAGTCTCGGATACGAGACACTAGCCGCTGAAACGGTCTGGAGCAATCGCCTGCCGTCGGGTGTGCTTAGTCCATGGGAACCACGTCTACGGCCCGCACCGTACGCGCACCGCGCGGAAGCGAAATCAGTTGCAAGGGCTGGCAACAGGAAGCCGTTCTGCGGATGCTGATGAACAACCTCGATCCCGAGGTTGCCGAGCATCCCGAGGACCTCGTGGTCTACGGCGGCACCGGCCGCGCGGCCCGCAGCTGGGCGGCCTTCGACGCGATCGTCGCCACGCTGCGCGCGCTCGAGGACGACGAGACCATGCTGGTGCAGTCCGGCAAGCCGGTCGGCGTGTTCCGCACCCACGAGTGGTCGCCGCGGGTACTGATCGCTAACTCGAATCTCGTTGGGGACTGGGCGAACTGGGAACAGTTCCGCAAACTCGAGGCCGCGGGCCTGACGATGTACGGCCAGATGACGGCGGGCTCGTGGATCTACATCGGTACCCAGGGCATCTTGCAGGGCACCTTCGAGACGTTCGGGGCGGTGGCCCGGAAGAAGTTCAACGGATCACTGGCGGGCACCATCACGTTGACCGCGGGCCTCGGTGGCATGGGTGGAGCTCAGCCGCTGGCGGTGACGATGAACGACGGCGTCGCGATCTGCGTCGACTGCGACCCCAGCCGCATCGAGCGCCGTATCGAGCACGGCTACCTCGACACCAGCGCGGATTCGATCGACGACGCCTTGGCGCTGGCCGTCGAGGCCCGGGATGCCAAGCGACCGTTGTCGATCGGGCTGCTCGGCAATGCCGCCGAGGTGTTCACCGAGCTGCTGGACCGCGGCGCCCCCATCGACATTGTCACCGACCAGACCTCGGCGCACGACCCGTTGTCGTACCTGCCCGTCGGCATCGAGTTCGAGGACATGAAGAAGATGGCCGACAAGGATCCGGCGTACTTCACCGAGCAGGCGCAGGCGTCCATGGCCAAGCACGTGGCGGCGATGGTCGGCTTCCAAGACAAGGGCGCCGAGGTGTTCGACTACGGAAACTCGATCCGCGACGAGGCCCGGAAGGCGGGCTACGACCGGGCCTTCGACTTCCCCGGCTTCGTGCCCGCCTACATTCGCCCGCAGTTCGAGGAGGGCCTCGGTCCGTTCCGCTGGGCCGCGCTGTCGGGCGATCCGAAGGACATCGAGGCCACCGACCGCGCCGTGCTGGAACTCTTCCCGGACAACGATCACCTGCGCCGGTGGATCACCATGGCGCAGGAGAAGGTCAGCTATCAGGGCCTACCCGCCCGGATCTGCTGGCTCGGATACGGCGAACGGCACCGCGCCGGAATACGATTCAACGAAATGGTGGCTTCCGGTGAGCTCAGCGCCCCGATCGTGATCGGCCGCGACCACCTGGACTCCGGCTCGGTGGCGTCCCCGTACCGCGAGACCGAGGCCATGTTGGACGGGTCGGACGCGATCGCCGACTGGCCGCTGCTCAACGCGCTGGTGAACACCGCCTCGGGCGCCTCATGGGTGTCGATTCATCACGGGGGCGGCGTCGGCATGGGCCGCTCCATCCACGCCGGCCAGGTGTGTGTCGCCGACGGGTCGGCGTTGGCCGCGCAGAAGCTGGAGCGAGTGTTGACCAACGATCCCGGCATGGGTGTCATCCGCCACGTCGACGCAGGCTACGAGTACGCCACCAAGGTCGCCGCCGAACGCGGTGTGCGGATTCCCATGCAGGACAACGGATGACGTTCAGTTCGTTTGATGGCCTATGGACACAGATTCTCGACGTCGGCCGTGACGCCGCAAGCGGCGGCTACCGCCGGTTCGCTTGGACCACCGCCGATTTGACGTTGCGCGAGTGGTTCACCGGCGAGGCGCAGCGACGTGGAATGACGGTCGAGGAGGACCGCAACGGCAACGTGTGGGCATGGTGGATGCCGCCCGGCTGGATCGGCGATCCGGTAGGCGCGTTCGTCACCGGCTCGCACCTGGACTCGGTGCCCGGCGGCGGCGCGTTCGACGGACCGCTGGGCGTCGTGTCGGCCTTCGCGGCCATCGACCTGCTCGTCGCGCGTGGGGTGGCCCCACAGATTCCGGTCGCCGTCGTGGCGTTCTCCGACGAGGAAGGCGGCCGGTTCGGCGTGGCCTGCGTCGGTTCGCAACTGTCCACGGGCGCCGTCACCGCCGAGCGCGCACTGAACCTGCGCGACGCCGACGGCACCACGCTGGCCGATGCTTTGAGCGCCTCCGGTCGCAATCCCGCCCATGTCGGCCCCGACCCCGAGCTGGTCAAGCGCGTCGGGGTCTACGTTGAACTGCACGTCGAGCAGGGCCGCGCGCTGGATCTGGTGGACAAACCCATTGCCGTAGCGTCAGCGATATGGCCGCACGGTCGTTGGCAATTCACGTTCTGCGGCGTGGGAAATCACGCGGGTACCACGCGCCTGATCGACCGCCGCGATCCGATGCTGGCGTTCGCGTCGACGGTGCACGCCGCCCGTGCTCAAGCCACCACGCATCATGCGGTGGCCACGTTCGGCAAGCTGTCCGTCACGCCCAACGGCGCCAACGCCATCCCGTCGCAGCTGAACGCCTGGCTCGATGCGCGGGCGGCCGACGAGGAGACGCTGGCGGCCATGGTCGAGGCTATCGCCGCCGATGCGACCGGATTCGCCGGGAATGACGGCATTTTGCTCGAGGTCGACGTCGAATCCGTCAGCCCGGCCGTCGTCTTCCCCGAAGAACCGCGGGCCCGGATCGTGCGCGCGCTCTCGGCGTTGGGTGACGTGCCGGTGCTACCGACTCAGGCAGGGCACGATGCGGGTGTGCTGTCCGCGAAGGTGCCAACCGCAATGCTGTTCGTGCGCAACCCGACTGGCGTCTCGCACTCTCCCGACGAGTACGCCGAGATCGCCGACTGCCGACGTGGTGCCGAAGCGCTGGCCGACGTGATGGCGGACTGGGTGGCGGGGTGAGCCAGTCCTGGTGGTGTGAACACGCCTGGGTGGGCGATCGCGTCGCCGACGGTGTGCGCGTCACCGCGACCGACGGAGTGATAGACACCGTCGAGCCCGATCACGCGCCGACCGGACAACGCCTGCGCGGCTTGGTGATTCCCGGCCTGGCCAATGCACACTCGCATGCGTTCCACCGTGCACTTCGGTCGCATACTCAACGCGGCGGCGGCTCATTCTGGACGTGGCGGGAGTCGATGTACCGCATCGCCGCCCGGCTGACGCCGCAGAACTACCTCGAGCTGGCCCGCGCGGTGTACGCCGAAATGGCGTTGGCCGGCATCACCGCAGTCGGCGAATTCCACTACGTGCACCACGGTCCCGGCGGAGTGCCGTACGCCGACCCCAACGACATGGGTCAGGCGCTGGTAAGCGCTGCATCGGACGCGGGCATCCGGCTCACGCTGCTCGACACCTGCTACCTGACGGCGGGCCCGGATGGCACACCGTTGGAAGGTCCGCAGCTGCGTTTCAGCGACGGCGACGCCGACCGGTGGGCGCAACGGGCCGATGCCCTGCGCGCGGATACCAAACAAGACGACCACGTACTCGTAGGCGCCGCAGTGCATTCCGTGCGCGCCGTGCCAGCGGATCAGCTGAACCGGGTGGCCGCGTGGGCGGACGCATACGACGCCCCATTGCACGTCCACTCCAGCGAGCAGGTCGCCGAAGTCGAACAGTGCCTGGCCGTGCACGGCTGCACGCCGACCGCGCTGCTGCGCGAGCATGGCGTGCTCGGGCCGCGCACCACCGCCGTCCACGCGACGCATCTGACCGAGCAGGACATCGCCGACCTACACGCGAGTGCGACCGGCGTCTGCTTCTGTCCGACCACCGAACGCGACCTCGGCGACGGGATCGGTCCGGCCCCCGCACTACTCGCCGGACCGGGGCCGTTCAGCCTTGGCAGCGACAGCCACGCGATGATCGACATACTCGAGGAGGCCAGGGCCGTCGAACTCGACGAGCGGCTCGCGAGCCAGCAGCGCGGCGCCATCCCCGCTTCCCGACTGCTGGACGCCGCCACTCGTGACGGGCAGCAGGCGCTCGGCTGGACCAACGCTGGTCGGCTCGAGCCCGGCGCCCGGGCCGATCTGGTCGCCGTCGACCTCGGCTCCGTGCGCACCGCGGGCGGCGGGCCAACGCCGGAGAACGTGGTGTTCGCCGCCTCGGCAGCCGACGTCACCGACGTCGTGGTCGACGGACGGACCATCGTCACCGACCGACAGCATCACCGCGGGCCCGTTGGGCGCACACTGGCGGACACCATCGGCGCGCTGTGGGAGGCCCGGCGATGAGCGCTCGCGCGAAGAGCAGCACACCCACGACCGTGCTCTATGACGACATCGGTGAACTCGTCACCAATGACCCAACGGTTGGCGACGGGACGGCGCTCGGCGTAATCACCGAGGCGGCTCTGCTGGTCGACGGCGACCACGTCGCGTGGCTAGGGCCGAAAACTGAAGCGCCGGAAGCGGATCAACGCGTCGACTGCGCGGGGGCCAGCGTGCTCCCCGGGTTCGTGGACAGCCATGCCCACCTCGTGTTCGCCGGCGATCGGGCCGCGGAGTTCGCCGCCCGCATGAGCGGAACGCCCTATGACGGCGGCGGCATCGCCACCACGGTCGCCGCCACCCGCGGCGCCTCCGACGACCTGCTGTCGGCCAACGTAGCCCGGCTCGCCGCCGAACTGCACCGCGGCGGTGTCACCACCTTCGAGACCAAGAGCGGCTACGGGCTGACGACCTTCGACGAACAGCGCAGCCTTGAAGTCGGTGGCAGGTTCACACCCGAGACGACGTTCCTTGGCGCGCACGTGGTTCCGCCGGACTACCGCCACGATCGCGACTCTTACGTCCGGTTGGTCGCGGGCGACATGCTGGCCGCGTGCAAGGACCACGCCCGCTGGATTGACGTGTTCTGCGACCGAGGAGCCTTCGACGTCGACGAGGCGCGGTTCATCCTGCAGGCCGGACGCGACGTGGGACTCATCCCACGGTTGCACGCCGGGCAACTCGGTCCGAGTGGGGGAATCCGGCTAGGTGTCGAGCTCGGAGCGGCTTCAGTGGACCACTGCACATACGCCACCGACGCCGACGTCGCGGCTTTGGCCGGCAGCGAGACCGTCGCCACCCTGCTACCTGGTGCTGAATTCTCCACGCGCGCAGCGTGGCCCGACGCACGGCGGTTCCTCGACGCGGGGGTAACCGTGGCGCTGGCCACCGACTGCAACCCCGGGAGTTCGTACACGACCAGCATGGCATTCTGCATCGCGGCGGCCGTGCGCGACATGGGCTTCACGCCCGCCGAGGCGGTCTGGTCGGCAACTGCGGGCGGTGCGAAGGCGCTGCGGCGCGACGACGTCGGGGTGCTCGCCGTCGGCCGCCGCGCCGATTTCATCCGGCTCGACGCCCCGTCCTACATCCACCTGGCCTACCGACCGGGGGTGCCGATCGTCGCCGACGTGGTGCGCGCGGGCGCCAGCGGCTAGGACCCCGCCCCCGCCGAGGCGCGGGCTAGCCGGGCGGACACCACACGCACGGCCTCGACGACCTCCGCAGGCTCGAGCACTTCGAACTCACAGCCCGGCATCGCCAGCCAGGGCACCATGCGCTCCGGGTCGTCGGCGCCGGTGGTCATGATGCACGCATCTGGGCCGTCCGGCTGGAGCTCGACGGACGAGGACGAGAATACTTGCGCCACAACACTTAACGGGGCGCGATACCTCACCCTGGCGACATAGCGGTACGGCGAAGTGGTGATCGCACGCTGGACATAGCTGGCCGCGTCGGGAGCCTCCCGCGGGACGAACGTGCTCCCGAGCGCGCGGACGTCGGCCATCCGGTCCAGTCGCAGGCTGCGCCAATCCAGCTTGTCGCGGTCGTAGGCGAGCAGGTACCAGCGTCTGCCGGTCGTCACCAGTTGGTACGGCTCGAGCCTGCGCTGGGTCTCGTTGCCGCGGATGTCCACGTAGCCGGCGTTGACGTGCTCGTGGTCGCGGCACGCGCGGGCAAGCGTCATCAACACATCGGGTTCCACCGGTGTATCGGACTGGCCGGAGCTCAGCGTGACCGTCGCGTCGTGCACCGCGGAGACCTGCGCACGCAGCCGCGCAGGCATGACCTGATCGAGTTTGGACAGTGCGCGCAGGGCCGACTCGCCAACGCCCGCGACGCTGCCCCCGGCCGCGACTCTCAGACACACGGCCATCGCCACGGCCTCTTCCGGGTCGAGCAGCAGCGGGGGTAGCGCCGCCCCCGCGCCCAACTGGTAGCCACCGCCGTGTCCCTTGCTGGCATGCACGGGATAGCCGAGGTCGCGCAATCGGTCGACGTCGCGGCGCACGCTGCGGCCCGTCACCCCAAGCCGTTCGGCGAGTTCCTCACCCGTCCACACCCGGCGCGACTGCAGAAGCCCGAGCAGTTGCAGCACGCGACTGGTCGTTTCGGACATGAACACATTCTGACGCACTCTTAGGACAGAACCTGTCCTAAGTGGATGCGAGGCTGTGTTCATGAGCAACCAACTAGCCCCTCAGCTGGCCGAGCAGCTCGACTTCCAATGGCGCACGGCCCTGCGCCCGCGACTCGACGGTCTCACCGACGACGAATACTTCTGGGCACCCGTGCCGGACTGCTGGACGGTGCATGCCGACGGCCAAATCGACTTCACGTATCCGCCGCCGGAACCCGCTCCCTTCACCACCATCGCGTGGCGCCTGGCGCACGTCATTGTCGGCGTGCTGGCGATTCGCGCTCATTCGCACTTCGGTGGCCCGCCTGCCGACTACCAGTCCTGGCCGTACGCCACCAACGCCGACACCGCGCTCAAACAACTCGACGAGACCTACCGCTGCTGGCACGAAGGCGTACTCGGACTCGATGACGGTGCCCTGGCCGCCCCCTGCGGACCGGCCGAGGGGCCGTACGCGATGGAGTCGATGGCGACGCTCGTCCTCCACATCAACCGCGAAGTGATCCATCACGGAGCCGAAATCGCTTTACTCCGAGACCTTTACCTCCACACCAACAAGCACCACACCAACAAGAAGGAGAACTGAACATGGCCGCCATGCCACCACCCATCGCCGACGAGCGCGCGGGCCTCAAGGAGTACGTCGCGGCGCAGCAGTACGCGTTCCACGCCGCGGCGTTCGGACTGACCGACGAGCAGGCGCGCTCGACGCCGTCGGTGAGCGCCATGTCGATCGGCGGGGTGATCAAGCACGTCACCCACTGCCAGCACGGCTGGATGCAACGGGTGGCCGCCGCGCCCGAACTCTGCGACATGGACAAGCGACCGATGGAGGACCAGCAATCGGACTACGAAGACGAGTTCGTCATGCGTGAGGACGAGACGCTGGCGGAACTGCTGGCCAAGTTCGACGAACAGAATGCCGAGACCATTCGCCTGATCGAGACGACCGATTTGGGCGCTGCGGTGCCGATTCCGCAGCAGGTGCCCTGGTTCCCCAAGGACGTACCCGCGTGGTCGGTGCGCTGGGTCATCTTCCACCTCATCGAGGAGTTGGCTCGTCACGCCGGTCAAGCCGACGTCATCCGCGAAACCATCGACGGCGCAACCATGTACGAGCTGCTGGCCGGCCTCGAGGACTGGGAGCCCACGCCGTGGATCACGCCGTGGGGCAAGCAGCCCGTCACGACCTGAGCGTTTTGTGGGGGGGGGGGGGGGGGGGGGGCGCGCGGGGGCCCCCCCCCCCCGGGGGCGTGCGGGTGGGGGGGCGGGGGCCCCCCGCCCCCCCCCCCCACTCCACAAAACGCAGGGTAGAAAGGGCGGGTGGACATTCGCCGCGGAACCGCGCCGTGCGGACCCGTCGAGCTCCATTACGAGGAGCTCGGCAACCCGGCTGATCCCGCCGTCCTGCTGATCATGGGGGTAGGCGCGCAGCTGCCGATGTGGCCCGACGGCTTCTGCGAGCGGTTGATCGAGCGAGGGCTACGGGTCATCCGATACGACCACCGGGACATCGGCCTGTCCACCAAGTTGCACGGTCAGCGGGCCAGCGGACGGATCGTCCCGCGGGTGATGCGCTACATGGTCGGCCGCACCAGCCCGGTGCCCTACACGCTGGTCGACATGGCCGGTGACGCGAAGGGCCTGCTCGACCATCTAGGCATCGAGCGGGCTCACGTCGTCGGGGCGTCGATGGGCGGCATGATCGCCCAGGTGCTGGCGGGGAGCCACCCCGACCGGGTGGCGTCGCTGGGCCTGCTGATGACGAGTTCGGGCAAGGCGCTGTCGGCGCTGCCGACGTGGCGGGTCATCAAGCTGGCGTTCGACCCGCCCGCCAAGGACGCACCGCAGGTCGACAAGGTGGCCTACGAGGTGCGCAACATTGCGATCATCAACGGCCCCAACTTTCTTCCCACCGACGAGCAGCTCCGCGACCGCGTCGAGACGCTGTCGGCGCGCAGCGACTATCCGCAGGGCGGGTTGCGTCAGTTCGACGCCATCCTGGGGACAGGCAGCCTGGTGAGCTACGCCCGGCGCATCACGGCACCAACCGTGATCGTCCACGGCTCGCACGATCCGATGATGCGAATCCGCAACGGCCGCAGCCTCGCTCGCATCGTCAAAGGGGCGCGGTTCGTGGTGGTCGACGGGATGGGTCACGATCTGCCTCGGCCGGTGTGGCGGCCGGTCGTCGACGCGTTGGTCGAAAACATCGGCAGCGCGGCGCCGTCCTGACGCCTCAGATGTCCGGCAATATCCTGGCCATCGAGTAGTCCACGACCGAATCGAGGTCGGTGCCCAGCCGGCCCGCCAGCCATTGGTGGACGAGTTCGGTCATTGCGCCGGTGTACAGCGCCGCGGCGACCCTCGCGGAGACGGGGTCCGCGTCGGCGTTGAACCGCTCGTCGTCCTCGACCACCATCTGGAAGAGCAGGTCCTCAGCGGCGGACCTGCGCTCGGCGAGCACGGAGTTGGCGTGCGCGTCGGTGAACAACACTCGCCCACGCCGCGGGTCGGCCGCACTGAACCACAGCACCGCCCTGATACCGGCCCACGTCTGAGCCCGCCGGTCCTCGGCCGCCGCCATCATTGCCTCGCCGACGAATTCGCCCAACTGCAACGCCACGTGGTCGTACACCGCGCCGAGTAGCTCGTCGGTGTTGGCGAAGCTCTCGTAGAAGTAGCGGGAGTTGAGCTCGGTCACCCGGCACACCGACCGCACAGTGACGGCACTCTCGCCATCGCGGCCGAACAACGTGAAGGCGGCCTCGACCAGGCGCGCCCGACGCTCTGTGCGCCGGTCGCTGAGCGGTACCCCCGCCCATCTGGTCGGACTCGTCAATTGATCAGCCTAAGAATGCGGTCGAAAATCCTGGTGACGGCACTGCCCGCTGAGTAGAGTGACAACAACCGTTGCCAAAGTTTTCAGGGAGAGCGCCGTGCTGCCGTTGCCACACCAGATCGTCGAGCAAATGCTGCAGGAACGATTCGATCGCAACGTCCGTAGACACTACTTCCGCGGGATGGAATTCGGGGGCCCTGTCGGTGATCCCGGTTGGTTCGGTCCCGGCAGCGCCGTGTGGCACGTGCACTCTCACCTGGAGTCGCTGGTATTCGGGCTGCAGTGCGCGGCCTACCTCGAACGCCTTGATCCGTCGATCTACTGGATGGGCATGCACCATTCGCGGCTGGTCCAGCGCGACAGCCAAGAGGATCAGGCGGCGCTCCGAACACCCCGCATCGACCCCGAGGGCGCCGCGGTCCGGCTGGGCCATTCCATCGCGTTCTTCATCGGCACGGCGTACGGCTCGACCGAGACCGCCGAGCGGCTGGCTCAGACCGTGCGGGCGATGCACCACACCATCAAGGGCGTGCGGCCCGACGGGGCGCGCTACGACGCCGACGATCCGGATTGGCTGCGCTGGAACTATGCGACGGTCGTGTGGGGGCTGGCCACCGCACACGAGATGTATCACCCACAACCGTTGCGCGGCAAGAAGCTTGACCGCTACTACGGCGAGTTCGTCAGGGTGGGACACGCGCTCGGCGGAACCGACCTACCCACGACGAAGGCCGAGACGCTGGACTGTCTGGAGTCCTATTTGCCACGCCTGGCACTCACCCACGGCGCGGCCATGGCCACGGGATCCAACCTTCCGATGCCGCAGGCCGCGGTCGACTGGGCGATCCGCGACACCATGCCGAAGTGGGCCATGCAACTGATCGCGCACCGCTCCCCCAACATCGTCGAGCGCACCGCGCGCCGGGCCGCGGTGTGGACGGTGATCAACGGGCTGCACACGGCGGCGGGTCCGATTCCCGAGTTCGGGCAGGCCAAGGCCCGGGTGGCAGCCGGTGTCGATCCTTCCCTGGCGCCGCACACGTTGCCGACCCACGTGCCGGGTAGCGATCCGACCCGCAGCCGCGCCGAGGTGGAGCACAGCTTCGTGTGACGGGCACACACGAAATTTCCGCCGACCGGCCACTTTTGAGACACTGGGGCGATGACCACGACTAAGCACCGCGAGGTGGCCAAACTGGACCGGGTGCCGTTACCGGTCGAGGCCGCCCGAATCGGGGCGACGGGGTGGCAGCTCACCCGCACCGGAGCACGGGTCGTCACCAACCTGATCGGCCGCGGATCCCTGCAACAGAAGATCGTCAAGCAGATCCCTCAAGCCTTCTCCGACCTGGGTCCGACGTACGTCAAGCTGGGGCAGATCATCGCGTCGAGCCCCGGCGCGTTCGGGGAGCCGCTGAGCCGCGAGTTCCGCAGCCTGCTCGACCGGGTACCGCCCGCCGACACCGCCGAAGTGCACAAGCTGTTCAAGGACGAACTCGGCGACGACCCGGCCAACCTGTTCAAGTCATTCGACGAGCAGCCGTTCGCTTCGGCGTCCATCGCACAGGTCCACTACGCCATCCTGCACTCCGGCGAGGAAGTCGTCGTCAAGATCCAGCGGCCCGGCATCCGGCGCCGCGTCGCGGCCGATCTGCAGATCCTCAAGCGCGGCGCGCAGCTCGCCGAGTTGGTCAAACTGGGTCGCCGACTGTCGGCGCAGGACGTCGTCGCCGACTTCGCGGACAACCTCGCCGAGGAGCTCGACTTCCGGCTCGAGGCGCAGTCGATGGACGCGTGGGTTGCGCACATGCACGCGTCGCCGCTGGGCAAGAACATCCGGGTACCGCAGGTCTACTGGAACCTGACCAGCCAGCGCGTGCTGACGATGGAGCGCATCCAGGGCGTCCGCATCGACGACGTCGCGGCCATCCGCAAAGCCGGATTCGACGGCACCGAGTTGGTAAAGGCCTTGCTGTTCAGTCTGTTCGAGGGTGGACTGCGCCACGGGTTGTTCCACGGCGACCTGCACGCGGGCAACCTCTACGTCGATCCCGACGGCAAGATCGTCTTCTTCGACTTCGGCATCATGGGCCGGATCGATCCCCGCACCAGGTGGCTGCTGCGCGAGTTGGTGTACGCCCTGCTGGTCAAGAAGGACCACGCCGCTGCGGGCAAGATCGTCGTACTGATGGGCGCCGTCGGCACCGTGAAGCCGGAAGGTCAGGCCGCGAAAGACCTTGCCGCCTTTGCCACTCCGCTCACGACGAAGTCGCTGGGCGACCTCGGTTACGCCGAGATCGGCAAGCAACTGTCGGCCCTGGCGGACGCCTACGACGTCACGCTGCCCCGCGAGCTGGTGCTCATCGGCAAGCAGTTCCTCTACGTCGAGCGCTACATGAAGCTGCTGGCACCCACGTGGCAGATGATGAGCGATCCGTCGCTGACGGGTTACTTCGCCAACTTCATGGTCGAGGTCAGCCGCGAGCACTCCGACGACCTGGACGCCTGACCCGCGCCGCAAACGCCGCGGGGGTCACAGCCGCAAACGGATGCCGGGCGTGGGCCAACCGGTGGGCGATGGCCGCTGGTCAGCGTTACTAACTAAACCGCTGGTGTAACGGACTCGAAGAGCGGCAACTCTTAGTGAGAGAATGCAGCAAACCGGGGGGGTATGGATTCACCTTGCCCCCACGACATTGGAGGCTTCGATGGACGTCCGCACTGGCACCGCACGCTCGGGTGACTTGGACATCTACTACGAGGACATGGGTGATCCGAACGACCCGGCCGTGCTGTTGATCATGGGCCTCGGCGCGCAGTTGTTGCTGTGGCGCGAAGGGTTCTGCGAACGCCTCGTGAATCAAGGTTTGCGGGTCATCCGCTACGACAATCGCGATGTCGGACTTTCCAGCAAGGTCGAAGGCCAGCACACAGGCGCCCCTTTGCTGCCTCGCATGGTTCGGTCCTACTTCGGCAAGCCGAGCCAGGCCGTCTACACGTTGGAGAACATGGCCGACGACGCGGCGGCGCTGTTGGACCACCTGCACGTCGAGCGGGCCCACATCGTCGGCGGCTCGATGGGCGGCATGATCGCGCAGATCTTCGCGGCCCGATACCAGGATCGGACCAAGACCCTCGCGGTGATCTTCTCGAGCAACAACAAGGCCCTGCTGCCGCCTCCTGGTCCCCGCCAGTTGCGCGCGGTGACCACCCGGCCCAAGGACACCTCACGGGAGGGCGTGCTCGCAAATGCCGTGCGCGTCAATAAAATAATCGGTAGTCCGGGCTATCGCGCGCCCGACGAACAGATCCTGGCCGACGCCGTCGCAGGCTATGAACGGTCGTACTACCCGGCCGGCGTTGGCCGACACTTCGCGGCCATCATGGGCAGCGGGAGTCTGATTTCTTACGACAAAATGATCATTGCGCCAACGCTGGTCATTCACGGGCGCGCTGACAGGCTGATGCGACCGTCCGGTGGACGCGCAGTCGCGAAGGCGATCCGGCGCTCTCGCCTGGTACTTTTCGACGGAATGGGCCACGATCTGCCCGAGCCACTGTGGGACGAGATCGTCGGAGAGCTCAAAACCACGTTTGCTGAAGTTCCGTGAGCACCTTGGCTCAGGTCCCGACGGGCAGCCCAGCGACGTAGCATCGGCCGGGAATCCATCAGCGCTTTACGGATCATCGGCGATTCATGCCAAGCGCTGAACTCTTGGAGGGCGACCATGGCCAAATCCACACGCAAACCCGTTTTGAAACCACACTTCGCCGATGTACAGGCCCATTACGACCTGTCAGACGACTTCTTCCGATTGTTTCTCGACCCCAGCCAGACCTACAGCTGCGCCTACTTCGAGCGCGACGACATGACCCTCGAAGAGGCCCAGCTCGCCAAGGTCGACCTCGCGCTCGGGAAGTTGGGCCTGCAACCAGGCATGACACTGCTCGACGTCGGCTGCGGGTGGGGCTCCACCATGCTGCGGGCAATAGAGAAGTACGACGTCAACGTCGTCGGCCTCACGCTGAGCGAGAACCAGAAGGCGCACGTCGAGAGCGAGTTCGCCAAGCACGACAGCGTCCGTACCAAGCGCGTGCTGCTCAACGGTTGGGAGGAGTTCGACGAGCCCGTCGACCGGATCGTCTCGATCGGCGCCTTCGAGCACTTCGGCAAGGACCGCTGGGACGACTTCTTCACGATGGCCCACCAAGCCCTTCCCGACGACGGCGTGATGCTGCTGCACACGATCACGGCGCTCACGCTTCCGCAGATGACCGCGGCCGGGCTACCGCTGACGTTCTCGATCGCGCGGTTCGTGAAGTTCATCCTCACCGAGATCTTCCCTGGCGGATATCTGCCGACCACCGAGATGGCGGGCGAATATGCGACCAAGGCTGGCTTCGAGCTGACCAGGACGCAATCCTTACAGAAGCATTACGCCAGGACGCTCGATACGTGGTCGGCTGCGCTGGAAGCGCACAGGGACGAAGCCATTGCGGTGCAGTCCGAAGAGGTTTACGACCGCTACATGCACTACCTGACCGGTTGCGCCAAGGGTTTTCACGACGGCTATATCGACGTCTGCCAGTTCACGCTGGCGAAGTAAGCCCAGCTACCGCGGGTAACATTCAACCGGCGCTGCGGCGTCGACATCGAATTCCTCTAGACCTTGGGAAGCCGACGAACCATTCGGAAGGCGGACCATTTCATGGGCGAACTCACTCCTCACTTCGAGGACGTGCAGTCGCATTACGACCTGTCAGATGACTTCTACAGGTTGTTCCTCGATCCCACCCACACGTACAGCTGTGCGTATTTCGAGCGCGACGACATGACCCTCGAAGCGGCGCAGGTCGCCAAGATGGACCTCTCGCTCGGCAAGCTCGGCCTCGAGCCCGGCATGACGCTGCTCGACATCGGCTGCGGGTGGGGTTCGACGCTGATGCGTGCCGTCGAACGCTACGACGTCAACGTCATCGGTCTGACGCTCAGCGAGAACCAGTGCGCGCACGTCGAAAAGGTGTTCGCCGACTCCACCAACCCGCGCTCCAAGCGAGTGCTGCTGAAGGGCTGGGAGCAGTTCGACGAGCCCGTCGACCGGATCGTGTCGATCGGCGCCTTCGAGCACTTCGGCTTCGACCGCTACCCCGACTTCTTCAAGATGGCCTACCGGGTGCTGCCCGACGACGGCGTCATGATGCTGCACACCATCTGCGGGGTGTCGATGGAGTACGCCAGGGCCAACGGCGTGCCGCTCACGATGGAGCTCGCCCGGTTCATCAAGTTCCTCATGACCGAGATCTTTCCTGGCGGCCAGCTGTGCAAGACGGAGATGGTCGGCGAGCTCGCGGCCGACGCCGGCTTCACGCTCGCCAGAACTCAGTCGCTGCAACCCCACTACGCCCGCACGCTGGACATTTGGGCCGAGGCGCTGAGCGCTCACCGGGACGAGGCCATCGCGCTGCAGTCCGAAGAGGTCTACGACCGGTACCTGCACTACCTGACGGGGTGCGCCCGGCTGTTCCACCTGGGCCAGGCCGACGTAAACCAGTTCACGCTGACGAAGGCGTAATTATGGCCGAACACTGACGAAACGCTAGGGTGTACGGCTAGTTGCCTACGCTTCGAGCCCACGCCGCGTAGCGTGCGGTCACAGCAGCACCCCCATAACGTGATCGGCTGCCCGCAGCTGTCCGCGAAGAAAGGCCCACCAGGGAAAAGATGTCCGATAACTCCACCGGCACCAAAGACATGACTCCTCATTTCGAGGACATTCAGGCGCACTACGACCTGTCGGATGACTTCTTCGGCGTGTTCCAGGACCCGACGCGCAAGTACAGCTGCGCCTTCTTCACCGGGCCCGACGCCACGTTGTCGGAGGCGCAGATAGCCAACGTCGACCAGCACCTCGACAGGCTGGACCTCAAGCCTGGCATGACCCTGCTCGAAGTCGGCTGCGGCTGGGGCTTGACGCTGCAGCGCGCGATGGAGAAGTACGACGTCAACGTCATCGGCCTCACGCTGAGCAAGAACCAGAAGGCGTACTGCGACCAACTGTTGAGCAAGCTCGACAGCAAGCGCACGTACGACGTCCGGCTCGAGGGCTGGGAACAGTTCCACTCGCCCGTCGACCGGATCGTTTCCATCGAGGCGTTCGAGCATTTCGGTAGGGACCGCTGGGACGACTTCTTCAAGTCGTGCTTCGAGATCACGCCGGACGACGGCCGGATGACGATTCAGAGCAGCGTCGGGTACCACCCCTACGACCTCGCCGATCGCGGCAAGAAGCTGACGTTCGAACTGGCCCGGTTCGTCAAGTTCATGATCACCGAAATCTTCCCCGGAGGGCGCGTTCCGACCACCCAGATGATGATTGATCACGGGGAGAAGGCCGGCTTCACGGTGCCCGAGGCGCTGTCACTGCGCAATCACTACATCAAGACGCTCGGCATCTGGGCCAACCGGCTTGAGAACGCCAAGGACGAAGCCATCGCGGCCACCGACGAGGAGAACTACAACCGGTACATGAAGTACCTCACCGGCTGCCAGTACTACTTCATCGACGAGACCATCGACGTCAGCCTGGTCACCTACCTGAAGCCTGGCGCAGCCGTATAGCCGCGCTCCACACGTAAAACGCCCCGGCACTCATTCGCGAGTGCCGGGGCGTTTTGCGTCCGGCTACGCGGCGTCCTTCGCCTTCGCCTCGGTGGCGTCCTTCCTCTCCTTGGGCGCGGTGGCCTTGGCGACCGCGGCCTTTACCTTGTCGACGGTCGCCTTGACCTCGGACCCCACCTTGTCGGCCGCCTTCTTGATGGCGGTGGCGACCGGCCGCTTCTTGGTGACGTCCTTCAGCTTGGTGACCGTGGTCTTGGCAGGAGTGTCCTTGACCTTGGCGGCGGGGGTGACGTCCGTGGCGGTGTCCTTTTCGACGACGGTCGGCGTCTTCGTCGACACCAGGTTCGTCACGTTCGAGGAGCCCGGGTCGTTGAGCGCGGTGTCAGCCGGCGGCGTCGTGGGCGGCTTCGTAACGTCGACGCCGTTGACGACGTTGGTAACGCCCTCGACGACACCTCCAGCGAGGTCCTCTCCTACCTTGAACCAGTTCTGGAACGGATTCGCCGGGAGGATCGACAACGTCCGCGCTATGCCGGGGTTGGTCGTGCGGTCGTAGCCGAGGTTGATCAGCACTTTGGTGACAGGCTGAACCAGCGAGATCACCGGGTCGACGAGCGCGCGGGTGCCGGTGGTGTTCGCGAGGTCGACGAACGGCTGGTAGATCGGCAGCGCGCCCTGCTGCGGGATGAGCACAAAGGTTGCATCGTTGTAGGTGTCCACCTTCGCCGTATTGGCGATCGCGTAGGCCAACGTGTCGTCGTTGTATCCGTATGGCAGCGTGTCGGTTTCACCGTTTTCGTTCGGCGACAGGTAGTAGCCGTGGACGTACTCGAATGCGGCCAGCGCGTTCAGCATCGCCACCGGATTCCCCCAGTACTGAGGCGCGTCCCCGACGGGGTCGTATTCGAACGAATAGTTGGTGCTCTTGATTCCCTCGGTCGGCAACTGAGGGCCGAACGAGATGTCCAGGAAGGGGATCGTCGGCAGGAAGCTGAGCCGCGACCACAGCCCCAACGGGTTGTTGATGTTGCCGATCGTGACGACGGAGATTTTGCTCTTGTCGACGGTCGGGTCCGCAATGAGCTTGTACATCTCCTGCGAGACCACTGCGCCGCCCTGCGAGTATCCGAAGATGACGATCTGCTGATTCGGATCGGCCTGGATTTGGTCGTGCACTTCATCGTCGAGATTGGTCACGCCCGTTCCGACAGACTTGTTCCAGGTATCGCAACTCAAACCCGGGCACCAGCCGGAGAAGATCACCAGCGGAAAGAACGTCGCGGGGTAGGGCACGCCTGTCGTAGCGCAATCGGCCGGGTTCGAATTGGTGCAGAACTGCGGACTCCCAGACACCGGATCGATGTACCGGAGGGCCGCGTTGCCCCGGTACTCGGGGATGTCGAGCACGTTGTGCGTGCCGGTGCCGGGCACGATCAGCGCGACCGCAGCCCCGAACGCGAATGCCGCCGAGAAAGCCGCCCCGATCGTGAGGCCGACTGAACCAATAAGGGCAACAAGGACGAGGAGGAGCGCTTTCGCCGATTTACGCATGGGTAAACGATCACACAGATCGTTGCGTTGGGAAGGGCAAACCGAGCCCCATTTTTGCCAATCTCAGCGACGGCTGTCGGATTTGCTTGGCGTCGTTCGTCGAACGAGTAGAGAGTGGGACACAGGGTCGCGCTCACTACCGGAGGTAATGACGATGTACTACTTCGCGCTGCTACTTGGACCCGAGCCCACCGAGGCTCCTACCCCTGAGGACATCGCCGCAGAGATGTCCGCCTACCAGAGCTTTCATGAATACGCCGCATCGGCGATCCGGGCGGGCGACGCGCTGGCCGCGGCCTCCGACGGCATCCGGATCAGCGGCGGCCCCGACGCACCGGTGCTCACCGACGGCCCGTTCGCCGAGGGCACCGAGGTGGCCGGAGGCTACTACGTGTTCGAGGCCGACAACCTCGACGATGCGCTGGCGCTGGCGCAGCGGATCCCGGCCGCCAAGCGCGGCGGCATCGAGGTCTGGCCGATGGTGCATTGGAACGCCCCGACCACTTCGGTGGGCAGCGACTGGCTGGCCCTGCTGCTCGAGTCGCCGGGAGACGTGAACCCGCCGGACAGCCCGGAGTTCGAGCGCAGTGTCGGCGCGCACGTCGAGTTCGGCAAGGTCGCAGGCGATCACGTCCTGGGCGGGGCACCACTTCACCCGCCGACAACCGCGACGACCGTGCGGGTGCGCGATGGAAAGACCATCCTGACCGACGGCCCGTACGTCGAGGGCGCCGAAGTCGCGAACGGGTTCTACCTGTTGCGGGCCGCCGACCGGGACGAGGCCGCCAAGCTGGCCTCGATGATCCCCGCGACGAACGTGGAGTTGCGCCAGCTGGCCGGTATCTCGGCGCTGTAGCCGACGCTGAATGACCAACCTGGACGGCGTCTTTCGGCGCGAGTGGGGACCGGCCGTCGCGGCTCTGGCCCGCTGGTCCGGTGACCTCGACGTCGCCGAGGACGCCGTCCAGGAAGCGTTCGCCGAGGCGCTTCGGGTGTGGACCCGCGACGGCGTACCCGAGCGTCCCGGGGGGTGGATCGTCACCGTCGCCCGCAACCGGGCGCTCGACCGGTTTCGTCGTGAATCCACAAGGCCGGAAAAGGAATTCGCCGCCGTGAAGGATGATGCGGCCCGCATGGAAGGCGTCGATGTGCATCCGGTCCGCGACGACGAACTACGGATGATGTTCATGTGCGCGCACCCCGCGTTGGACGCCGCGTCGCAACTGGCCCTCACGCTGCGGTTGATCTCCGGGCTCACCGTGCCAGAGCTCGCGCGAGCGCTACTGCAGTCTGAGGCCGCCGTCGGACAGCGAATCACGCGGGCCAAGAGCAAGATTCGCAGCGCGAACATCCCGTTGCGCGTGCCGCCCGCCGAGTTGTTGGCCGAGCGCACCCCCCACGTGCTGGCGTGCCTCTACTCGGTGTTCACCGAGGGCTATTGGTCGACGGCGGGCCCGTCGGCGATCCGCGACGAACTGTGCGACGAAGGTGTGCGGTTGGCCGGTGAACTCTGCGAGTTGATGCCAGAATCCCGCGACGCACAGGCGTTGGCGGCGCTGATGCTGCTGCACGACTCGCGCCGAGCCACCCGCGTCGACGCCGAAGGCGGCCTGGTTGCCCTCGACGAGCAGGACCGCAGCCGCTGGGACCGCGGCCGCATCGCACGCGGTCTGGACCGGTTGCGCGCGGCCGAGGGGGCTGCGGGCAGCTATCTGCCGCAAGCGATTATCGCCGCGGCACACGCGACGGCGCCAAGCTGGGCCGCGACCGACTGGGTGCTGATCTGCGGGGCGTATGACCGGCTGATCGCCATCACCGACTCTCCCGTGGCGCGCGCCAACCGCGCGCTTGCGGTCGGGTTCCGCGACGGGTTCGAGGCAGGGCTCGCCGCGCTCGACGAGGTGGCCGACGATCCCCGACTGGCCCGGTCGAACACCGTGTCTCCGATTCGGGCGGACCTGCTGCGGCGGGCCGGACGGACCGCCGAGGCGGCGGATTGGTACCGAAAGTCATTGGCGCATCCGGGTTCCGCGCAATCGCGCGAGTTCCTTGCACGCAGACTCGCGGAGTGTGACTTCAGTTGACGGGCACGTCGAGGATCGGCCGCGGGTCGCCGGCGCCTGGGCCGTCGAAGTGCCACCACTCCCCTTCGTAGACCGTCAGCCCGCCGGCGCTCATCGCATCCCGCAGTCGCTTGCGGTTGGCCTGCTGCGCGGCCGAGACGCCGTCGGTGGCGTAGGCCAGGCTGCGCGGGCTGAAGTCGTCGAAGTCGGTGCCCATGTCGACGAGCCACCCGTAGTGCCCGTCGGCGATCGTCACGTCGACCGACCGTCCGGCCTCATGACTCTTCGCGTAGTCCGCTGGCTTGGCCACCCAGTTCGGGTTCGGCACGGCGGCGAACATGCGCACCTGAACGTCGTGCGGGCGGTAGCAGTCCCAGAACACCAGCCGCTCGCCGTTGCGGCGCAGAGTATCGGCGGCCGTCGCCAGGCCGGGCGCGAGGGACTGGTGGATCAGGCAACGCGCGTCGGCCGGATAGAGCGGTACGCCGACGAAGTTGTTCGCCGTCGCGTACCGCAGGTTGATGACCGCGTCCGGCACGACACTGAGCACGTCGACTAAACCCGCAGCCGCGGCTTGCGGGGAGACCGGCGGCGGATCGGCGGCAGCCGTCGAAGGAGTCATCAGGAGCATGATCGCAGCGATAGCCACCGCGAACGTGCGCGAACTCCTACGCAACAGCGGCGTGTTGCGTGCAGACCCGCACGCTCGCGGCAAGACGCGCTCAGGCCTCGGTGAAATTACGCGTGACGGCCGGGTCGACGGGGATGCCCGGTCCGGTCGTCGTCGCGATGACGATCTTCTTCAGGTAGCGGCCCTTCGAGGAGGCCGGCTTCGCACGCAGGATCTCGTCGAGCGCGGCGCCGTAGTTCTCGGCGAGCTTGGTCTCGTCGAAGGACGCCTTGCCGATCACGAAGTGCAGGTTGGCCTGCTTGTCGACGCGGAAGTTGATCTTGCCGCCCTTGATGTCGTTGACGGCCTTGGCCACATCGGGGGTGACGGTTCCGGTCTTCGGGTTGGGCATCAGGCCACGCGGGCCGAGCACGCGGGCGATCTTGCCGACCTTGGCCATCTGATCCGGCGTCGCGATCGCGGCGTCGAAGTCGAGGAAGCCGCCCTGGATCTTCTCGATCAGGTCGTCGCTGCCGACCTCGTCGGCGCCTGCGGCCAACGCGGCCTCGGCCTTGTCACCCACGGCGAACACGATGACGCGGGCGGTCTTGCCGGTGCCGTGCGGCAGGTTGACGGTGCCACGCACCATCTGGTCGGCCTTACGCGGGTCGACGCCGAGCACGACCGCCACCTCGACGGTGGAGTCCTGCTTCTTCGACGACGTCTCCTTGGCCAGCTTCGCGGCCTCGAGCGGGGTGTAGAGGTTGTCGCGGTCGATCTTCTCGGCGGCCTCGCGGTATGCCTTGCTGTTCTTGCTCATTCATCTTCCAATCGTTGTGCTGGATTCGTGGTTCGCGGGCCGAAGCTGGCCCTCCCACGCGTTCTGGGTACTGCTTACTTGACGGAGTCTGGTCAATCCGCAAGCTACTTGACGGTGATGCCCATCGACCTTGCGGTGCCGGCGATGATCTTGGCAGCGGCGTCGATGTCGTTGGCGTTGAGATCTTCCTTCTTGGTCTCGGCGATCTCGCGAACCTGATCCCACGTCACCGTGGCGACCTTGGTCTTGTGGGGCTCGCCGGAGCCCTTCTGCACGCCTGCAGCCTTGAGCAGCAGCTTGGCAGCCGGCGGCGTCTTCAGCGTGAACGTGAAGCTGCGGTCCTCGTAGACGGTGATCTCCACGGGGATGGTGTTGCCGCGCTGGCTCTCCGTCGCCTGGTTGTAGGCGTTGCAGAACTCCATGATGTTGACGCCGTGCTGGCCCAATGCGGGGCCGATGGGCGGGGCGGGGTTGGCCTTGCCTGCCTCGATCTGCAGCTTGATCAGCCCGGTGATCTTCTTCTTCTTGGGGGGCATGAGTGTTCGGTCCTGCTCTTTCTGGTTTTGTTGTTCTTAAATCTTGGTGACCTGGTTGAAGGTCAGTTCAACGGGGGTCTCGCGTCCGAAGATGGACACCAGCACCTTGAGTTTCTGTTGCTCGGCGTTGACCTCGCTGATCGAGGCGGGCAGCGTCGCGAACGGGCCGTCCATGACAGTGACGGACTCGCCGACCTCGAAGTCGACGAGGATCTCCGGACGTTCGAGGGTGGCCTCCGAAGACACCGCCGACGCGCCCCCCGACGTGGACTTGGCCGCCTTCTTGGCCGCGCCCTGCGGCAGCAGGAACTTCACGACGTCGTTCAGCGTCAGCGGCGACGGCTTGGACGTCGCGCCGACGAAGCCGGTGACGCCGGGCGTGTTGCGCACCGCGCTCCACGACTCGTCGGTCAGCTCCATACGAACCAGGATGTAGCCGGGCAGCACCTTGCGGTTGACCTGCTTGCGCTGGCCGTTCTTGATCTCGGTGACCTCTTCGGTGGGCACCTCGACCTGGAAGATGTAGTCCCCGACGTCGAGGTTCTGCACGCGTGTCTCGAGGTTGGCCTTCACCTTGTTCTCGTAGCCGGCGTAGGAGTGGATCACATACCATTCGCCGGGCTTGAGGCGGAGGTCCTTCTTCAGTGCCTCGACGGGGTCGATGTCCTCGTCTTCGGCGGGCGCTTCCTCAGCGGCCGCTTCGTCGGCGGCTGCTTCATCGGCCACTAGTTCGTCGGTGGGCTCCGCGTCACCTGCTTCAGCCACCGCTTCCGCGGTGTTCTGTTCCAGCGACTCCGCAGCCTCGTCGGCGATCACGATCGCCGGGTCCGCGGCTTCGGCGAGCGCGTCGGACACACCCGAGGGCGTTTCGCCATCGAAGGTTGTCACGGTTGTCAATCCTCTCTAAAACGTCTTCTGCTCGGCGCTAGCGGGCGGCAGTTGTCAGCCGAACACCAGCGTGACGAGCTTGGTGAGGCCGAGGTCGACGCCGCCGATCAGCGCCACCATGAAGGCCAGGAAGACCAGCACCACCGTGGTGTAGCTGACCATCTGCTTGCGGTTAGGCCAGATCACCTTGCGCAGCTCGGCGATGACCTGCTTCAGGTAATTGATGACGAAGGCGATCGGATTGCGCGACTTGCCCGACTTCTGCTTGACCTTCTTGGGCTTCTTGCCGTCGCCGTTCTTGGACGATCCGCCCTTGGCGTCGGCGGCGGGAGCGTCGTCATCGTCGGCGTCGACGACCTCGCGCCGGGGGCGCTTGCCGGTGGGCCGCTGCGGCCGGGCCACCACCGCGGTGTTCCCGCGGGGGCTGACGGCGGCCTCGTCCACGGAGTCGATGTCGTCTACGGCATCGATGTCGTCGACATCGTCGACGTCGGAGTCGACGTCGTCGCGCTTGTCGCTCACCGCGTGCCTTTCGTCTTGTGTCGTGGTCACCTTCCAGTGTCCACGACTGTCGAGTATTCGCCTTCAGCAGGGGCGACAGGACTTGAACCTGCAACCTGCGGTTTTGGAGACCGCTGCTCTGCCAGTTGAGCTACGCCCCTAGAGGTTGGCAGGCCAACCTGCGTTCGGGGCTTACACAATTCACGCGCTCCCCGATCGGCCGATCAGAAACCGACGGACAGCGCGCTAAATTGGGCGAAACCCCGAGGACTGAGTGTACATCGGCCCAGTTCCGACTGACTAATCCCCCGGTCGCTTCGCTCCTGCCCGCGGGACTAATCCAGGACTAGTCCCCCACCGCGGACCGGACGACCTGGCCAGTCTCCGGGTCCCACTTGACGGAGATCGAGTTGTCGCCATCGTGGCCCATCAGCGTGGTGAAAGCTTCCAGGACGATTTCGCCGTCGGCGTTCACGCAGACACTTCGCGTGACCACGATGTCCGCGCCGAAGCGCTCGACGACAGATTGAATCTCCAACGACGCGCGGAGCGTGTCACCAACGACGAGGGGCCGGTGGAAGACGAACTTCTGATCCACCTGAACGATCTGCATGGTGGTCATGCCGACGTCGACCTTGCGGAAGAAGTCCTGCTGCACCAACAGAGCCAGGATGGACGGGAACGTCAGCGACGCAACGGCGTTGTCGTGGCCGAGCGCGGCGGCCGCGTCCTCGTCGAACGTCGCCGGATCGTCGGCCTTGATCGCGCGGGCGAACTGGCGGACCTGTTCGCGACCGATCTTGAAGCTGTCGGGATAGTGATGCACCATCCCCTGGATGTTGGCTTTGAGTGGCATTGCTACGCCAGCTTCGCGGTCGCGGTAGCGCGGCCGAAGATCTTCTTTCCACCGGTGGTCGCCGAAATTGCGATGACGATTGACTTCGTCTCGGGCTCAACGGATTTCACTCGCCCGTTGAAGATGATTTCGGCACCAACACCGTCGTTGGGCACCGGCACCACGGCGGTGAACCGGACGTTGTACTCGGTGACCGCGGCGGGATCGCCGATCCACGACGTCACGTAGCCGCCGCCGAGTCCCATGGTCAGCATGCCGTGGGCGATCGCGGTATCCAGGCCGACCTGCTTGGCGATCTCGTCGTCCCAGTGGATGGGGTTCAGATCACCGGAAACGCCGGCATAGTTCACCAGGTCGGTCCGGGTCAGCGGGATCACGCGCTCCGGAAGCTCGTCGCCCACCTTGACCGAGCTGAACTCACGCAGTGCCATCAGAAAAGCCCTTTCCGCTGTCGTCCGAACGACCAGCCAAGGTCGTGTACGTCTCTTGGACGGTCTCGCCCTTGTCGTTGGTGATGATGTTCTTGGTCACGATGATGTCGGTGCCGTGGGCCTGCCGAATCGAGTGAACGAAGACGTCGCAGTACAGACGGTCGCCGGCCTTGATCGGAGCCACGAACTTGATCTCCTGGTCGACCTGCACGATCTGCTCGTCCTGAATATCGATGTTGGCGTTGGCGAAGAAGGCCGTCTGCGCCTGGTACCCGAACACCGAGATGAACGTCAGCGGCGCGGGCAGCGAGCCGTGGCCGAGTCCCGCTGCGACCGCCTCGTCGTGATAGGCGGCATCGTCGTTCTTGACGGCGACGGCGTACTCACGCACCTTCTCGCGCCCAACTTCATAGAAGTCGGGGTAGCGAAAGTGCATTCCGACGATTTTCGGAGAAAGCGACACGGTTCTAGAACCTGGCCCTTCAACCCTCGGGGTTACCCCCGCGGGTTGACCGTTAACGCGATTCCTTGTGCGCGCGGTGCGTCCCGCAGTTCGGGCAGAACTTCTTGAGCTCCAGCCGATCGGGATCGTTGCGGCGGTTCTTCTTGGTGATGTAGTTGCGGTGCTTGCACACCTCGCAGGCCAAGGTGATCTTGGGCCGTACGTCTGTACTTGAGGCCACGTCTGTCGTCCTTCTTCAGAGAAATGCGTTGTCGATCTGTAGCGGTGGGGGGGCTCGATCCCCCGACCTCACGATTATGAGTCGTGCGCTCTAACCAGCTGAGCTACACCGCCGTGCCGGGTGCCTATAGCTAGCTTCAGCTTCTCCCGTCGCTGTGCTCGCCTAGCTCCACCGAGCCCCCTAACGGAATCGAACCGTTGACCTTTTCCTTACCATGGAAACGCTCTACCGACTGAGCTAAGGGGGCCTGCTCTACTTCTTCGGGCCCTGGCGAGAAGTTTCGTCCATGCCGTGGGCCTTAAAGAGGGTACATTCTCGGCGTTTGCCTCGCCAAACCGTCAGAGTGCGACGGCTACGCTCTCGGCGAATCGGCCGTCGCGGAGCACGATCGAATCCAGGTCCACGCCCTTCGGCACGTCGAACACGACGGCCGCGTCGATGGACTTGCCCGGGGCCACGGCCGGCCTCGCTGCCCCGACGTAACGCCACGCCGCATCGTCGACCCTGTATTCGGTGCTGCCGTCGAAGACCGTGTCGAACGCCGTGCGGAGCGTCTGACGGTGGCCGGAGACGTTGGTGGCGGTCAGCTTGACGACGACGAACTGCCCGGCGGCGGTGATGTTGTGTTCCGGGAATTCGGGATCGGCGATGACGTCGGTGGTCTCGACGCGGTGCACCACGTAGGCGAAGTTGCCTGCGCGCGCCTCACCCCGATGTGCGGCCGCGGCGCCGTCGCCTGCCGCCACCGCGACGAACAGTCCAGCCACGAACAGCAGCACCGCCAACGCGCCTGCGGCGGCGAGCACGAGCAAGCCCCGCCTGCCTGCCGCAGAGGCCCCGTCCGTCGCCGTCACGTCGCCGTCTTCCTGTGTATCGCCTGGATGATTCCTGCCAAGAACCATAAACCTCGGCGTCATCGGCGGCAACGGAGCCTCGGTCTGCGGCCGAGGCGCCACCACCTAGTGTTGGGCCATGGCCGCTTCCGCCGATCAAGACCGCCTGTACTTCCGACAGCTGTTGTCCGGACACGACTTTGCGGCAAGCGACATGATCGCCCAGCAGATGCGCAACTTCGCTTACTTGATCGGCGACCGCGACACGGGCGACTGCGTGGTGGTCGACCCGGCCTACGCGGCCAACGACCTGCTCGACATCCTCGAGAACGACGGCATGCACCTGTCTGGCGTGCTCGTCAGCCACCATCACCCCGACCACGTGGGCGGTTCGATGATGGGCTTCGAGCTCAAGGGGCTGGCCGAGCTGCTGGAGCGGGTCAGCGTGCCGGTGCACGTGAACAACAATGAGGCAGACTGGGTTTCGCGAATCACCGACATCCCCCTTGGCGAACTGACCGGCCACGACCACGGCGACAAGGTCGACGTCGGCGCGGTCGAGATCGAGCTGCTGCACACCCCGGGCCACACGCCGGGCAGCCAGTGCTTCCTGCTCGATGGCAAGCTCGTCGCCGGGGACACGCTGTTCCTCGAGGGCTGCGGCCGCACGGACTTCCCCGGCGGCAACGTCGACGACATGTTCCGCAGCCTTCAGGCGCTCGCCGGGCTACCGGGCGATCCGACGGTGTACCCAGGGCACTGGTATTCGGAGGAGTCCAGCGCGACGCTGTCGGAGGTGCGCCGGAGCAACTACGTCTACCGGGCCAGCGATTTGGACCAGTGGCGCGCCGTGATGGGCGGATGATTCACAGTGCAGATGATTCACAGTCGGCGTGAAGGTAATTAGCCCGACGGTTACAGGCCTGCGCTATTGTCCGGTTTCGCAGCGCCCGATGGGCGCGTGACGGGGAGGACCCTGCGATGACCACACCGCCCACGCCCGCCGGTTGGTATCCCGACATCGAAGTGCCAGGTGGTCTGCGGTATTGGGACGGCATCGGCTGGACCGAGCATCGCACTCCGCCCGCGGCGCCTGTGGAGCCACCCGCCGCGGAGGTTCCGGCGAGCGAGCAGCCGACGTCCATCGTGTCGCTTCCCGATCAGCCGACGACGGTCACACCGCTTCAGCCCGCCCCCGAGCCCGCCGAAGCCGCTGCCGAGCCAACTCCATCCGCGCCAACTCCCGAACCGACTCCGGCGGAGCCCACCCCGAGCTTTGAGCCGCCCGCGGCACCGCCCTCCTGGGAGACGCCGCCGATGCCGTCCTGGGATGCCCCCTCGACGCCGAGTTATCAGGCCCCCGCCGCGCCGTCGTACGGAACCCCGTACGAAGCGCCCGCCGCCCAGGCGTACGGTCCGCCCTCCTACGAATCCGCACAGTTCGCCCCGCCGCCCCCGGGCGGTCAGTTCGGTGGCGTGCCAGGTGGATCGGGCGGCGGCAGCAACAAGTTGGTGCTCGGGATCCTCGGCGCGGTGGTCGCGCTGGTTCTGATCGCGGCGCTGGTGCTGGTCTATTTCTTCGTGATCAAGGACGACAAGTCGACCACCTCGGCGAGCAGTTCTACGTCGCAGACGAAGTCGAGCTCGACCAAGACCTCGAAGCCGGAGAGCACGGACACGGAGACGTCCACACCGGCCGCCGGCGGCGCCGAGGTCACCGACGGCGACCTCACGTACGAGTTCTCGAGAACCGACACGGGTGACACCATCACGTCCTCGATCAGCGACTCCCTCGAGGTGACGGCCAAGGGCGAGTACTTCGTCGTGTACTTCAATGTCACGAACAACGGCTCGTCGTCGAACACGTTGCTGCTGGCCCAACAGAAGCTCAACGCAGGCGGCCAGACGTATGACGCCGACCCAGAAGCGAACTTCTACCTCACCGGCACCGCGACCGTCGACATCGCGGCAGGTGCCACCGAAGAAGTGGGCATCGTTTTCGACGTGCCAACCGACACCGAGCCCGACTCGCTGGAGGTCTTCGGCAGCGTGACGAGTTCGGGCGTGGAACTGCCGTTGTCGTAACGGCAAGGATGCCGTTGTTTGCGCCCTGACCGCGCCCAGAGGCCCCCACGCTGCGCCCATCGGGCCTTCGCGCTACCGTGTTTGCGTTTGCTAGCAGCCGCCGAGCGACGTGTTTACCCGATCGGCGGCCAAGGCTAGTGTCGGGGGGGGCAAGGACCGACCACGTGAGGGCGCAGTGGACTGGATTAGGGATCGTTGGGCTGACCTGGCCCATTTGGGCTCGGGTGGATGGCTGGCCATCGCGGCGTGGGCGGCCTTGTTGCTCGGTGTCGTCGTGCTCCTCTACACACACCGGCAGGTGAAGAAGAATCGCCAGCTCAAGACCGCGCAGGTGCGGCCGCAGGTGGCGATGTACATGGAGCCACACTCGTCCGATTGGCACGTGATCGAGCTCGTCGTACGGAATTTCGGCTCGACGGCGGCCTATGACATCAAGCTCGACTTCGTGAACCCGCCAACTGTCGCCGCATACGAGGACAACGAGTACGACGGGCCACCGGAAGTCGCAGAGCTGGATCTTCCCAGCGAACTCACGTTCTTGGCCCCAGCACAAGAATGGCGAACGGTGTGGGACTCGGCGATCAGCCGTGAGGAACTCGGCGGCAACATCCGGTCGCGCTTCGACGGGACCCTGACCTACTACGACAAGCCTCGGCCAGATCGCGAATCCGGAATCTCGAAGTCGTGGAACAAGCGGCAGGAGTTCGAGACGAAGATGGTGCTGGACTGGGCCACCTTGCAACCGGTGCAGCGCCTGGAGATGTTGACCACGCATGATCTGGCCAAGCGCGAGAAGCAGAAGCTGGAGCTGTTGCGGACGGTGCTGACGTACTTCCACTACGCGTCCAAGGAAACCAGGCCCGAGATGTTCCGGGCCGAGATCGACCGCATGAACCGCGCGATCAAGGAGACCCAGGATCGTTGGCGGACAACGCAGTTCGATCAAACCAACGAGCTCGACTTCCCCTGGATCAAAGAGGGCGTGGCGGGCCGACACCACACGGGCGCGAACTAGCCGACGGCCCCGAACGGCCGCTTAACGGCGGTAAGTAACATCGGCCTCATGACCGTGAACTACGAGCAGACCGAGTCCGTTGCGACGATCACGCTCGACGACGGCAAGGTCAACGTGCTGTCGCCTGCGATGCAGCAGAACCTCAGCGCGGCGCTCGACCGTGCCGAGCAGGCCGCCGGGGCGGGCGAGGTCAAGGCCGTGGTGCTGGCGGGCAATTCGCGGGTGCTCAGCGCCGGGTTCGACCTGAGCGTGTTCAACTCCGGTGACGCGGCAGCGGCCTTGGGCATGTTGTCGGGCGGGTTCGAGTTGTCGATCCGGCTGTTGACGTTCCCGGTGCCGGTGGTCATCGCGGCGACCGGACCTGCCATCGCGATGGGTTCGTTCCTGTTGCTGAGCGGCGACCACCGGGTGGGCTCGGCGAAGACGAAGTGCCAGGCGAACGAGGTCGCGATCGGGATGGTACTGCCGATTTCGGCGATCGAGATCATGCGGATGCGGCTGACGCGGGCGGCGTATCAGCGCGCGGTCGCGCTGGCTGCGACGTTCGTCGGCGCCGACGCGGTGGCCGGCGGTTGGCTCGACGAGCTGGTCGAACCGGAGCAGGTGCTGGCGCGCGCCCAGCAGGTGGCGGCGGAGTTCGCGACGACCTTGCACGTCAAGGCGCACCGCGCCAGCAAGTTGAAGGCCCGCGACGACGCACTCAAGGCCATTCAGGCTGGAATCGACGGGCTCCCAGCCGAATTCACCAGCGGGAGCTAGCCGGATCTTCAGCTGGCGTGTCGGCCCGGAAAGTGCGAGTTCGAGTTGCCCGGCTTGGAGCGACAATCGCCCGGCCGGACGCCGCGGCCCGACTCGGTTGTCGCTGCGAGCTGGGCAATGTGACCGGTACTCCTGCGCTGAACTTCGACACGAATGCGAGCTACGCCGGATGGGCGGGGCCCAAGGCGGTCAGTGGTGGTAGAGCAGGGCATCGGAGTTGCCGCCGAAGGGCAGCTGTAGCTGAGCGGCGTTCTGTGCGGACTGCCCGGGGGTAGCGACGATCTCAGCGCCGCCGGGGGTGTGATGCACGGTGGTGTCGGCCATCGCGACGGGCGCGAGTCCAATGACTGCCGCGGATGCTGCGACGGCGACTGGAGCGAGGTAGCGAAGTTTCATGATGTCTCCTTTGACGGAATCGTTCGTGACATCTCAAGACTGCTCGCCGCGCTCCGCGTTGTCGTCGGCGTTAGCCTCCAACCCGACTGGAGGCGAACTGCACAGCGGGACTACCAGTTAACCGGTAGTCACCCGGCAGCCGTCCAGCAGTCGCACCTCGGCCACCAACTGCCGTACCTCGTGGGGCGACGGCTGCAGTTCATATGAGTGGTGGTGGTCCGACATCTCGCCGCGAGTGAGCAAACCGCGACCCGTGTCGGTCGCGCGCCTTATGGTGGCGTCGATGCCGCTTCACTTACACCGTGCCGATCGCACCGATCTGTTGGCCGACGGACTCGGCGCCCTACTCTCCCAGCCGCTCGAGGACCCCTTCGCCATGGAGTTGGTCCTAGTGCCCGCCCGCGGCGTCGAACGGTGGTTGAGCCAGCGCATGTCCCACGTGCTGGGCCGTGGCGCGGCAGCGGACGGCGTCTGCGCGGGCGTCGAGTTCAGGAACCCGCACTCGTTGATCGCCGAGCTCACCGGAACCGGCGATGACGATGCCTGGGCGCCCGATTCCATGGTGTGGCCACTGCTCGAGGTCATCGACGAGAGTCTCGATGAGCCGTGGTGCCGCACGTTGGCCACCCACCTCGGTCATTTCGACGTCGGCGACGAGCGGGAGCTGCGCCAGGGCAGGCGCTACGCCGTCGCACGCCGCCTCGCCGCCCTGTTCGCGTCCTACGCCAGGCAACGGCCACAACTGCTCGCGGACTGGCTCGACGGTGACACGGCCGGCCTCGACAGCGACCTCGATTGGCAACCACCGCTGTGGCGGGCGCTCACCGGCCGCGTGCCCGCCGATCCGCCGCACGTGCGCCACCAGAAAACCGTTGCCCGCCTTCGGGAATCACCTTCCGAACTACCCGCGCGGCTCTCGCTGTTCGGGCACACCCGGCTGCCGCTCACCGAGATCGAGCTCATTGAAGCGCTGTCCACCCATCACGACGTTCACCTCTGGCTCCCGCATCCCAGCGACGAGTTGTGGCGCAACCTCGCCGACGTCCATGGTGCCGTGCCGCGGCGTGACGACACCAGCCACCGCCGGGTAGGCCACCCACTGCTGGCCACGCTGGGTCGTGACCTGCGCGAGCTGCAACGCATCCTGCCGACGGATCTTGGGACCGACGAATACTTGCGTCGTCTGGCTGGCGGCCCAGGACATCCTGCCACCTTGCTCGGCTGGCTTCAGTCCGACATCGCCGCGAATGCCGTTCGCCCGCAAGGCCGGACACTGGCCACCGGTGATCGGTCCGTCCAGGTGCACGCGTGCCACGGCGAAGCCCGCCAGGTGGACGTACTGCGGGAGGTGCTGCTGGGCCTGCTCACCGACGACCCGACGCTCGAACCACGCGACATCCTCGTCATGTGCCCCGACATCGAGACCTATGCTCCGCTGATCAACGCGGACTTCGGGCTCGGCGATGTGCTGAAGGGCGCCCACCCCGCACACCGGCTGCGGATGCGACTCGCGGATCGCTCACTCGTGCAGACCAATCCGTTGTTGGGCGTGGCGTCGCAATTGCTGACCCTTGCAGGCAGTCGCGTGACCGCCAGCCAGGTGCTCAACCTCGCGCAGTCCGCCCCGGTGCGCGCCCGGTTCGGTTTCACCGACGACAACCTCGAGGACATCACCCGCTGGGTCCGACAGGCGAACGTCCGCTGGGGTTTCGATCAGGAGCACCGTCAGCCCTACGGTGTCGACTTCGTGCACAACACATGGCGTTTCGGCATCGATCGAGTGCTCGCCGGGGTGGCCATGTCCGACGATGCGCACGCGTGGATCTCCTCGACGCTGCCCTTGGACGACGTCGGCAGCAACCGCGTCGAGTTGGCGGGCCAGCTCGCCGAGTTCGTCGACCGACTCCAGCGCACCGTGGACGCGCTCACCGGGGATCACCCGCTGGGCGACTGGCTGCGCGCGTTGGAGGACGGCATCGCGATGTTGACCCGCGTCACCGACGCCGACGCATGGCAGACCAGCCAGCTGCAACGCGAATTCGGCCAGGTGCTGGCTGACGCGGGCGCTCGGTCGAGCACGGTGTTGCGACTGCCGGACGTCAAGGCGCTGCTCGATCGCCACCTCGCGGGCCGCCCGACGCGCGCGAACTTCCGCACCGGCACGCTGACGGTGTGCACGATGGTGCCCATGCGGTCGGTGCCCCATCGGGTGGTGTGCCTGGTCGGCCTCGATGACGGCGTGTTTCCGCGTCAGGGGGTCACCGACGGAGACGACGCGCTGGCCCGCAAGCCCGTCACCGGCGAGCGCGACAGCCGTTCCGAGGACCGGCAACTGTTGCTCGACGCGGTCGGCGCGGCCACCGAGAAGCTGGTGATCACCTACACCGGCGCCAACGCGTACTCCGGGCAGGCCCGTCCCCCCGCGGTGCCGTTGGCCGAGTTGCTCGACGCGCTGGACGGGACCACCCCGGAGCGGGTGCACGACCGGGTGGTCGTGCATCATCCATTGCAGCCGTTCGACATTCGCAACGTCATCCCCGGCGAGCTGGTGCCCGACGTGCCGTTCACGTTCGACGACACCGTGCTCAAGGCGGCACGGGCCAGCACCCGCGAGCGGTCCGAGCAGCCGAAGTTCACCTCCGGCCAGCTGCCCGCGCAGCCTCATGAGGACGTCGCGCTCGCCGAGCTGATCGGGTTCTTCAAGGATCCGGTCAAGGGTTTCTTCCGCGCGCTCGACTTCACGCTGCCGTGGGACGTCGACGGCGTTTCGGACGAGATCTCCGTCGACATCGATGCCCTTGAGCAGTGGGCGGTCGGCGACCGGATGCTTGGCGACATGATGCGGGGCATGACGCCGGACGACGCGCGGCAGGCCGAGTGGCGACGCGGCACGCTGCCGCCCGGTCAGCTGGGTTGGCGCAAGGCGGGCGAACTGCGCGAGCAGTCCACCCTGCTCGCTGCCGCGGCGCTCGGATATCGGAAGGCCGACGCGGCCGCCTACGACGTCGACATCGACCTGGGCGCCGGGCGTCGGCTCACGGGCACGGTGTCGCCGGTGTTCGACGATCATCTGGTCTCGGTCACCTACTCCAAGCTCGACGGCAAGCACCTGCTCGCGTCGTGGATTCCGTTGCTGGCGTTGTTCGCCCATCATCCGGAGCGGGAGTGGTCGGCCATCTGCATCGGGCGGGCGCGGCGCTCGAGCACCCCGAACGAACGGGCGCTGGGTCGGCCGCACGAACCGGCCACGGAGCTGCTGCGGGACCTGGTGGCGATCTACGACGCAGGCCGTCGCGAACCGTTGCCACTGCCCATCAAGACGTCCTACGCCTGGGCGTGCGCCCGGCACGAGGGCAACGACCCCGAGCGCGAAGCGGGTTTCCGGTGGAAGTCCGGGAACTTTCCGGCGGAGGATCAGGACCCGGCGCAGGTGCGGGCGTGGGGGCCCAACGCCTGGCTCAGAGACCTCATGCAACCGCTGCGCGCTGGCGAGCAGGTTGACGGCGAGACCCACCGGCTGGGCGCGTTCGCCGCGCGACTGTGGCTGCCGATGCTTCGGGCGGAAGTGGCTGTCTAATGGAGCGATTCGATCTTCAGGGCCCACTGCCCGACACGGCATCGACCACCGTGCTGGAGGCCAGCGCGGGCACCGGCAAGACGTTCACGCTCGCCGGGTTGGTCACGCGCTACGTCGCCGAAGGTGCTGCCGAGCTCGACCAGATGTTGCTCATCACCTTCAGCCGGGCGGCCAGCCAGGAACTGCGCGATCGGGTGCGTCGCCAGATGACCGAAGCTGCAGCCGCTTTCGACGATCCGTCACTCGTCGGAGACAATCAGTTGGTCGCGTACCTGCTCGACGGCACCGACGACGAGCGCTCGGCCCGCAAGCAACGGTTGCGCGACGCACTGGCCGGCTTCGACGCCGCGACGATCGCCACCACCCATCAGTTCTGTCAGCTGGTGCTGAAGTCGCTGGGCGTAGCGGGTGACTCCGACTCCCGCGTCACGCTGGTGGAGAGCCTCACAGAGCTTGTCACCGAGGTCGTCGACGACCTCTACCTCGCCCACTTCGGCCAGCAGCGCGACGCCCCGGATCTGACGTATTCCGACGCGCTGAAGCTGGCGCGCGAGGTGGTCGGCAATCCCGCCACCGAGTTACGGCCGCTCGACGCACCGCCCGACTCGCGGGCCGAGGTGTGCCTTCGCTTCGCGAAAGATGTTCTTGCCGAACTGGAAACGCGCAAGCGCAGGCTGGGGATCCTTGGCTACGACGACCTGCTGACGCGACTGGCGGCGGCGCTCGACGACGAGCACTCCCCCGCCCGTATCCGGATGCACCAGCGCTGGCCCATCGTGATGGTCGACGAGTTCCAGGACACCGACCCGGTGCAGTGGCAGGTGATCGACCGGGCCTTCAGCGGACGGTCGACGGTGATCCTGATCGGCGATCCGAAGCAGGCGATCTACGCCTTCCGCGGCGGTGACATCGTCACGTATCTGAACGCCGCCGAGACCGCGGGTGCCAAGAAGACGCTCGGCACCAACTGGCGCAGCGACAGCGCGCTCGTCGACTCGCTGCAAGCCGTGCTGCGCGGCGCCGAACTCGGCGACCCCGCCATCGTCGTGCATGACGTCGAGGCGGCCAACCAAGGTTCCCGGCTGGCGGGCGCTCCAAGCGACGCGCCGTTCCGACTGCGCATCGTGCGACGGGAGACGTTCGGCCGCAGGGGAACCCAGACCGTCTCCATCAACGACTTCCGCCAACACATCGGCAAGGACCTCGGCAACGACATCGGCGCCCTGCTCGCCAGCGACGCCACGTTCGCAGGCAAGCCGGTGCGAGCCGGCGACGTCGCGGTGATCGTCGAGCGGCACAAGGACGCGCGGCTGTGCCAGCTCGCGTTGGGCCGGGCGGGAATCGCGTCGGTGTATACCGGCGACTCGGACATCTTCGCCTCCGAGGCGGCCGACGACTGGCTCTGCTTGCTCGAGGCGTTCGATCAACCGCATCGCGCCGGGGTGGTCCGCGCCGCGGCGGCGACGATGTTCTTCGGCAAGAGCGCGCAGGACTTAGTGGACGGTGGCGACGCGCTGACCGACCACATCGCGGAGACGTTGCGGGAGTGGGCCGGTCACGCTCGGGAACGTGGTGTTGCGGCCATCTTCGAGGCCGCTCAGCTTCGGGGCATGAGCGATCGCGTGCTGTCGTGGCGCGATGGTGAACGACACATGACCGACCTGGCGCACGTCACGCAGCTGCTGCAGGACGCCGCGCACCGCGAGCACTTCACGCTGCCTGCACTACGTGACTGGCTGCGCGCCGAACGGGACGACCACGGCGGGTCAGGCGAGCGCAATCGCCGATTGGACAGCGACGCCGCGGCGGTCCAGATCATGACCGTGTGGGCCAGCAAGGGCCTGCAGTACCCGATCGTGTACCTGCCGTTCGCGTTCAACCGCTGGGTGCCGGATCCCGACCTGATCCTGTTCCACGACGGCCCTACCCGCTGCCTGCACATCGGTGGCAAGGAGAGCCCTGACTACCGCGACGTCGAGAAGGTGGGGCGCGAAGAGTCTGCCGGTGACGACAGCCGCCTGACCTACGTCGCGATGACGCGGGCGCAGGCGCAGGTGGTGGCGTGGTGGGCGCCGGCCAGCGATGAGCCCAACGGTGGGCTGTCCCGGCTGCTGCGTGGGCGTCGACCTGGCGAGTCGGTCGTGCCGAACAGGTGTGTCCCCAGCAAGATCAACGACGACGACGCGCTCGCCCGGCTGCAGGAGTGGGCGGCCGTCGGCGGTCCCGTGCTGGAGCAGTCGGTGCTGACACCCGTGGCGCCCCCGCCGGCCGAGCCGGCACCAAAGCACCTCGACGCCAGGCACTTCCACCGGTCGGTGGACACCACCTGGCGCCGCACCTCGTACTCGGGCCTGATCCGCGTCGCGGAGACGACGGGGGTAAGCAGCGAGCCCGAGGTCGTCGCACTCGATGACGAAGTCGGTGACCTGCCGCTGCTGCAGCCGTCGACCGGGCGGCAGGTGCCGTCCCCGATGGCCGACCTTCCGAAGGGTGCGAAGTTCGGCACCCTGGTGCACGCGGTGCTGGAGACCGCCGATCCGTTCGCGGCGGATCTCACCGCCGAGTTGGAGGCGCACGTCCGCGAGCATTCGGTCTGGTGGCCGGTGGACGTTCCCACGCCCGAGTTGGCCGCCGCGCTGGTGCCGATGCACGACACACCGTTGGGGCCGCTCGCGGCGGACCTCACGCTGCGCCAGATCGGGCTGCGAGACCGGTTGCGGGAGTTGGACTTCGAGTTCCCCCTTGCAGGCGGTGACTTGGGTTCCGCCGCACCGCGGATACACCTGCGCGACGTCGGGCGGCTGGTGGCCGAACACTTGCCCGCCGACGACCCGCTGGCGTCCTATGCCGAGCGGCTGAGCAGCGACGCGTTGGGCAACCAGCCGCTGCGCGGATACTTGAACGGATCGATCGACGCGGTGCTGCGCATCCCCGATGGCAGTGTTCCAGGGAGCCATCGCTACGTGGTGGTCGATTACAAGTCGAACTGGCTGGGTGACGGCGACGGCTCGTTGACATCGGCCGACTACGAGCGCGCTCGACTGGTAGAGGCGATGCTGCACTCGGACTACCCGTTGCAAGCGCTGCTGTACAGCGTTGTGCTGCATCGCTTTCTGCGCTGGCGACAGCCGGGATACGAGCCGGTCCTGCACCTGGGTGGCGTGCTCTATTTGTTCGTGCGCGGCATGTGCGGGTCGGACACCCCGGTCATCGACGGCCATCCCGCGGGCGTCTTCGACTGGCAGCCGCCGGCGTCCCTGATCGTCGCCATGTCCGAACTGCTCGACGCCGGTAGGGCAGCCGCATGACGTCCGTCGAGCCGGTGGACGCTGCCAGTTGGCGCCGGGCCTCCGGGGCCACGGGGCTGTTGGCGGCGTTCAACGAGGCGACGGTGATCGACTCGGCGGATGTGCTTGTCGCGCAGCGGCTCAGCGCGTTGGCCAAGGAGACCGACGAACGGGTGATGCTGGCCGTCGCCCTTGCGGTGAGGGGGCTGCGCGCGGGTTCCGTCTGTCTGGACCTGCGGTCGGTCGAGGCTCAGGTGGACGTCGCCGACCTGCCCTGGCCCGCGATCGACGGCTGGCTGGAGGCGGTGTCGGCCAGCCCGCTGCTCGACGCCCCTCACGTGTTGCGTCGCGAGGAGCACCTGCTGTACCTCGACCGGTATTGGCGGGAGGAGCAGCAGGTCGCCGATGACCTTCGGGCGATGGTGTCCCGCCGCGCCGTCGACACATCCTTGTCGAAGGCGGACATTCCACGGCTCTTCCCGGCTGGCTATGAGGAGCAGCGCGGTGCTGCTGAAATCGCTCTGTCGCAACGGCTTACCGTACTCACCGGTGGGCCCGGCACCGGCAAGACCACCACCGTCGCGCGCCTGCTGGCGCTGTTCGCCGGTCAGGCGGGTTCCGGGTCGCGGCTGCGCATCGCGCTCGCGGCGCCCACCGGAAAGGCGGCGGCCCGACTGCAGGAGGCCGTGCAGCTGGAAATCGACCAGCTGGAACTCGTCGACCAGCGGCGGCTCTCCGGATTGCAGGCGTCCACCTTGCATCGCCTGCTGGGCAGCCGTCCGGACACGTCGTCGCGCTTCCGACACCACCGCGGCAACCGGCTGCCCCACGACGTCATCGTGGTCGACGAGACGTCGATGGTGTCGTTGACCATGATGGCCAGGTTGTTGGAGGCAGTGCGTCCGCAGTCCCGGCTGCTCCTGGTGGGCGACCCCGACCAGTTGGCCTCGGTCGACGCCGGCGCGGTACTCGCCGACTTGGTCGACGGCCTCGGCGCGGGCCAGGGCTCTCCGGTAGTGACGCTGCAGACGCCTCATCGTTTCGGCGAGTCCATCGGCGCGCTGGCAGCGGCCATCCGCACCGGCAACGCCGACGCGGCGCTCGACGTGCTGCGGGCCGGCGGCGACCACATCGAATGGATCGACGACCCGGACCCGACGGGTCCGCTGCGTAAAGTGCTTCTGCCGCAAGCGCTTGCGTTGCGGCAGGCCGCCGTCCTCGGTGATGCTCGCGCGGCGTTGGCGACGCTCGACGAGCAGCGACTGCTGTGCGCGCACCGGCGTGGCCCGTACGGGGTACAGCACTGGAACCGTCAGGTCGAGCGCTGGCTCACCGAGTCGACCGGGGAACCGATCTGGTCGGACTGGTATGCGGGGCGACCGGTACTCGTGACGGCGAACGACTACGGGTTGGGGCTGTACAACGGCGATACCGGTGTGACGGTGGTCGGGGAGGACGGCCTGCGGGCGGCGATCGCGGGCACCGGTGAACCGCGGGCCTTTGCCACCAGTCGGCTACCGGACCTCGAGACCATGCACGCGATGACGATCCACAAGAGCCAGGGTTCACAGGCCACTGAGGTGACGGTGCTGATGCCGCCAGTCGACTCGCGGCTGCTCACCCGAGAGTTGTTCTACACGGCCGTCACCCGCGCGAAGAGCAAGGTGCGCGTGGTGGGTTCGGCCGACGAGGTGCGGGCGGCGATCGACCGGCGGGCGGTGCGGGCGACAGGGTTGGCGATGCGGTTGCGCGCCCCGGCCAACTGAGCGCGGTCGTTGAACACCCCCAAATCACCTCCGCCACATGGGCCACGGCCCGGAAAGTGCCTTTCGAGTTGCCCGCCTTGCAGCGACAAACGCTGTACTGCAAGACGATTTCTGTACCCAAACCGAAGTCGGGACAGTTGTCGCTGCGAGCTGGGCAAGTGGACTTGCTTCTCCAGCGGAGTCAGAAGTGGCTGGTGTGGCGATGGGGAATTCCGCGCAGGCCGTCCCGGTTGAACACGAAGTGACTGACGTCGCTACGGGGTTTCATTCAGGCGAGCTGGCCGTGCAGCGTCGCGCCGGTGTTCAGCAGCAGGCCGCCCGACTCTCGACGATGGTGGCGCGCGGCGAACTGCGGGGAGGCATAGCAGGATTCCTCGCTAACGCGACGTTCGCGGCGATCACCGGAAGGGACGCGAGCGGCCGACTGTGGACGTCGCCCGTCGTCGGCCCGCCTGGATTCCTGAAGGCCGCCTCTCCGACGACGCTGGTGATCGATGCCATCCCCAACGCGCAAGACCCGCTCCACCAATTGCCGAGCGGGCAGCCCGTCGGCCTCATCGTGATGGACTTTGCGGGGCGCCGTCGGCTGCGGATCAATGGCAGGTTGAGCGCCGCAGGTGCCGGGTTGACCATCGACGTCGCGCAGGCCTACGGCAACTGCCCTCAGCACATCCATCCGCGAAGCCCGTCGCCCGGGGAGCAGACCCAAGAGGCTCGACTCATCCACACGGGCAACGCATTGCAGCCCGACGACGTCGATCAGGTGCAGTCGTCGGACACGTTCTTCCTCGGCACCACCCACCCCGAATTCGGCAACGACGCGTCTCATCGCGGCGGACCCGCGGGATTCGTACGGGCCGACGCGCACGGGCTGTCGTGGCCAGACTTCCCCGGCAACAACATGTTCAACAGCCTTGGCAACCTGGCGGTCGATCCGGCCGCCGCACTGTTGTTCATCGACTTCGCCACCGGTCGCACGATTCAGCTGTCCGGTACAGCCGCGGTGCGATGGCTCGACGACGAGCGCAGCGTCCGGTTCGACGCGCACGACGTCGTCGTCAGATCGGTACCCGCCTTGCGATACGACGTCTGAGCACGGCACTGAAACCCCCGCTTGGCGCCCCCACGCGGGGTTTACTTGGCCTTGGGGAAGATCGGGAGGGGGCGCCCAGTGTCGAGTTATGACTTCATCGTCGTCGGAGCCGGTTCCGCAGGCTGTGCGGTGGCGGGACGATTGGCCAGCGAGTCGTCGGCGACCGTGCTGTTGATCGAGGCCGGCGGCACGGAGCGTCGATTCACGGTGCGCGCCCCGCTGGCCTTCGGCCGTCAGTTGGGGACCTCGCTGGACTGGGCGTACGAGACCGAAACGGAGCCGGGCTGCGCCGACCGTCGGATTCCGATGCCCCGCGGCCGCATGCTGGGCGGCACCAGCGGGATGAATGCCATGGTCTGGGTCAAGGGCAGCAAGCTCGACTACGACGGCTGGAGACTACCGGGTTGGAGTTGGGCGGACGTGGCGCCGGTATTCGCGCGGATGGAGCGGGGCCCCATGCACGTCACGCGCGTCGCGCATCCCGACGAGCTGTCGCAGCGGTTCGTGGCCGCCGCCCGCGCGACCGGTGTCGCCGCCAACGACGACGTCAGTGGACCCGAACTCGACGGTGCGGCGATTTCACCGGTGACCATCTACCGCGGCCAGCGGTGGAGCACGGCCCGCGGCTACCTGTCGCGCCAGCCCAACCTGACCGTCGTCAAAAGGGCACTGGTACACCGGGTGATCGTTCGAAATGGCCGGGCCGTCGGCGTCGAGTACCGGCATCGCGGCCGAGTGCAGCAGTCCTTCGCGGATCGCGAGGTCGTGCTGAGCGCAGGCGCCTTTGGCACGCCGCAGCTGCTCCAGTTGTCGGGCATCGGTCCTGCGGATCACCTTCGTAGCGTTGGCATCACCGCGGTCGTCGACAGCCCCCTGATCGGACAGGGGCTCGAGGATCACGCGAACGCGTTCGCGACGTGGTCGCTTGCGCCCGGTTTTATGGGTCTGTCCGATGCCGCCCACCCGAAGTGGTTGCTGCAGTGGCTGCTTCGACGCCAGGGCAAGCTGAGCAGCAACGTCATCGAAGCGGTGGCGCACGTGCGATCGACACCCGAACTCCCGGCGTGTGACTTCCAGTTGGGCTTCGCCCCCGTCGACCTACTGGCCGATCTCACGGGCGCGCGGCCCAAACCCGTGATGTCGGTGATCATGTCGTACTGGACGCCGAAGAGCCGCGGCAGCGTGATGGTCCGTTGCTCGGATCCTACTGTGCCGCCGGCCATTCGGCTGAACCTGCTCGCGGAGCGCGAGGACGTCGACGCGCTCGTCCGTGCGGTGGACCGAGTACGCGAGATCGTCGCGACCGAGCCGCTTGCATCGGCGGTGGCAGGCGAATTGATTCCTGGTCCGGACACCGACGTCGAGACGAGCATCAGGGCTACCGCGATCACCACGAGCCACCCGTCCTGCACCGTCGCGATGGGTGCCGACTCCGATAGCCCGCTCGACGAGCGGCTCCGGGTCCGAGGCGTCGAAAACCTGCGCGTCGCCGACGCGTCGGCGCTGCCTCGGATTCCGCGCGCCAACACCAACGCGCCGTCGATCATGATCGGCGAACGATGTGCGGACTTCCTGCTGGCAAAGTCCGCGGCGGACCCCACGGTGGCAGCGCAAAGCTAGGGCGCCGCCAGGACTGCCCGCCTTCGCTAGCTTGCGTGCAGTGAGCTGTCCGGATGCTCAGACATCCACCGCTGCTCGACCCGCTTCACGCGATGGTGCTCGAGCGCGATGAGGATCGCGCCTGCGGTCACCAGTGCGCCCGCGATGAACGCCAGCGGCAGCTGCAGATCGTCACGGTGGTAGGCCGTGGCCGCCAGGAACCCGGCGATGGTGATGATGCCGAGCATGATGAGGCCGAGGCCGGGAAGCCAGAGCGTGTCGATGAACGATTCACCGGCATGCGGCTGGGTGGTGCGGGAGTGATCCACGGGATCGTGATACGCGCCCTTCATCTGCAGCTCCCTTCGTGGAGAGATATCCCCAGCGTACGCCGTTTGTGAGTTACATCACATAAAGTTGCTCACCAGGGCACGGCGCCCGCGGTGTTGAAGAACCCTCCGGTGGGCCCGTCGGAACCGACCTGCGCCATTCGCACGACGGCCTCGGCGCCTTCCTCGACGGTTTGGGTGCCGGTGTTGCCGTTGAGGTCGGTCTTGGTGAAGCCGGGATCGACGGCGTTGATCCGCATGTTCGGGAACGCCTTCGCGTACTGCACGGTGATCATGTTGACCGCGGCCTTCGACGCCGGGTAGGCCACCCCGGGGTAGATGTCCGCCGGGGCGGGTGCGAACAGCGTCAACGAGCCGAGTCCGCTGCTGACGTTGACGACCACGGGGTGGGCGGACCGCTGCAGCAATGGGAGAAATGCGTGCAGGACCCGCACGGTTCCGAAGACGTTGGTATCGAACGTCTTCCGGACCAGGTCGGCCGTCACGTCCGCAGGGGCGACCACCGCGTTGCCGTCGCCCCGCTCTTCGATCGCGGCGTTGTTGACGAGTACGTCGAGCCCGCCGCCCGCTTCGATGATGCTCAGCGCCGCCTGCACGGACGCGTCGTCGGTGATGTCGAGCTGGACGGCCCTGGAACCCAGTTGCGCTGCGGCGCGGCGGCCTTGCTCGATGTTGCGACTGCCGATGTAGACGGTGTGACCCGCGGCCACGAGTTGACGGGCGGCCTCCAAGCCGATGCCTTTGTTGGCGCCTGTGATCAGTGTTGTCGTCATGCCTTCACTGTGCGTCGACGTGAGGCGGCTAGCCAGAGGCTCCGTCTTCCTGGGACTACGGATACCAGGACGATCCGGCCAAAGCGATGCACAGTGGAGTCATGGCGAGTGCGGAGTTCGGCCATGCGCTGCGGCGCTGGCGCGATCGGGTGACCCCGCAGGCGGCGGGGCTGCCGGTCGGCGGCCATCGGCGCGCGGCGGGGCTGCGCCGCGAGGAGCTCGCACAGCTGGCCGGAATCTCGGTCGACTACGTCACCCGTCTCGAGCAGGGCCGCGCGACCAATCCCTCCGAGCAGGTCGTCGAGGCGTTGGGCCGGGCGCTGCGACTGTCGGCGAACGAACGCGAGCACCTGTTCCATGCGGCCGGGCTGGTTCCGCCAGGGCAGGGCACGGTGCCCGCCTACGTCACGCCGAGTGTGCAGCGGATGCTGGACCGGCTGACCGCGACGCCGGTAGCGGTCTTCGATGCGGCGGGCACGCAGCTGCTGGCCAACCCGATGTACATCGCCCTGATGGGTGAATACCACGGCAACGAGCGAAACGCGGTGTGGCGCAACTTTCTCGGCCCCAGCAGTCGGGTCCAGCACACCCCGGAGGGGCTGCGTGCGCTGCAGACCGCGCAGGCCGCGTCGTTGCGCGCGGCGGCCGCCAGATATCCCGCCGATCACACCGTCCGACGGTTGGTCGCCGAGTTGCGCGCCAAGAGTGCACTCTTCGCCGAACTGTGGGACTCCGGCGCCGTGCTTGATCAACCCTTGGAGTCGCGCAAGACCATCAACCACCCGCAGGTGGGTCCGATGACGCTGGACTGCGACGTGCTCAGCGTCGCACGTGCGGACCTGCGCATCATGATCTACAGCGCCGAGCCCGGAACCGAGGACGCCGAACGGCTTTCGTTGCTCGCCGTCCTCGGCACCCAAACGCTCGTCGGCTGACTCAGTTCTTCGCGGCCAACGCCTGCCTGGCGTAGGCGCGCACGTCGGCGTCGCCGTCGTCGAGCGCAACGGTGAGTGCCTCGCGCGCAGCCTCTTCCGAGTCGGCCCATCGGGTCAGACTCAGTACGGCCGCCTTGCGCACGTCGAGGTGCGGGTCGGTCAGTGCCCGCGACAGTGGCGGCACCGCGGTCGTCGACGACGGCGCACCCGCGAGTGCTCGGGCCGCGCCCTGCCGGATCTGCCACGCCGACGCGGCGAGCGCCGCCTCGACGGAGGACACGTCGGCGTCGTCCCAGCCGAGTGAGCCCATCGCGGCCAGCGCGGCAGCGCGCACCAGCGGATCGGAGTCATCGATGAGCGCCCGGACGGCCGGGGCCCCGGTGCGCAGCGTGCCGAGCCCGTTGGCGACGGTGATGCGCACTTCGCGGTTCGCATCGCTCCCCGCCGCGGCGACCCCGTCGGCGTCGTCGACGGAGACCAGCGCACGCACGGCTTCGATCCGGACGCGGTGGTCGGCATCGGTGAGCGCGCGGCGGTAGTGCTCGGCGATGCCGGCCCGTCGCGAGCTCAGCACGTACAGCGCGGCACCGCGCACGACCGGATCGTCGGACGTTAGAAGCGGTTGTACGGCAGCGGGATCCGGCAACACCTCGACGAGTTCGCGGATGCCGTCGGCGGCCACCCGGCGGACCTCGACATGCGAATCGCTCAGCGCCGACACTAGCGCAGGCCCGTAGCCGTCGCAGAGGTGTTCGGTGAGCACGTCGACGGCGGTGCGCCGGACGCCGGGATCGGTGTCGGTGAGGTAGATCTGCAGTTCCTCGACCGTCGGCTCGTCGAGCGCGAGCACGGCGGCGATGCGGGGCGACGGCGGTGGGGCCGCAACCGAATCGATGCGGGACACCTCGGACGCCGGTGCCTGACCCCCGACGAGGTCGGGTTGACGCACGGGGATGGGTTCGGTTTCGCCGCTTGGCAATTCATCGAGCCCTGGAACCGGCACGAAGTACGGCGCGACCGGCCGCTTGAGGAACTCCATGTCGCCTTCGGCGGTCTTACGCAGATTCAGGTGGTAGCGCCACTCGACGTCGTCGCGATCCGGGGTGTCGCTGCGGTCGTGGTAGAGCCCCCAGCGCGATTCGGTGCGGGTGAGCGACGAGCGGGCCGCCATCTCGGCGCAATCCCGGATGAACGACACCTCGACCGCGCGCATGAGCTCGTGCGGCGTCTTCGCCCCGATGCCCGCGACCTCGTCGCTCATCCGCTCGAAGGTCTGCACCGCGATCGACAACTTGGCGGCGGTCTTGGGCGGGGCCACGTAATCGTTGACGAAGCGGCGCAGCTTGTATTCGACCTGCGGCTGGGGCGGACCATCTGGGTGGCGCAGCGGGCGGTAGATCAGTTCGTGTGCTTCCGCGAGCTGATCCTCCGGAAGCTGTTGCGGTGCTTCGACGTCAGCGAGCGTGGACGCGGCGTGCGTACCGGCCAGGTCGCCGTAGACGAACGCCCCGATCATGTAGTTGTGCGGCACGCACGCCAGGTCGCCCGCGGCGTAGAGCCCCGGCACGGTGGTGCGGGCATGCTCGTCGACCCACACTCCAGACGCGGAATGCCCACCGCACAACCCGATCTCAGAGATGTGCATCTCGATGTCGTGGGTGCGGTAGTCGTGGCCACGGTTGGCGTGAAAGGTGCCGCGGGTGGGCCGCTCGGTGGTGTGCAGAATACCTTCGAGTGTGGACAGCGTCTCGTCGGGCAGGTGGCTGACCTTGAGGTAGATGGGTCCGCGCGCGGACTCGATCTCGTTCTTCACCTCCGCCATCATCTGACCCGACCAGTAGTCGGAGTCGACGAACCGCTCCCCCTGCGCGTTGACCTGGTATCCGCCAAAGGGATTGGCGACGTAGGCGCAGGCCGGCCCGTTGTAGTCCTTGATGAGCGGATTGATCTGGAAGCACTCGATGCCCGACAGTTCCGCGCCCGCATGGAAGGCCATCGAGTAGCCGTCACCGGCGTTTGTCGGATTCTCGTAGGTGCCATACAGATATCCGGACGCCGGTAGGCCGAGCCGTCCGCACGGCCCAGTCGCAAGGACGACGGCCTTGGCGGCCACGACGACGAATTCACCGGTGCGGCTGTTCAATGCGGCTGCGCCGACGGCCCGGCCTTGGTCAGTGAGCACGCGGACCGGGACGAGCCGGTTCTCGATGCGGATCTTCTCGCGCATCGAGCGCTGCCGCAGCACGCGGTACAGGGCCTTCTTGACGTCCTTGCCCTCGGGCATCGGCAGCACGTAGGAGCCGGAGCGGTGGACACGGCGCACCGCGTACTCACCGTGCTCGTCCTTCTCGAACTTGACGCCGTAGCGCTCCAGTCGCTGCACCATCGCGAAGCCGCGGGTGGCGGTCTGATAAATGGTGCGCTGGTTGACGATTCCGTCGTTGGCACGGGTGATCTCGGCGACGTAGTCCTCGGGCGTGGCCTTGCCGGGGATGACGGCGTTGTTGACGCCGTCCATGCCCATGGCCAGCGCGCCGGAGTGTCGCACGTGCGCCTTCTCCATCAGCACTACCTGCGCACCCTGCTCGGCGGCCGACAGCGCGGCCATCGTGCCTGCGGTGCCACCGCCGATGACGAGCACGTCGCAGTCGAGCCGGACAGCGTCCGAAAGTGCGGGGGTCTCCACTAGCTGATCAACTCCGAATGGTCGAGTGCGGCAATCACTTCAGTGCGCAGTGCGCTACGGGCGACGTCGGCATCACGCGGGCGCGGCACGTCGAGCAGCGCACGCAGCGGCTCGCCGGCACGGCCGAGCACCGCGATGCGGTCGCCGATGAGCAGCGCTTCGTCGACGTCGTGGGTAACGAAGACGACGGTCGTAGGGTGCGTACCCCATGTGTCGACGAGCAGGCGCTGCATGGTGGCCCGCGTCTGGGTATCCAGGGCGCCGAAGGGTTCGTCCATCATGACTGCGCGCGGGGCGCCTGCCAGTCCGCGGGCGAGTTGCACGCGTTGCCGCATACCGCCGGAGAGGCTCTTCGGGAGGTACTTCTCGAAACCGGTGAGCCCGACGTCGGCGATCCAGCGCTGCGCCTCATCGCGCCGGCCCTGGCGCGGGCGGCCGGCGAGCTTCAGCGCGAGCTCGACGTTGGATTGCACGGTGCGCCATGGCAACAGCGCGTTGTCCTGGAAGACCATCGCACGGTCCCGCGACGTGCCGGCGACGCGCGTGCCGTCGGCGAGCACCTCGCCCCGGTCCGGCCGCAGCAGCCCGGCCAGCGCACGCAACACCGTCGACTTGCCGCAGCCCGACGGTCCGGTGAGCACCAGGATCTCGCCTGGCGCGACGTCGAGGTCGAGCCCGTCCACGACCGGTGCGCCGCCATAGCTGAGCACGACGTCGCTGAGCTTCAAACTCATGCCGGTCACTGGGCGTTCTCCTCTGCGCGGGGCAGCCAGCGCGTGGCGCGTCTACCGACGAGTTCGATGGCGGCCGAAGTCGCGAAACCGAGCACGCCGATCGTGATGATGCCGACGAACACCTCGGGGTAGGCCAGCACGGTGTAGGCCTGCCAGGTGCGGTAGCCGACGCCGAGCCGTCCGGAGATCATCTCGGCGGAGATGACGCAGATCCACGCGACGCCGATGCCGACGGAGAGCCCGCCGAAGACGCCGGGGAGGATGCCGGGCAACACGACTCGGCTCAGCACGTCCCAACGGTTGCCGCCGAGCGTGCGCACCGAGTCCTCCCACAGCGTCGGCAACGCGCGGACGGCGTGCCTGGTGCTGACCATGATCGGGAAGTACGCGGCGAGGAACGTGATGAAGACGATCCCGGCCTCGTCGGTGGGGAACAGCAGGATCGCCACGGGCACGATCGCGATGGCCGGAATGGGCCGGGCCAGTTCGGTGAGCGGGCCGAAGACGTTGGCGAACTTGGGCGAACGGCCGAGCAGGATGCCGGTGACGACGCCCGCCACGGCCGCCAGCGCGAACCCGGTGAGGATGCGGATCAGCGACTGGCCAAGATCGAGCCAGTAGTCCTGGGTAACCAATCGGTGGGCGAAGGCCGTCGCGATCTCGGTGACCGTCGGCAGCGTGTCGAACCGCAACCAGAGCCGAACGTGGTTGGCGGTCAACACCTGCCAGAGCGCGACGGCTGCGGCCACCGAACCGATGCGGACCAGCCAGGTGCCCCAGCTACGCGCTTTGGGACCCTTGCCGGCTGGCGCTACCGGTGCGGCGACTGCCGGTGCGTCAGCGACCAGCACCGCGGGAGGCGCGGTCACACCGCACCCGCCAACGCCTGCTGGTAGTCGACGACGGTCGCGCCGGGGTGGGTCGCGGTGTATCGCCCGGCGCCCGCGGCCGAGTCGAAGGGCAGGTAGTTGGCCCCGTCCTTGACCCAACTCGACTTGTCGGCGAACCACCGGGTGCCGAACTCCGTATCGGGAATGTATGCGGCGCGCACCTTTTCGCCGCGCGCACCTGCTTCGCGGATGGCACGCAATAGGCAGCCGGGGTTGGCGGCGGATTGGGTGGTGTCCTTGCCATCGAGCCAGAGTTCGCCGGCCAGCTTGGGATCGGTCACCGCGACGTTGCACACCGGGTCCTGACCGCTGAGCGTCGACGGGTTGCTGGTGCTCGCCAGCGCGGCGTCGTAGTTCTGGCCGCGGGCGGCGAACGCCTTGCGGATCGCGTCGTCCGACACGAAGCCGTCGATGTCGAGGTCGGCGAAGTCGCCAATCGACTTCAGATACGGCACGTCACCCTTGAACGCTTGAACCAGTGAGGGTTTCAGCGTGGTGTCGAAGCTGGTGCCGCCGGGACCGTTGTAGAGGTAGACGACCTCTTGGGGCAGGCCGCTGCCGTCGGCGACCAGCTTGGCCGACTCCAGCGGATGCTGGTTGAGGTAGTCGGTGGCGTCGAGTTGGGCCTGCAGGAAGGCGTCGAGCACCTCGGGATGCTGGCTGGCGTAGTCACGGCGCACGACGACGCCGTGGAAGGTGGGGTACTTGCCCTCGGCGCCGTCGTAAAGCAGTTTGGCCTTGTTCTGGAAGACGAGCAGACCGGGCCACGCGACGAACTGCGAGAGTGCCTGGGCCTGGCCGGATTCCAGTGCCGACGCGCCTACCTGCGGCTGTTGGTTGAGCACCTCGACGCCGGCCTTCGGGTCGATGCCCGCGGTGTCGAGCGCGCGCACGAGCGTGCCGTGGCCCGCGGAACCGACACTGGCGGAGACCTTCTCGCCCTTGAGGTCGGTGATGGTCCGCGCCGACGAGTTGGGTGGGACGACGACCATGTTGAGTGCGCCGGTCGGGCTGTATCCGGTGATGGAGACCAACTCGGTCTTGGCGCGTTCATTGGCTTGAGTCTTGGAGCCGTTGATCAGCAACGGGTAGTCGCCCATGGAGCCGATGTCGATCTTCTCGGCGACCATCTGCGCGGTGATGGGCGCGCCGGTGTCGTAGTCCTGCCACTGCACGTTGTACTTCTTGCCGGAGGACTTGCCGATGTCGGCGAGCCGCTGTTCCAGGAAACCCTTGGCCTTCAACAGGGTTCCGGCGGTGACGGTGTTGATGGTCTTGGACTGGTAGCCGACGACGACGTCGACCGTGTCGGCTGACTGCGACTTGGAGTCCAAAGAGCAAGCCGCCAGGGAACTTACGGTAGCGGCGGCGAGCAGGGCGGCGAGCAGGGCGGCGAGCATGCGTTTCATGAATGGTCCTGGGGTTATCGGAGGAGGTAGGGCATGTTGACGGTGACGGCGCCGGTGGGACAGCGCGCTGCGCACGGGCCGCAGTACCAACACTCGTCGACGTGCATGAAGGCCTTGCCGTTCTCGGGGTTGATGGCCAGCGAGTCGAGTGGACAGATCTCGACGCACAGGGTGCAGCCCTCAATGCACAGCGATTCGTCGATCGTGACGGGCACGTCGACGCGCTGGTTGACCTGGGCCATTAAGTTCCCCTAACTAGGTTGCCGCGCAAAGTGATTCGATCTCCACGCATGCGGATGTATTCGAGGTCGACGGGTCGCCCGTCGTCGAGGTGGGTGAGCCGTTCCAGAAGCAGCAGCGAGGCACTGTCGGGCACCTGCAGGATTGCGGCGGAATGCGGGTCGACGGGCACGGCCTCCACCGCGAGCCCGGCGCTGCCAAGCCGTCGTCCGGTGACCTGTTCGATGAGCGCGAAGACGTCGTTGGTCTCCAGCGAGTGCTCGATGACCTGCTGGCCGACGTCTTCGACGAGGTAGGTCATGTCCAGGCTCAGCGGAAGGTCGCCGAGGTAGCGCAACCGTTCGACGAAGACGACGGGTTCGCCGGGACTGAGCTTGAGCTTGTTGGCCACCGACGGCGGCGCGGACACCGTCATGATGGCGCGGACCTCGTTGCGGATCTCGCCGTAGCCCTTGAACGTCTCCTTGAGGCCGACGAGCGCGTCGAGCCCGTGGTCGTACTTGCGGATCGCGACGTGGGTGCCGGTGCGGGGGCCGCGGTCGATGAGGCCTTCGTCCTTGAGGGTGGCGAGTGCCTCGCGCACGGTGTTGCGGGAGACGAAGAACTCGCTTGCGAGGTCAGCCTCTCCTGGCAGTCCGTCGCTGTACCCGCCCGCATGGATCTGATGACGGAGCACGTCGGCCACCAGCCGGGCCTGATCGGCCCGCGGCCGGCGGATCGGCGTCGGTTCGGCATGCTGCTCGTTGGCCACGGTCACCTCCTGGGGGCTGTTGGCATGTGACTGACCTGGTCAGGACGGTATCGGCGGTTGCGGTCGTCGCGAATCCGCCGGCTGGACGGGCCGCGCTCGGTGCCGACAATGCGCCGGTGCCTGTGAGCGCGGACCTGCTGTTAGACGGGTTGGTTCGGGCATTGCGCCACTTATCACGTGGGCGGCCCGCTTTGAATCGCGGTGAGCAGAAGGTGGGGCGCTCCGGGAGCGCCGATCAAGTTGCCCGCCTTGCAGCGACAACGGCGCCCCGATCCGCTGAAGACTGCCCGCCCGGGCTCGTGCCACGCGCGCGTCCTGTGGATAACTTCACACATGCGGCGGAGACACCCCCGGATGTGTCGGCGGTTCGTGTTTCGGTTCGGCTATGCCTGAGGTGTGTCTACGCGGAATCGAACTTCGCTATGCACTAGTGCTGTACTTGGGGCAGCACGGCCCCCACACCGTGGCCGAGCTGATCGATGCGCTCACCCACCAGGGCTTCTCATTCGCGGGGAGGCCATCGAAAGCGATCTCGGACGCGCTGCGCTGGGAAGTGGCCCGCGGGCGGGTGCGTCACTTGGAACGCGGACTGTACGGTCCCGGGCCGGTGCCGCGCAGCACCGAATACCGGATCCATCAAAGGGTGATTGCGTTACGCGAACGAGCGCGCGGGGAGCCGCTTCCCCTCGGCCGGTGGGATGACGCGGACTGGCACCACACCTGACTCTGCCGACCATGACCACGCCTGACGACCACGACCACCTCGGCTCGAATTGTCGCTGCGAGCTGGGCAATGCGAAAGGCACTTCCAGACCGCCCGACCCTCCCCGAGTCGACGGAGCGTGGTTGTCGCTGCAAGGCGGGCAACTCGACTATGCCTTCCGCAGCAGCGCCGTCCGTCACGCTCGCGCCGCCTAGTGTCATCTGACATGGCACTCATCGAACCGCTCCAGCCGCAGGACTTTCCGCCCGAGATGCGCGCCGCGCTGGCGGCCCTGCGCCCGCCCAACCCGCGTCACGAGCCGATGCCCACCAAGGATCGGCCCAAGGCGCTCAAGGTGTTGGGCTCGATGGCCCACCATCCCGCGCTGGCGCAGGCGTACTTCACGCTCAACGGCCATCTGTTGCGAGGCACCACGCTGACCGAGCGGCAGCGCGAACTGCTCGTCCTGCGGGTGGCGGCGGTGCGCAAGTGCGGCTACGAGTGGGCGCAGCACCTGTTCGTCGCCCGCGACGCCGGACTGACCGACGAGGAGATCGGACGCATCGCCTACGGGTCCGATGCCCCGTTCTGGAGCACATTCGAAGCGGCGCTCCTGCGATCGGTCGACGAGCTCATCGTCGACGGGGCCATCACCAGGCCGACCTGGCAGACGCTGGCCGGCGAACTGGACAAACAGCAGTTGCTCGACCTGATCTTCACGGTCGGAAGCTACGACACTCTGGCCGGCATGATGAGCTCGCTCGAGCTTGGCATCGACGACGACATCCACGATCTGATGCAGCGCTACGACCAACTCTTCTAGGCCTACGGCCTGACTTCGTGACGGCTCAGGATCGACACCCGGTTGAACGAGCCGATCGTGATGGCTATCCAGATCACCGCCGAAAGCTCATCCTCGGTGAACACCGCTCGGGCGCGGGCATATTCGCGCTCGGCGGTGTCGTGGTCGGGCAGCGTCGTCGTAAGCTCCGCCAACCGCAGCGCGGCCTGCTCGCGCTCGTCGAACAGTTCGGTGTCACGCCAGACCGACAGCGTCGCGAGTTGCTTGTCCGTGACGCCTGCCGCCACGGCGCGGCGGTGGTGCACCTCGAGGCACGTCGGGCAGCCGTTGATTTGCGACACCCGGACGTTGACCATCTCGACGAGCGCGCGGGGCAGGCCGAGTTCCTTCGCCGCGGCGAACACCGCCGTCGAGACTCCGGTGAGGGCTTGGTACACCGACGGCGTCTGCTTGTCGATGTGAACGTGTTCGGTATCCATGTCCGCTCGATGGTAGCCAGCCGTGGCACTGTGGAGGCATGGCTCTGACTGACAAGACCGGCGCTGTGGTGACCGTGCGCGCGGAGGCCGACAGGTTCGTCATCGCCGTCGAAGGCCAGGACGTCGGGCTGACGATGTTCGAGGACAACGGCGAGCAGCGCGTGTTCTTCCACACCGAGGTCGACGAGGCGTTCGGCGGCCGCGGGCTCGCCACCATCGTGATCGGCGAGGCGCTCGCCCGGACGAAGGCCGACGGGCTGCGCATCGTGCCGGTCTGCCCGACGGTCACGGCCTTCTGCAAGAAGCACCCGGAGTATGCCGACGTCGTCGATCGTCCGACGCGGGAGATCCTGGCCCGATTGCAGCGCTAGTCGGCCGCGATCGACCACACTGAAGCCATGACGGAGACCGGTGCCACCCGAGTCGCGGTCTACCTCGACTTCGACAACATCGTGATCTCGCGGTACGACCAGGTGAACGGGCGCAACTCGTTCCAGAAGGACAAGGCCAGCGGGCTGGAGGCGGAGCCGCTTGGGCGTGCCACCGTCGACGTCGGCGCGATCATCGACTTCGCCTCGTCGTTCGGGACGCTGGTACTCACCCGCGCGTATGCCGACTGGTCGGCCGACGTCAACGCGGGCTATCGCGGGCAACTGGTCGCGCGCGCCGTCGACCTGGTGCAGCTGTTTCCAGCCGCGGCCTACGGCAAGAACGGCGCCGACATCAGGTTGGCGGTCGACGCGGTCGAGGACATGTTCCGGCTGCCGGACCTCACGCACGTGGTGATCGTCGCGGGCGACTCCGACTACATCGCGTTGGCGCAGCGGTGCAAGCGGCTGGGCCGGTACGTCGTCGGCATCGGCGTCGCGGGTGCATCGAGCCGCGCGTTGGCCTCGGCGTGCGACGAGTTCGTCATCTACGACGCGCTGCCCGGCGTCCCGGTGTTCGAACCGGATCCCGTGCCCGCGAAGAAGGCGCCCGCGAAGAAGCGCAGCAGTCGGCCCGCGCAGTCCACCGAGCCTGACGAGCCGGAGCCGCCCGACCCGCAGGCGTCGGCCACCGCACTGCTGCAGCGGGCCCTGCAGATCGGCTTGGAGAAGGACGACGCCGACTGGCTGCACAACTCGCAAGTGAAGGCTCAGATGAAGCGCATGGACCCGTCGTTCAGCGAGAAGTCGTTGGGGTTCAAGTCGTTTAGCGACTTTCTGCGCTCACGCACCGACGTCGTCGAACTCGACGAGAGCTCGACGACGCGGATGGTGCGGCTGAAGTAGGGCGATTTCCGAGAAAGTTCAGCTCGTCGAAGACCCGGGCGTGAGGTCGTCGGCGGCGGGACTTTCCGTGGCCCGTTGCCTTTTCCGTTCCCACGGCCAGGTCATCAAGGCCCAGATGATGGCGACCAAGGTGATCTCGACGAGCAGATACACCGGCCACGGCCCCAGGAAGTCGAGGATCGACGCGATCGGGGGTTTCCTGTTGAGGTACCCGTAGTTGGTGCCCGCGAGGAGGTTGAAGATCAAGGTGAAGACCGCCCAGCCCAAAGTCACGACGACCGTCAAGCGGTAGCTACGCCAGTTCGGGCGCATGCCGCGCCCCCACGTGAGGTAGACGGCGGCCCAGACCACCAACAGGTGCAGCGCGAAGAACGTCAGGAAGCTGCGGTCCGGGAAGTCCGGCCCGTCGACGTCGGGAGTGAGCAATGCCTGCGAGCTCAGCACCAGACCCCAGTAGTAGGTGAGCCCATAGGCCCACTGTTTCTGCGACCACAACGCGTAAGCCACTGCCAATTCCGCGATGTCGCACAGTTGCAGCGGCACCGAACTGGACAGCAAGGGGTGGAAGAGCTTGTAAACCAGCACGGCGAGGTAGACGGCCAACAGCAGCCCGGCCATGACGCGACTGAAGGTTCGGGCCTGCGCTTCGCTCTGGCGGCGTCCGACCCAGACCAGCGCGGCGATGCCGACTACGAACAGCGCCAGCACCGTCAAGTGCGATGGGCCGTACGCCACGAACTCACGTTGTGCGGACCACACGTTCATCACCTCGCTCGCCTCGTCATCGACCCTATTGCCGAATCACGTTGTGGACATAGCGTTGGGACTAACTTCGCCGGGCGCGGACGGCCTCGCGGACCCGCTGAGCCGCCTCGGCCGGATCCTCGTGCTCCCACACCCGCACGCTAATCCAGCCGGCCGCTTCCAACCGGGCGTCGGTGTCGCGGTCGCGCGCCCGGTTGCCCGAGACCTTGTCGGCCCAGAACTTGGCGTTGGCCGTCGCCACGGTGTGGTGCTCGGGACAGCCGTGCCAGAAGCATCCGTCGAGAAACACTGCGATCTTCGCCGTCGGGAACACCAGATCAGCGGTACGCCGCAGTCCGGCGAGCGGTTTGGCGCCCACCCGGTAGCGCAGCCCAAGCGCGTGCACGGCTGAGCGCAGGGCTAGCTCGGGCTTGGTGTCGCGGCTCCGGTTGGACTGCATGCGGGCCCGCGCCTCGGGGGAGGACGCCCAGGACGGCGAGGACCTAGCCACCCGTCCAGCCTATTCACGGCGCGCCGCCTCGCCTGCCCGGGCTGGGACGACAGGCAAAATACGATCAGCCGTGTGAGCCAGCCGACGCGTCTTCTGCTCGGCGAACGAACCAGCACCGACGGCGCGTTCGAGCGCTTCCGCACGCGCAACGGCAGCTACGAACGCATCCTCACCGATCGCGAGGGTCGTCATACCGTCAGCGTGCTCGCCGGCTACTCAGGCAGCGACGCCCGGCCTACGTCCGCGCACGAGGCCGAACGCGCGTGGCTTCAGGGCCGGGTGCCTCCTCCGAGCGGCGCGGCCAGGACGTCGGTGCGGGCCATCGACCTGTTCTCCGGATGCGGCGGACTGTCCATCGGATTGGCCGAGGCCGCCCGCGCGCTGAGCCGGCCGTTCGAGCCGGTGCTCGCCGTCGACGTCGACCCGACGGCCGCGCAGACGTACGCCGCCAACTTCCCCACCGCCGCAACCCGATGCGCCGACATGGCCGAGGTGTTCCCTGGCACGCCCGGTAGCCGACTCGCGCCGGGCGAGCTACAGCTGTTCAAGGAGCATCCCGAGATCGACGTGCTGGTTGGCGGTCCGCCGTGCCAGGGCCACAGTGACTTCAACAACCGCACCCGCCACCGCGATCACAAGAATGCGCTCTACTCGACGATGGTCCGCGCTGCGGAAGTGTTGGTCCCGCAACACATTCTGATCGAGAACGTGCCGGGCGCCCTCAACGATCGCGGAGCGGTGGTGCAACGCGCGGCCGATGCACTCGTCGACCTCGGCTACTTCGTAGCGATCGGGGTCATCGACCTCAGCGAGCTCGGGGTGCCGCAGCGCCGTCGGCGGCTCGTGCTCATGGCGAGTCGTACGCACACCGTCACCCCCGACGACGTGGTCAAGCGACATCGCCGGCCACCGTGCGACGTCGGTTGGGCAATTCAGGATCTCGAGGCGCTACGGGACGAGCAGCGCACGAGCCTGCTCGACGCCGTCGCACAGTCGGCTCCGGCCACCCGCAAGCGCATCGCCTACCTCTTCGACAACGACTTGGCCGACCTGCCCGACGGCGAGCGCCCGGACTGCCACGCCCGCGGCGGCCACAGCTACAAGTCCATCTACGGGCGACTGGCGTGGGACAAACCGTCGCAAACCATCACCACCGGCTTCTACAGCATGTGCATGGGCCGCTACGTCCACCCGAGCCGGCGACGCACCATCACCGCCCACGAAGCGGCTCGGCTGCAGTACATTCCGGACTGGTTCTCCTTCGCCGGGGTACGTCAGCGCACGGCGCTGGCCCACATGATTGGCAACGCGGTGCCGTCGCGGCTGAGTTACGCCGTTGCGGTGGAATGGTTGCGGTGAAGGTCGTCGGACTGTTCGCAGGCATCGGCGGCCTCGAGCTCGGCCTGTCGGCCAGCGGACATCAGGCCCAGCTGCTCGTCGAGAACTCCCCCGCCGCCATGCACGTGCTGCGCAGGCGCTTCCCCGACACCAAGCTCGAGGGCGACGTCCGCGACGTGGCGGCCCTGCCCAGCGGCACCGACGTGGTGGTGGCAGGCTTTCCGTGTCAGGATCTCAGCAGCGTGGGCCGCAAGGTCGGAATCGACGGCGCCAGAAGCAGTTTGGTCGGCGAGGTGTTGCGACTGTTGCAAGGGTCGGACGTGCCGTGGGTGGTGTTGGAGAACGTGCCGTTCCTGATGTCGCTGGCCCGCGGCGCAGCCCTTGGGCTGATCACCGAGACGTTGACCAAGCTCGGTTACCGGTGGGCGTACCGCGTGGTCGACACGAACGGCTGGCTGCCGCAGCGGCGCAATCGCTGGTATCTGGTGGCCAGCCGGGTGGGCGATCCGCGCGACGTGCTGCTGGCCGACGACTGCGAAAGGCCCACGCCCGAAAAGGTTTACCCGGACGTGGCGTGCGGCTTCTACTGGACTGAGGGCATGCGGTCGTTCGGCTGGGGAGTCGACTGCGTGCCGCCGATCAAGTGTGGCTCGTCGGTCGGGGTGGCCTCACCGCCGGCCATCCGGCTGCCGTCGGGCCATTACGTCACCCCGGAGCTGCGGGATACCGAACGGCTGCAAGGCTTTCCCGCTGATTGGACCGCGCCTGCCGAGGAGGTCGCCAAGCGCGGGGAACGCTGGCGCATGGTCGGCAATTCGGTCAGCACACCGGTGGCGGCGTGGATCGGCCGGCGGCTGGCCTCCCCCGGCCACTACGACGGGGCCGCCGACCAAGCGTGGACCGGCGTCCCGTGGCCACGCAAGGCGGCGTGGGCGGGGCTCGACGGGGTGGTGCACGCCGCGGACGTCGGGCCGTGGCCGGAATGGCAAGCACGACAGGGTTTGGCGGAGTTCCTCGATTACCCGGGAAAGCCGCTGTCTCACAGGGCCGCGTCCGGATTCCTGCGCCGCACCGAGAAGGGCACGCTGCGCTTCCCGCCGGGCTTCCTCACCGAACTCACCGACTACGCGAGCAGCAGCCCCCAAAATCTCATCCCAAAAAGTGCGGGAAATGTGGTGGCTCATCGCTCCTAGCAGTTGAACACGGCCCACAAGGGGCCGCGACAACTCGAAGGAGCACACCATGAGCACCAACAACACGAATTCATCAGCCCGCCGGATGACGGCAGCGGCTTTGATGGTCGCCGCCGCTGGGGCCCTCGGCGTGGGCGCAGCGGCGACCGCCAATGCCAGTGGCGGCGAGTCCTACGCCGCCATCGCATTTTCGCCGGCCTCCGGAACCTGGGCGAGTTTCACAAACGCCTCGTCGTTCATCGATGCTTCCGCCGGCGCCGTGAACGCATGCCACGACGCCGGAGGCGGCCTCTGCGTGCTCACCGGCTCCACCAGGGTCACCGGCGGCGGCGCCAGCTGCGTCGCGCTCGCTGTCGACCCGGTGCACTGGGTGCTCTGGCACAGCGGAGTCGGGCCGACCCAGATCAGTTCCATGACCGCAGCCCTGGACGGAAAGGACCGCCGTATCGCAACAACGACCTGCACGACCGTCGGCGGCTCGCCAAACCTGTCCTTCACCGGCAAGGTGAATCAGCTGTCGGGCTCATAGCGCGCCGACGTGGGCTGAGCTAGGTGAGCTTGCTGCCCTGCCGCCACTCGGCCCACGGGATGGTCCAGTCGCCGTTCTGCCACACCTGTAGCGCCTTGCCACCGGTGTTGCGGACTTCGACGACGTCGCCGGGCACCGAGAAGTTGTAGAACCACTCGGCGTTCTCGCCGTTGAGGTTCAGGCAGCCGTGACTGGTGTCGGTGTTCCCCTGCGCCCACACCGTCGAATTCAGCTGGTGCAGGTAAATGCCGTCGACGCTAATCCTGGTGGCGAAGGAGATGGTCTCCTTGTAGCCGAGCCGGCTGTTGGTGGGCAGCCCGAACGTCGACGAGTCCATGACGACCGGGTTGCCCTTGTCCAGCACGGTGTACACGCCCGGCGGGGTCCAGAACGACAGCGTGGTGTCGCCGAACGTCTGCGTGCCGCCCATGCCCATGGACGTCGGCATCGTCCGCACAAGCGCGCCGTTGTTGAAGACGCTGACCTGCTTGGTGTTGTCGTCGGCGATGGAGACGTGCGCGTCACCAATCCTGAACGACGCCTTCTCGTCCGACTGCCCGTACAGCCCGTCGCCGAGCGGCACTCCGTAGATGTTGCCCGCGACGCTCACCGAGGTACCCGGGGCGTAGTACTTCTCGGGCCGCCAGTGGGCGTTCTGGTTGTCGACCCAGTACCACGACCCGAGCACCGGCGGATCGGTGGTGACGACGAGATTCCGTTCGGCGTTGGCCTTGTTGTCGATCGGCTCGTCGAAGTGGGCGGACAGCACCGCGCCGATGCCGTAGGTGCCGCCGTCCTGCAGCAGGTCGCCGCCGGTCGTCTCGAAGTCGACCGCGGTCTGATTGCTCGGCGACACCGTCGTGAAGCTGGCTGTCTGGAGCGACGGGATACCGGTGGGCCCGGCGGCATGGATCGTCATTGTGTAGGTGCGGTTGTATCCGAGCTGCGACGTCGGCTTCCACATCTTGCGGTCCGGCGTCAGGATCCCCGCGATCGCCTTGCCGCCGTCATTCACCATCGTGACGTCGGTGATGACGCCGTTGGTGGCGGCGACCCGGACCGGACCGGCCGGATTCATGGTGTCGCTGCCCGGCGCAGGCGTGATCGATACCGAGGCCGGCACCCCTCGAGCAGGAGGCGGATGCGGGTCGAGCAGCCCCGTCGGTACGGCGGCGACGGCGCAGCTGCCTGCGCAGTGGTCAGCACTGCTCAGCGTGATCCCACCCAGCACGGCAAGCACCGCGAGGGCAGCGGCGAGCCACATACGACTGGCACGTCGAGAGGACGTCAAGCTAGCTCCAAGGTTTTTCGGCATTAGCCAATGAACGAAGGCTCATCGTAGGTGGTTCAAAGGGCGCAAGCCACTCACGCCCGAGTCGGACGTCGACACCGCGGTGAGATCGGGTTTTGGGCCATATACCTTTGTCGCCAAGACCTGACCGATATTGTCGTTGCTAACGAAATCATCGGTGAGGCGACATGTGCTCAGACAGGGGCGGACCGTTGACGTTGAACGCCCATCTTCGCGCTGAACGGCTCACGTGCTGATGCCCCGGCATGGTCACGCGCCCGACGAATCGGGCTGGGAGCCGCCGACGATCCTCAAGGTGTCTGGCGGCTCGGGGCGGTCGGGGCTGACGCAACTGTTCGGCACCGGCGTCGACGTCATCGACCCGGTCGACGAAATCATCGAGGAGCTGGCTTCGCTTCGCGCCTGCGAGGGCGCCTCAGGGCAGACCAGGGACGCCATGGTCGCCCAGGACGACGCATTCGGGCACTGGGTCTACCTGCCGTGGAAGAACGCCGTCGTGCGCTATCCCGACCCCGACGATCACTACGCACTGCGCACCTTCCGCAACCGGCACGTCATCACGGCCGACGAACATCAGGTGCTTCGCCACCAGACCGTGGCGTTCTTCGGACTCAGCGTCGGCCGTCGCGTGCTCAGCCAGGTCGCGCAGTTGGGCATCGGCAATCGCTATCTCTTCGGCGATCCCGACCGCATCAGCGTCACCAACCTCAACCGGCTGAACTCGTCGATGAGCGAGGTCGGGCTCTCCAAGACGATCAGCGCCGCGCGGGAGATCAGCGACATCGATCCGTACATCGCGCAGGTGCACCTCGAGCACGGATATACGACGCCCGAGGCCGAGCAGGCGATGGATCAATGGCGCCCACTGGTGATCGTCGAGGAAGTCGACGACCTACAAACCAAGGCCGCGGTCCGCGAGTACGCCAAGGCAAAGCGCATCCCGGTGGTGATGGCCACTGACGTCGGCGACATCTCGGTGGTGCACGTCGAGCGATTCGACACCGAGGACGTCGAGCCGTTCAGCGGCCGCGTCTCCGCGGAGGCCTTCGCCCGGCTGCGCGACAACCAATTGACGCCGCAGGAATTGGTGTCGGTCTTGCTGGACGTCTCGGGCCGCGACGCCGCGCTGGGCTCACCCCGGCTGATCAAGTCGTTCATGGACATCGGCCGTGGCCTCGCGGGGCTCGCGCAGCTGGGCACCACCGTGGGGATGGGCGCGTCGTTGGCGGCGTTGGCCATCCGCGAGATCGCCCTCGGCCGACCGCTACCGTCGGGCTCCTACGTCGCCGATCCGCGCGAGCTGCTGTCGCTGTCCGACTCGGTCACCGACGACGAGCGGGCCGCCATCATGTCCGCGTTCGAGGGTGCGTTCGCAGTGCCGACGCGGGACGGCGCGACGGCCGGCTAGAGCCAACTATGCGCCCCGACATTCATGCAATGGTGACCCGGTGAGCAGCACGGGCCTACCCACGACGGTTGCGCGTTTCATTCGCCGGGCCGCGATACCCATCGTGTTGTGCTGGGTGGCACTTGCGGCGTTCGTGAACATCGCCGTGCCGCCGCTCGAAGTGGTCGGCGAATCCCGCGCGGTCGCGGTGACGCCCCCCGACGCACCGTCGATGGTGGCTCTGCGCCACGCCGGGGAGGTCTTCGACGAGTCCAACTCCAACAGCATCGCGATGGTCGTACTCGAGGGCGCGCAGCCGTTGGGCCCCGACGCGCACGCCTACTACGACGGCCTCGTCAAGGCGCTTCGCGCTGACAGCGACCACGTCGAGCACGTGCAGGACCTGTGGAGTGACCCGCTGACCGCCACGGGCTCGCAGAGCGGGGACGGCAAGGCCGCCTACGTGCAGGTGAGCCTGGCCGGGAACATGGGCGAGGCGCAGGCGAACGCATCGGTCGACAACGTGCGCAAGGTCGTCGAGGCCCATCCCCCGCCCGACGGCATGACGGTCTACGTCACCGGCCCCTCCGCGTTGTTCGCCGACCAGGTCCGCGAGGGCGACCACAGCATGAAGACGATCACGGGGCTGACGTTCGTGGTCATCATCATCATGCTGCTGCTGGTCTATCGCTCCATCAGCACGGTCTTGCTGATACTGCCGATGGTGGTGATATCGCTCGGCGCCACCCGTGGCGTGGTGGCGTTGCTCGGCCAGCAGGGGGTGCTCGGCCTGTCGACGTTCGTCGTGAGTCTGCTTACCGCCCTTGCGATTGCGGCGGGCACCGACTACGCGATCTTCCTCGTCGGCCGCTATCAGGAGGCACGCCAGGCGGGTGAGGATCGCGAGGCCGCCTACTTCACCATGTACCGCGGCACCGCGCACGTAATCCTGGGCTCCGGGCTGACCATCGCCGGGGCCACCTTCTGCATGACGTTCTCGCGCCTGACGCTGTTCCACACGATGGGGCTGCCGCTGGCGCTCGGGATGCTCGTCTCGCTGTTCGCGGCGTTGACGTTGACGCCAGCCGTCATCGTGCTCGGAGGCCGTTTCCTGGAACCCAAGCGGGCCACCACATCTCGGCGCTGGCGCCGCTTCGGCACGGCGGTGGTGCGGTGGCCGGGGCCGATCCTCGTCGCCTCGCTGGCCGCCGCCCTCGTCGGACTGTTGGCCCTGCCGGGGTATCACGCGGGCTACAACGACCGCGACTACCTGAAGGACGACGTGCCCGTCAACGTGGGCTACGCGGCGGCCGACCGGCACTTCTCGCCTGCGCGGATGAATCCCGAACTGCTGCTGGTCGAAAGCGAGCACGACCTGCGCAACCCAGCCGACTTCCTCGTCATCGACAAGATCGCCAAGGCCGTCTTCAAGGTGCCCGGCGTCTCCCGGGTACAGACGATCACGCGACCCGACGGCAAGCCGATCGTGCACACGACCATCCCGTTCCAACTCGGCATGCAGAGCACTACGCAGGTCATGAACCAGAAGTACAACCAGGACCGCATGGCCGACATGCTCAAGCAGGCCGACGAGATGCAGAACACCATCGACACGCTGACGCAGATGTCGGCGCTCACCCAGCAGATGGCCGACACCACGCACTCGATGGTGCTCAAGACGAAGAAGACCGCCGTCGACATCGCCGAATTGCGCAACAACATCTCCGACTTCGATGACTTCTTCCGGCCGCTGCGCAACTACTTCTACTGGGAGCCACACTGTTTCGACATCCCGGGGTGCTGGGCCATCCGCTCGGTGTTCGACACGCTCGACGGCATCGACACCATGACCGACGACATCCAGGCGCTGGTGCCCGATCTCGAGCGGCTGGATAAGTTGATGCCGCAATTGGTCGCCTTGATGCCGTCGCAGATCGAGACCATGAAGTCGATGAAGCAGATGATGCTGACGATGTATCAGACCCAGAAGGGTCAGCAGGATCAGCAGGCGTCGGCCTCGGAGAACTCGTCGGCCATGGGCGAGGCGTTCGACAAGTCCCGCAACGACGACTCCTTCTACCTCCCGCCGGAAGCGTTCGACAACCCGGACTTCAAGCGCGGCATGAAGAACTTCGTCTCACCGGACGGAAAGTCGGTGCGGTTCATCATCAGTCACCAGAGCGAGCCCGCCTCCGAAGCGGGAATCGGGCGCATCGAACCCATCAAGCTCGCGGCCAAGGAGGCCATCAAGGGCACGCCGCTGGAGGGCTCCAAGATCTACGTGGGCGGGACGGCCGCGATATTCAAGGACATCAAGGACGGCACCAAGTACGACCTGATGATCATCGGGCTCGCCTCGATCTGCCTAATCTTCGTCATCATGTTGCTGATGACGCGCAGCGTGGTGGCGGCGGTGACGATCGTGGGGACCGTGGTGTTGTCGCTCGGCGCCTCGTTCGGGTTGTCGATTCTCATCTGGCAGCACTTCGTCGGGCTGAATTTGCACTGGTCGGTCATCGCGCTGTCGGTATTGGTGTTGATGGCCGTCGGCTCCGACTACAACCTGCTGCTGGTGTCGCGACTCAAGGAAGAGGCGCACGCCGGGCTGAACACGGGCATCATCCGCGCGATGGCGGGCAGCGGTGCGGTAGTCACGGCGGCCGGGTTGGTGTTCGCGTTCACGATGATGTCGATGGTCGTCGGCGATCTGCGCGTCATCGGCCAGGTCGGCACCACCATCGGGTTGGGGTTGCTGTTCGACACGCTGGTGGTCCGCGCGTTCATGACGCCTTCCATCGCAGCGCTTTTGGGCAAGTGGTTCTGGTGGCCGCAGCTGCCGCCGTGGTCGAAGCACGAGCGAGCCAAGCGGGCGGCCGTTACCGAGCCCGTCCCGGTATAGTTTTCCGCCGCGACCGGGAATCTGGCGACGTTTGGGAGTTTCAGGCGTCGCGAGATTCCCACTCGGCCATCCGGCGAGCTAAGCGACACCCAACCGGCGCGCGAGCTCAGGCCCACCCACGTCGCGGATGAAGTCGGGATCACCGCACACGACGAGTTGGTCACGGGCACGCGACAATCCGACGTAGAGCCGCTCGCGAGAGCGCTCGAACTTGCCCTGGTCGTTGACGACGAGCACGACGGCCCGGCGTTCGAGACCCTTGAAGCCGAGCACGTGACCGTAGAACACCTGATCGGCGTCCCAGAAGGAATCCCAGTACGCCTTGTGGCCGTTGCGCTGCCGTTCGGCCTGCTCGGGATGCCGGCTGCCGGTGGTGAGCAGTGCCAGATCCTCTGGCCGCCAACCTTGTTCGAGTAGCAGCTCGATCTGGTCGTCACCCTCGCCCATGGCGTCCTCGCGGGCGCAAGGTACGAACGTGACGGCCGGGCCTTCGCCACCGAGGAAGTGCATCGGGTGGTCGACGAGCGGCTGGAAGGCGTTGGCGATCTGTCGGGTGTTGCGCAGATTGTGGTCGAGGATCAGCGGCACGAGCGGCACCGGTGGTGAGCCGTGCCTGCTGAACACGCGCTGGCCCTCGTCGGTGAAGACGTAGATGCCGCCCTCCTCGTCGTCCTTGAGCGCTGCGAGCAGCGGGTCCCACCACGCGTCGGCGAAGTCCTGAGCCTCGTCGACGACAATGGAGTCGAACCGGTAGCCAGGCTCGAGTTGCGCTGCGAGTTCGGCCATTTGGAGCGGGAGGTCGTGTTCCCAGAACTTGACGGTCTCCTCGTTGCGCAGCGACTCGTCGGGCGCTTCTGGCGCGCCCCACTGCTTGCCGAGGTCGTGAAACTCGCCGACGTAGGCGGGCTGATGGCGCCGCGGCCAGGCCGAGGCGATGCGTTCCAAGTACGACGCCAGGCCGTGGGAGTAGCAGACGAGCGCGACCCGCTGGCCGCGCTGTGCGAGTCGGCGAGCCTGCTCCATCGCGAGGAACGTCTTGCCGCTGCCCGCCCCGCCGCGGACCTCGACACGGTTGAGCAGCCGGACCGCGTCGAGGATGACGGCCTGATGCTCGGTGAGCGCATCGGCGGCGTCCTGGTTGGCCAGCGCGCGGGCAACCACGCTGCGCTGGGGTAATCCCCTGCCGGACAATGCCGTCGACAGTTGCTCGATGCCCTGCTGGCTGAGCAAGTCCCTGGGTAGCTCCTGACTGACGAGCACGTACCGCAGCTTGTCGACGAGGTTGGGCAGATCGTTGCGGTCGATGACCTTCCAGCGCGGGCATTCCGGAAGCGCGAAGTCGTCGGCGAGTTCGGCGTTGGGCAGCACGACCACGTGATCCCACCGCAGCCTGGCCTGAGTCCAGCGTTCGTCCTTCTCGATGAACTCGCGCAGCGCGTAACAGGCTTCTCGGGCCTGACGGACCGGCTGGATCTTGTGCTCGTGGCCGCGGCGCTTCTGCCACCACGTCTCGCCGTCGTGCCACACCTCGCCGCCCTTGACTTCCAGGCAGACGATGCCCGCACCTTCGATCGCGACGACGAAGTCGACCTCGTGGTCCTTGAGGTGGTCGGTGACCCGTTGCCCGGGGATGACGCGGTCGTTGGGCTGCAGCTGCGCGAGCAGGGCTTGGTAGACCGTGCGCTCGGCCTCGTTCGCCAGGCGAGGGGTCTCGTCAGGGGTGATGGTCATGTGTCGATCCCTCCGCGGCCGGCGTTGGCCAAGTCCGCGAATGTTAGCGACAGTGTCCGTCAATTACGCCAGGCGGCCGGCGCGATAGTCTCGGCTAGTTATGACACCCTCTGCACGCGCGCTCGGGCCGAGGCACTGGCGCGGCCTCGGCTGTGCGCTGCTCGTGGTGGCGTTGACGCTCGTCGGCTGCTCCGAGGTTGCGCCGGATCGCCACCGGCAGGTCGACCAGCTCACCGAGCAGATTCGGTCGATGCCCGGAGTGCGGGGCGCCAGCAGCGAAGTCACCGACGACATCCCCAAGGGTTACGTCCACGTCTGGCTGTCGGTGAACGTCGCCGAGGACGTCACACCATCTCAGGTCGCGGCGATCACCACGCGTTACCTGGATGAACTTCGCACCGTTGACTACTCGGCCTACACGACCGAACTCGACGTGCACCACGGGCAGAACCTGTTCGCCGTCGACAGCGGTCGGCTACCCGTCGACAACGCCGATCAGATCGTCAGCCAAGGCTGTGACTGGGTCGGGCTGCTCCACGAATTCCCAAGCGCCACCACTAAATTGCGTGCCGCCATCACCCGCGCTGGGGCCGTACCTGTCGTCGAGGCAGACCGTGGCCATCCCGCCCTGGGGGCCATACAATTCCCCGAACCTGCGGACTACACGGCAGTGAGCGCAGCCGTCACAACGCTTGGCGCCAAGTTCCCGCAACTGGCCGGCGGCGTGTGGACGATCGACGCGAGCAAGGCCCACCCGGCCGAGGTCATGAGCTTCCAGCGGTATCCGTCGCCTGCCGAGCTCGCCGTGTGGAGCACGCTCAACGCCGACCAGACGATCCCGCATGTCGACGCCCTGAACATCAACGCGCCACAGACGCCCCCGGTCTGGATCTCCGAGCAGACCATTTCCCAGGACCCGGCGGTCGCGCTGCAACTGGCCACCGCGCATCTCCCCATCGTGTCCACCCTGCCCCGGCCGGTGCTCTACACCGCGTCCAGCCAGTTGCAAGGACGTCGCGACTTCAACGTCCGCACCACGGGTCCGGTCGCAGTCACCATCGGCGGTTGCACCGTGCGCACCTACCGGCCCGACCCGAACGAACAGCGCCTGATCGACGCCTACGAGAACTGCCGGCGTTAACCGAACGCCCCAAGAATCCTCCAAGACGTCATCCGCACCCTATGGGTGTCCGGCCGCGGGCCGAGAGCATCGACGAGGGAACAACCATGAGGCGAGTCATCGCGGGGTTGGCAACGGCCGTGTTGGTCTCTGGCGGTGCAGGTTTGGCCGGTCTGACCGCAGGGATCGCACAGGCGTGCAACGGCGCCTCGGGTCCCTGCGGTTACGGCCCGAATCGTTGGTACCCGGGCGGATAGATCAACCGCCAGACGAGTTGAACAGTTAGCTAGAAAGCGCCCAATCGCGCGCCGATGTCAGCCATTGGTGGTTTGATGAACGCAGCCGTGTGAGCAGGGGGCAACTGCGTCCAGGGCCAGTGTGATCGCAGGGGGGATTCAAATGACGTTACAGATTGATGCAGAGCGGGTGAGCCCGTCAGAGTCGTTGCTAGAGCACATCGCCGACCAGATTGACTTCGCCGACGCCGTGGCGCCCGGGCCGGACGGCCTCGGCGCGTGGCTGGATGCGACGCTCAAGACCGAGCTCGGGCTCGCCACGATCGTGCGGGACGAGGACGACGACATCCCGATCTCGCTCGGCGGGCCGGTGGTCTACGTCCGCCAGGGCGGACCGGGCTCGTCGTTCGTGACGGTGCTGGCGCTGCTGCTCGAGGACTTCGACGTATCGCCGTGCGTCTACGAGGCGATCAACGCGATCAACCTCGAGGTGCCGATGGCCAAGACGGTCGTCGACGCGGACCTCCGGCAGATCGTGATGTCGGTCGAGCTTCCCGTCATCGACACCTTGTCCGCAGATGATCTGATGCTCGCCGTCGAGACGGTGTCGGAATGGGCCGAGTACTTCGATACGTTGTTGCAGAACCGATTTGGCGGCGCGACGGCGCGCGACTGCTGACTGCACGGCAGGAATTCCGCAGTCTCCGGGAATTGACGGCCGCCAGCTGTGAAGATGGAGCTATGTCCAACCACTTCACCGGCTTGAGCCTCGGTCCGCCCCTGGGAGACCAGCGGCTCGACCTCTGCGATCTCTATGCCTTTCAGTCGCCTTCAGACCCGTCGCGGACGGTGCTCATCCTGAACGCCAATCCGCTGGCCGATGCGCTGCATCCCGATGCCATCTACCGGCTCGCGATCGACAACGACGGCGACCTGATCAACGACATCGCGTTCAGCTACGTCTTCTCCACGCCGGGCCAGGACGGTAGCCAGACCGTCGACGTGTATCTGGCCACCGGCGAGCAGGCCCGGTCGCCCGAGCCCGTCGGCACCAAGATCTTCTCCGACGTCGACGTGTCCTTCGGCCCACAGCCGAACATCGTCACGTCCGGGGACATCACGTTCTTCGCCGGAGCCCGCAGCGACGCCTTCTTCTTTGATTTCCCCGGCGTTCAGGCTCTGTTCGACACCTCTGGCGGGCGCAACTTCACCGCGCCGCACCTCGGTGGTGAATCTCCTTGGACCGGAATCGATTCCAACACGAGCGCGAATGTCTTCTCCACCGTGATCGAGCTGCCGACTGAGACGTTGGGTGCCAATCCCGACATCCGGATCTGGGGCCGGTGCAGCCTGCGCCGCGACGGCGAGCTCATCCACGTCGACCGCGCCGGTCATCCGTCGGTCAGCAGTTTCTTCAACACCGATGACACCAAAGAGGAGTACAACGCCAGCGAGCCGCCCAACGACCGCGCCCGCTGGACCGACATGTTCGTCCACATCCTTGGCCACACCGGCGGCTACTCCGAAGCGGAGGCGGTCGCAGCCATCGAGACCGAGGGGACGCTGCCCGACATGCTGACCTTCGACCCGTCGAAGCCTGCCGAGTATCCGAACGGTCGCGTCTTCACCGATGACGTCATCAACTACCGGTTGGCCTTTCTGTCCAAGGGCGACATCCCGCCCACCGGGCTCAGTCCGCACACCGACACGCTTGCCGAATTCCCCTACCTGGGGACGCCGCACCCGAAGATCTGAAGCCCTATCCGGCGCGCGTCGAGCGCAGGGCGGACGCTGGCTCGGGGAGCCCAGCGTTGATGGCGACGCGAACAACCTTTACGGCAAGCTCGTTGCTCACGACGTAAACCTGATGCCGTCCGTCCCGTTGAGCCTTCACGTATCCCCCCAGCTTGAGCTTGCCGAGGTGGTGGCTGACCGTTGCCATCGTCTGGCCGGTCTCCTCGGCGAGTGTGCCCACGTCACGCGCACCCAGGGACAGCAACCACATAACTTGCAGGCGCACGGTTGCGGACAGCATGGCGAACATGCCCGCTGTGTCCTGGATCAGCTGCTCGGGTACCAGAGCTTCAGCGGAACCGCTGGCGGACACGGATGCTCCTCTCGGGCGACGGCCCACTCAGGCTCTCGCATTTCGAACACATTTACAACTGTTTGAACGTTCCCAGGTTCGCCGCAGACTGATTCCCAGGGTCGGGGTGTACGGGTTGAGTCGACATCAGATGCCCAGCTGCGCGGCCGATGAGAAGGGAGCGCGCGGATGCCTTCCCGTCGAACGAGTAACGGGTCATGACAACGCCATCGACTGAGTTCGTCCCACGTTGGCGGGACGGGTTCGACGACCAGTGCCGCTTGGCCGAACTCGCCTACTCCCCAGTGTTCGTCGCCTATCAACGCCTCGCGAGTTCACCGAGCGGACTGACGGAACAGGCTGCGGCAGCCCGGTCGGTCGAGTACGGCGACAACCGGCCTGGCAACTACATAGAAGACGGTGTCGCCGAGCGTATTTGGGTCGCAGTTCGGAGTCCGTTCGTCGGCCTACTGAGCGTGCTCGGCGCGGTGTTGGTCGTCGTCGGTGACGGCGGCAGCGCGACCACCGTGGGGGCCATGGTGACGTTGGCCGTCGGCCTTCGGCTGTGGCAGCAGACTCGCTCAGTGCGCGCGGTACGACGACTCCGCGAACAGCTGTCGACGACTGCTACGGTTCGGCGCAGGGCGGGCGTCGGACAGCTGCCAAATGATCGTGAAGTCCCGATCGAGGACTTGGTTCCCGGCGATGTCGTCGTCCTCGGCGGCGGCGACGTCGTGCCTGCGGATCTTCGGTTGATCTCGGCGGCTGGACTGTTGGTGGATCAGGCCGTGCTGAGCGGCGAATCCTTGCCAGTGCGCAAGCAACCGCCGCTACCGCTCCGCGAAGGCATGCCTTCGGACGTGGGGGTCGACACGTCTTCGTTGTGCTTTACCGGGACGACGGTCGTCGCGGGCACGGCGACGGCGTTGGTGGTCGCCACGGGCACGGCAACGTTTCACGATGCCTTGGCGCGCACCGCGAAGGGCTTGAGACCCGAGTCGAGCTTCGATCGCGGAGTTCGAACGGTTGGGATCACCCTGATCCGCTTCATGCTGGTGATGGCTCCGTTGGTGCTGGTGGTCAACGGCTGGGTCCGCGGGGACTGGGCTCAGGCCGCGATGTTCGCCGTCGCCGTGGCGATCGGTCTGACACCGGAAATGCTGCCGGTGATCGTCACTGCCAATCTCGCCCGCGGCGCAACTCGGCTCGCCCGGGAACGGGTGATCGTCAGTCGGCTAGAGGCGATTCAGGACCTCGGCGCGATGGACGTGCTCTGCGTGGACAAGACCGGCACGCTGACCGAAGACAGGGTGGTGTACGCCCATAGCGTCGACCCCACCGGCCGCATCGACGATTCGGTTGGCGAACTCGCCTACGTGGCAGTGTCTTTCCAGGACTGTGCCTACAACGCGCTCGACGAGGCGATCGTTGAGCAACTCGCCGATGCAGAAATGGCGGTGGTTACCGAGGCTGCATACGACAAGGTCGGCGAACTCAGCTTCGATCACACCCGGCGGCTGTCCACGGTCGTCGTACGGCGCCAGCGCGCAGAGCACATCATGATCAGTCATGGTGATCCCTCGGAGATCATGGGCCGCTGTGACCGTATCCGACTGGATGACATCGTCATCGAGCTCGATGATGCGCTCCGGGCCGAGGCTCGCGACGTTGTGCACACCTATGCAATGCGTGGAATGCGGGTGCTAGCCGTCGCAGTCCGTAACGGCCCTGCCCGCCACGAGCCCTATGACGATAGCGACGAGCGCGGGCTCGTCCTCGTCGGATTCCTCGGGTTCGTCGATCCCATCCGAATCGGCGTCGACGCGGCCATCGATACTCTGGCCGATTACGGCGTTACGGTGCGGATCCTCACCGGCGACAGCGAAGACGTCGCTCGTGTGGTGGCCTCACAGGCGGGTCTGCTGCCGGGAAACGTGTTGCTGGGCAATCACATCGATACGCTCGACGACGGGCAACTCGGCGCCGTCGTCGAGGGTACGACGGTGTTCGCGCGGCTCTCCCCTGCCCACAAGGCTCGGATCGTGGCAGCGTTGCGCACGTGCGGTCATACGGTCGGATTCCTCGGCGATGGGGTCAACGACGTTCCCGCACTGCGCGCCGCCGATGCGGGCATCGCAGCCGACAACGCCACCGATGCAGCCAAGGCGGCTGCGGACATGATCTTGCTGGACGACGATCTAAAGGTGTTGGCGCACGGCGTGATCGAGGGTCGTCGCACGCTCGCGAACACGATGAAGTACGTAAAGATCACCGCCAGTTCGAACTTCGGCAACGTCCTCACCGTGATGGCAGCCGCCGTGTTCCTTCCGTTCCTCCCGATCCTCCCGGTCCAGCTGATCGTTCAGAACCTGCTGTACGACACTGCACAGTTGGCGTTGCCCTGGGACCGTGCCGAGGACGACTACTTGCGGTCGCCACGCCGCTGGAATCCGCGTGGCCTGGTCCGGTTCATGCTGTGGTTCGGACCGCTGAGCTCGCTGTTCGACCTCGCAACGTTCGCGGTGCTCTGGTGGATGTTCGACGCGGGCGAGCGGACGGCAATCTTTCACACCGGGTGGTTCGTCGAGGGACTGCTCACCCAGCTGCTCATCGTGCTCGTGCTGCGCGTACGCACCGCGCCGTGGCGTGGGACCCGGCCTGCGCGGCCCGTCGTCGTCGCAGCGGCGAGCGCCGCAGCCGTTGGCTTGCTGATCCCCATCACCCCGCTGGGCGGGCGACTCGGGCTGGTTCCCCTGCCGTTCAGCTTCCTGCCCTGGATCGGGGCGACCCTAGTGATTTACGGCCTCACCGCGCAGCTTGCCAAGCGGTGGTATCTGCGCCGTCACGACGACTGGTTGTAATCCGCCCACATCACGGGCATTGCCCGTTGTTCACGCAGCCGCCCGCGGCGGTGGCCTTGTACGTCGGGGATGCCGCAGCCGTCGCAAGCGACATTGGCGCCAGGTCGTTGGTAGTCGTGGCCGCGGCCGTCGTAGTCGATGCGAGCGACATCGGCTTGACGGTCGGCTGGGTGTAAACGGTTGTGGTGGCCGAATCGCCCGAACCCCCGGCGACGGTTTTGGACGGCGCCGGTCCCCCATTGGCGACGATCGCAACCGAGACGATGATGGCGCACCCGGCCATCGTCGCCGCGATCGACTTCAGGCGCTGGATTCTCATTCGACCTCCTTGGTTTGCGGCGCGCTCACGAATGCGTCATGCCTCGGAGCGTCAGAAATGAAGTCGGCGGCATCGAACGCTGGCGCGTCATCGCACCAGTGACGTTCCGACGGTGACGATTTCGCCTCCGCACCGCTGACACAAACAGTAGAACTCACCGTGTACATTTAGTCAAGCGATTGTACAACTGTTAGATGAAAGGCGCTTCAGGGTGCCGCTGATGGACGAGGAGGCAGACATGACGACACCAGACAGGACCTGGCCAGCCGATGCGGGGCGCACCGTCATTCATCTTTCGAAGCTATTGCGAGGGCCAGTGGTCGCACGCTCAGGCGAGCCGGTCGGGCGGGTGGAGGACGTCATCGTGCGGCTGCGTGGTGCCGGCGACTACCCGATGGTGACCGGCATCGTCGCCGGGGTTGGCGGCCGGCGGGTCTTCGTCGGCAGTCGATCGATTCATGAGTACCAACCGGACCGGGTGGTGCTGACGAAGAACAAGATTGATCTGCGGAGCTTCGAGCGCCGTGACGGCGAGGTGTTGTTGCGGGCAGACGTGCTCGGTCACCGGTTGATCGACGTTGCCGCCGCGGAGTTGGTGCGCGCCTACGACATTGAGCTAGAGGACACCGGTGACGGCTGGGTACCGGCACGGCTGGACACCAGCCGTCGACCCCGCTTGTTCGGACTGTTCAAACCGGCCGGTGGACACGCGGCCAGGGACTGGCGCGCCTTCGAACCGTTGATTGGTCACGACCGATCGGTTGCGGTGCGCCGGGTCGCGGGCCGTGTCGGCGCCCTCCGTCCCGCTCAGATCGCCGATCTCCTCGAAGAGGCGGACAACGCAGAGGGCGGGGAGATCCTCGATCGGGTCCGCAGCAATCCCGAACTCGAAGCCGACGTCTTCGAGGAACTCGACCCCGACAAGGCGAGTCGCCTCCTGGACGACATGGGCGACGCCGACGTCGCCGCCCTACTTGGCCGGATGCGCGCCGACGATGCCGCCGACGCAGTGGTCGATCTGCGCCAGTCCCGACGGGGCCGCGTCCTGGACTTGATGCCCGCACCTCAGCGCACGAAGGTGACCACTCTGATGGGATTCAATCCCAGCAGCGCAGGCGGGCTGATGAATACCGACATCGTCTCCTGCTCGCCTGAGTCCACCGTCGCCGACGCACTGGGCGCCGTGGCAGCCGCACGTACGCTGCAGCCCGAGGCACTGCTGAAGGTGCACGTGCTCACCGAACCGGGGCGGCTCGGCGGTGTGATCTCGGTGATCACCCTGGTTCAGAGTGCACCGTCGGATGCCGTTGCCGCACTGATGGATTCCGACCCCGTTCGCGTCACCGCGGACGTCGACCTCACCGACATTGCCTTGCTCATGGCCGATTACAACCTCTACACCGTCCCCGTCGTCGACGACGAGGACCGAATCCTGGGCGTGGTCACCGTCGACGACGTGCTCGAGGCCACCATCCCGGTGGAGTGGCGCCGTCGCGAGCCGGCCACCCGACCCGTCCGCGACGTCAGCGAGCTGCCATGACCACCGGCAGCCGCCCGCCGCGCACGGCGGTGCTCGACAGCGCGCACGTCGGCGACATCGAGGGTGCGTTCGGCAGGGTCAGGATCAACGACCCAGCTCGCCCGCGGACGCTCAAGGTCCGACTGGCCACCATGCTCGCGATCGTCGGGCCCGGGCTGATCGTCATGGTGGGCGACAACGATGCGGGCGGGGTGTCCACCTACGCCCAGGCCGGACAGAACTACGGCTACAGCCTGCTGTGGGTGCTGCTGCTCTTGATCCCCGTCCTCGTGGTGAACCAGGAGATGGTGGTGCGCCTTGGCGCCGTCACCGGGGTCGGACACGCCCGGCTGATCAACGAACGCTTCGGCCGCGGTTGGGGCTGGTTCTCCGTCGGCGACCTGTTCGTGCTGAACTTCCTGACCATCGTCACCGAGTTCATCGGAATCAGCTTGGCCGCTGCCTATTTCGGGATATCTCAGTACATCGTCGTGCCGAGCGCTGCTGCCGCGCTCGTCGTGATCATGGCGACGGGTAGCTTCCGGCGTTGGGAGCGGGCGATGTTCGTGTTCATCGCCATCACGCTACTGCAGATCCCGATGCTGCTGCTCTCGCACCCCGACTGGTCGCGTGCGGCAAGGGCTTTCGTCATCCCGAGCATCGATGGCGGCATAAGCTCCGACGCCGTTCTGCTGATCATCGCCATCGTCGGCACCACCGTCGCACCGTGGCAGCTGTTCTTCCAGCAGTCCAACATCGTGGACAAACGGATCACCCCACGGTTCATCGGTTACGAACGCGCCGACACCGTGCTGGGCGCGGGCGTGGTCGTGCTCGGAGCGGCAGCACTGGTGATCACCGGCGACTGGGCTGCCCGGGCAACCGGCAGCGTCGGGGCCTTCACAGACGCAGGGGCCATCGCCGAATTGCTTGGCAGGCACGATCATCTCCTCGGGTCGTTGTTCGCGGTCGTGCTACTGGATGCGTCGATCGTCGGGGCTGCCGCGGTGACGCTGGCCACCAGCTACGCGTTCGGCGACGTCTTCGGGTTGAAGCACTCGTTGCACCGCGGCTTCTCCGACGCCAAGCAGTTCTATCTGTCGTACACGGCGATGGTGGCCGTCGCCGCGGCGATCGTGCTGATCCCCGGCGCGCCGCTAGGGTTGATCACCACCGCCGTGCAGGCGCTGGCGGGGCTTCTGTTACCCAGCGCGAGTGTCTTCCTGCTGCTGCTGTGCAACGACCGAGAAGTCCTGGGCCCGTGGGTGAACCGGCGCTGGCTGAACGTGCTCGCCAGTCTGATCGTCGGGGTGCTTCTGCTCCTCTCGGGAATCTTGATGGCCACCACGCTGTTTCCCCACCTCGACGTCATTGCGACTGCCGGCTACCTTGCGCTAGCCATGGTGGTCCTCGCTGCGGTGGGAACGGTGCTGGTACGCGCGCCCGGCCGTCGCGGCCCAGCGCTCGACCCGACGAAGCCAGCCCCAGTCGTGATGGACCGCAATGTCTGGAGGATGCCGCCGCTGACCCTCCTGCGGCCGGTGGCGTGGTCCACGGGCACCCGCCTCGGCATGCTTGCGCTGCGCGGCTACCTCGTTGTCGGCGCCGTGCTGCTCGTCGTCAAGGCCGTCGAATTGGGTCGTGGATAACCGTGCGCGAACCGTGAGGACCGCGATGCGCATCGGAGGCGCAATGCTTTCCACGACGGTGATGGCACTGACTGGGCTGGCGTGGTGGACCACCGATCACGCGCTGTCCGGGATGACGATCTCGCACGCGTTGGGCATCGATGCCCCGCGGTCGACGGCGGATGCGATGAACGTCCTGCTGATCGGGTTGGATTCGCGAAAGGATCAGCAGGGCAACAATCTTCCGCAGGAGCTCTTGGATCAACTCCACGCAGGGGATTCCGATGACGGCGGATACAACACCAACACGTTGATCCTGGCCCACGTCGACGCCGACGACCGGGTGACCGCGTTCTCGATCCCGCGCGACGACTACGTGGCCGCCGACGGAATCTCGGGGTACGACCACATCAAGATCAAGGAGGCCTACGGACTGGCCAAGGCGGCCGCCGAGCAGACCCTGGCCGATCAGGGAGTTGGCGATCAGCAGGTCTTGGAGAGCAAGGGGCGCGAAGCGGGCCGCGCGGCGACCCTGCGGGCGGTGCGGGACCTGACCGGTCAGCCGATCGACTACTTCGCCGAAGTCAACCTCGCCGGTTTCTATGATCTGGCCACCGCGCTGGGTTCGGTGCAGGTATGCCTGAATCACCCGGTGTCCGACGACTTCTCGGGCGCCGACTTTCCGGCAGGCGTCCAGACTTTGGGTGCGTCGCAGGCGCTCGCCTTCGTCCGGCAGCGCCACGGTCTGGACAACGGCGACCTGGACCGTACACATCGGCAACAGGCGTTCCTGGTGTCGGTCATGCATCAGTTGCAGGATGCGGGCGCCGTCACCGACATGACGAGGTTCAACGACCTGATGGCGACCGCCCGACGGGACGTCGTGCTGTCCAGCGGCTGGGGGCCCGAACAGTTCAGCCGGATCAGCGCGATCGCCGACGGCCACGTTCAGTTCCAGACGTTGCCCGTGGTGCGGTACGACTCCATCGACGGCCAAGACGTGAACGTCGTCGACCCGGCCGCGATCAAGACCCAGGTGGCGGCGGCGTTCAGCGGCACCCCGCCGGCGACGACCACCGCGTCCAGCCCGTCGAGCACCGTCGACGTCGTCAATGCAGGTGACACCTCCGGACTGGCCAACACCGTGTCACAGTGGCTCAGTCAGCGCGGCTACACCGCGGGCCGGATACGCAATGCGCAGGCGGACGAACCCACGGCCACGGGAGTGGACTACGGCACGGACGCGGATCACGACGCCGCCGCGGTCGCGACCCTGCTCGGCATCACCACCCCACCTCATGGCGATCCCGCGCTGACGGTCGGACACGTCCGGGTCGTGCTGGGCCAGGAGTTCGTCCTACCCGCCTCCTTCGATCAGCCAAGTTCGGTCGCCGCTACCGCAGACGTCGCCGACTCCACCCCGCTGACCGATGCCCCCGATCAGGGCTCGCCGGTCAACGGTCAACAAATCCCGTGTGTCGACTGATGAGTTTGGTGCAGGCAAGATGTTGGAAGCGGTCGGGCGCCGTCGTCCTGGCGACGGCGATGTTGATGGCGTCCAGCTGCTCCGGGCAGTTCCGAACTTCCCTACCCGGCGGCATTCCACCGCCCGCGGGCGATGTGGTGCCCGACATCGACACGCACTCCCGCGGCCGGCCCGCCGATCAGCTGTACGCGTGGGCGGTTCATCGAGCTCCCGCTCTGGGCATGCCATTTCGCGCACTCGAGGCGTACGCCTACGCAGCAGGCCACCCGCTGTAGATCCGAACCGCGAAAAAGTCGATGGTCGAGTGCAACCCCCGCTTACTGCGGATTACCCGGCAACGCCAGCTTCTTCACCTCGGGATCCTCGGCGATGAACGTCTGCACCCGGGGATCCTTGAACGCCTTGATCAGGTTCTTGACGTTCTCGGAATCGGCGTAGTTGCTTCCAACCGTGAGTACCGAGGCGAACTCGTCCGGCGACTTCGGCGCGTAGATCAGATTGTTCTCCGGCACGCCGGCCGCGAGAAACGACTCCGCGTAGCCGACGATCGCGTCGAGGTCAGGCAGCGCGCGTGGCTGCGCGCCGAAATCGAGCAACGTGAACTTGAGGTTCTTCGGGTTGCCGACGATGTCCTTGGTCGTCAACGCGGTGATGTCCGCGTCGGGCCGCAACGTGACGAGTCCGGCCTGCGCCAGGTACCAGATGCCCTGGGCGTTGTTGGCCGGGTCGGCGAGCAGCGAAACCGTTGCATTGTCAGGGATTTCCTGTGGCGTCTTGTACTTGTCGGACCAATGCCGAACACCCAGTGGAAGAACGGACCGGTGGCGGCCTCCTCCTTGAAGCCGGGGTTGGCGTCGAGCACCTGCTGCAGCCAGTGCCGGTGTTGGAAGATCGTGCCGGCGTAACGGCCGTCGCTGATCGCCTGGTTGATCTGGGTGCTGTCACCCAGCCCGACCGCGCCGACCTTCACGTTGTAGTCCGGGGCGATGTGCTGGGCGATGTACTCGATGATCCGCTTCTCGGCCGGGTTCGAGTCGAGGTAGACCACGTCCAGCGTGGCGCCCGCGGTCTCGTTGGGCGAGGCGGTGCCGGTATTGCGCTGGATGATCAAAACCGTTGCGACGGCGACAATCACGACCACGATGCCAATCAGCCACGGCCACTTGCGACGCTTGTCGATGGTGAAACCGTGGGGCTCGGATCCGTCGCGGACCGAGCCTGACTCGTCGATGCTCATGTGTCGTGCAGTGTGGTGGGCGCATCACTGGTCGCCCATGGTTTGGATCATGGTGGTGTCAACTGCATTGATTCACCATGAGCGCAATGGTTATCGCGGGAGCGTTCGTTTTGAGACCGTGGCTCCAGTGGCGATGACGCCTGCGTATCCCAATTCTTGAGGACACCTCTCCTTCATGATCGAGCTGACAGACCTGACCAAGATCTATGGCCACGGCGACGACCGCACCGTCGTGCTCGACCGGATAAACTTCCGCGTCGAGGCGGGCGAGATCCTCGCCGTCGTGGGTCCCAGCGGGGCCGGGAAGAGCACGTTGGCAGAGTGCGTCAACCTGCTGACGCTGCCAACGTCGGGGTCCGTCGTGGTCAACGGCGAAGACCTGACGACGTTGTCGTCGAAGAAGCTTCGGGTCGCGCGCCGACGTATCGGCACCGTCTTTCAGTCCTCGGGCTTGTTCGAACGCCGCACCGCAGCCGAGAACGTCGCGCTACCACTGGAGTACCTCGGCGTCACTGCCGGGGAATCCCGCAAGCGCGTCGCCGAACTGCTGGACCGCGTGGGTCTTACTGCACGGGCCAACCACTACCCGTTCCAGTTGTCGGGCGGTCAGCGACAGCGCGTCGGCATCGCCCGCGCGTTGGCGTTGCGGCCTTCGGTGCTGCTGTCCGACGAGGCGACGGCGGGCCTGGACCCGACTACTACGTCGTCGGTCGTCGCGCTATTGCGTGAGCTGCGTGACGATCTCGACCTGTCGATCGTGTTCATCACCCATGAGATGGACACGGTGCTCAAGATCGCCGACTCAGTGGCCAGGCTCGACCATGGCAGCATCGTCGAATCCGGACGGCTGGTGGACTTGCTCTCCGATCCTGGTTCGGCGTTGGGCGCCGAGCTTCGCCCACAGGGCATTTCGGCTGACCCGGCGACTGGCCAGCGGGTGTGGCACGTGGTGTACGACGCGCCGGACGTGCCGTCGGACTGGATCGCGCGCGCGTCGACGGAGCTCGGTGCGCCGCTGGCAATCCTGGGTGCATCGGTGCGGCAGGTCGGCGGTGTCACCATCGGCGAAGCGACACTGGGTATTCCGGATCGGCTGAGCCAGCGAGTGCCCGACGTGTTGAAGCGCTACGGGCTGGCCACCACGAACGCGGTGCACGTCGATCCCGCGCTGGAGGGCGTGGCATGACCGAGACGCTTCTGGCCAACGCCAAGGTGCCGGTGAATGAGCTTCCCGGCCTGTTGTTTCCGGCGCTGCTGGACACCCTGATCATGGTGGGCATCGTCATGACCATCGTGGTGCTCGTCGGTGTGCCGCTTGGCGCTCTTGTTCACAACCTGGCCCCGGGTGGGTTGTTCGAAAACCCTACGCTGCACACGATTCTCAGCTGGATCGTCAGTATCGGCCGTTCGCTCCCGTTCCTCATCCTGATGGCCGCGATCATGCCGTTCACGCGGTTCATCACCGGCACCAACATCGGCATCGCCGCCGCGGTGGTGCCGATGGCCTTGGCGGGCACCGCGTTCTTCACCAGAATCGTGGAGAACTCGTTGCGCTCGGTGCCGCCGTCGGTGGTGCGGGTGGCTCGCGCGTCTGGCGGATCACGGCTGCAGATCATCCGCAGCGCGCAGCTCGCCGAGGCAGTCCCGTCGATCCTCGGCGGGCTGACCATCAACGTCATCGCGATGATCGAGTACTCCGCTATTGCCGGAACCATCGGCGCCGGTGGAATCGGCTACGTCGCCGTCACTTACGGCTACCAGCGGTTCGACCAGGGCGTCATGCTGGCCACGATCGTCATCCTGGTCATCACCGTCGCCGCGGTGCAGTTGACCGGCGATGCCCTCGTTCGCTTCACCACGCCGCGCAGCCGAATTGGCACCGGCGTGGCACGTCCGCTGCGCAAACGCGCAGTCACCGCATAGGGGGAAACAAGATGGCAACCACCACCACTACCGATGAGACCGACGATCACGGTTTCGAGTTGAAGCGCAGGCGCAAATGGCTGTGGATCGCTTTGAGCCTCGTGGTGGTCGTGGCGCTGGTCGTCGGCGCGAGACTGCTGTTCTTCGGAAAGGCGCAGTCGGCCAACGAAATTGCGGGCGCCACACTGGTTGTCGCAAGCAACGAGGGCAACGCCGCCGAGCAGGCACTGGTCGAGTACATCGCGAAGGAGGTTGCGCCGCGTCACGGAATCAAGGTGGCGTTCCGCGGCCTGTCGGACAGCAACACGGTCAACCGTGCGGTCAGCGACGGCGAGGTCGCCGGGACCGTCTATCAGCACAAGCTGTGGCTGGGCCAGGTGCTGGAGGCCAATCCAGATTTCAAGGAGGAGGCGGCGACGCCGGTGTTCCGCTGGGGCTTCGGGATCTGGTCGGACAAGTTCAAGGACCCCGCGGACCTTCCTGACGGGGCGAAGGTCTCGCTGTACTCGGATCCCGCCAACGAGGCGCAGGGCCTGTGGCTGCTCGAGCGGGCGGGCCTGATCACGCTGAATCCGACCGCCGACAAGTGGACGGCGACGCAGAAGGACATCGTCGCCAACCCGAAGAACCTGAAGTTCACGCTGTTGGACTTCGCTGCCCAGTCCCGGTCGCTGCCGGATCTCGATGCGGCGGTGGGCTATACGGAGTACTACCTGGCCGCCAAGATTCCGATCAGTCAGCAGATCTTCGCGCCGCCGGCGCCCGACGAGTTCGCCGGGCAGCTGACCATCGGCAGCAAGTGGGCGGACACCGACAACATCAAGAAGCTGGTCGAGACGTTCAAGGATCCGGCCGTTCAGGAGTACCTGGCCAACGACCCGAGCGTGAAGAACATTCTGCTGCCGCTGTAGGGCGCTGCGGTCGCTTGGGTCCTGACCGCAGAAAAGTCGACAGTCGAAGTGCCCAGCTCTGAGCGACAACGGTCACGAATTGTCGCTCAGAGCTGGGCAACTCCGTGTGCTTCTCGTGGAGCGAGACCCAACAAGCCTTCATAACCCGCTCCGGGGCCAAGAACGCCACGGCCTGCTGGCGTCGACATGCCGCATCGCTAACCTGACTGTCCGCTCCCCCCTTCGTCGTATGTGGCGTAAGAATGGCTTCATACTCATTCGCACGAAGTCCCTCGATTGCATGGAGGCCGCGGTGATCCGGAGTTCCGATGTCGACGCGGATTGCCCGTGGTCGTCGCGGGAGGCCGAACTGCTGGCGGTGACGCTGCAGTTGCTCCAGGAGCACGGCTATGACCGGTTGAGCCTGGAGGCGGTGGCTACCACCGCGCGGGCCAGCAAGGCCACGCTCTACCGGCGCTGGCCGACGAAGGCCGAGCTCGTGCTGGCCGCATTCGTCGAGGGCACCCGCCAGGTCGCGGTCGACCCCGACACCGGCACGCTGCGCGGTGACCTTCTGCAACTGGGCGAGTCGATATCCACTCACGTGAGCGCCCACGCCAGCACCATTCGGGCGGTGCTGGTGGAAGTGTCGCGCAGCGCCGACCTCGCCGAACAAATGCAGGAACAGTTCCTCGACCAGCGCGAAGCGCTCATGGCGGACGTGCTCGCCAAGGCCGTCGACCGTGGCGAAATCAAGGCGTCCGCGATCACCGGGAATCTATGGGACGTGTTGCCGGGTTACATCATTTACCGCACGATCTTGACCGGTCAGTCTCCGTCGGTCGATACCGTGCGGGAGCTTGTGGATAACGTAATCATCCCCAGCCTCAGCCGCCACAATGCCTGACGTACGTGTTGTGGAGTCCGGTCCCGTACCGTACTGTCAACCTAGTTGATACTGCTGCCACCTAAGTCCATGTCGGTCACCACTCGCCGAAAGAGTCACGGATGCCTGGGTTTTCGCTCGGCCGCTCGCTGAGCCGGCGCTGGATGGTGCTGGTCGCGGTCGTCGTGATCGCCATCGCGGGCTTCGCGGTGTACCGCCTCAACGGCATCTTCGGCTCCAAAGACGTCGTCTCCACACCCAGCGGAGCCGAGAACAACATCGTCCCGTTCAACCCGAAGCATGTGGTCATGGAAGTCTTCGGCCCGCCGGGCACCGTCGCCACCATCACCTACCTCGACGTCGACGCCCAACCCCAGCGCGCCGACACCGTCACACTGCCCTGGGCCTACGACAAGACCACCACGCTCCCTGCGGTCTTCGTCAACATCGCCGCCCAGGGCAACAGCAACTCGATCGGCTGCCGAATCAAAGTTGACGACGTGGTCAAGGACGAAAGAGTCGCCAACAACGTGAACGCCTACACCTACTGTCTGGACAAGTCGGGATGAGCACGAACACGCACCAAGCCGAACGCCGGTCGTTCACCGATAGGGTCGCCAAGATCATTCGTTGGCTCTGCGTGCCGATCGTGATCTTCTGGGTCGCCGTCGCAGCACTGACCAATGTGCTGGTTCCGCAGCTGGAAGTCGTCGGCGAGGCGCACAACGTCGCGTTGAGTGCGCCCGATTCGCCGTCGCTGCAAGCCTTTCAGCGCATCGGCAAGGTGTTCCACGAATTCGACACCGACAGTGCCGCGATGGTGGTGCTCGAGGGTGATCAACCGCTAGGTGCCGACGCGCACAAGTACTACGACGAACTGGTCAAGCGCTTCGAGGCCGACACCACGCACGTCCAGCACGTGCAGGACTTCTGGGGCGACCCGCTGACGGCCGCAGGCTCGCAGAGCTCCGACGGCAAAGCCGCCTACGTTCAGGTGTTCCTGTCCGGCAACCAGGGCGAGGCGCTGTCGCTGGAATCGGTTGACGCGCTGCGCGACATCGTCGCGAAGACACCTGCACCGCAAGGCATCCACGCCTACGTCGCGGGCTCGGCACCCCAGATCGCCGATCAGTTCGAGGTGGGCAACCAGAGCACGACGACGGTCACGCTGCTCACCGTCGGCGTAATCGCGATCATGCTGCTGATTGTCTACCGCTCCTTCGTCACGATGATCATCGCGCTTGTCACGGTGCTCATCGAGATGTCGGCGGCGCGCGGGTTCGTCGCCTTCCTGGCGAACGCCAACGTCATTGGGCTGTCGACCTATTCGACGAACATCCTGACGCTGTTGGTGATCGCCGCAGGCACGGATTACATGATCTTCTTGCTTGGGCGCTATCATGAGAAACGCAACGAGGACTGGGACCGCAAGATGTCGTTCTACGACATGTACCGCGGCACGTCGCACGTCATCCTCGGCTCTGGGCTGACCATCGCCGGCGCCACCTTCTGCCTGAGCTTTACCAGGACGCCGTACTTCCAAAGCCTCGGCATCCCCGCGGCGATCGGCGTGCTCGTCTCGCTGATTGCGTCGCTCACGCTGGCGCCCGCCATCATCGTCATCGCAAGCCGCTTCGGCCTGCTCGACCCCAAACGACGTACGGCCAAACGGGGTTGGCGGCGCATCGGCACGGCCATCGTACGGTGGCCGGGGCCGATCCTGATCGCCACGCTCGGCATCGCGTTGATCGGTCTGCTCGCCCTGCCCGGCTACAAGACCAGCTACGACATCGCGCCGTACATGCCGGCCAGCGCCCCCTCGAACGTCGGGTATGCCGCGGCGGAACGGCACTTCTCGAAGGCGCGGCTCAATCCCGAACTGCTGATGGTCGAGGCCGACCACGATCTGCGCAACCCGACCGACATGATCCTGCTGGAGCGCGTCGCCAAGGCCGTCTTCCACACCGACGGCATCGCCCAGGTCCAGTCCATCACCCGGCCATTGGGCACTCCGCTGGATCACACGTCGATCCCATTCCAGATCAGCACCCAGAGCGCGTCGCAGATCAACAACCTGCCGTATCAGCAGGCCCGCGCCAACGATCTACTCAGCCAGGTCGACGTGATCAACAAGTCGATCGATGTGTTGCGCGCGCAGTACGCGCTGCAGCAGCAGAGCAGTGACGTCACGCACGAGCAGAGCCAGGCGTTCCAGGACACCGTGGCCACCGCCCAGGACCTGCGCGACAAGATCGCCACCTTCGACGACTTCTTCCGGCCGCTGCGCAACTACTTCTATTGGGAGCCACACTGTTTCGACATCCCATCCTGCGCGGCGTTCAGGTCGCTGTTCGATGCCCTTGATGGCATCGACGCGCTGACCGACCAGCTGGCCAACGTGTCGGGCAGCATCGACAAGCTGGACAAGCTGCAGCCCAAGCTGCTGGCGCTGATTCCACCGCAGATCACCAACCAGCAGACCAACCGCGACCTGACGATGACGAACTACGCCACCACCTCGGGCATCTACGACCAGACCGCCAAGGCGCTGGAGAACTCCACCCAGCTGGGCGCGGCGTACGACGCATCCAAGACCGACGACTCCTTCTACCTACCGCCGGAAGCGTTCACCAACCCCGAATTCCTGCGCGGGCTGAAGCTGTTCTTGTCGCCGGACGGTCACGCCGCCCGGATGATCGTCACCCACGACGTGGATCCCGCGACGCCCGAAGGCATTTCGCACATCGAGACCATGAGGCACGCCGCACAGGAGGCCGTCAAGGGCACGCCGTTGGCGGGGTCGAAGATCTACATCGGCGGTACGGCGTCCACCTACAAGGACATCGGCGAGATGGCGCACTACGACCTGATCATCGCCGGCATCGCCTCGCTCAGCCTGATCCTGTTGATCATGATGTTCATCACCCGCAGCATCGTCGCGGCGTTGGTCATCGTGGGCACCGTGGCACTGTCGTTGGGCGCGTCGTTCGGGCTGTCACTGTTGGTGTGGCAGTACATCTTCGGCATCCAGTTGTATTGGGTGATCCTGCCGCTGTCGGTGATCCTGCTGTTGGCAGTCGGATCGGACTACAACCTCCTGTTGGTCTCCCGCTTCAAAGAGGAGATCCACGCCGGCATCAATACGGGCATCATCCGGTCAATGGCGGGAAGCGGCTCGGTGGTGACGGCCGCCGGGCTGGTATTCGCCTTCACCATGGCGTCGTTCATCGTCAGCGACCTGCGCGTGCTCGGTCAGATCGGGACGACGATCGCCCTCGGCCTGATATTCGACACGCTGATCGTGCGGTCGTTCATGACGCCGTCGATCGCCGCCTTGATGGGGCGGTGGTTCTGGTGGCCGGTGCGGGTACGTGAGCGTCCGGTGCCGGTGAAGTTCGGCGAAGAGCACACGCAGCAGATGTCGCTGTTCTAGCTAGCTCACTTCACGAAGCGGTTGCGCAGCAATCCTAGCCTCCTGAGTATGGGGCGGCCTTGATCAACGGAGCGGCCATCGACGTGGGCGCCTCCGTGCCAGGCGCACTGAACGTGGCCGTGGCGCCCATGTTCATGGTGGGGACGCTCGGCTGCGAATACGTGGTGTTGGTGGGCGCATCGCCAGAGCTGGCCTGATAGCTCGATGCAGGTGCGGGGTGGTTGCCCGCTGCGACGCCCAGCGCGGCAAGCGCCGCGAAGGCGCCCACCCCGACGACGGCACAGGTCGCCCTGACTCGTCGAGGATGCTTATTTCCATTGTTGCGGTTCATCATGAGGCCATGATCCCGCGCCGCACTTCGGATCGGCTTGATAATAAGGGTGATAGCACTGGGAGCGATACTGAAGTAAGTTTCCCCACAGCATGTCTGACGACCGTTTCGACGAAAGTGGCAGTACTACAACATAGTTCGTGACCATAGCTATCACGTCGGCCGCGAGACCGGCCGACGTGAAGGGCGGGAAGCTTTTAGCTCCCGGCCTGCGGCGTCGCGGCGCTGCCGTTCATGTCGACGCCACCAGAGCGGACGTCCACCGAAGGCGTCGTGTACGGCTGGTGGTTGGTTGCCATTACCGCGTTCTTGGCCACCGTCACCGTGCCGTCGATCGGGCGGTCCTCGTAGACGACCAGAACCGCTGACGCGGCGACCGCTGCTACGGCAACGACGGTTCCGACGGACTTGGCGTTGATCCATCTGGTGAGCACGTTGGGTGAATTGCGGTTCATGCTGATTCCTTTGTGCGAGCACTCAGCCGCGAGACGACCTCGGCTCGGGCAACTACCACGCTAGAAGCGAAGTCTGAATCCAATGAGCACGTTTCGTCCGAGCTGCTTGGCAAGCGGCATCAGAGATTTCAGTGGGCAGATACTTGGCGGCGAATCCGGAGCGCCTTGTCAGATGCCCGGCTGCGACTGTATCCGGGCGGCGACGGTGATCACCGCGGCGGATGCTATCGCCGCTGCCGCGACGAGGGTCGTGGTGGGCCACCCGAACCATTCCACCGCTGCCGCACCGAACGCGGTGCCCAGGCTGCCGCCGATGAAGTAGACGAGCATGTAGGCGCTGTTGAATCGTGCTGGCGCGTCAGGATCGATGGCAAGGACGGTGCTCTGGTTGGCCACTTGCGCTGCGAACAAACCCGCGTCGAATAGGCCGAGACACACCAGTGTAGCGGCGGTGTTCGAAAGGAATGCGCCCAGTGCCGCCGCCGCGGCTACCGCGATGACGAGTCCGAGGAGAATCACTTTTCGTGCTCCGACACGGTCGGTCCAGGCACCGGCGATGCGTGTGGCGATGATGCCCAACAGTCCGGCGAGTGCATAGAGCCCGATCCGTTCGGACGAGTACGTGAACGGAGGCTCTGAGAGCGCGACCGCAAGGCCTGCCCAGACGGCGCAGAAGGCGAAGAACCAGAGCGCGCCTCGCACGGCCGCGAGCCGAAGCGAGACGAACCGGACGTACAGACCGGGTAATGCCTGAAGCGTGGCAAGGTATCCCGATGCCGCGCTGGGCGCCGCCGCGGGCAGCACGACGCGGGCGGCAATTGCCACGGCGCCGCACGCGATGGCGAACACTAGAAGTGTTCCCCGCCAGCCGATCACGTCAGTAAGCCAGCCGCCTATGATCCGTCCCGTGAGAATTCCCGCGGAGATTCCTGCGGTGACGATCCCCAGGACCGTGGCGCGCCGCTGAGGTACCGCGAAACGACCTGCGACTGAACTCAATTGCGCGCCGACTGAGGAGCCGGCTCCGATGACGCCGACGGCCAGGCCGAGAAGCCATGGTGTGCCGACCCACGCGCTGACGGCTAAGGCGATCGCCAGCACGGCGAATTGCGTTGAAAGCACGTGTCTTGGCGAGAATCGGTCAACGAGCGGTACCAGCAGGGCCAGCCCCATCAGGTAGCCAACTGGCCCGCACGCGAGGGCGATACCAATCTCTGCGCGCGATGAGTCCAGAGTGCCTGCCACCACGGCGATCGCTGGCTGAAGGGGATAGATGCTGGCTGTGCCCAGTGCCGCCGCGACTGCCATGAACCACACAACGGGTGTCCGTAGCGCCGCCGCAACAGCGGTCGTGAGCACATCGTTTTCCATGACGACGACATTAGGCAGGTAGCAGTCTCACGTGCTGGCGGAAAACCGACGGCAACGTCGTACCGAAGCTGGTTCGAGAAACTCTCAACCACCTCAATTTACGGATGCACCGCGCGTCAAGGTCTGCTGGGAAGTCACACCGGCATCCGCGACTGACTCAAGCGGCGCTGACGCAAATCAAGCGGACTTCAGGAAGCGGTTGGGCAGTGCCAGCCTGTTGATGACCCGCAGCGTCGACATGTACTGACGCGCGAGCGAGCCTGTCGTATAAGGCAAGTCGTACTTCTCGCACAGCGGCCGCACGCGCGTGGCGATCTCGGCCAGTCGGTTGCTCGGAAGGTCGGGGAACAGGTGATGTTCGATCTGGTAGCACAGGTTGCCACTCGAAAACGCCATCACCGGTCCAGCATTGAAGTTCGCGGCGCCCAACATCTGGCGCAGATACCACTCGCCCTTGGTCTCCTCGTCGAGCACGTCGACCGTGAACACCTGAGTGCCCTCGGGGAAGTGCCCGCAGAAGATCACCATGTACGCCCACACGTTGCGCAATAGGTTAGCCATCGCGTTGGCGCCCAGCGTTCTGCGCCATCGGGTGAGGCTCAGCGCCGGGAACAGCACGTAGTCCTTGGCTGCCTGCCGAGCGATCTTCCGCAGCAATGTCTTTGGCTGGCTTGCCACAGCGCCACTGGAACCGGCCCGGATCCGCTCTACGTTGACCCCGCGTAGCGCGATGCCCCATTCGAACGTCAGCGCCAGCACCAGGTTCTGAAGCGGCTGCAGCAGATACTCCTTCTTCCAGGGTTGGTCGGGGGTCACCCGCATCGCACCGAAGCCGAGATCGTCGTCCATGTCGATGACGTTGCTGTACACGTGATGGCGGTAGTTGTGCGAGTGCCTCCACTGCGACGAGAGCGCCACCATGTCCCACTCCCACGTCGTCGAGTGGATCTCCGGGTCGTTCATCCAATCCCATTGGCCGTGGGACACGTTGTGGCCGATCTCCATGTTCTCGACGCTTTTCGCGTACGCGAGCGCCGCGGTCCCGACGAGCCAACCCACCCGCGATCGACTCCGGCCGATGAGCAGACGCGCGCCGACGTCGAGCAGCCGCTGGAACCGGATGGTGCGGCGGATGTAGGCCGCGTCGTGCGCGCCGCGCGAATCCTCGACGTCGCTACGGATCGCGTCGAGCTCGTCGCCGAGGGTCTCGATGTCGGTGGCGTTCAGATGGGTGTAGGCGGCGATGTCGGCAATGGCCATGCGGGGTCCTCGGTCGTTCCAATGGAAGGGCGAGGATCTGGGCCCGTTAACCGAAGGAATGGCCAACCAAGCGAGGTTCAAACATCGAGCGGGTGGCAGCAGCGCATCGGCAGTTGCCTCCACACTACGCGGACGCCGCGGTGCCCTATTCGGCTGGACTGAGCGCCGCGCCTGCGTCGACGCCGATGGCGGCCAACAGGGCCGCGACCTTGGCGTCGAGTTCGTGGCCGACCTCGGTGATCCTCGGGTCGCCAAGGCTGCCGAACAGCGTGCTGGGTTGATCAAGCGCGAAGACCGCCTCTCCGTGCGCGTCGGCGAACACCAGGATGCGCAGCGGCGCGTAGAGCACTGCCAACGGATCGTGCCGGTACATCCGTTCGGCCACGGTGTGGTTGCCCAGCAGGTACTCGACGGCGTCGTCATGGTGCCCGGCTGCGGTCATCAGCGGCGCGATGTCGATCGACCAGAAGACCATCAGTCCGTGCGGTGCGTTGGCGGCGACGGCGGCGAGCACCTCGTCCCAGCTGCCGCCGCGCGCGGTGATGGCCGCGCTGTCGAATCGGGGCGCGGCTGCTTCGAAGGCCTCGCGAAACGTCTGGAACGGCGTGCCGGTTGGAATCTCCAGTCGCGTCGCGGTGTGCGGCGTGCTGATGACGGTTGCGGTGTTCACCATTTGTGGGACCTCATATTTCGTCGTACTTCGATGTCAGCAGAACGCAGCGCAGGCGCGTCGGCAGCGTCGACCCGAACGCCGACGGCCCGGCCCGTGTCGGCATCGACGAAGTCCAGCCGGGGGCGACCGCCCTGGAGGTGCTTGTCCCCCCACTGCACCAACGCCATGAACACCGGCAGCAGGTCCTCCCCGGCAGCCGTCAGTTGGTACTCGTCTCTGACGCGGCTGCCCGGTTCCCGATAGGCGGCGCGGTCGACGATCCCAGCGGCTTCGATCTGCTTGAGCGCCCGTGACACGGCGGGTGCGGAACTACCAGTCCGATCGACGAAGTCGTCGAAACGACTGGTGCCGAAGAACAATTCGCGAATGACCTGAAACGACGTCTTGGCGCTGAGCAGGTCCAGCACCCGCGTCATCGAACAGCCGTCGCCGATGCGCCACGCGCTGCGGTCGCGAAGGGCGTCCTCGAAGTCCACACCGAGCTCCCTTCTGACTAACGCTTGCATTAGTCAGAATAGCATGCTCCCATGGAGTCGGAAGAACGGAGACACACATGGCCGTCATCGACACGATCACCGAGCGCAATGACGTCTTCGCCCGAACGGATTTCGTGCCGGGAATGCCGCTGCTGCCGAGCTGGAAGACCCTGCTGATCGGGTGCGTGGATCCGCGGGTCGATCCCGCGCACGTGCTCGGCATCGCGCTCGGGGAGGTGGCCGTCATCCGCAACGTCGGCGGTCGAGTGACGCCGGCGACGATCGGCGAGGTAGCGCTGCTGGGTCGGTTGACGATGGCGATGGGCGGTTTCACCGGCCCGCCGGGCAACCTGATCGTGTTGCAGCACACCGATTGTGGGATCACGCGGTTGCAGGATCCGCCAGAGCAGCTGGCCGACTACTTCCAGGTCGGTCCCCCGGGCCTAACTGACAAGCACGTCGCCGATCCGTGGGCGGCGGTCGAAGCGGACGTGGCGATCCTGCGGTCGCTCCCGCCGATTTCCGAACGGTTCCAGGTCACCGGCCTGGTCTACGACGTCGAGACCGGTCGCGTCGAACGGGCAGCCTGACCGTCAGAACGTAGCGCCTGGTTAGCTCCGGTGACGGATGGTGTCGCGATTGTGCTTGGGCGCACGCGTCGCCTTCTGGTGTTCGAGTTGGCGGATCAATTCGTGCTTGGCGTCGTGCAACGCACGGGTGACGTCCGGATTGTCGGCGACCGCGACCAGCGGAGTGAGCCCGGGCAAGGTGGTCCGCAACGTGACGCGCTGCTCCCGGCGGCCGCGATCCTGTAGCGACACTTCCAGACTGACGTCATGCGGATCCCACCGGCCCAGGTGCGGCGCGAGCGTCGCCAACGCCTCCAACACGTGCGGACGCTCTTTGGCGACGAAGCCCGCGCCCATGTGTAGGACGTACTCGCCGAGCGGATTGTGCGTCTTGTCGGTGGTTCTTCTCGTGGTGCTCATGATGACCTCATTTCGGCAAGCAACTCTGGAAGTGGCGCGGTGGCAATGCCAATCGCGCCGTCGGCGATCCCGTAGGGAATCACCAGGGTGTCGGCGTGGACGAGCGCGCCGCAGGAGTAGACGACGTTGGGCACGTAGCCGTTCTGTTCGTCGGGTGCGGGGCTGAGCAGGGGGCGGCGGAGTCGGCCGAGCATCCGGGTCGGATCGTCGAGGTCGAGCAGGATCGCTCCGATGCTGTAGGTGCGCATGGGCCCGACGCCATGGGTGAGCACCAGCCAGCCAGCATCGGTTTCGATTGGCGGGCCGCAGTTTCCGAGTTGCAGTGCCTCCCATGATTCGATCGGCTGCTGGCAGGGCGACGCAGTGGTCCAGACCGCAAGATGGTCGGCGAAGGCGACGGTGTTGGTCTCGCGGTCCGAGCGCGACATGGCGGCGTAACGGCCGTTGATGCGACGCGGGAACAGCGCAAGGCCCTTGTTGGCGGCGGCCTTCCCGACCAACGGCCCCGACGTGAACGACTGAAAGTCCTTGGTCTCGAGCAACTGTTGGCTGATGTGCGATCCGTCGTAGGCCGTGTAGGTGGCGTAGTAGGTGACCGATCCGTCGTCGTCGACGAAGCGGACGAACCGGGCGTCCTCCATGCCGGCCTGCTCGGCTTCCATCGCAGGCCACAGCACACGTTCGGAAAGTGTGACGTCGCTGGGGAATTCGACGGCATAGAACCGGGCGGCGATCGTGCGAATCAGACCGACGGTACGTTCGGCATGACTGCGGGTGCGCAGGTTGGCCCGGAGGTTGTTGATGCCCTCGTCGAGGTCGGATCGCGTGAAGCGCTCGCCGAGCACGTCGAAGACGTAGTTCGCGGTCTCGCCTGCGCTGCCGAGCCTGCTGAGTTCGCCGCGGAACACCGCACTGTCGAGCAGCGCGCCCGAGACGCGTCCCTTGGTGGCGAACGGGACGGGCTCGTCGAGCGTGGCCCGACCTTCGTCGTCGACGACCCCGGTGCGGAACCCGATGGACGAGCGGTGCCCTTCCCCTATCCCCCGCACGCTCATGACGAAGCGCAAGCTTCCCGCGGCCGTTCCGGTCTGGTCAGGATGGGCGACGATGCTCGGGTTGCACAGCGCCGCACCCTCGATGGCGTACTCGCTGGTAAAGGTGGCGCCCAGCAACAGCATTCGCGCCTCGGAGAGCTGGATGGTGGGATCGAGCCGGTCGGCGAGTTCGTGGGCATGCTGACGGAACGTGCCCGCGAGGTCGCGGTGGCGTCCGTCGAAGCGGGCGATGACGTCGTCCAAGGCCGAGCGCACGTCGTCGTCGGTCAGGGCGAGGATGCGCTTGAGCACCACTCCGGCGCGGGACTCTTGAAGCTCGAAGCCCTCCTGGCCGGGTACGAACAGCTGGACGATCACCCGCGCCGGGTTCGCCGCCACCCGCTCAGCGTTGCGGGTGACGAGCCCGGCGTGTGTCGAAGTCATTGCGGGACAGGTGAAAAGCGCCGCGCGTGCTGCAAGGTGGAGATCACCGCGAGCGTCGACTCCGCGCCCTGGTTGAGGTTGACGCCGTCGACGAGCAGCCCGTCGTATCCGCCGCCCGTCTCCGGGTCCCATATCGGCAACCCGGCGTCGTTGACGCCCTCGAACCAGGCGGCGGCCAACCGGACGCCGTTGGGCCAGAGTTCGCGTGGATCGGCGGCGGCGGCGCGCGCGCAGGCGTCGGCGAGCGCGGCCACCTCGATGGGCTGCTGGTCGAAACCAGGCTTAGCGTCCTGCGGTCCCCGGCCGCCCACTGGGGTGGGTGACAGGTGGCCGTCGGTCGTTTCGTAGTCGAGCAGCCACTCCAGCAGATCCAGGCCACGTTGCTTGAGGTCGGCGTCCTCGAGCGCGACGCCGGCTGCGATCATCGCCTCGGGGAGGACGGCGTTCGCGTAGGTGAGCCTTGGTTCGGGCCAAGGCCATTCGGGTGTGCCGGCGGGTGGCGCGACGGTTGCGGCGTAGTCGGTGAGCAGTTTCAGGGCGACTGCGTTGCCAGGCTCGAACGTGAGCAGTTCGGCGGCGCCGACGGCGGCGTACGCCATCGCCCGCGGATGCGGCGACCTGGTTTTGGTCGCGCGCTCGAACTGAATGACGGCCAGCCGGCGCACCAGGCTCACGCCGCTGTGCGCGGCGGCCGTGCCAAGCCCCCAGAGGCAACGGCCCCAGTGATCGTCCGTGGTGGGCTGGTCGGTCCAATTCCCGGCACTGTCCATCCGATTGCGGCAGGAGCCGTTGTAGGACTGCGCGTCGTTGAGGAACTGCAGGGCCTTGCCGGCGAGCCCGTTCAGGGGGCCAGGTGCGTCGGGTTCGCGGGTGGCGACGACGAGCACCCTGGCCATGTCGTCGGTGCAGTACCCGTGTTCGCGCCGCGGTGCGGTCATCAAGGCGTGCTCGAAGGTGCCGCGATGGTTCGTCATGCGCAGCAGGTGCGCGAACACCGGGTGCGGCGCAGGGGCGGTCATGCCACGGCCAAGCGCGCGGCGACGAGCCGTTGGCCGAGCTCGACGTAGGCGTGCGCGACGACCGGCCAGGCCATGGCAGGCGCCAGACCGCGGGCGTGCGAGGCCATCGAGCCGGCGACGTGCGGATCGGTCAGCAGCCGCGACAGCGCGGTGACGAGGGCATCGGGGTCGTCGTGTGCGACGACGGTGCCCGCTCCGCTGCCGAGGAGTTCGATGGCGTGCGGGAAGGCGGTGGCGACGATGGGCCTGCCGCTGGCCACCGAGTCGACCAGTACACCCGAAGTGACCTGATCGGTGGAGTCGTAGGGCACCACCACGACGGCGGCGGTCTGGACGAGCTCGGTGATGGCGGCGGGGCTGCGGTACTCGGCGTCGAAGGACACCGAATCCGCCACGCCGAGGTGCTTGGCCTGCGCAAAGAGCGCTTCACGGTAGGACTCACCCTGGGTGGCGAGCACCTTGGGGTGGGTGCGGCCGGCGATCAGGTACCGCGGCGGGTTGGGAAGGCCCTTGAGGGACGTCATGGCGTCGATGACGCGCTCGATGCCCTTGCCAGGCCCGATCAGGCCCCAGGTCAGGATGGTGGGCCGGTCCGCGTGCGGAACACCGTTGGTGGCGGGCAGCGCCGCGCCATGCGGAATCGTGGAGACCTTGCGTTCGTCGACGGCGAAACCGGCGCACAGCCGTTCGCGAGCCGTCTCCGACATCACGACCACGTGATCGGCCAGCGCCAGCACCGATTCGAGCACCGAACGTTGTTGCGGCGTCGGATCTTTGAGCACCGTGTGGGCGACGACGATGGACGGCACGCGGAGCGCCTTCATGAGCTGGACGACCTCGTCGCCGTCAGGACCGCCGTAGATGCCGTACTCGTGCTGGATGATCGCGACGTCGCTGCGGTTGAGCAGTTCGGCGGTTGCTTGTACGGAAGCGGCGTCGCCGTTGACGAGTTCGCCGATGACGTCGGGCTCGGTGGAGGCCTCTTCGTCGGCGATGCGCACCACGCTGACATCGATGCTTCTGACTGTCAGCCCTTCGGCCAGGGCGGCGCTGAAGGTCGCGAGTCCGCAGTGCGTCGGCGCGTAGGTGCTAAGGATGCCGAAGCTCGGCATATACGAAAAGTGTTGCATCCCAAAGGGAGCAATTAACGGCTGAACGAACGATGGAGCATTCAAAGTTATCCCGACTGGCGGTTGCCACGTTTTGTTCGTGGCGAGTGCCACGTGTGTCCGGTGTGAGCGGATGCTCGGGCCAATCAGCGTTAGAAGCTGAGCCATTCCGGATGGGCTGGTGAGTACCAGCACCCCTCAGGGTACACCCTTGGGGGGAAAATGCGTGGTCGGCGCGGCATTCAATCACTCTTGCTCAAGCGCGGATTGGATGCCCGTACGCCCAAAGTCGTTGCCTTTCCACAACAGTGGCTCGCGCAGGTCGAGCGCCAGCGCATACGAGAGACAGTCGCCGAAGTTCAATCCGGCGGGGTGGCCGCTGCCTTTGCCGAAATCTGCGTAGGCCTGACGGGCCAGGCGGGCCTGACGCTCGGTCACCGGCTCGACCACGAACTCCGCTTCCAGAACGAATTCGTCCAGGGCTCTGCTGACGATCGGGTCCCGTTGGGAGTCGAGCACGATCCCGCATTCGAGGTAGCTGGCCGCGGATAGGCGTCGCGCCTCGGCGGCGGCGATGGCCTTGGCGTAGACCGCAGCGTCGTGCTCCTCCTTGAGGATCGCGACGATCGCCGACGTATCCGCGATCACGCCGGGAGGCCGCGCTCGTCGTAGAGCAACTGCCCGTGGTCCAACTGCTTGGTCTCTGGGCTCATCCGGCTGGCGGTCTTGCGACCGATGGCCAGTAGCCGGGCCGCGAGATCGTCCTGTTGCAGCCTGGCCAAGCGCTCGTTGACCGCCTTCGCGACCGCCTCAGTCTGGGACTCGCCCGTGATCTTCGCGATCTGCTTGACCGCTTCGTGAACTGACGCATCCTTGATGTTCAACGCCATGGTGGTACCTTTCTACCCACTCGATGGTACCAGTGGATTGCCTCTTCCTAGTCCACGCGGGCGAGTGCCCGTAGTTCGACTCCGACGGCCGCCGTACGTTCGTTGTCCCAGTTCGTGTTTCGCCTTGACTCAGTGATCCGACGCAGCGCATACGCCAGCGGAATCGTGATGGCTAGCGTCAACCCGAACAGCACCGGCAGTGAACCCGTGAAGAGCGGCCAGCGCAGTACAACCCCGAACACCAACGCCATGACCGCCACGTGCAGCAAGAAGATTTCGTAGGAGAGCTCGCCTAGCCAGACCATGGGTCGGCTACCGAGCACGCGCGCGAACCGCCCGCCGCCACCGAGCACCAGCGGCGCCACCACCAAAGTGGCGATGGCCGCGTACAGAAGATTCTTGGTGAGCGGTTCCCACAGCCGAATCGGCCCCATCGTGATGGCTCCCGCGATGGGCGTGCAGACCAACAGATACAGCATCGCTGCCAACGGAATCGCCAGTGCGGCACGGCAACGCACCGCCATCGATTGCAACGTCGCCAACATCATCCCGCCCGCGAACCAGATGAGGTGGGCAGGCAACCACATCCCGGCCGAGTTCGGCAGCCAGTCGGTGGCGTTCACGATGATCAACCACAGCGGACTTGCCGCGGCGATCACGGCCAGGCCGGCGAGCAGGCGCGCGGGCTGCCACCGGCCGCGGCAATGCACCGTCAACAACAGATACGCCAGCAGTGGCAGCAGCGCGTAGAACGACACCTCCACCGCCAGACTCCACATCTGCGAAAGCCCTTGGTGCAGATACGTAATCAGGAAATCGTCGGTGTAGATCTGCGTGAGCGTGAGGTACCTCAGTAGACCTGCCCAACTCTGACCGGGATTCGGGCCCGCCGAGTAAAACGAGAACACGACGAAGACCAAGGCCACGGTGACGAGGTAGGCGGGCATGACGCGGCGCATCCGACGCCATGCGTAGTGCCCGACCGATGGCATCGACTGGCCCGCGGCCGCTGCGCGGACCCATGGCCGGAACAGCAGGAAGCCCGACAACACGAAGAAGATCGCCACGCCAATCTCCAGGCGCGCATACATCACGCCGACGTAGCCGTGCGACAGCTTGCCGGTGGCGAACGCTGCATGCGTGCCCAGCACCAGCAGGGCTGCCAAGCCGCGCATTCCGGTGAGCGCGTCGACTCGCACCGGTTTGTGCTCGACAGTGCCACTGGTCGCGGCGGCGGGGCTGACTAGCACCCGGCGAGTTTAGTGAGCCAACACTTAACTTCGCTAAGCATCTGCTGAGCGTGAGCTGAGGATCGGTCGGCCGGTCGATGGCACTCCAGTCACGTCGGCCATATCCCGCACGGCTGGCGAAGCACACATACGTCGTGCCCGACTACGAGCGACAACGTGAGATGCCAGCCGATCGCCCGCCTTGCCTCCAAGGCACACACATTTCAAGTAACGGTCGAAATAAGTACCGCCACGTCGCTGTGCAGTTGGGCCAGTCCGCTGTCCAGCGTCGCCAATTGACCGTCGTGGTGCCGGGCGAGTTGAGCAAGGTAGGCATCGGTCACCTGCCTGCGGCCAACCACACCGCCTACCTGCACATCAACGAAAGACACACTGTCGGGCCAGAACTCGTGGCCGTCCGCGCTCTCGACTGCGCTGACCACATCGCGCGCGGCTGCCGCCATGAACCCCGCCCGCAGCAGGAAACGTACAACGCTGCCCTGAGTGATCGGGCACGTCGCGAACGGCGCATCGACCGTTGAGAGCCACTCCGCGGCGACGTCGTGATGCACATGCTCGGCTACAACCAACGCAATCAACACGTTCGAGTCGAGCAGCACCGTCACTCCTCATCCTCCAGCGACCGCACATCCTCGGAAGTCACGACCGTGCCGACGCTCACAACCGGCAATCCGGTTCGGGGGTCTGTCGAAACGGCGGTGGCCGGGCCACCAGCACCGAGACCCCGCCGCATGAGGTCAGCGACCGTTTCGCTCAGCGTGCGGCGTGTATCGCGAGCAATGGCTTGCGCCTGTTGGCGCAGGTCATCAGGGAGATCGATAGTGGTACGCATGCCCGATTCTAGCATCGTCGCATCATGATGCAGAGATGCATTTGCCGGTAGTACTCCGCACTCCATCCAACGACACACGATGATGGCCGGGTGACCGCGCTCGCCGACGCCGTGCTCCCCCTCGTCCGGACCCGGGCCGATGTCTGGCGGTGGGACATCGCCAACGCCTGCGGCGACCGGATGCATGAAGCCGTTGCGATCCTGCGGCAGGCCACTGAGCACGACGACCCCGCCGAGGCGCGGTTCCCCCGACCCACCGCTCAGCACCTGAGATCCCGACTCGATCAACCCTCTTAGTCACCAACATCGCAGTAGGGTTCAGCCTGACCGGCGGCCCGGACTCGAATCGTGCGAATGGTACGAACGAAAACACTTCACGACGACAGCAACTGAGTCCACGCGTGCTGATCACGAATTGATCATCCGTTACACCAGGTAGATCGGTGTATTTTAATACTCACAGAAATTGCCGATAAAGGTGGTGGCAATCGCTCTGTATAGTGAATTCACCCTGCCCTCAAGGGCTGGGCAAACGAATGGCGCAACGCGCTACGATTTCGCGAGCATCGTGGGGGTGGGGGTGAGTCACCGCTGATTCGAGTTCTTCAGTGGTGGTGGCGGCGGCCCACTCACTTCGATTGGTTCAGCTCGTACTTGCGGGTGCGCCGGATGGCGAACATGACGCGCGGCGTCGTGGCGGCCGCCTCGTTGTCGTTGGCAGCCATTCCGGTGGCAATGCTTTGGAGTTCGGCGCCGCCCTGGGGCATCACGGGCATCGTGCTCACGATTGCCTCAGGGGTTGGCGCGACTGCGTGCGCCGTGCTCTGGGTGGCTCGATTCCCCTCCAAGGACCAGTCGATCGCGTACGCGGTACTGGCGAGCGCCAGCATCGCCGCGGCGGTGCTCGCCCAAAGTGACCCTCTGACGGGAGTCCTGGCATGCGCGGGCTTCGCCACCATTTCCGGCTACATCGCGCTGTTTCACGCTCCATGGCTCATGGTGTCCAACCTCGTCTTCGTCATCGGGGTGACCGCCGTTCCTGCCACCGCGCTCGCGTCCGAGGACGGGGTGGTACGTGCGGTGTGCGCTTCGGCAGTGGTGCTCGTGCTCAACGTTGCGGTGCCGTTCGGAATTCAGATCATCGTGCAGACCCTCGGTGTCGACCTGCTCAAGGCCGACCGCGATCCGCTCACCGGCCTGCTCAACCGAAGAGCGTTCTATCAGCGCACCAGCAGCCTGGTCGACGCCAGTGGACACGACGCCTACGTGGTGCTGGCGATGATCGACCTGGATCGTTTCAAGCGGCTGAACGACACGCACGGCCATTACGCCGGTGACGTCGCCCTGGTCGCCGTCGGCCACGCGCTACGCGAGCTCACCAACCGGGCCGCGGTGGTCGCCCGTGCTGGGGGCGAGGAGTTCCTCGTCGCCGAGGTCGTCAGCGACCCAAGGCCAGTCTTCTTCGGTCGGCGCCTGTGCGAAGCCGTCGCCGCTTTGCCGCACCCAGTCACCGCGAGTGTCGGCACCGCAGTCATCCAATGCGACCGGATGCTCGAAGGTGGCGACAACGACGCGGCGATCACCGGGTTGATCAGTATTGCCGATACGGCCATGTACGAAGCAAAGCGTAACGGGGGCAACCAATTCCGGCATGCACTCCTTGGCACGAATGTCCGCCAGTGGAACGCCTCGGCGCTCCGATGGGAGCGCGTCTCGGCGAGCCCGCGCCTGCACACGAACCCGCTTCGCGCAGTCGGCCATCCGAACGTCGTCGACGACCCGGACGCCGGCGACGTCACGACGCCCATCATCGTCGGGCCCACGCATCACCGCGAGCACCGCCGCCGTTATGCAGAGGTACGGCCCGAAACACCGCGCGGCGGTTACGTGGCCTCCTCTGATCACGTCAGCGAGCGACCAGGCCGCCACCGTGCTCAGGGTGCGAATCCGATGACGGAGGTCCGCACCACCCGTCGTCCGGTGTGAAGCGTCAGAAGCGTCACGCTGCGCGCGGGGGTGATGCCCTCGAAACCTGGGGGTATCGCCACGGTGCCGACCTGCAGGCAGCCCGCGCGGTTGAACACCTGCAGCTGGTGCGGCTGTTCGTCGAGCACCACCACCTGGTCGCGTAGGAACGCATAGTCGACGGGACCGCTGCGGCCGAGCGGAATGTCGCACTGCACCAACGCTTCTCCCGAATAGATCCGCAGAGTGTTGCGGTCGCGCATCGTGAACATCCCGTCGCCGATGGGCTCGAGCGGGTTGGGACCCGGGAAGTCGGTGCGCAGCCCGGTCGCGTCGACGTAGGCGTCCAACGGCCGACGGGTGCTGAACAGCTTCAGGATCACGGCGCTGGCTCCGGGGACGGCGACGGCCGCCCACGACTGAATGTCCGCGCGGGGCACGGCCTCAAGTGCAGAGAGGGTCTTGTCGTTGGTGACGGCACCGGAGCTCGGGTTGACGGTGACCAACCGCAGGTCGATGCGCTCGCGTGTCGAGCAGTCGATGACCGCACCGATCCGGGTAGGCGTGTCGACTGGATAGACGTGCTGGCCGTGGAAGGTGGGCAGCATGCCGTCGGGGGCAGTGGCCCCGGGACAGTGGACTGGGTCGACGATGCTCCACGTGCGCTGGCCGGTGTGCGGGTCGAACGCGGTCCAACGTCCGTCGTCGCGCGCGACGAAATCCGGTGACGTGTAGTCGAAGTCGCTGACGTCGAGCGCGGCGCTCATCGTCGGATCGGTGGAGGTCCACAGCTGGGTGCCGGTGACGGCGTCGAGACCGACGTACAGTCCGTGCTCGCCCAGCAGCGACAGCACCACCACGCGGCCGTCGGCGTAGACACCGAGTCCCGAGACCGACATCGACGACGGGCTGTCCGACGGCCGCGGACCGGTGCGCTGGTAGTGCCAGCGCTCGTGGCCCGACGCGTCGTAAGCGACGACGTCGGGCGCGGTCGACTCGTCGAAGAGCGATTTCTTGACGACGAAGCCGGCGCCCGCGGGCACGATCTTCACGTCCCGCTCGTAGCGAAGTATGCGGCCGAAGCCGTGTTGGCCCAGGTTCGCGGGTTTCGGTGCAACGCCGACGTCCGATGCCTGTGTCGCGTCGACGTACCGACCGTCGTCGCCCTTGCGCAGCGCATCGTTGAACTGGGTGACGCTGAGCGTCAGGGCGGCGACGAGCCCGATGGCGAGGAATGCGGCGCCGAAGCAGGTTGGCCTGCGGAGCTTTTGCGAGTTGAACACGGCGACCGCGCCGGCTCCGATCGCCACGAGCCACACCGCCGCGCTGACCGTCCACATCTGCTCCCAGGTACGGAAGTAGACATCGATCTCGTCGCGCACCCGGGTGAATTGGCTTGTGCGGTAGCCGATTAGCACTCCGAGACCGGCGAGCGCGATGGCGACGCGCAGTCCGCGGTTGATCCGCGCGTCGTCGGGTACGCGGAGGGACACCAGTAGGCACAGCAGGATGGCTGCCGCGACCAGAAGCACTGCCCAACCCAATCTGGTCGCGAGCTGCGTCGCGGTGACGCAGGCGTCAGCGCGGCAGTCGGGAAGTCGGGTGGCGCCGAACACCGTGTACGCCCCGATGGCAGCTGCGCCGAGCAGGCAGCCGACCCCAAACCCCACGAATGTCCACTGCAGCGCAGGGACGATCTGCTGATAGACGTGTGGCCTGGTCGCTTCGGTTTCGTATGTTGGTGTGGCGTCGGTCAGCGTGTCGGAGGTCTGCTTATTGGGCATCGGTTCCGACGGTACGTGCGTCGGCACCCCTCGCAGGTCACGACTTGATCAGGCTTCGGCCCCGCTTAGGAGTCCTTCGAGTAGTCGGTGCTCAGCCACTTCTTGGGCCGCATGCGGATCACGATGGAGTTCGGCGTGAAGTTCTGGTCGGTGAACTGGTCGCCACCCTCCTGGCCGAGGTAGCGGATCGCGATCTTGCGGGCGTCGGCCTCGACCGCGGTGGCGATCTCGGTGACGTCGCCTTCGGCGGTGACGTACTTGTACGGCGGCTGCTCGTCTTGGGCGGTGATGGCGAACCGTCCGGCGGCCTTGATCACCTGGTGCTTCAGCGTGCCCTCGGTGGTCCAGAGGGTCACGTCGCCGCCGGGCTCGTACCCGTACCAGATCGGCAGCGCCAACGGCGCGCGGTCCGGCCGTTCGACTGCGATCACCCCGACGTGGAGATCCGCTAGATAACGTTCGCGCTCGTCGATGCTCATCTTCGCCATGTTTGTGCGAACCTTCGCGGCGCGGGTCACATTCCCGGCGGAGCCGGATTGGCCGATGTACGAGGTCGGGCTGTCTGCTGTGAGATTCTGCGTGGGTGTCCGCTGACCCGGCCGCTGCCCCTTCGGGCGTCGTGACGTTTCTGTTCACCGATATTGAGGGTTCGACCCGTCGGTGGGAAAACGATGCGAACGCGATGCGGGCAGCTCTGGCCAGGCACGACGCGGTCTTGCGCAACGCGATCGAGGCCCACGGCGGCTGCTTGTTCAAGCACACCGGCGACGGTGTTTGCGCGGCGTTCGCCTCGCCCAAGTCAGCGGTGGATGCGGCGGTGACCGCGCAGCAGGAACTGGAATTGCCGGTGCGGATGGGCCTGGCGACCGGCGAAGCCGAACTGCGCGACGGGGACTACTTCGGCGCGGTGCTCAATCGTGCGGCGCGGGTGATGTCCGCCGGGCACGGTGGTCAGATACTGGTCGCCGACTCGACAGCCGGACTGCTGAGCGGGGTTGAGCTGCTGGAGCTTGGGCCGCGACGGCTGCGGGACGTACCGATTCCGGTCGGTGTGTTTCAAGTCCGGTCAGCGGGACTTCGCACGGACTTTCCCCCGTTGCGGGCGCTCGATACGACTCCGGGAAACCTTCGGCCTGCGACAACCAGCTTGATTGGACGTGAGTCCGAGGTCGCCGAGATTGAAGCGGCGGTCAAGGCGCATCGGTTGGTGACGCTGACCGGCGTGGGTGGGGTCGGAAAGACGCGTCTGGCGCTACACGTCGCGGCGCACCTAGCCGACGAGTTTCCCGACGGTGTTTGGCTTTTCGAGTTGGCAGCGGTGACTGATCCGGCAGCGGTGCCCGATGCGGTGTCGGCCGTGCTGGGCATCACCCAGCAGCCGGGTCAGACCGTTACTGAGTCGGTGGCCGCTGCGCTGGAGGGCCGGATCCGGCTGTTGGTGATCGACAATTGCGAGCACGTTCTGGTCGCCGCCGCCGACCTGATCGAAGCGATTCTCGCGCACTCGGCGACCGCACGAATCCTCGCCACCAGCCGCGAGGGACTCGGCGTCCCAGACGAGCAGGTTCTGCCGGTGCGCTCGCTGGACGCCGCAGCGGGCATCGACTCTGCGGCGGTGAGTCTGTTCGTCGAACGCGCTCAAGGCATCACACCTGGCTTCTCGATGGTCGACGGCGATGAGGCTGCCGCGGTCACCGAGGTTTGTCAGCGCCTGGATGGGATTCCCTTGGCCATCGAGTTGGCGGCCTCCCGGATGGCGTCGATGACTGCGGTGGAGATGCGTGATCGACTCGACCACCGGTTCAGGCTGCTGGTCGGCTCGCGGCGCGGCCTGGAACGCCACCAGACGCTGCGCCACGCGGTGGCCTGGTCCTACGACCTTCTCGCCGACACCGAAAGGACAGTGCTGGAACGCTGTTCGGTGTTCGCGGGCGGATTTGACCTGCAAAGCGTCTGCGCGGTAGCCGGGTCAGATGCCGTCGACGAGTACGTCATCCTCGAGGTACTCGACGCTCTGGTGCGCAAGTCGCTGCTGAATGCCGACCGATCGTCAGGACGGACCCGGTTTTCGATGTTGGAGACGATCCGTCAGTTCGCCGAGGAACAACTCGTCGCCGGTGGGCTGGCCACCGAGGCGAGGGCCGCTCACGCGCGGTACTTCGCCGGACGGGAAGCCGACATCATGGCGTTGTGGGACGGCCCGCGCCAGCGCGCGGCGCTCGACTGGTTCACGGTCGAGCTGGCCAACCTGCGCACCGCCTTTCGGTGGGCGACGGCAGAGGGCGACCTCGACGCGGGCACCTCGATCGCGGCATATGCAGGGTTTCTCGGCTGCTTTCTCGAGAACTACGAACCGCTAACTTGGGCCGAAGAGTCAGTCGAGCGTGCCCGCGCCGCCGGACATCCGCGACTCCCCGCCGTATGCGTGGTGGCCTCGCTGTGCTGTGTCGTCGGACGCTTCGACGAGGCTGTGCGCCATAGCGAGGTCGGCCAGACGGTTGTCGCCGCAGCCAGCGACAAGATCTCGTACTTCTGTGAGTCCTAATCGGTAGTTGGGATTGGTGCCGGTCGTAGACCGGGGTCGTTCCTGGTGAGGGCTGCTGTCAGGTGACGTCTGCTGGGTCCCGACGCGAGACGTCTTGAGAAAGAAC